>NZ_JAGPXY010000080.1 GCF_018070325.1 Micromonospora sp. H61
CGCCACCGAGCACGTCGCTGAACCGGTGCCAGCCCGCGATCATCGTGGCGGCGGCGATCACCGAGACACCCGCCGCGCCCGGCGCCGCCAGCCAGCGCCGGGCCCACCCGGGCAGGACCAGCATGAACGCCAGCAGCAGGGCGGTCGCCGCCGCGACATGGCCGCTGGGGAAGCTGTTGTGGGTGGTGGAGCTCAGGATCTGGAGATCCGGGCGGGGCAGCTCCGACTTCACAGCGCCGGCCAGCAGCACGGCGCAGACGACAATGCCCACACCGACCACCCCCGCCACCAGCCGCCGGCGGAGCACACCCACCAGCAGCACCACACCGAGCAGGGCCGCGATGAGGCTCGGGCTGCCGAAGGTGGCCAGCACGGTCTTGGCCGGGCCCACCAGCACGGTCTGCTGCTCGTACCCTCCGCCCCGCTCGGCGCGCGGCAGGAGCACACCGTCCAGCCACTGCCCGGGGTACGTCCGGACGAAGACGGCGGCGGTGAGGGTCAGGGCAACCAGACCGGACAGCGCCGCCACGAGCAGTCGAAGCCCCAGCGGCACCGCCGCGCGGGCGTGGGGCAGCGGTCGCGCCGGACCGGGCGTCGACCGCCCGACGGAGTACAACGATCCGATGGACATGGCGACCATGCTCGCCCCGAAAGGTCCGTACCCCATGCTCGGATTGTCTTGGTTCTGTCACAACCACCCACACCGCTTCCGGAAAAGCGGATCGTCGGCGGTGGGCCGGGTGGACCTGGACGGCGCGGCGGGATTCACATGCTTACATGCAACGATGTTTTACCCAGCCGAGATCAGCCACCACTAGGGTCAGGACGCCGATCGATGTTTCGGTCGGCGGTGCGAAAAATCCATCCGGAGTGAGTTGGGGAACCGGAAGGTGTTGGCAAATGCAGGGAATTCCAGTGGCCAGCCTGGTCATCGGCATCGCATCCTCGCCGGCCGAGCGGCGACATCTGGCCCGACTGCTCGGCGGCAGTGACGCCTTTCTGATCGTCTCGACAGTCGAGCAGGCACGAGGGTTCCTCGGGGTGGTCGAGGCGCCTGCCGCCCCGGCTCCCCCGACCGCTGTGGCGCTCGCCGAGGTGGCGCCGAGCCCACAGCCACCGCCACCGGATCTGGCCGTCGACTCCGACCGCCGGGTGCTGCGCTGGCGCGACCAGGAGATCGACCTGACCCGGCTGGAGCACGACGTCCTACTCTGCCTGGTGCACGCGCCCGGTCAGGTCTGGACCTACGAACGCCTGCACCTCGAGGTCTGGGGCAACCGGCACCTCGGCCGGGGCTCCGACATGCACTCGGTGATCCGCCGGGTGCGCGGCAAGCTCGCCAGTCTCAACGCCACGGCGACGATCCACTCGGTACGCGGCGTCGGCTTCCGGCTCGCCCCCGTCTGATCACCCCGGGCGCGGTCCGGCCCGCCTGGTCGGGGACCAGGCGGGCCGGACTTCCTCGGCTAGTGCTCGGGCGTCAGCACTTGATGGGCGCCAACCCGAAGTTCTCCACCGTCGGAGTGGCGGTGTCGATCCTGGTCTGACGGGTCTGCGGCTTCCAGCCGTCCTTGGCCACGATCATCGTGAGCGGGTTGTTGCGGCGGTCCACCCAGTAGGCGTACTTGCCCTCGGCGTCGGTGGCGAAGGTGTACGACGCCGCCCACGAGTCGACCTGCACTACCGCGCCGGTGAGCGGCGAGGTCGCACCCTGGCAGCTGGTGCCGGTGACCGTACCCATGAGCTTGCCCCAGGTCTTCGGGGGGTTCGCGGTCATGGTCACCGCGACCGGCGCCACCGAGTACGGGGTGTTCTCGGAGATCGCGACCGCGCCGGAGTAGGTGCCCGGCTGGTCCACGTTCGCCGTCAGACCGACGGTGACAGTGACCTTCGCACCCGGCGCGAGGGTGACCGCCGACTTGTCGATGGTCATCCAGCTGACGTCGGCCGCCGACTCGGAGCATCCCTCGAAGCCCGGGAGCACCTCGCTGTCCGGAGCCGCGTTGAAGCTGCCGGACGAGCCGCCGATCTTGTAGAAGCCGCACGCCGCGCCGCCGCGGTACCGCGCGGTGTTGGAGTTGGGCAGGTTGGACCACGAACCGGCGGCCGGGTCGAAGGCGAAGCCGGCGTTGCTGATGGCCCCACCCTGCGAGCCACCGACAACCAGGAGCTTGCCGCTGGCGACGGCGTACGAGCTGGCCCAGTTGTCGGCCGGTGCGTCGGCGATGGCGGTCCAGGTGTTGGCGCCCGGGTCGAAGGCGTAGCTGGACTTCTGCGCGGCGGAACCGTCGTTGCCGCCGGTGCAGTAGAGGACGCCGTCGATCCCGCCGCAGGAGGCGAAGGCCACCGACTTCGGGTAGTTGGCCATCGTCTCCCACTTGTCACCGGTCGGGTCGTACCGGACGACGCTGTTCGACATCGGCAGACAGGCCGCCGTCGTGCAGCCACCGACGGCGTACAGCTTGCCGTCGACGACGGCCTGACCGGCCGCGGCCCGCGGTGCCGGGTTGTCGGCCAGTTCCGTCCAGGTGTTGGCCCCCGGGTCGTAGGACCAGGTGGCGGAGTCCGGGCCGGCGTCGCCCCAGCCACCGCTGACAATGATCTTGCCGTTCACCACGCCCGCGGTCACCGCGTTACGCGCGCCGGGAAGGTCGGCGATCGCCGTCCAGGTCTGTGCGGCCGGGTCGTAGGCGTAGTTCTTGGTGGTGGATGCCTCACCGTCGCCACCACCGAGCGAATACACCTTGCCGTCCAGGTTCACCACCCGGTTGTCCATGATCGTGGCCGGGTAGTTGGCGATGTCGGTCCACGGCGCCGCCTGCGGGCCGACCGCCGCGGCAGCCGCCTTGGCCTCCTTGCCGGACGCCTTGGCGGCGAACGACGTCGGTACGGTGAGCCGCTGCTCCGGCGCGCCGCTGGACCCGAGCACCTGCTGGCGGGTGACCTTTGAGCCGTCCGCCCGCAGGAGTTCGAACCCGTTGTCCCGCTCACCGAACTTGACCTCGACCGGCGCGCCGCCGGTGTTGGTCACCGTGAACGACTTGCTGGTCTTGCCGTTGGGCATCTGGAGCGTCGCGCTCAACTGCGTCGGCGTCACCGCCAGTCGACCGGCCGCGAGCTGGAAGTTCGCGGTGGTCGCCCAGTCGGCCTCGACGTCGACAGGCTTGGTCTGGCTGACGTAGTTGCCGGCGGTCGCCGTGAACGGGTGCTCGCCGGTGAGCGACGAGTAGATCCAGTAGAAGCCGTCGGCCAGCCCCGGGTCGTCCGGGGTCGCCACGGTGACGGCCTTCTCGGCGGGCCGGTCCTTGCTGGTGACTGTCGCGCCGTTGACGTAGCTGTCGTCGTTCTTGTCGCGGACGTTGCCGACGACCAGACCGCCGTCGACCGGCACGCAGGTGACCTGGCTGCCGATCAGGACGTTGTCGACCTCCCACCACCACTCGTACGAGGCGTCGTAGTAGTGGAACCGAACCTGCACCTGCGCCTGGCCGGCCGCCTGCGGGATCGGAATCTCGGTCAGCTTCGGTCCCCGGACGTCGGTCTCCTGCCGCAGCACGTTGGTCCAGGTGGCGCCGCCGTCGATGCTCAGGTCCACGTCGGCGGTGTCGTCGTTGAGCTGGTTGAAGTCCTGGTTGAACCGGATGACCGGAGCCGTGACGCTGGTCAGGTCGACCACCGGGCTGACCAGGGAGGTGTCCTGGCTAGTGCCGGCACCGTAGTTGTCGCTGTCGATCATCGCGAAGTTGCCGGTGCCGCCGGTCAGGTTGCCCCGGTCGCCGTCGTCGGTGAACTTCCAGACCTGACCGCTGCCCGCGTCGTCCACGACGGTCCAGCCGGCCGGCGTGGTCGTGGCGTCGAAGGTCTCGTACTCACCGTCGGAGCCGGTCGCGTATCCGGGCGCGGTGGTGCAGACGCTGCTGTCCACCGGCACGGCGACGTTGGCGGTGGCGTTGCCCGAGCCGACCACGACGTCCTTGGTGACGGTCTGGTAGCCCGGGTACTGCGGCTCGTACTTCAGGGTGTACGTCTGCCCGGCCGGCAGCTTGATGCTGTAGCGGCCGTTTGACGGGGTGGTGTAGTCGTAGACGCCGGACACGCCGGTCACTGTCACCTTCGCGTACAACGGCCAACCGTGGCCGGAGCCGTCGGTGACCGCTCCGGTGACGTTGACACTCGGCACCGCCGTGAGGGCGACGTTGAGCGTCGTGGTGGCGCCCTTGGCGACAGTTGCCGTCTTGGTGGTGCTGGCGTAGCCGAACGCCGCGACGGCGACCTGGTAGTCGCCGGTGGGGAGCTGGGTGGAGAACGTGCCGTCGGCACCGGTGGTCAGCTCACGCTCGGAGGCGCCGGTGAGCGTCAGTGTCGCGCCGGCGATCGGGGCGCCGGAGGTCGCGTCGGTGACAGTGCCGGCCAGCGTGCCGACGTCGCCGGTCGGGGCGGCGTTGAGCAGCGCGAGGGCGTCGAGTCGGCCTTCGCCGTAGACGTTGTTGTCGGCGGCGGTGCCGCCACACTGGTCGTCGGCCTTGTCGATCGCGGCGCCGTTGAGCAGCGCGCGGGTCGCGTTGACGTCGCCGACCAGCGACGGCGCGGCCGAGTACAGCAGCGCGATCGCGCCCGCGAGGTGCGGTGAGGCCATCGAGGTGCCGCTGATGCTGCCGTAGGCGCTGCCCGGGATGCTCGACCGGACGTTCACGCCCGGCGCCGAGATGTTGGGCTTGATCTCGCCGTTCTGACCGGCGCCGCGGGAGGAGAAGCCGGCGACGTTGTTGTTGCTGTCGTACGCGCCGGTCGAGTAGTTGCTGACGAGGCTGCCCGGCGAGCCACTGGTCTGGCAAGCAGGCCCGCTGTTGCCGTTGGACCAGGCGCCGAAGATCCCGGACGCGGCCCAGGCGTTCGTCACGTCCTCCATGAACGGCTCGTTGGACGGGTCCCGGGTGCCCCACGAGTTGTTGATGATGTTCGGTCGCTTGCTCGCGTCCGCGTTCTGACCGTTGAGGTCCAGCGGTTCGAGCATCCACTGACCGGATTCGACCAGAGCGGCGTCACTGGGGCAGCAACCGTTCGCCGCGATCCACTTGACCCCGGGGGCGACACCGATCTGGTTCGCGCCGTCGGAGCCGGCCATGGTGCCCATCGTGTGCGTACCGTGGCCGTCGCCGTCGCAGGGGGCGGTGGCGCAGGCCCCGGTCGCGTTGGCGGCGTTGAACCAGTTGTAGTTGTGGTCGAACGTCCCGTCGCCGTTGTTGCCCCGGTAGGAGTTCACCAGCGCCGGGTGGTTGAACTGCACCCCGGTGTCGATGTTCGCGACGGTGATGCCCTCGCCCTTGACGCCGTACTGGGACCAGACGTCGTCGGCGTTGATGTTGGCGATGCCCCACTCCAGGGCGTTCACGGTCTTCTCGTCGGTGCCCTTGGTCGTCTCCGGCACCTTGTACGCGACCGGCGCGTAGAGGCCCTCGACCTCCGAGTGCCCGGCGAACTTCTGGGCCATCGCCAGCGAACCGCTGTTCACCTTGATGGCGTTGGTGGCCCAGAAGGTCTGGTATTTGGTGCCCGAGCTGTCGAGGTCGGCCCGGATCTTGCCCTGGCTCGCTGCGGCGGTCTTGCGCAGCGCGTCCGCCACCGCCGTGCCACGCTTCGACCAGTCCTTGATGGCGCTGGCCTTGCTCAGGTCGGCCCGGTCCTTGAACCGGATCCAGAAGTCCCCTTCACTCTTGGCCTGGAGTTGCTTGGCGAGCTCCGGTCGGATCTTGTCCCCGGTCTGGGCGCCCGCCCCCATCGCACCGCCCGGCGCGGCCTGCGCGCCCGAGCTGATCGTCGCCAAGCATGTCGCGGCGAGGATCGTCGCCGCGCCGGCGCTCACCAGTGATCTGGCCGCGCGCCGCCATTGTGGACGTCTGAACATCGGTGCTGCCTCCCTCAGAACGACCCAGGGTGTAATGGGCCATGGTGGACCTCCCCCATGCACCGCGCGGGTCACGCCGGTTGCCCGAGTGGACACTATGATCGAGAAGAACGGACGATCAAGAACTTGCCGTGAGCAACTTGTCGCTAAGAGTTGCCCTGGCTGGCGGCACGCTTGCCAATCATTGTCAGAACCGTGACGAGAGCTGGGCAGGGATGCCCATCGATCCCGGGTGGTGCGGTGGCCGAGGACGAGGCAACGGTGAACAGGGGTGATCCGGCCGACGAGCCGTTCCCACTGCTGATCGCGGTGACCCCGTCGCCGGCCGAGCGCATCCGGCTCGCGGAGCTTCTCGACGGCATCGCACCGCTGCTGCTGGTCGCCGACCTCGACGAGCTGCGCCGGCTGATCGCCGCCCCGCAGCAGGCAGCCGCCCTGTCCGAACCGACGCCGGTCGCCGCCCTGGTGATCGACTCGGCCCGCTCCAGCGCCCGCTGCGGGGAACGTGAGGTCGACCTCACCCGCCTGGAACACGACCTGCTGACCTGCCTGATCACCGAGCCGGCCCGGGTCTGGAGCTACGCCGAGCTGCACCGGTCGGTCTGGGGTGACGAGGGGCGCGAACGCAAGGCGGACGTGCAGTCGCTGGTCAAGCGGCTGCGCCGCAAGCTGCACGGCCTGGGCACCGGGGCCACCATCGATGTCGTCCGCGGTGTGGGGCTACGGCTGACCGATCACCAGCAGGCGCGGGTCGAACGGGCCTGACAGCGACGTCGCATGAACTGATCTCGCCCGGGGTACGCCAGGAAGATCAGCATCAACACAGGCGACGAAGAGCGCTGGTAAGGAGAGTCAGGATGCCATTCCCCAATCCCGCGACCGTGTCCATCGGGCTGAAGAAGGCCGCGCACGTCGGGATCGCGGTGAGTGACCTCGACCGCTCGGTCGCGTTCTACCAGGCCCTGCTCGGCGCGGAACCGGTCGTTCGGGACGAACGCATGCACGGCGCCGGTTTCGCGCAGTCACAGGGGTTGCCGACGACGAAGCTGCGGTACGCCACGTTCAACCTCGACAACCTCGGGATCGACCTGATCCAGTTCCAGGAGCCGGTCGGCGACACCGCCCAGGTGGCGGCCAACCGGCCCGGCTCGATGCACCTGTGCTTCCACGTGGACGACGTGCGCGCGGTCTACGGCCGGATGAGCGAGGCCGGGTTCGAGTTCCTCGGACAGCCGTACACGTTCGCGTCCGGCGAGGTGGAGCCGCCGGCGGCGGTCGGCACCGCTGTCGCCTACTTCAACGACCCGGACGGGACGAACCTGGAGATCATCGCGCCGAAGGGTGGCTTCGCCCGCAGCGAGTGAGCCACACGGACGGTGTGGGGTCCGGCCGGGGACGGCCGGCCCCATGCCGCTCACGCCAGGGGGACAACGGTCAGATCAGCCCGGCCCGGGCCCACAGCAGACGCCCCGGCCCAGCCACCAGGCCAACGCCCGCCAGGTGGTCGTGCACCCGCGCCGCGGACCAGCGCAGGGTGGCACGCCAGTGCGGGTTGGCGCGGGCAGCGGCCCGACCGACCGCCGGCGGAATGCCCACCGCCGCGTACACGCCGGGATGGACCAGGCGGTTGGCGATCGTGTAGGCGGCGCGACCGACCAACAGTCGGGCGTACGCCATGCCCACCGGACCGGTGGCCGCGACCGCGGCGGCCAGTTCCTCGCGGGCGAACCGGACGTGTCGCGCCTCCTCCACCACGTGGATGCGGGAGACCATCCGGATGAGCGGCTGGAGCGACTCGTCCGCCATGATCTCGCGCTGGAACGCGTCGAGGATCTCCTCCGCGATGAGGATCGCGGCGTACATCCGGGGGCCGCTGGCGGTGGCCTTGAGAAAGCGCCCGAGGTGGTGGTCCACGGTGCTCGCGCGATAGACCGGACAACCCGTCGCCTCGATCAGCCGGCCGAACATGATGGAGTGCCGGCACTCGTCCGCGACCTCGGTCAACGCGTACTGTGCCTGCCGGCTGGTCGGGTCGGCACGGTAGTACCCCCGGATCAGCATCTGCATGAGGATCGTCTCGAACCACAGCCCGGCGCTGGCCGCGCTGGCAACCTCGTGCTTGGTCAGCTCGACGCGCTGCTCCTCGCTGAGCTGCTCCCACAGTGGCGTGCCGTAGAGGCTGCTGCGCTGTGGCGGGAGCCAGTAGGCGCCGGTGGTGTGCGGGGCGTCCCAGTCGATCTCGACGGTGGGGTCGTAGCTGGCCCGCAGCGAGGACGTTAGTAGGCGCTCGGCGACTGCCGCACGCCTGGTTTCCGCCGCCTCCATGGCTCCTCCGTATTGACGTGACGACCAGTAACTGTTACGAGTAGTAGCATGCAATCGCCGCTCACCGATGTCAATGCGCCCGACCCGCCGGCCACGCCCTCCGACGCCAGCCCGAAGGCGAAGGGCAACGGCCGCCGAGACCGCTGGGCAGACCATCGTGAGCAACGACGGCAGCAGTTGGTCGGCGCCGCGGTGCAGGCCCTGCTGCGGCACGGGCCGACTGTCGACATGGAACAGGTGGCCGCCGCCGCGGGTGTCAGCAAACCGGTTCTGTACCGCTACTTCGCCGACAAGTCGCAGCTCTGGGTCGCGGTCAGCGAGGTGGTGGCGGCCCGGGTGGTCGACGCCATCGCGCCCGCCGTCGAACAGGTCCGCGAGGAACGTGGCCTGGTCGAAGCGACGATCGACGCCTACCTGGGCGTGATCGAGTCGGAGCCGAGGCTCTACCGGTTCCTGATGCACCAGTCCGGCGACCCCGGCATCCACCAGGTGATCGCCGGCACCAGCCGGCAGGTGGCCGCCGGGCTCGCCCGGGTGATCGGCGACCGGCTACGCACGCTGGGCCTGGACGCCGGTCCCGCCGAGCCCTGGGCGTACGGCCTGGTGGGTTTCGTGCAGGCGGTCGGCGACTGGTGGACCACGCACGGCCAGCCGATCAGTCGAGCCGCCCTCACCGACTACCTGACCGCCCTGCTGTGGAGCGGCATCGAGGGGGTGCGGGCCAGCGCCGACCTGCCGCACGAGCTGACGCGCGCCCACGAGCGGATCGTGCCGTGAGGTACCACGGCCCGGCGGGTGTCGAGGGCAGCGCGGTCCGGGTGCACCTCAGCGGGCGGTGGGAGCCGGTCGACGGCCGCTTCCACTGGGGCGGACGGATCGAGCCCGAGCCACGGGTGGCCCACCTGCTGCGCTCCGGCCGACGCGACGTCGAGTTGCGCATCGCCGACCGCGTCCGGGCGGCCCGACTGGCCGAGGTCGATCCGTGGGGCGGCGTACGAATCACCGGCGTGGGCGATCCGCCCTGGCCGCCAGTGGCCGACCCGACTCGCACGCCCGAGCTGACGGAGGAGTGAATGGAGACAGACGTTGCCATCATCGGCGCCGGCTTCGGTGGCCTGGGCGCCGCCATCCGCCTACAGCGGGCCGGCTTCACCGACTTTCTCGTCTTCGACCGGGGTGAGGACGTCGGCGGCACCTGGCGTGACAACAGCTACCCGGGCTGCGCCTGCGATGTCCCGTCGCACCTCTACTCGTTCTCCTTCGCCCCCAATCCCGAATGGTCGAACACGTTCTCCGGCCAGCCGGAGATCTGGGACTACCTGCGCGGCTGTGTCGACCGCTTCGGGCTACGCCCAAGGTTGCGATTGCGCCACGAGGTGCGGGAGGCGAGGTGGGACGACCAGCGCCAACGCTGGCTGTTGCGCACCTCGGGCGGCGACCACAGCGCCCGGGTCCTGATCTGTGCCGCCGGCCCGCTCAGCGACCCGGCCATCCCCGACCTGCCCGGGATCGACGAGTTCGCCGGCACCGTGTTCCACTCCGCCCGTTGGCGGCACGACCACGACCTGACCGGCCGGCGCGTCGCGGTGATCGGCACCGGCGCCTCGGCCATCCAGTTCGTGCCACAGATCCAGCCGACGGTCGAGAAGCTGACGCTCTTCCAGCGCACCCCTGCCTGGATCATGCCGAGGTTGTCGCGCCGGATCAGCGGCGTCGAGCAGGCCGCGTTCCGCACCGTGCCCGGTGCGCAGCGGGCCGCCCGCGCAGGGCTCTATCTGGTACGCGAGAGCATGGGCCTGGGATTCCTGCACCCGGCGGTCAACCGCCTCGCCTCGCGCCTGTCATTGCGTACGCTGCGGCGTCAGGTCCCCGACCCGATCCTGCGGGACAAGCTCACCCCCCGCTACGCGATGGGCTGCAAGCGAGTGCTGATCTCCAACGACTACTGGCCGTCGCTCACCCGGCCGAACGTCGACGTGGTCACCACCGGCATCGCCCGAATCGTGCCGGACGGTCTCGTCACCGACGACGACGTCCACCACCGGGCGGACACGATCATCCTCGGGACCGGCTTCCACGTCACCGACTCCCCCGTCGTCCGACGCATCCACGGTCGGGGCGGGCGCAGTCTGGGTGACGTGTGGACCCCCAGCATGCGCGCGTACCGGGGCACGACCATCGCCGGCTTCCCCAACCTGTTCTTCCTGCTCGGCCCGAACACCGGGCTCGGGCACACGTCGGTGGTGCTGATGATCGAGGCGCAGCTGCATCTGGTGCTCTCGGCCCTGCGTCACATGCGGGCCCGGGGCGTCCAGGCCATCGAGCCCACCGCGCGGGCGCAACGACGCTGGACCGAGCGGGTCGACCAGAAGATGACCGGCACCGTATGGCAGACGGGCTGTTCGAGCTGGTATCTCGACGCCACCGGCCGCAACACCACGATCTGGCCGGGCTTCGCCACCAGCTTCCGGGTGCGGCTGCGCCGGTTCCGCCCGGCCGACTACCAGATCGCCTCGACCGGCAGCACCCCCAACGAACCGGAGCGGGAGCACGCCGATGCGGTATGACCTGGCGGGCAAGATCCTGCTCATCACCGGCGCGGCGCGCGGCATCGGGGCGCAGCTGGCCCGCGAGGCCGTCGCCCGCGGGGCCCGGGTCGCCCTCGTCGGCCTGGAGGGCGAGCTGCTCGAGCGGCTCAGCGCCGACCTCGACGCGCACTGGTACGAGTGTGACGTCACCGACCAGGTGGCGTTGGACGCCGCAGTCGCCTCCACTGTGGACCGCTTCGGTGGCATCGACGTGGTAGTGGCCAACGCGGGCATCGCGAACCTCGGCACCGTCGCCGTGGGACCGGTCGACGCGCTGGTCCGTACCGTCGAGGTGAACCTCTGCGGCGCGATCCGCACGGTCAGCGCGGCGCTGCCCCACGTCACCGCCGCCCGCGGCCACGTCCTGGTCGTCTCGTCAGCCGCCGCCTTCACGGCAATGCCCGGCATGGCCGCCTACTGCGCGTCCAAGGCCGGTGTGGAGCAGTTCGCCAACGTGCTGCGCCTGGAGACCCGCCCACGCGGTGTCACCGTCGGCACGGCGCATCCGATCTGGATCGACACCGACCTGGTCCGCGACATCAGTGACGACCTGGCATCCTTCCGCACCACGCTGCGCCGGTTGCCGTGGCCGCTATCCACCGTCGTACCCGTCGAGCAGTCCGTCGAGGCCCTGCTCCACGGCATCGAGCGCCGCAGGCGCAAGGTGTACGTGCCACGGTCGCTCGCCCTGGTACAGGCGTTGCGGCCGGTGATGCTCAGCGGCCTCTCGGACGCGTTGATCACCCGGTTCGGCGGCCAGACCATGGTCGGCCAGATGGAAGACGAGGTACGCCAGCTCGGGCGTTCCTTCGGCAGGACGTCGGTGGGAGAGCGGTCATGAGCATTCATTTCCGACGTGCGGGCAGCGGAGAGCCGCTCGTGCTCATCCACGGCATCGGTCACCGTCATCAGGCGTGGGAGCCGGTGTTCGACCGGCTCACCGCTCACCACGAGGTGATCGCGCTCGACCTGCCCGGCTTCGGGAACTCCCCCGTGCCCGGCACCGGCATGCCCGCCGACATGGCCGCCACAGTGGCCGGGGTACTGCCGGCGTTTACCGAGTGGGGGCTGGAGCGTCCGCACGTCGCCGGCTACAGCCTCGGTGGGGCGATCGCCCTGGAGCTTGCCGCGACCGGGGCGGTCGCCTCGGCCACGGCCTTCGCCCCCGCCGGCTTCTTCACACCGGCGGAGCGCCGCCGGGCGCTGGCCATCCTCCGGATGCTGCGGGCCAACTCGTACCTGCCCACCACGATCATGCGGGTCGCGCTGCGCTCGGCGTACCTACGGGCGTTGTGCTTCGCGCCGCTGATGGCCCGCCCGACGCTGCTGGATGTCGAGCGCGCGCTGGGCGACGCGCTCGCCCTGCGCCGCGGGGCAGGCTTCAACGCGGTGGCCCGAGCCGCCCGCGACTATCGCTTCGACTGCCTCCGGTTGTCCGACGCGACGGTGCCGGTGACCATCGGCTGGGGGGACTGCGACCGGATCTTCGGCGTCCACCAGGCCGAGCGCGCCCGCGCGGGCCTGCCGGCGGCACGGGTGGTGACGCTGCCGCGTTGCGGGCACGTCCCGATGAGCGACGACCCGGACCTGGTCGCCGCGCTCATCCTGGAGACCACCGGCGCCGCACCCCGCACCGAGCGACCGGATCCGTCGGTCTCCGCCCGGGTCACGAGTCAGGAAGATCACTTCACACTCTAAAAACTTGCAGGCTGTGCAAGTTCACTTCTAATCTCGCCGGCGTGACCGACACCGACCACGCCGCGCCCGGACGTCGCGACCGCAAGAAGGCGCAGACGCGGGCCGCGCTGACCGCCGCCGCGTTGCGGCTGGTCGCCGAACGCGGCCTGGAGCACGTCACGGTGGAGGAGATCAGCGAGGCCGCTGACGTGTCCTCGCGGACCTTCTTCAACTACTTCACCTGTAAGGACGAGGCCCTCACCGACGATCCGGCACTCGACGGCAACCCGGTCGTGGCGCGACTGGCAGCCGCCCCGGCGCAGGTGTCGGCGTTGCAGGCAGTGCGGGCCGCCCTCGACGAGTCGGTCGACTCGATCCAGGCCGACCGGGAGTTGTGGCGGCTGCGACTGACTGTCATCGCCCAGAACCCCGCGCTGCTGCCTCGGCTGGTGGCCGGCAACAGCGCGACCGAACAGGCCATGGTCGCGGTCGTCGCCACCCGCCTCGGCGTCGGCCCCGACCACGGCCACCCGCCGCTGGTCGTCGCTGTCGCCGGTGCCGCCTTCCGCACCGCCCTGCTGCGCTGGGCCGCCGGCGACGACGCCCGGCCCCTGCACGACTTCGTCGACGAGGCGTTCGCCGCGATCGCCGCCGGCCTGCCCGATCCGCCGTCCCCCTCCTGACCCGCCAATCCGTGCCCCGCCACATCAGCTCCGGGGCCAGCCACTGGGCCACAAACCCGACAAGGGAGCGTCAATGACCACCACCGTCCCGCCCGCCGACACCGCCGACGTCGGCACGCGCATGTCGCGTCGGGAGGTTCTGCAGGCCCTCTCCGGCCTGATGGTCGGCATGTTCGTGTCCATCCTCGCCTCCACTGTGGTGGCGAACGCGCTGCCGCGGATCATCGCGGATCTGAACGGCAGCCAGACCGTCTACACGTGGATCGTCACCAGCGAACTGCTCGCCATGACGGCGACGGTGCCGCTGTGGGGCAAGATGGCCGACCTTTACAGCAAGAAGCTGCTGATCCAGTTGTCGCTGGGACTGTTCGTGGTGGGTTCACTCATCGCGGGCTTCACGCCGAACGTCGAGGTTCTGCTGCTCAGCCGGGTCGTCCAGGGCATCGGCGCCGGCGGCATGACAGCGCTGGCCACGATCGTCATGGCGGCGATGATCCCGCCGCGTGAGCTGGGCCGCTACGCCGGCATCTTCGGCGCGGTCTTCGGTGTGGGCACCATCGCCGGCCCGCTGATCGGCGGCCTGCTCGTCGACACGTCGTGGCTGGGCTGGCGGTGGTGCTTCCTGATCGGCGTCCCGTTCAGCATCGTCTCCATCGCCCTGCTCCAGCGCACCCTGCACCTGCCGGTCGTCCGCCGCAAGGCGAAGATCGACTGGCTGGGCGCCCTGCTCATCACCTCGGGTGTCTCCACGCTGCTGATCTGGTCGTCCCTGGCCGGCAACAAGTTCGACTGGGCCTCCGGCTGGACGGCAGTGATGGTCATCGGCGGGCTGGTTCTGCTGGCGCTGGCCGTGGTCGTCGAGTCGCGGGCGGCGGAGCCGATCGTCCCGCTGAGCATCTTCCGCAACCGCACGGTGTCCCTGGCCACCATCGCCAGCGTGCTGGTCGGTGTCGCGATGTTCGGCGGCACCGTCTTCCTGTCCCAGTACTTCCAGATCTCGCTGGGCAAGTCGCCCACCGTCGCGGGCCTGATGAGCCTGCCGATGATCTTCGGTCTGCTCGTCTCGTCGACGGTGGCCGGTCAGCTCATCACGAAGTACGGCCGGTGGAAGGCGTACCTGGTGGCCGGCGCCGCGGTGATGACCGTCGGGATGCTGCTGCTGGGCACCATCGACGCCAACACCAGCGTCGTCGTGCTGTCGATCTACATGGCCGTACTGGGCGTCGGCGTCGGCATGCTCATGCAGAACCTCGTGCTCGCCGCCCAGAACGACGTACCGGCCCACGAACTCGGTGCCACCACCTCCGTGCTGACGTTCTTCCGCAGCATGGGCGGCGCGATCGGAGTCAGCGCCCTCGGCGCGGTCCTGGCAAGTCGGGTGACCTCGCTGACGACCGACCGGCTCGGCCCGGCGGCGACCGCCGACGGTGGCTCCGCCGAGGTGCCCGACCTGTCCACCCTGCCCGAGCCGGTGCTGCGCATCGTGCAGGACGTGTACGGCATCGCCACCGCGGACCTCTTCCTGGTCGGCGCGCCGATCGCGCTGATCGCGCTGATCGTCGTGCTGTTCATCAAGGAGAAGCCGCTGCACACCCTCAGCGGGGACGAACGACGCGCCCAGGAGGAGGCGGCCGCACAGACCGCGGTCCACTGAGCCGTACGCCAGCAGAGCGGGGGCGGGCCGGTTGGCCCGCCCCCGGTTCCGCGTTTCTCGGTAATGACATGGCGTGAACCCACAGCCACGTAACGTGAGATCGAGCCGGTCAACGGCTGACGCCAGACGTGCGCCGAGCCGCCACTGCGGCGGCGCCCCTCGGCCAACTGCCGGGTCGGACAGCTCGGCAACGTCGCGGGCCCACTCAGCCGCAGGAGGTGTGGACGATGCCGATGCTGTCGGTCTTCGATCCTCGGCACACCGTCGCTCCCCCGGGATACAGCCGCTGGCTCATCCCGACCGCGGCACTGGCCGTGCACGTCTGCATCGGCCAGGTCTACGCGACGAGCGTCTACAAGAACTCCCTCATCGCGCACTTCGACGTCAGCCAGACGGCAATCGGGGCGATCTTCAGTATCGCCATCGTCATGCTGGGCTCGTCGGCGGCGGTGGGTGGCCGTTGGGTCGAGCGGAACGGACCACGCCGGGCGATGTTCGTCTCGGCGTGCTTCTGGGCCGTCGGGTTCCTGGTCGGCGCGCTCGGCATCGCGACCCAACAACTCTGGCTGCTCTATCTCGGGTACGGCGTCATCGGCGGCATCGGGCTCGGCATCGGCTACATCTCGCCCGTCTCCACACTGATCAAGTGGTTCCCGGACCGCCCCGGCCTCGCCACCGGGCTGGCCATCATGGGGTTCGGCGGCGGCGCCCTGGTCGCCGGCCCGCTGATCGTCAACTGCTCTCCCTCTACGACTCCGGCTACAACCCCAACAACCCGGCGGCCGTGGCGTCGGGCAACGCCCTCGTGGCGCTCTTCGTCACGTTCGGCATCGGCTATTTCGTGATCATGATGTTCGGCCCGTTCAACGTCCGGGTGCCGGCGCCGGACTGGCGGCCCGCCGGATTCGACCCCGCGAGCGTCGCCGCCCGACCTCTGGTGACGACGGCGAGCGTGTCGGCGTCGAACGCCGTGCGTACCCGGTCGTTCTGGTTGTTGTGGATCGTGCTGTTCTGCAACGTCACAGCGGGCATCGGCATCCTGGAGCAGGCAAGCCCGATGATCCAGGACTTCTTCCGGGACAACGGGACCGCCACCACGGTCTCGGTGACGGCGGCGGCCGGTTTCGTGGGAGTGCTGTCGCTGTTCAACATGGCCGGGCGGTTCGTCTGGTCGACGACGTCCGACCTCATCGGCCGCAAGCCCATCTACATGGTCTACCTCGGCGTCGGCATGGTGCTGTACCTGCTGCTCGCCGTGGCCGGTCACTCCGCGACAGCGGTCTTCGTGCTGATCGCCGCCGCGATCATCTCCTTCTACGGCGGTGGCTTCGCCACCATGCCCGCCTACCTGCGTGACCTGTTCGGCACCTTCCAGGTCGGGGCCATCCACGGCCGGATCCTCACCGCCTGGTCGGCAGCGGGTGTCGCCGGCCCGCTGATCGTCAACGGGATCCTCGACACGCAGGGCAAGCCCGGCACGCTCACCGCTGCGGCATACCGGCCCGCGCTGTTCACAATGGTCGGCATCCTCGCCATCGGGTTCATCGCGAACCTGCTGGTGCGTTCCGTGCCCGAGCGGTTCCACGAACCGAACCGAGGACCGACCTCGCCCGTGGCGAAGGCCACCGTCACCGAACCGGTCGCTCTCGGGCGGGACAGCCAGCCGCCCGCGCCGCCGCGCGTCGGTAGCCAGACCGGGCGGCTCTGGTTGTCGTGGCTGCTGATCGCGGTGCTCCTCGGGTACGGCATCGTCCAGACCGCGATCACCGCCGCGAAGCTGTTCACCGGCTGACCCGCGGCGGCCCACCGCCGCCAGACCTCTTGCACCGCTTCGGAAGGCGCTCCCTTGACGGGGCGCCTTCCGTTGCGACGATCCGCTCAGAGCCGGGTCGCCGACCGCTTCTCGTCGAGCCGCTCCCGTTGTGGCACCACCGTGTACTTCGGATCGCGGGCCGACACCCGTCCCGCCTCGAAGACGCCGAACCGGGTGGCGACAGACGATGCCACGAGGGCGGCGCCGGAGATCGCCGCCAGGACCCGGCTGCGTCGGCTGACCAGCGCGGTGGCGGCACCCACGGCGAGCAGAGCGCGTCCCGCCTTGACCAGCCGGCCGCTGCGTCCGTGCGTGTAGGGCTCGCTGGTGAGGCCCTGCCGCTCCAGCTGGTGCCCTCCGCCGAACTCGATGGCCGCGGCGGCCAGGGCGAGTCGTCGCAGTGGGGCGGCCTCCGCGGCCGGTGCCGCGATCAGTCCGACCCCGGACGCGGCGGCGAGCGCGCTGCCGGCGAAGACGAACGGCAGCGACGGGTAGGCGTCGTGCCAGGACGGCACTGCAGTGTCGGCGAGCAGCACCCCGGTGTACGTGGCCAGCGCCGGCGCAGTGGCCGCGGCGGCCAGGCCGGCGACGTTGCCGATGGGCGGTGCGATCCGACGGGCGAGGCCGAGCACACCGTGCTGCGGGAGCAGCGGCGCGAGCTCGGCGACCGCTGCCACACCGGCCAGCGGGCCGAACGCGGCGAGAATCCAGGTGCCGACCGACATCGGCGAGGTCACCTTGGCCACCCGGAGCATGTGATGGAACCGGGCCGGCCGGCCGAGGTCGTGCACCAGCAGGTACGTGCTGGCGGCGACACCGCCGAGGGCCGTCCAACGGCCCACCTTGCGCAGCCCTGTTCGTCCGGTCAGTTGGGCGCCCGCGCCGATCAGCGCACTTCCGGCGGCGAGGCCTCCGGTGAACAGGTAGCCGGCGATGTCGTACTTCCACACCGGCGGCTTCAGTACCGGTCGGCCGTAGTAGGAGGCGAAGTCGGCCGGCGGCACCGTGAGCTGTTCACCGCCGCGGGTCATGGCCGCCTGCCCAGGAACGCGACCGCCGCGGCGACCGCCATCGTCATCGCCGCCAGGCCGGCACGCCTCCACATGGCCGGCAGGTCGCGGGTGGTCACAATCGGGTCCGGTGGCAGGCCGTACACCTCCGGCTCGTCGAGCAGCAGGAAGAACGCACCATCACCACCGACGCCGTCGTTCGGGTCGTGCCCGTACAACCGCGCCTCCGGCACGCCCCGCTCATGCAGCTTCGCCACCCGCGCGGCGGCCCGCTCCCGCAACTCGTCCAGTTCCCCGTACTGGATCGACTCCGTCGGACACGCCTGGGCACACGCCGGCGTCATCCCCACCCCGAGCCGGTCGTAGCACAGCGTGCACTTCCACGCCCGACCGTCGTCCTTGCGTTGATCGATGACGCCGTACGGGCAGGCGGAGATGCAGTAACCGCAGCCGTTGCAGATGTCCTCCTGCACCACCACTGTGCCGAACTCCGTCCGGAACAGGGAACCTGTCGGGCAGACATCCAGGCAGGCCGCGTGGGTGCAGTGCTTGCACACGTCCGACATCATCAGCCAGCGGAAATCCGTCCGTCCCTCCGCGCCCGAGCCCCTTCCCGGCGGCTGCGCGCCCGGCATCCCCAGAAACTCCGGGCCGCCCGACATGCGGGCCGCCACGGCGGGCGAGCCCGTGTCGAGGCCGGGGTCCGTTCCGGTGTCGGTGCTGGTACGCGCGCCGGCCGCCGCCGTCACCGGGCTGATCGCCGGCCCGTCCGGGTCCCCCGCGAACGCCGGAGTCGCCCAGCCGGCCGAACGGGGCTGCTCCACGAACGCGACGTGTCGCCACGAGTTCGCGGTCAGCGCGCCCGTGTTGTCGTACGACATGCCCAGCAGGTCGAGCCCACTCTCGGGGACGCCGTTCCACTCCTTGCAGGCCACCTCGCACGCTTTGCAGCCGATGCAGACGCTGGTGTCGGTGAAGAACCCCATCCGCGGTGGCGGGTTCTCGTAGCCGGCGTCCGGCGCGGGGTCCAGCGGCCCGTACAGGGCGTTGGCGTGGGGCATCGGTCAGGCCTCCTGGTCGCTGCTGCTGTCGGCGACGTCGGTCGTGACCATCGGCGGGTAACGGTGGACGAGGTTCCCCGACCGCCGCCGGTAGTCGACGACGAGGTCCACCAGGTCCTGTCCTCTGGGGCGTCGTCCGGGCCGGACGTCGCACGTGCCGACCTTGCTCTCCTGAATCAGGACGTTGGGGTCGAGGGTGATGCCGAACAGGTCGTTGGCCGAATCGCCGGTCACCAGACCCTCGTAGCCGAAGTGGTACGGCAGCCAGACCTGGTGGATGATCCGGCCATCCACTCGCAGCGGCGTCACGCGGTCGGTCACCAGCACCTTCGCCTCGACTGCCGCCCGGCTGGTGACCAGGTGGGCCCAGCCCAGGTGACTCAACCCTCGCAGGGCCGCCAACTCCGGCGACACCTCGACGAACATCTCGGGCTGCAGCTCGGCCAGCGGTGACACCGTCCGGCTCATCCCACCGGCGGTGTGGTGCTCGGTGAGCCGGCTGACAGTGAACACGTACGGGAACACCTGGCTGTGCTCCTGCGGCGGGCTCGGGTTGAGCGTGTTGATCGGGTGGGTGTAGACCTTGCGGGTCGGGTTGGCCTGCTGTCGGTAGAGCGGGTTGCGCACCGGCGACTCGACCGGCTCGTAGTGGGTGGGCATCGGTCCGTCGAGCACGCCCGTGGGCGCGTACAGCCAGCCCTTGCCGTCGCCCTGGAGGATGAACGGGTCGTCGCCGGCGATTCCCGCCACACCCGAGGCGTCGTGCGCCGGTCGGTAGGACGGCGGTTTGGTCTTTTCGAAGTCCGGCACGTCGTAGCCGGTCCACTCGCTCTTGTCCGCGTCCCACCAGACGTAGCGTTTGCGCTCACTCCACGGGTTGCCGTCCGGGTCCGCGGAGGCACGGTTGTAGAGGATGCGCCGGTTCGCCGGCCACGCCCAACCCCACTCGGGCGCCACCAGGGACTGCTCCGAGCCGGGTTTGCGGCGGGCCGCCTGGTTGACGCCGTCGGCGTACACGCCGGTGTAGATCCAGCAACCGCCGACTGTGGAGCCGTCGTCCTTCATCTCGGTGAACGACGCCAGCGGCCGGCCGGTCGCCACGTCGTACCCGTTGATCTCGCGCAGCACCGCCTCGGCGCTCGGCTCGTCGGTAGGGCCGTGCGTGGGGTAGTCCCAGGCGAGGTCGAGCAGCGCACGGTCGCGCGGCTTCGTCGACGTCGCCAGCCGTTCCCGGATGACGCGACCGAGGTGGTAGAAGAACCAGAGTTCGGAACGGGCGTCGCCTGGCGGCTCGACGGCCTTCTCCCGCCACTGCAACAGCCGTTGGGTCTGGGTGAAGGTGCCCTCCTTCTCCACGTGGGAGGCGGCCGGCAGGAAGAACACCTCGGTGCGGCACCGCTCGGGCGCGATCTCGCCGGTCTCGATCTCCGGCGCGTTCTGCCAGAACGTGGCGCTTTCGATCATGAAGAGGTCCCGGACGACGAGCCAGTCGAGGTTGGCCATGCCGAGCCGCTGCGCCCGGCCGTGCGCCGAACCGACCGCCGGGTTCTGCCCGAGCAGGAAATAGCCCTTGAGCTTGCCGTCGATCATGTCGAGCACCTGCTGGTAGGTGCCGTGGTCGCCGGTCATCCGCGGCAGGTACCCGTAGCAGTAGTCGTTGTCGGCGGTTGCCGCATCGCCCCAGTACGCCTTGAGCAGGTTGACGCCGTAGGTGCGGGCGTTGCCCCAGAAGCCCTTCTGCCCGGGGTGCGCGATGCTGTCCACCCACTCGTCCAGGGTCGGGTGATTGGCGTGGTGCGGCATCGGCAGGTAGCCCGGAAGCAGGTTGAACAGCGTCGGGATGTCGGTGGACCCCTGGATGCTGGCGTGCCCGCGCAGGGCCATCACCCCGCCACCCGGGCGGCCCACGTTGCCCAGCAGGAGCTGGATGATCGCGCCGGTGCGGATGTATTGCACGCCGACGCTGTGCTGCGTCCAGCCCACCGAGTAGACGAGCATGCCGGTCCGGTCCCGGCCGGAGTTCTCCGTCCACGCCCGAGCCAGTTCGAAGAACTTCTCCTGCGGGATGCCGCAGACCCGTTCCACCATCTCCGGGGTGTAGCGGGCGAAGTGCCGCTTGAGGATCTGGTAGACGCAGCGCGGGTGCTGCAACGTCTCGTCCCGTTCGGTCTCGCCGCCGACGGGCGCGCCGTGTGACTCGTTCTCCAGCCCGGCCGCCGTCTCCCGCTGTGTCTCGCTGTCGCGGGTCGTCTGGTTCTGTGAGTGGCCCTGGTAGCGCCAACTGGCCTGGTCGTAGGTGGCGTTGTCGTCGTTGAAGCCGGAGAAGAGGCCGTGGATGTCCTCGGTGTCGGCGTACTCCTCGGTCACGATGGTCGCGGCGTTGGTGTAGGCGACGACGTACTCCCGGAAGTCCAGCTCGTTGTCGAGGATGTAGCGCACCACCCCGCCGAGCAGCGCGATGTCGGTGCCCGCCCGGATCGGCAGGTACGAGTCAGCCAGCGCGCTGGTGCGGGTGAACCGCGGGTCGACGTGGAAGACCTTCGCCCCCCGACGTTTGGCCTCCATCACCCACTGGAAGCCCACCGGGTGTGCCTCGGCCATGTTCGAACCCTGGATGACGATGACGTCGGAGTTCGACAGGTCCTGCTGGTACTGGGTGGCGCCGCCACGACCGAAGCTGGTCCCCAGACCGGGGACGGTGGCGGAGTGTCAAATACGGGCCTGGTTCTCGATCTGGAGCGCCCCCATCGCGGTGAACAACTTCTTGATGAGGTAGTTCTCCTCGTTGTCCAGCGTCGCCCCACCCAGACTGGAGATACCCAGCGTCCGGTTGAGCGGTCGACCCTCGGCGTCGACGTCCTCCCAGGTCTCGTCCCGGGCGGCCAGGACCCGATCGGCGATCATGTTCAGCGCCGTGTCGAGGTCGAGGTCCTCCCACTCGGTGCCGTACGGCCGGCGGTAGCGGACCGTGGTCTGCCGTAGCGGGCTGGTGACCAGGCTCTTGCTCGCCGAACCCTTCGGGCAGAGCCGACCCCGCGAGATCGGGCTGTCCGGATCACCCTCGATCTGACTGACCCGCCCGTCCTTCACGAACACCCGCTGACCACAACCCACAGCGCAGTACGGGCAGACCGAACGGGCCACCGAATCGGCGGTATCGGTGCGGGCGGTGAGCGCACGGGACCCGTCGGACTTCGCCGCGGCGCCCCGGCCCAGCGGGTCCGTGCCGGTGAGCTGGCGATAGACCGGCCAGCCCTCGAACCAGCTGCGCACCCCCATCGCCGCACCTTCCCCACCAATACCGCCAAATATGAACACTCTGACGTTAGATGAGGTGCCGGCCCGGTCGCAGCGAGATCACCAACAGTCATGCCTACCCCAGCTCTTCGCTGCGGGCCGGGAGAGGCATGGAGTACGACGCTGGTCAGTGCGGTTGCAGCTGGCCGATGTGCTGATGTGCTGATCGCTGAAGCTCCGGTAGCGGCGCAGCTCCCAGAACAACCAGCCGATGCTGATGATCGCCAACACGACGAAGACCAGCGAACCGGAGAACGTGTCCCACAGGGTGTGCAGGACGACGACACCCAGGAACGTGCCGATGAACCCGAAGAGCCGAGCGACGCTCGGGCTCGCCAGCAACGCCCAGAGCGCACCGGCGGTCAGCCCGGTCCGGGCCTGCGCGAACGTCAGGAACGTCAACGGCACCAACGTCGCCCCGAGCAGGATCAACGCCGGTACGAAGTTCGGATTCTTGGTGCTGACCAGGGTCCGCAGCACCGCCAGAGAAAGGATCAGCCCGATGACGAGCACCCCGACCCACGCCCACCGGCGCCAACGATCACCCATACCGCGCAGTTTGGCGGACCAAGGTTACGAACCCCAGCCACGGCGCCCAGGTAGCCGAGCCCACGCCCCGATCAGCGTGGGAACGGGCTTAGGGGTGACCTGTCGCCTACGGACCACTTGTGACCGGACGGGTCCGTAAAGCCGCCTTGACGGTGCGTCCCCCAGGGCATGTGGTGATCTTCGATTCCCGCTCCGGCGATAGCGCCCGCGGCGACGGCGCGCTCGATGAAGATGTCGGGATCGTCGGAGAACACCTCGATGCGGGTGCTTGTGACCCCCGTCTGGCCGGGACTGGTCTCTGTGCGGTTCTCGGGATTGACCTGATGGAGGAAGAAGGCGGCGCCACTGATCTCAAGGCCGGCCACGCCACCAAGGTTCCAGAGTTCTGTCGCGCCCAACGCGGTCTTGTACCAGGCAACCGCAGCGTCTGCATCTTCGACAATCAGCATCACAGAGATCACTGGTGGCGAAGCTGACACCGTGTCGCCGGACGAGGCGGACGGATCTTTCAGCTCCTCAGTCATGTCCACAGCATGCCGGACAGCATCCACTCCCATGGCTACGACCCAACGAGTACCGCCACGGCTTCTCGTCGTGCGTAGGCTCGCGGCTGTGCGCCCGTTGCTGATCGCCGAGACAGTGGTGACGCCGCCGACCTTCGTCGAGTGGCTGACCGACACGGGGCTACTGGCGTGGAGCCATCGTTCGCTGCGCGTGTCGCACTCGGACCTGACGGTCGCGCTGGCGTGGGCGTCCTCCGACGCTGACCCGATCCTGGCCGTCGGTGTGGCTCCGGACCGGTCGCGGTTCGCGCTCGTGGGACCTCGACAGGTGCAGGTTCGCAGCGCCGACGGCCGCGTCCGGTGGACAGTCGAGCACGGCAGGGTCTTGTCGACAGGTTGGCCACGGCCGAGCTGTCACCTGGCCGGGGACGACCTTCTCTGGCTGTTTCTGCCCGACGGTGCCGGCGACCAACTCGTCGTGTTGGACACGTCCGGAGGCGGCACCGAGGTGGGCCGGCGCCCCCTTCAGACAGCTGAAGGCTCCGCCACCTTCGTCCTGGACGCCAATCGACAGCACGTCGGGCTGCACATCGCGGTGGGACCGGAAACCTGCCTCAGTTATCGCTGGACGACGGGCGATCGGCGGCTGGTCGCCGGGCAGATCCTGAACGGCTGCCTGGCCGACACGAACGCCAGCGGGAGCTTCTATCTCTCCATGCCGCACGGCAGCGGCTGGATCGCGATACGCGATGGTGCCGACGACAGTGTTCGGATAGAGCGCCGCTACGACGACATTCCGGAGTTCGGCGACTCCGACGACTACCGGATGTACGAGACCGGGGCCGTCGTATCCGGCGACTGGGTGATGGTCGGCGTCGCGACCGACCAGGGTGACGCCGAGCAGCATCTCCTGCTTTCCACCCGTACGCTGCGCCCGCAGACCGTGATGGACTACGGCATCGACATGCCCCAGAACTCGATCCTGTCCGCCGGTGGACACGGACGGTGGATGACGCATGACGCCCGCCTCGGGGTGGTCCGCCTCTGGCAACTGCGGGAGCCACACACGGACGAGGTCGAGGGCCAGCTCGGGCTGTGGTAGAGCTGTGGCTCAGGAGCCGCCGGGTTGCGGTCGGCGATCCCACAGCACCAGGCCGGTGAGCAGCATCGCGACGCCCAGGCCGACCATCGCCAACCCCATGGCCGTGTGCGCGCTCCCGCTCAGGTGACCGGCCACGATCCACCCGCTGTCGATTCCGAACGCCAACGGCATCAACCCCTGCGGGATCACCGGGATCCACCCGACCGTCAGCAACCCCAGCGCCCAGGCGGTCGACGTGTTCTCCCGACACCACTGCAGGTCCCAGGTCAGCGGGAGCACCGTCTCCGGAGGCCGGCTCCGCTGACCTGCCGCGGCGAGCACCGTCGTGCCGCGCCGGGCGAGCCGCTCGTCGGCCAACCACACGCCACCCCACCAGGCTGCGGCGCCTCCGAGCAGCCCGACCAGCGGCAACAGCGGCGCCACCTCCGACGGGCCCCAGATCACCAGGGCGAGCACCGGCGCGGTGGCGAGCAGCCCAGCCGCGGTGGCGACCAGCACACTGACGATGTCGGTCGGGTTGTCGGCCGCGGTCGGATGCCGCGGGTCGGCCACCGGGCGTACGCGCAGCAGCGACACCCACACCGGCACCGACGCGCCCGCGCCGAGCAGAGCCGGCAGGGTGGAGAGCGCGGCCAGCGGGTCGACGTCGGGCGCGAGGATGACACCGGCGACGGCGAGCAGCACCCCGATCGGGGTGACCAGCACCAGCCAGGCCAGGGCCCGGCCCCGGACCTCGGCCCGTTCGCCGCCGGGCGTGGTGAGCGGCAGCCACAACGCGGTGCCGTCCAGCCCGACCAGCCCGGCCGACATCGCCGCCACGCCGAGCACAGCGAGCGGCCCGGCCCACGGCAGCAGCAGGTCCACGTCGGACAGCAGCGGCAGCCCGGCGAGCAGCGCCGCGTACACCACGGCGAACGCCAGATACTGCAACCGCAACGGATGCCGCGTCCAGGCACGCAGCTCACGGCCGACGACCGCCCGCGTCGCGGCCGGCACCCACGCCCGCCAGCCGCGCTGCGCCTGCCCATCTTCGGCCGGTGACGCCGCCGTGGTTCCGCGCCGCGCGGCCAGATCGTCGCCGCCGCGCCGCACGAGCGGGAGCGCTGTGGTCCGGCGCGGCCGGAACGGCACGCCCGTGGCGATCACCCTTCGGACGAGCATGATGTACGCGGCGGCGCAGAGCGCCACGATGCCCACCAGGGTCGCCGTCAGGCGCGCCCCCTGCCCGGTTGGCCCGGTCACGGCGGAGAGCGGCCAGGCG
Source organism: Micromonospora sp. H61 (assembly GCF_018070325.1). Classification (GTDB taxonomy): domain Bacteria; phylum Actinomycetota; class Actinomycetes; order Mycobacteriales; family Micromonosporaceae; genus Micromonospora; species Micromonospora salmantinae. Next base: position 25,429 of record NZ_JAGPXY010000080.1, read on the forward strand.
CTCGGCACGTACGCCATGGCCCGGACCACCTCCTCCGGCGCTGCCACGAGCAGGACCGACACCCACGGGAAGACCGCCCAGAGCGACCCGGCGACACCCATCGCCGTACCGGTGAAGACGCCGGTGAGCAGCGCCCCGGCCGGACCGCCGGCGTGGCCGACGACCTCGAGCGCGATCGCCGAGCCGATCAGCCCGAGCAGCCAGAGCAGCACCGCGCCGCCGGCGGTGACGAGGACCGCGACGGCGCCGTACCGGGCGGCGTGCACCGGCAGCGCGGCGAGTGCCACCAGCGAGACGGCCGGGCCGACTGCGGCCGGGATCCCGCCGATCGGCTCCAGCCGCAGGTGGGCCGGGCGGACCCGGCCGCGCCCGCCACCGAGCAGCAGCGGCAACACGATCCAGCCGAGGACCCACGCCCCGGCGAGCAGGCCGAGGGTGTGCTGGTCGCCGCGGAGCGCGTACCGGATCAACCAGGCGGCGGCGAGCAGACCGACCAGGCCGGCCACTGTGGGCCCGGGGTGCTCGCGCAGCGAGCGACGCAGCATCGTGGCGCGCATCCGGGCCGGCACCGCGATCGCGCCGAGGGTGCCGCCCAGCCGGCCGGGGGCGCTCAGTTCGGTGCTCATCGTGCCCCGGTCAGCCAGGCCAGACCGGCGCTGCCGGAGGCTTCGGCGCCGACCAACTCGACGAACCGGTCCTCCAGGCTGCGGCCGGCGGCGACCTCGGCGACCGACCCGGCGGCGACCACCCGGCCCTGATGGATCACGGTGACCTCGTCGCACATCTGCTCGACGAGCAGCATCGAGTGGGTGGACAGCACGCAGGTGCCGCCGCCGGCCACGAACCGGCGCAGCACCTGGCGGATGGTGGCCGTGGAGACCGGGTCGACCGCCTCGAACGGTTCGTCGAGCACGAGCAGCCGGGGCGCGTGCAGCAGCGCCTGGGCGAGGCCGAGCTTCTTGCGGGTGCCGGTGGAGCAGTCGGCCAGCGGGGTGCCGGCGCCCTTGGTCAGGCCGAGCACGTCGATCAGTTCGGCGGCACGGTCGGTGGCAGTGGCGCGGGGCAGCCCGCGCAGGCCGGCGCTGTAGCGCAGCAGTTCGGCACCGGTGAGGCGTTCGGGGAAGTCGAGGCCGTCGGGCAGCACGCCGGTCAGCGCGCGGGTCTGGCGGCGGTCGCGCAGCGCGTCGTGGCCGAGGATCCGGATCTGCCCGGAGTCCGGGGTGACCAGGCCGACGGCCATCCCGATGGTGGTGGACTTGCCGGCGCCGTTGGGCCCGACAATGCCGTGGAAGGTGCCGGGGTGGACGGTCAGATCGATGCCGTCCACCGCGCGATGCGCCGCGAAGGTCTTGACCAGGCCACGGATTTCGAGTGCCGGGGGGATCACGCGCCGAGCATAGGTGACCTTGTCAGGCGGCGCGGCCCGTCGCTCGACGGTCATCTGATCGTCGGGCCCGGCCCCGTTCACCGTGGCGGTGACCAGTGCTCAGGTCAGCCGTCGGTGGTGGCCGCCAGGGTTCCGGACACGCAGTACACGTCGCCGGAGTTCGCGGCGTGCGGCAGGTCGTGCAGGTGCGTCGCCAGGTCGGTCGCGGACATCCACCGTCGGAACGTCATCGACTTGTCGTCGCCCACTGCGACGTCGAAGCCGTCGAAGCCCAGCGCGGTCAGGCGATCGAGACACCGGTCGGCGACCGCACGGGCGATGGTGGTGAACTCGAACGACAAGGCGGGCAGTGGGCGGCTCAGGCCGGCCAGCACCTCGTCCTCGAAACCCTCAACGTCGATTTTGGTGAAGGTCGGCACGCCGTACGTCTCGATCAGCGCGTCGACGGTGACCACCGGGACCTCGATGTCGGTGTCCCACACCTGGCCCTCCCACCCGCCCGCGCCCCTCGCCGCGCGGACGAAGTCCGGTGAGGCGGTCGAGACGGTGGGGTTGGCGGAGTTGACGTGCAACCGGGTGCGCCCAGGGAGCGCGCCACACGCCGCGTCGACAAGGGTCACCTGGTCGTCGTCGCCGTAGATCGCCCGCAGGACGCGCAGACACAGTGGCTGCGGTTCCACAGCGACGACCCGGGCACCGAGGCGACGGAAGCTGGCGATGTGGTCGCCCACGTGGGAGCCGATGTCGAAGACGAGGTCCCCGCCGCCGACGAAGCGGGAGTAGAAGGC
>NZ_JAGPXY010000081.1 GCF_018070325.1 Micromonospora sp. H61
GAGTACGCCCACCGCGGCGACCAGCAGCAGGAGGAGGACACCGCCGACGACGAGCAGCCAGGGGAATCCGCCGTCGTCCTCCTCGCCGGCGGCAACCGGCGAGGTGGACGGTCGGGGTGGCGCCTCGGCCACGGCCCGCAGCTCGGCTGGCTTCTCCTGGTTGGGATCGACCTTCCAACTGACCGAACGGCCGTTGACGGTGCCATTGCTGTCGATCACCCGGCCGGGGAATGTCACCGAGATCTCGAACGACATGAGCTTGAGGAACGCCTGTTGGTTCTGCGGATTCTGCTCCGCAACCTTTCCGCCATATTTCTTGGGATCGAGCGGCAGCGTGAAGCGGTAGAGGTCGCCGTCTCTGACCAGTTTCACGCTCTCGGTGTCGAAACCGGCCAGCGGTGCCTTGCGGTAACTGATCTGGGAGCCGTAGAAAGTGTCGTCCTGGTAAAGGGTTTCCTCACCCGCCGGTAGGGCGGGGATGTTCTGCCGCAACTCGGCGAAGGCGACCGGGAGGTTCTTGTTACGGCCGCTCAGCACGGACTTCTGAGCCGTCAGCAGGAGTTGCCCGTCGACCGTGTCGTCGGCGTTGACGGTCAACCCCATGTTGAGTTGCATGCAGCCGCTCAGCGCGGCGAGAAGAAGGAGGCACACCGCGACGCGGAGTGCCCTACCGCGGTTGACTCTCCTGTTCATGGGCTCAGTGTGTGTGATCGCTTTCACCATCAGCAGTCAGCGATCGGTCACAACGAAGTCGCCGATTGTACCGGCGCACTGTCGCCTTTGATTAGCCCCGACGGCGACCCGAATGACTATTCTGGAGCTTTGGGGCCACGACGGTTCCTCGTCGGCCCTAGTCTGGTCGGATGAGAATTGTCGCGTGCGTCCTGCTGGTGGATCCCGACGGGCGGCTGCTGTTGCAACTGCGCGACGGCGACGCGACGCACCACCCGAACGTGTGGGGGCTGCCCGGCGGCCACGGCGAGCCGGGGGAGACGCCGGAGCAGACCGCCGAGCGGGAGTTGTTGGAGGAGACCGGCCTGCGGGCCGACGGGCCACTGCGCCCGGTCGCCGTGCAAACGCTGCCCGAGTTGGCCCGGGTGAAGCACTACTTCCTCGGCAGCACCACGGCCCGGCAGGAGGACGTGGTGCTCGGCGAGGGCGCGGCGATGCTCTTCGTCCCCGGCGCGGAGGTGCTCGACGGTCGTTTGTGGACGCCGGGCACCGTGGAGGTGTTGACCGAGTTCTTCGCCTCGGCGGAGTACGCCGCCCTGGTCACCGGCCGGATCGCTGGGCCGGCTCAGCCCGCCGGCGGTCGCCAGTCCGCGTAACGGGCCATGCTGCGCAGGGCGACCCGGCCCGGGGTGAGCCGCAACGCGATGTTCCGCATCGCGAAGGCAATCGGGTTGTGCAGCTGCTGTCCGAACCGCCCGGCGACGTAGGAGGCCCGGGCAACGGACTGACTGCGTGGTCGACGCTGCTCGTCGTACGCGGCCAGGGCGGCGGGCACTTTCTCGGCGCCGCGGGCGCAGACCGCGCCGAGCACCACCGCGTCCTCGATGGCCTGCCCGGCACCCGGCCCGAGGTTGGGTGTCATCGGGTGGGCGGCGTCACCGAGCAGCGCCACCCGGCCCCGCAGTACGAGGGCAGCGGCTCGGCCAGGTAGTGGATGTCGTTGCGCAACACGACGTCGGGTGGGGTTGCCGCGAGAAGCTCCGGAATCGGGTCGTGCCAGTCGCCGAAGCGCTCCCGCACTGCCGTCAGCTCGTCGGGGGCGCCAATGACGGCGAGGGCGAACCGGATCGCGTCGCTGACCGACGCGGCCATCGAACTGATCGCCGGCGGTGGCATGCGAGCCCTGACCCACCGGGCGGTCGACGGCCGCGCCGGAATGCCGCCGGGCACCACCTCCGCGTACCTGAGGACCCGACAGGCGCTGATCGAGGCGGTCGTCGGACTGCCCCCCCGGCTCGACGGCGGCGACCTTGACGCGCTCGCCGCCGGTGTCGCCGAGGTGCTCGACCGCTGGTTGAGCACCGGACGCAGCCGGAGCCTCGCCCGCTACGCCTGCCTGCTGGAGGCGGTGCACCGGCCCGAGCTGCGCGGCATTCTGCAACACGGCACCGGCCTGCGGGTGCAGGCCCGGGACCTGCTGACCCGGGCCGGGGCCGCCGACCCCGATCGGCAGGGCGACCAGTTCGTGGCGTTCGTGGACGGGCTGCTCTTCGACCGACTGGCCGGCGCGGGCGCGCTCAGCGCCCCGCCAGCCCGGCACCGCGGCCAGCCGCGCCGACCTGAGCCTGACTGCGCGCGGGCACGTCGAGTTGGGGCGTGGAGCAGCCCGGTGATCAGGTCCGACGCGTGATGGGAGACGATCGCCCCGGATGCCGTGCGCCGCCGGCATGGTGCCGTGGGCCGGCCCTTTGGAGCTGAATCGTTTACGACATCGCGTCTGATTCGTCTACGGCATCAGCTCCAAAGGGGGAGCGGACGGGCATGCTGCGGTGCGTTGGCGGCGTGGTGTCGCGCTTCTGGCGGTGTGCCGGCGTGCGCTCGTGGCGGTGTGGTGAGCTGGCGGCTTGGCGTCGGGCCGGCGCGTCCGGTGCGGCGGGCCGGCCGGCGTGGGTGGGAGAGGTTGGGCGATGGTGCGGTTCAGCGGCCTGCGGACGGCCGGCGGGCGGTTGCGGCACGGCTGGCGGCCGGTGCTGGAGGCGACCGTCGCGGCGACCGTGGCCTGGCTGCTGGCCACCCGGTTGCTCGGGCACCCGCAGCCCTTCTTCGCGCCGGCCGCCGCGCTGATCGTCCTCGGGCAGGCCCGGGGGCAGCGCATCCGCCGGGCCGTCGAGGTCATCCTCGGGGTCGCCGCCGGGGTGCTCGTCGCGGACCTGGTGGTGCAGGCGCTCGGCCCGGGCAGCACCTGGACGGTGTTCACCGTCATCCTGCTCACCGTCCTCCTCGCGGTGGCCTTCGGTGCCACCGGCGTGACACTGGTGCAGGCGGCGGTCTCCGCGCTCTACCTGGTGGTGGTCGCACCACCGGACGGCTCGTTGGTGCCGTTCCGCTTCGTCGACGCGCTGGTCGGCGGCGCGGTCGCCCTCGCGGTCAGCCTGCTGGTCGACGCCCGGCATCCGCTGGCCCCGCTGGTCGCCGAGGTGCGGCGGACCTTCGACGAGTTGGCCGGGCTGCTCGGCGGGATCGCCGACGCGCTGGACGACCGCGACGAGCCGGCGGCGGTCGCCGCGCTGCGTCAGGCGCGGGGGATGGACGCCCGGGTGGACGGGCTGCGCGACGGTGTGCTGGCCGCCGGCGAGGCGTTGCGGCTCAACGTCCGGCGACGTCGGCACATCGGCCGGCTGCGCTCGGTGGACGAGTCGATCCGGCAGATCGACTACGCGGTACGCAACGTCCGGGTGCTGGCCCGAGCGGGCGTGACCCTGAGCCGGCTGCACACCCCGGCGTCGCCCGAGCTGGGCGCGGCCCTGCGGTCACTGGCCGAGGCGGTCCGTCAGGCCGGTGCCGCCCTCGCCGCCGACCTCAACGGGCAGGAGGAGACCGCCGACCGGCACGCCACCCGGGCCGACGAGTCGGCGTTGGCCGCGGTGCACGCCGCCGGGCAGCTCTTCGGTCCCACACAGACCCTGCCCCTAGCGATGATCATCGGTCAGGTCCGGGCCACGGCCATCGACCTGCTGCGCGGCGTCAACCCGGAGGACGACGCCGCCGTCCTCGCCCGCGTCGACGACGCCCTCGGCCTCCCGCCGGTCTGACGTCCGCACGATCAGCGGCGGTTCCCTGGCCTTCAAGGATGGGCGGTGAGCCAGGCGATGGCGGAATGGCGGATCGGGGCGGGGATGTCGTGGCCGCCGGGGAACTCCTGGTAGGTCACGTCGTAGCCGAGGTCGTGCAGGTGGGGGACGAGACGGCGGCTGCACACGTCGATGGGCAGCACCCGGTCGTCGACACCGTGCGAGATGAAGATCCGTGGCCGGCCGTGGGTGACCGGTGGCGCGGCGAAACCGGGTGAGAAGGCCAGCACCGCGTCGACCAGATCCCCGTTCGCCAGACCCAGCGACAGCGCGTACGAGGCGCCGTCGGAGAAGCCGCCGACAGTCACGTCGGCCACCGGGTAGGTGTCGAAGACGGTCGCCAACAGCCCGTCGATGCGCCCCACGTCCGCCCCGAAGCCGCCGGCGATCAGGTCCCAACTGGCCGCCGACGAGTCCGGGGCGACCAGCAGCAGGTGCTGCGCGTCCGCGACCGGCAACAGCAGGTCCAGTCCCTGCCGCGCCGAACCGCCCGCACCGTGCAGGAGCAGCACCAACCGGTACGCCGAACCGTCGGTCGCCGGCTCCGGGGCGTACCCCAGGGCCAGCCGGTCACCGTCGGGGCCGGTCATCGGCACCAGCCCGGTGCGGCCCGGCGCCACCGGCGGGTGGCGGCGGGCGCTCAACCGGCCGTCCCGAGGGCTCGGCGCCGGGTCCCAGCGCGACGGCGCGGAGTCGGACACGGGTCGGCGCTCCTCACGGTGGACGAAAGGTCCGACGCGGTTACCCGGCCCGTACGCGCTTAACCGTCAGCGTGCTCGACCGAGCGTCGACTCAGGCGCTGGCCCGCGCCACCAGGGCGGACGGGAAGAGGGTCACCGGAGCCGCCGGGCGCCCGTCCAGCAGGGCGGTGGCCGCGGCGACGGCGATCCGCCCCACCGGATGACTCGCCGTGGTCAGCGCCGGGGCGGTCATCCCGGCCAACGGAATGTCGTCGAAGCCGGCCACCGCGACGTCGCCGGGCACCCGCGCACCGGCGTCCCGCAGGCCCGCGATCACCCCGAGCGCGGTGTCGTCGCTGATCGCGTAGATCGCGTCGATGTCCGGCCAGCGGCGCAGCGCCTCGCCGGCCGCCGTCCGGCCGCGCGCCGCCCGGAAGTCCCCGGGCAGTATCCGCTCCGGTAGGCCGGCCTCGGCCATCAGTCGGCGGTACGTCTGCACCGGGCGTTGCGCGCAGGGCAGCCACCGGGGGCCGGTCACCATGGCGATCCGGCGGCGACCCGAGGCGTACAGATGGCGCAGCACCTCCTCGGAGCCGGCGGCGTTGTCGACGTCGAACGACGGCACTGTCGCCGAGCCGACGCCGATCGAGACCACCCGACCGCGCAGCGACCGGGGCACCGCCGCCAGCAGTTCCTCGGTGGTGTTGACCAGGATCACCCCGCACACGCTGCGATCCCCGTCGAGTTGGTCGAGGCTGCGGGGGTCGCCGAACGGCAGCCAGTACAGCGCCACCCCGACACCGGCGGGCGTGCACACCCGGGCGGCCGCGCCGACCACCTGGTGCACGTACGGGTCGTCCAGCACCGCGGCGCTGGTGCCCAGAACGGCCACCACCAGGCGTACGCCGCCGCCGCGGACCAGCGCCCGGGCGGCCGGGTTGGGCACGTAGCCGAGCTGGTCGACGGCTGCCGTGACCTGTTTCCGGGCGGCCGGCGAGGCGAACCCCGTGCCGGCGATCACCCGCGACGCCGTGGACCGGGACACCCCGGCGACCCGGGCCACGTCCTCGAGAGTGGCCGCTCGGTGTGCCGCTGTCGTCATCGTCGCCTCCTGCGGCGGCCCGTCCGGTCGGACCAACGCCAGCTCACATCATGCCCCGGCCGGACCAGCAGCGGTAAGGGGCGGTCCCCGGTTGTGGTGGTAGCGCTCTCAGGTGTGCGATCGTCCCAGGAGATCACCCCGAGAAAGAGGACCCACCCTCGTGAGCGCCCCCACCAGTCCACCCGTAGCCCCGGACACCGCATCGCCGACCCTGCGGACGGTGCGACTCGCCCGCAACGGCGTCGCTGTCACCTTCACCCTCAACGGGCTGGCCGTCGGCAGCTGGTTCTCCCGCGTCCCGGCGGTCCGGGAGGCGTTGGACCTCTCCGCCGGCCGACTCGGGTTGCTGCTGCTGGCGATGAGCGTCGGCGCGCTGCTCGCCATGCCCACCTCCGGCCTGCTCGCCCAGCGGTTCGGTGCGGCCCGCACCGTCACGATGGCCACCGTGCTGGTCGCCGTCGGCCTGACCGTGGCGGGGCTGGGCGCCACGATGACCGGGTCGTTCGCCATCGTCTCGCTCGGACTGGTCGCCCTCGGCTACGGCTCCGGCGCCTGCGACGTGGCGATGAACGTCGAGGGCGCGGCGGTGGAACGGCGGCTGGGCCGTACGATCATGCCCCGGTTCCACGCCGGGTGGAGCCTCGGTTCGGTGGCCGGAGCGGCGCTCGGCGCCGGAGCGGCGCGGTTCGACGTGTCGGTCGGCGCGCATCTCGTCGCGGTGGCGGTTGTCGTGTTGACCGGCACCGCGCTCGCCGCCCGGACGTTCCTGCCAGTGGGCAGCGATCACACCGGCGACCCGGCGGACGCCACCCCGGCCGCCCGTCGCCGGGCGCAACTCGCCGCCTGGCGGGAGCCGCGCACCCTGCTGATCGGGCTGTTCGTGCTGGTGGCGGCGTTCACCGAGGGTGCCGCCAACGACTGGTTGGCCGTCGCGTTCATCGATGGGCGGGACCTGAGCGAGGCCGCCGGCGCGGCGGTCTTCGCGGTCTTCGTGGTGGGCATGACCGTTGGACGCACCGTCGGCACCATCGCGCTGGACCGGTGGGGTCGGGTGGCGGTGCTCAGCGGCACCATCGGACTCGCCGTGGTCGGCGCCGGCCTGGCCGTGCTGGCGGGCTCCGGGCCGGTGGCCGTCATCGGCGTCGCGCTGTGGGGCCTGGGCGCGTCGCTGGGCTTCCCGGTCGGGATGAGCGCGGCGGCCGACGACGAGGCGCACGCGGCGGTGCGGGTGAGCGTGGTCGCGGTGATCGGCTACACCGCGTTCCTCGGTGGCCCGCCGCTGCTGGGGCTGGTCGGCGACGAGGTCGGCACCCTACGCGCGCTGCTGGCGGTGCCGTTGCTCCTGCTGCCGACCCTGTTGCTGGTGCCGGTGCTGCGCCCGCCGCCCTCCGCTGAAACTGCTCCGTCGGTAGTGAAGAACTAACCCACCTCGCCGCCGGGCGGTAGCGGGTGCGCGGCCGACTGCGCTGCGCACCCGCACTGGTCACGGTCGCCGTCTCAGGCCCGCACGACGTGCACCACAATTTCCTGACCGTCGCCAACAGTGCCGGAGAACCCCTCCGACAACGCGTCCGTGACCGTCAGCTGGAGCGCGAGGGTCTCGTGCGCGATGAGCTTCTGATGCGTGGAGATCGCCGCCGCGACGTCCGCGGGGGCGGCGATCGACACCGTGATCCGGTCGGAGACCTCGAAGTCGGCGTCGCGGCGGGCCTGCTGGATGATGCGGACGGCGTCGCGTGCGACGCCCTCGGCTGCCAGCTCGGGGGTGATCTCGGTGTCCAACGCGATCGTCGCGCCGCGCTGGGACTCCACCACCCAACCGGTGCGCGGAACCTCCGTGATCAGGATGTCGTCCAGGCCCACCTCGACCTGCGCACCGTCGACCGACAGTGGGTACGTCCCGTTCGCCCGGACACCGTCGACCAGGTCCCGGGGAGCCACGGCGGCGATCGCCTTCGCGACGTGCTGGGTGCGGTTGCCGAACCGGCGGCCCAGGGTCCGGAAGTTCGCTTTGACCTGCACGTCGATGACCCCGCTCTGGGCATCGAGCGGCTGGAGGACCTTCACGTTCAACTCGTCGCCGATGTCGTCGAGCAACGCCTGCGGGAGAACGGTGCCGGCCGGCAGCCCCACGAGCGCCCGACTCAACGGCTGACGGATCCGCAGACTGCTCGCCTTACGCGCGGACCGGCCCGCCTCGGCCAACGCCCGCGCCGTGGCCACCTGGGCCGACAACTCCGTGCTGATCAACGCGGTGTCGGGTGTGGGCCAGGTCGCCAGGTGCACCGACTCCGCAGCCGACTCGGCACCGCGCCGGACGACCTGCTGCCACACCTCCTCCGTGACGAAGGGAATGAACGGCGCCAGTAACCGCGTGAGGATGTCGAGGCACTCGTACAGGGTGGTGAGGGCGTCGGGGTCGCCCTCCCAGAAACGCTGCCGCGACCGCCGTACGTACCAGTTCGACAGGTCGTCGATGAAGTCGGCGAGCAGTCGGCCGGCGCGCGCCGTGTCGTAGTTCTGCATCCGTTCGTCGACGGCGGCCGCGAGGGCGTGGACCTCGCCGACGATCCACCGGTCCAACACCGGTCGCTGGGCGACCGGCTGCGCCAGGTGCGGCGCCCACGTCGAGTTCGCCGCGTAGAGGGAGAAGAACGCCGCGGTGTTCCAGTAGGTCATCAACACCTTGCGGACGATCTCGTCGAGTGGGCCGGGCCCGATCCGGCGCGGCGACCACGGTGAGCCGGAGCAGGCCATGAACCAGCGCACCGCGTCGGCGCCGTGTGTGTCCATCAACGGGATCGGCAGCAGGATGTTGCCCAGGTGTTTGCTCATCTTGCGGCCGTCCTCGGCCAGGATGTGCCCGAGGCAGACGACGTTCTCGTACGGGGACCGGTCGAAGACCAGCGTGCCCACCGCCATCAGCGTGTAGAACCACCCCCGCGTCTGATCGATCGCCTCGCAGATGTACTGGGCCGGGTAGGTGCGCTCGAAGATCTCCTTGCTGCCCGGCACGTGGGGGTAGCCCAACGACGCGAACGGCATCGCCCCGGAGTCGTACCAGGCGTCGATCACCTCGGGGACCCGACTGGCGACCTGGCCGCAGTCCGGGCAGGCGAAGGTGATCTCGTCGACGTACGGGCGGTGCGGATCCAGCTCGGACAGGTCGGCGCCGGCCAGCTCCCCGAGTTCCGTCCGGGAACCAACAGCTGTCACGTGGTTGTCCGGGCATCGCCACAGCGGCAGCGGGGTGCCCCAGTACCGGGAGCGGGACACCGCCCAGTCGATGTTGTTCTTCAACCAGTCGCCGTAGCGGCCGTGTTTGATGTGCTCCGGGAACCAGTTGGTGTTCTCGTTCTCCCGCGTCAGCTCGTCGCGGACCTCGGTCGTCCGGATGTACCAGGACGGCTGCGCGTAGTACATCAGCGGGGTGTGGCACCGCCAGCAATGCGGGTAGGGGTGCTCGAACGGTTCGTGCCGGAACAACCGACCGGACTTCTTCAGGCGGTCGATGAGCAACGCGTCGGCGTCCTTGAAGAACACGCCACCGACCAGGTCGATGCCGTCGTTGAACCGTCCGTTCGGGGCGACCGGGTTCACCAGCGGCAATCCGTACGCGCGGCAGACGGCGAGGTCATCGGCGCCGAAGGCCGGCGCCTGGTGCACCAGGCCGGTGCCGTCCTCGGTCGTGACGTACTCCGCGAGGACCACCCGGTGCGCGTCCGGGATGTCCACCAGGTCGAACGGCCGCTCGTACCGCAAACCCTCCAGGGCCGACCCCGGTACGGTCGCCAGGATCTCCGCCTCGTCGCCGAGGACCCGCTGGGTCAGCGGTTCGGCGACGACGAACGTGCCCTGCCCGGTGCGGGCGAGGGCGTACGTCACAGCGGGATGTACGGCGACGGCGGTGTTGGACACCAGGGTCCACGGGGTGGTGGTCCAGATCAGCAGGTCGACACCGCTGTGTCCGGCTACTTCCCCGCGCAACGGAAACCGCACGTACACGGAGGGGTCGGTGACGGTCTCGTACCCCTGCGCCACCTCGTGGTCGGACAGGGTCGTGCCGTCGCGGGTGCAGTACGGCGCGACCCGGAAGTCCTCCACCAGACGCCCGCCGTCGTGGATCTGCTTCAGCGACCACCAGACGCTGTCCACGTACTCCGGGGACATGGTCTGGTACGGATGCTCCAGGTCGATCCAGTAACCCATCCGCTCGCTGAGCTGGACGAACTCGTCCACGTGCCGCAGCACCGAGGTGCGGCACCGGGCGTTGAACTCTGCAACGCCCATCCTCTCGATGTCCGGCTTGCCGCCGAGCCCCAGTTCCTTCTCCACCGCGAGCTCAACGGGCAGGCCGTGGCAGTCCCACCCGGCACGGCGCGGCACCGAGAAGCCCCGCATCGTCCGGTACCGGGGAAAGAGGTCCTTGAAGACCCTCGCCTCGATGTGGTGGGTGCCCGGCGTGCCGTTGGCGGTCGGCGGACCCTCGTAGAACACCCACGGCGGACCGTCGGCCGTCTGCTCCAGACTCCGGTCGAACACGTTGTTGGCCTGCCACCACTCGATGACCGCACGGTCCATCCCACCAAGGTCGATCTTGGTGGGCAGTGGCACGAATGGTGACTTCGACGGACCGTCCGGCACCGACGTTCTCCCTACACTTCACGTCCGCTCGCACGGGCATCAGCTCACTGCCCACGCGGGGACGAAGCGCCGGGCGTATGGCCAGGACTCCGCGGTACCACCCCGCTTGCGCCTCGACGGTGCAGGCGCCGCTCAATTACGCGACGTGACGTGCCGTTACGTCCGGTTCTACTGGGGCTGTCGAACTGCCCGTTCTTCCGGAGGCTCCCCGGTGATGGCCGGATCGGTGCCGATGCCGCCCAGCATAGCTGTCCGTGCGCGCGGCCAGTGGCCGGAGCGCTAGGCGTGCAGCCAGACGCGGAGAGAGCCGGTGGTGGTGAAGCCGGCGGCGAGCGCCGGCGTCAGGTCCCTGGTGGTTTCGTAGCCGACCCGGCGCTGGCTCAGGGGGCGTAGACCAGGTCCATCGTGTCGGCGTGCCCGGACCAGCGCAGGTCGAGGCGCCAGCAGCCGGCCTGCGGCAGGTCGATGATCGACGGCCCTGGCCCGCCGGCGACCTCCCGGGTCACCCGGGTGTCGGTGCCGTCCAGTGCCGCGGTGATCACCAGGGTTGCCGGTGCCGTCGGGTCGGGCGAGGTCGTGGCGGCGCGAGCCACCCACAGGATCTTGTTGTTCGACCCGTCCGTCCGGACCTGGCGCAGCGGATGGGCGAACAACACCGCCACGATGTCACCCTTCGCGCCGAAGACGTGCGGAACCCGCGCGTCCCCGCTGAATCCGGCGTCCGCCCAGTCCGGCAGGGACCCCGTCTCGACCCGTGCCGCGCAGGCGGTCGCGGTGCCCGCCGTGGTGGCCGCACCCGCCGTCGGCGCCGCCCCGCTGGTTGTGATGGTGCACCCCGCCAGCAGGACCATCGAGGATGCCAGCATCAACCTGCCCCAGGAAACCATCTCGCCCCTTCCGGTACGCGTCGACGACTCGTCGCACCTTTCCGACACCGCCCAGGCCCGCCGGGTTCCTAGCCCAGTGAGCGGGCGATCTCGATCGCCTCGGCCTTGGTGAGGGTGCCCTCAAGCCGGTAGCTCACGTCGTTGTCCTGCCAGATCAGGGTCGAGCCGGCAAGTCGGGCGGTCTCCCGGCGGATCCCGCCCGCCCGGTCCACGTAGGACAACGCGTGTGGGCCGTCGACCCAGACGGCGAAGTCGCCGTTGACCTGGACCCAGTTCGCGCCCGGCGGGGTGACCTCCTTGTGGAAGGCCAGGTCGAGGCGACCGTCGAACGCGTCGACGCGCAGCGCGCCCCCGTCGTAGAGCAGCGTCGCCACCCGGTACCGGCCCGTGGCGTCCGGGTCGGCGACCAGCACCTGTTCGGGCGTGCCCAGCATCGCCGGCAGGCGGATCGGAAACCGCACCGCCCGTTGCGCCTCGTCCAGGACGACGGTCCGCTGCCCGGGCAACGGCGACGCGGTGCCGCCGGGCGGCGTCGGGGCGGTCGAGGTGGCGATGCTGACCCCGGCGAAGCGCAGCAGCCCCGTGACGACGTCAGCGATCGCCGCCCGCGTCGGCGGCAACAGCGCCACCAGCAGGGCGACGAGCGCCACCGCGGCGAGCGACCGCCACCGGCGCCGCCGGGGCGCGGGCGTGCCGAGTCGTACGCGGACGCGGGCGGTCACATCGGGCGGCTCGGGGGTGTCCAGCCAGGCGGACAGGTGGCGCAGTTCCCGTTCGAGGTCACCCATGCCGGACCTCCGCACGGTCGAGCAGGCCGCGTAGCTTCGCCAGCGCCCGGGACGTACGCGACTTCACAGTGCCCCGGGGCCAGCCCAGAGCCGCCACCGTCTCCTCCTCGGTGAGATCGAGGAAGAACCGGCAGACGATCACCTCACGGTCCCGTACCGGCAGTTGTCGCAGGGCCTGCACCAGCGACGCCCGGCGCTCCCCGGCGAGGACCGCGCCGACCGCGTCGTCCCCGGCGACCTCGGACGTCGGGTCCGCTGCCGCCGCCCGCAGGACGAGCCCGTCGCGCCGGCCACGAGAGCGGTGCAGGTTGCGGGTCTCGTTCGCGACGATCGCGAGCAGCCACGACCGGAAGGACGCGTCACCCCGGTAACGGGACAGCTTCCGGTACGCCTTCACGAACGCCTCCTGGATCACGTCCTCGGAGTCCGAGCCCGCGCCGAGCAGCACCGCGGTCCGGTACGCGGACGCGGTGTGCCGGGCGACCAGGAGGTTGTACGCCTCCAGGTCACCTGCCCGAGCGCGGGTGACGAGCGCCTCGTCGTCCAGGGAAGCCTCCGTTCGGATCACACTCATGACACCGCCCACCCGCCGCGGGTTCCACCCGGCTTTCCCGAGGTAGGTCAGCTCTCTCCCATCCGGCGCGCAGCGTATTGCCAGGAACCGGTGCTGCACTGGAGGGACGTCGAGGAGAGGGGCGGGGCATGAGCTGGTTCAACCGCCGGTCACGGGGTGCCGAGGCGACCCCGACGAAGCTGGACCGGGAGGCGACCCGCGACGACCTCGCGGCGCTGGAGGCGTTCGTCGCCACCCGGCGCGGGGTGGAGTTCTACCTGGAACCGGAGACGACCGCGACGGACACCACGGTGATGGCGATCGCCCACGACGGCGAGTGGATCCGCCGCCGTACCGGAACGCCCCGCGCGGCCGGGGCCATCGCCCGCAAGCACGCGGTGCCGCTGTACGAGGCGGCGCGCACCGGCTACCCGGAACGGATGCGGACCTGGAGCCGGGCCCACCCGGAACGCCACGCCCGCTGAGGCTGGGTCAGGCAGCATCGAGGGTTGAGCCGACCTGCTCACGCGTCATCGGCTCGGCGTGGCTCGAGACGTACCAGTGGTAGGTGCTGTCGAGCAGTCGCCGGACCAGGTCGACGTCGAGGCCGTCCTCCGGCCGGCGCAGGTGCGCCGGCGGCGGGTAGAAGCAGTCGCCCAGCAGCATCACCCCCGAGTCGGGCACCAGCACCACTGCCGAATCCGGTGCGTGCCCGCCGCCGACGTGGCGTAGCCGAACCCCGACCGGCAGCTCGTCCACGTCGGCGAAAGTCCGAGTTGGCGGCAGGATGGCGAAGTCTTCCCAGGACGCCATCGCGCGTGCGCGGGCTTGAAAGCTCGGGCGCAGGCGCGGATCGGCACGTACCTGCTCTTGCAGGTAGCGGTGGCTCCACGGCCGGGCGGCCTCGGCGCGCAGCAGCGACACCGCTGTCTCGTGCCCGACGATCTCCACCCCGGGCCAGGCGCAGGCGCCCCACACGTGGTCCCAGTGATGATGGGTGTAGACCAGCCAGCGCGGCTCCGGAAGCCCGGCGGCGACCAGCGCGGCCTGGATCTCGCGGGCGTGCGCGGGGCTCTGCCCGGCGTCGATCATCACACTGCCGCGTTCGTCGACGACGACGGCGACGCCGGCCTGGACCGCCTCCGGGTCGGGATCGCCCGGACAGAGCCAGACCCGGCCCGCAAGGTGGTGGAACTGCGGGGCGATCATGGTGATCGACCTCCGAGATTGATCGCGGACACTGGTGTGGCGTTCGCCGATCCTACGTGAGGGTGTCGGCCGGCACCGCCCTGCCGGAGGGTCGGCGCAGGTCAGAGCTCGTCCGGCCATCCTTTGCTCTGCTTGCCTATCTGCACCGGTGACCCTCCGTGCCCGGTGCGCATAGGTAAGCAGAGCAAAGGGCGTCGGGCATTGATCTGGGGCATTGCGTCGCGCGGAGCCGCGCCCGCACCAATCGTTGAAGCTCGATAAGTGCCGCCCGTCTGGCGGGGCCGGACCGGCGTTGACCGGCGGCGCGGCGGTGTGGCAGCATTCGCGGCCTGACGGCAGTGAAGGAAGTCGGTGCGAATCCGACGCGGTCCCGCCACTGTCACCGGGGAGCGATCCCCCCTCGTGAGTCACGGCCGTGTGTCTGCGGTTGGAAGGCCGGGGGAGAGCGTCGATCCGGAAGCCAGGATACTTCGGCCGTCGGGACGTACCCCAGGGCGTGGACACCCGAGGAGGACCCGATGACGCACGGCGTCTCATTCACCGACGATTACCGTCGTATCGCGCTGCAGGCAGTGCATTCCAAGGACACCGGCCACCGGCACCGCTGAGCTGATCGCCCGGCGCCGACCGGCCCCGACGCATGCGTCGGGGCGCCGTTCGCTCGGGCCGTCGTACCGGCTGACGCCGTACCCACCCGCATCGCCCCGGTCGCCCCCCGTGAGGGCCCAGGGCGTCACTTTCCGGAGCCTGCCGTGCGCATCCTGCTGCTGTCCACCGCCGACACCGACCTGCTGGCCGCCCGCGCCAGCGGTGCCGACTACCGGTTGGCCAACCCCGCCCGAGTCACCGCCGAGGAGGTGCCCGCCCTGCTCGACGGGGTCGCCCTCGTCGTCGTACGCCTGCTCGGCGGTCGGCAGGCGTGGCCGGACGGTCTCGCCGCGGTGCTCGCCACCGGCGTGCCGACGGTAGTGCTTGGCGGTGAGGCGCTGCCCGACGCGGAGCTGATGGCCACCTCCACAGTGCCGTCCGGGGTCGTCACCCAGTCGCTGGCGTACCTGGTGGAGGGCGGCCCGGACAACCTGGGGCAGCTGGCCCGGTTCCTCTCCGACACGGTGCTGCTCACCGGCGAGGGGTTCGCCGCACCCACGCCCACCCCGGCGTACGGCGTGCACGGCGAACACCCCGCCGACCCGAATCGGCCCACTGTGGGGATCGTCTTCTACCGGGCGCACGCCCTCGCCGGCAACACCGACTTCGTCGACGTGCTCGCGGACGCGGTCCACAAAGCCGGCGGCAACCCGCTGCCGATCTTCTGCGGCTCGCTGCGCGGGCTGACCGCGGGCGCCGGCCCACTCGGGCTCTTCGCCCGCTGTGACGCGCTGCTGGTCACGGTGCTGGCGGCCGGCGGTGCGGTCGCCGCGGACGCCTCCGGTGGCGGCGACGAGGACGCCTGGGACGTCGGGGCCCTGGCCGCCCTGGACGTGCCGGTCATCCAGGCGCTCTGCCTCACCAGCACCCGCGCGCAGTGGGCCGACAGCGACGCCGGCCTGTCCCCGCTGGACGCCGCCATGCAGGTGGCCATCCCCGAGTTCGACGGCCGGATCGTGTCGGTGCCGTTCTCGTTCAAGCAGATCGACGCCGACGGGCTCTCGGTCTACGCCGCCGATCCTGAGCGGGCCGCCCGGGTCGCCGGGATCGCGGTGCGCCACGCCCGGCTGCGGTACGTGCCGCACGCCGACAAGCGGGTCGCCGTGGTGCTCAGCTCCTACCCCACCAAGCACTCGCGGGTCGGTAACGCCGTCGGGTTGGACACCCCGGCCTCGGCGGTCCGGCTGTTCGCCGCGCTGGCCGAGGCCGGCTACGACCTGGGTGACGCGCCACCGCCCGACGACGGCGACGCGCTGATCCACTCGCTGATCGCCGCCGGTGGTCACGACGTGGAGTGGCTCACCCCGGAGCAGTTGGCCGCCGCCGAGGCCCGGATACCCGGGCCGACGTACCGGCGTTGGTTCGACCAGGTCCCGGCCGAGCTGCGCGAGCGGATGCGGGAGCACTGGGGTGAGCCGCCGGGCGAGCTGTACACCGAGGGCGGCGACATCGTGCTCGCCGGGCTGCGCTTCGGCAACGTGGTGCTGCTGATCCAGCCGCCCCGCGGCTTCGGGGAGAACCCGATCGCCATCTACCACGACCCGGACCTGCCGCCCAGCCACCACTACCTGGCCGCGTACCGCTGGTTGACAGCGCCCGCCGCGGACGGCGGCTTCGGCGCGGACGCCGTGGTGCACCTGGGCAAGCACGGCACCCTGGAGTGGCTGCCCGGCAAGGGCCTCGGCCTGGCCGCGGACTGCGCGCCCGACGCGGTCCTGGGCGACCTGCCGCTGGTGTACCCGTTCATCGTCAACGACCCCGGCGAGGGCACCCAGGCCAAGCGGCGGGCGCACGCCGTTGTCGTCGACCACCTGGTCCCGCCGATGGCCCGCGCCGAGACCTACGGCGACCTGGCCAAACTGGAACAACTGCTCGACGAGTACGCGACGGTGCAGGCCCTCGACCCGGCCAAGGTGCCCACCGTGCGGGCCCAGATCTGGGACCTGGTGCGCGCCGCCGAGCTGCACCACGACCTGCACGCCGAGGCGATGCCCGACGCGGACGACTTCGACGACTTCGTGCTGCACCTCGACGGGTACCTGTGCGAGGTCAAGGACGTGCAGATCCGCGACGGGCTGCACATCCTCGCCGACGCTCCCACCGGCGAGCCCAGGGTCAACCTGGTCCTCGCGGTGCTGCGCGCCCCGCAGATCTGGGGCGGCGCCCGGGCCCTGCCCGGCCTGCGACAGGCCCTCGCCGTCGCGTACTCCCTCGACGAGCAGGAGCTGCTCGCGTCGCCGGGACAGCGACTGGCGCTGCCCGCCGCGCTGACCGACGTGGTGGACGGGCCGGCCGGCACCGCCGCCGACGCGATCGACCTCATCGAGGCCCTCGCGCGGCGGCTGGTCGTCGGCATGGAGACCCTGGACTGGGCCGTTGACACTGTTGACGCGGTGGTGACGGAGGTGACCGGTCGGTCGGTCCCGGACGTCGCCGCGGTGCTGCACTTCGCCGCCACCGAACTGGTACCCCGACTGGACCGGACCACCGACGAGCTGACAAACACCCTCGGGGCGCTGGACGGCAGGTTCGTGCCGCCCGGCCCGTCCGGCTCACCCACCCGGGGCCTGGTCAACGTGCTGCCCACCGGCCGCAACTTCTACTCCGTCGACCCGAAGGCCATCCCCAGCCGCAACGCCTGGGACGTCGGGGTGGCCCTCGCCGACTCGCTGCTGGCCCGGCACCTCGCCGACACCGGGGCGTACCCCCGCTCGGTGGGGTTGACAGTCTGGGGCACCAGCGCGATGCGGACCCAGGGCGACGACATCGCCGAGGTGCTCGCGCTGCTGGGCTGCCGGCCCGTCTGGGACGACCGGTCCCGGCGGGTCACCGGCATCGAGGTGGTGCCGACCGCCGAGCTGGGCCGGCCCCGCGTCGACGTCACAGTGCGCATCTCCGGCTTCTTCCGCGACGCGTTCCCGCACGTGGTGGCGCTGCTCGACGACGCCGTCCGGCGGGTCGCCGCCCTGAACGAGCCGGACGAGGAGAACTACCTGCGGGCGCACGTCGCCGCCGACGTCGCCGAGCACGGCGACGAGCGGCGGGCCACCGCCCGGATCTTCGGCTCCAAACCCGGCGCGTACGGCGCCGGGCTGCTGCCCCTGATCGACGCCCGGACCTGGCGCAGCGACGCCGACCTGGCCGAGGTGTACGCGGTGTGGGGCGGCTACGCGTACGGCCGGGGCCTGGACGGGCGGGAGGCGCGCGCCGACATGGAGCGTTCGTTCGCCCGGATCGCGGTGGCGGTGAAGAACCAGGACACCCGCGAGCACGACATCGTCGACTCCGACGACTACTTCCAGTACCACGGCGGGATGGTGGCGATGGTCCGCCACCTCACCGGCACGTCACCGCAGGCGTACGTGGGTGACTCGGCGATGCCGCACGACGTGCGTACCCGCACGCTGGGTGAGGAGACCCGGCGGGTGTTCCGGGCCCGGGTGGTAAACCCGAGGTGGATCGCCGCGATGCGCCGGCACGGCTACAAGGGCGCGTTCGAGCTGGCGGCCACAGTGGACTACCTGTTCGGCTACGACGCCACCGCCGGTGTGGTCGACGACTGGATGTACGAGCACCTGGCCGCCGCGTACCTCTTCGACGAGACCACCCGGGAGTTCCTGGAGAAGTCCAACCCGTGGGCGTTGCGTGGCATCACCGAGCGGCTGTTGGAGGCCGCCGACCGGGGGCTGTGGGCCAAACCGGAGCCGGCCACCCTCGACCGGCTGCGCGACACGTACCTGGCCAGTGAGGGCGATCTGGAGGACCGGGCATGACGATCTACCCGTTCAGCGCCGTGCTCGGCATGGCCGACATGCGGCTGGCGTTGCTGCTCAACGCGGTCTCCCCGGCGATCGGCGGGGTACTGGTCCGGGGTGAGAAGGGGACCGCCAAGTCCACCGCCGTGCGGGCTCTCGCCGCGCTGCTGCCCCCGGTGCGCCGGGTGGCCGGCTGCCGTTTCGGCTGTGACCCGGCCGAGCCCGACCCGGCCTGCCCGGACGGCCCGCACCCGGCCGACGCCGACGCCGAGACCCGCCCGGCCCGCCTCGTCGAGCTGCCGGTGGGCGCCGCCGAGGACCGGGTGGTCGGCGCGCTGGATCTGGAGAAGGCGATCGGCGAGGGGGTACGCGCCTTCGAGCCGGGCCTGCTCGCCGCCGCGCACCGGGGTGTGCTCTACGTCGACGAGGTCAACCTGCTGCACGACCACCTCGTCGACCTGCTGCTCGACGCGGCGGCGATGGGCCGCAGCCACGTCGAGCGGGAGGGCGTCTCGGTCAGCCACGCGGCCCGGTTCCTGCTGGTCGGCACGATGAACCCGGAGGAGGGGGAGCTGCGCCCGCAGCTGCTCGACCGGTTCGGGCTCACAGTGGAGGTGGGCGCCAGCCGGGACCCGGAGATCCGGGTCGAGGTGGTCCGTCGCCGGCTGGCCGCCGACGCGGACCCGGTCGGCTTCGCCGCCCGCTGGGCCGACGCCGACGCGGAGATCGCCGGCCAGGTGGCCGCCGCCCGCCGCCGACTTCCCGGGGTACGACTGCCGGACGCCGCGTTGCGGCAGATCGCCGAGGTGTGTGCGGCGTTCGACGTGGACGGGATGCGGGCCGACATCGTCACCGCCCGGACCGCCCTCGCCCACGCCGCCTGGCACGGCCGGGACCGGGTCACCATCGACGACGTCCGGGTGGCGGCCCGGCTGGCGCTGCCGCACCGTCGCCGCCGCGACCCGTTCGACACCCCGGGGTTGGACGAGAAGCGCCTCGACGAGGCGTTGCAGCGCGCCCAGGACGCCCACCCCGACGACCCGGACAACGCCGGCCCGGACGACAGTGGCCCGCAGGGCGGTGGCCCGGACGGCGGCGGCGGCCCGAACGGGGGCGGTCCGAACGGAGGCGGACCAAACGAGGGCGGCCCGAGTGGTGGCGGACCGCAGGGCGGCGACGGCGTCGACCACTGTGAACCCGGGACGGCCGGGCACTCGGCGGCGCGGAACGGCGCTGGCCCCGACGGGCGCACCGACGGCACCGACGGCTGGCCGCCGCGCCAGCCGGGCGACCGGGGCGACGACGACGGCTGGCCGCAGCACCAGCAGGGCGGCGACGGCCGGAACTCGCGCCCGCGCGGTGGCCGGCAGTCGGCGACCGGTGCCGACGACCCGACCCGCGGTGGGGAGTCCCAGCCGGTGGCCGTACCCCGGGGTGGGCTGAAGGCGCGGGTGCTCACCGCGCCCGGCCTGGGTGACGGGGTGCCGGGCCGACGGTCGCGGGCCCGCACCGGGCGGGGCCGCACCACCGGCGCCCGGGTGCCGGCGGGTCGGGTGGGCGCGCTGCACCTGCCGGCCACGATCCGCGCCGCCGCGCCGCACCAGGCGGTTCGGGGCCGGGTCACCGGTCCGCTGCGACTGCGCCGGGACGACCTGCGCGAGGCGGTTCGTGAGGGGCGCGAGGGCAACCTGGTGCTGTTCGTGGTGGACGCGAGCGGCTCGATGGGCGCCCGGCAGCGGATGACCACAGTGAAGGACGCGGTGCTCGCCCTGCTCACCGACGCGTACCAGCGGCGGGACAAGGTCGCGGTGATCGCGTTCCGGGGTGCCGGCGCCCGGACCCTGCTGCCGGCGACGTCGTCGGTGCTGGCCGCCTCGACCCGGTTGGCCGAGTTGCCCACCGGCGGGCGTACGCCGCTGGCCGAGGGGTTGCTCGCCGCCGTGGACCTGTTGCGGGTGGAGCGCCTGCGCGATCCGAAGCGCCGCCCACTGGTCCTGATCGTCACCGACGGGAGAGCCACGGCGGGCACCCGCCCGCTGGACCGGGCGGCAGCGGCGGCCGCCGTCCTGGCCGCCACCGGCGCCCCCTGCGTGGTCGTCGACTGCGAGTCCGGCCCGGTCCGCCTGCACCTGGCCGCCCGCCTGGCCACCCAGCTGAACGCCCCAAGAACCCCCCTGGAAGCCCTCACCCACCCCCACCCCCGCGATCTTGCACTTCCGGTCGCGGCATAAGGGGCGAGGTGCGCATATGACCAACAGAAACTGCAAGATCGCGGGAGTGCTGACGCGAGGGAGTGAGTGCTGATGCCGCAGGGACAACCTAGTTCGGTGCCTCTTGACGGGTTGACGACCCGGCAGCGGCGGCACCGGCCACTGCTGATCGTCCACACCGGACAGATGAAGGGGAAGTCGACGGCCGCCTTCGGGCTGGCCCTGCGGGCCTGGACGGCCGGGCTGCCGGTCGGGGTGTTCCAGTTCGTCAAGAGCGCCAAGTGGCGGGTGGGGGAGGAGAACGCCTTCCGGGCGCTCGGCGAGGTGCACGAGCGCACCGGCCAGGGCGCGCCGGTGGCCTGGCACAAGATGGGCGAGGGCTGGTCCTGGATCCAGCGCGGCGGCGACGCCGACCACGCCGCCGACGCCCTGGAAGGTTGGCGGCAGGTCCAGCGTGACCTGGCCGCCGAGCGCTACGGGCTGTACGTGCTGGACGAGTTCACCTACCCGATGAAGTGGGGCTGGGTGGACGTCGACGAGGTGGTCGCCACCCTGGCCGACCGCCCCGGCTTCCAACACGTCGTGATCACCGGTCGGGACGCCGACCCACGCCTGGTCGCCGCCGCCGACCTGGTCGCCGAGCTGACCAAGGTCAAGCACCCGATGGACGCCGGCCAGAAGGGCCAGAAGGGCATCGAGTGGTGAGCGCACACTGGGCGCTGCCCCGGGTGGTGGTCGCCGCGCCGGCCAGCGGACACGGCAAGACGACTGTGGCCACCGGGCTGCTCGCCGCGCTGCGCCGACGGGGCCTGACGGTCAGCCCGCACAAGGTCGGCCCCGACTACATCGACCCCGGCTACCACGCCCTCGCCGCCGGCCGACCCGGGCGCAACCTCGACCCGTTCCTGGTCGGGGCCGGCCGGATCGCCCCCCTGCTGCGACACGGCGCGAGCGTCCCCACGCCCGCCGACATCGCCGTGATCGAGGGCGTCATGGGCCTGCACGACGGCGCGGTGGGCCGCCGCGACTACGCCTCCACCGCGCACGTCGCCCGGCTGATCGAGGCACCCGTGCTGCTGGTGCTGGACACCACCGCGCAGGGCCGGTCGGCCGCCGCGCTCACCCTCGGTATGGCCGCGTTCGATCCGGCGGTACGGATCGGCGGGGTGATCCTCAACCGGGTCGGCTCACCCCGGCACGAGACGCTGCTGCGCGACGCCCTCGCCGAGGTGCACGTACCGGTGCTCGGTGCGGTGACCCGCGCCGCCGAGGTGGCCGCGCCGGCCCGGCACCTCGGGCTGGTGCCGGTCGCCGAGCGGGCACCCGAATCCGTCGCGATCGTCACCGCGCTCGCCGAACTGGTCGAGGCCACAGTGGACCTCGACGCCGTGCTCGCCCTGGCCCGGACCGCCCCCCCGCTGACCGGCCCGGCGTGGGACCCGGTCGTCGCCGTCGGCGGGCCGGCCGGCGTCGAGCGACCACGCGTCGCCCTCGCCGGTGGTCCGGCCTTCACCTTCTCGTACGCGGAGACCGCCGAACTGCTCACCGCCGCCGGCGCGGACGTCGTCACTGTCGACCCGCTGCGAGACCCGGCGCTGCCCACCGGCACCCGGGCGGTGGTGATCGGCGGCGGCTTCCCCGAGGCGTACGCCCAGACGCTGGCCGACAACACGGCGCTCCGCGCCGAGCTGGCCGACTTCGCCGGGCCGATCGTGGCCGAGTGCGCCGGACTGCTCTACCTCGGGCGGTCCCTGGACGGCGTACCGATGTGCGGCCGACTGGATTTGACCGCCCGGATGACCGACCGGCTCACCCTCGGCTACCGGGAGGCCCTCGCCGTCACCGACTCCCCGGTGGCGCGCGCCGGCGAGCCGGTACGCGGCCACGAGTTCCACCGCACCACCACCGACCCGGGGCACGGCGACGCGCCGGCGTGGCGCTGGAACGACACCGGGCACGGCTTCGTCGCCGGTCGGGTGCACGCGTCCTACCTGCACACCCACTGGGCCGGCCACCCGGACGCGGCCCGTCGACTGGTCGAGGCGTGCCGGTGAGCGCCGACGTCACGCTCACCGGGGTCGGCGTCGGGCCGGGCGACCCGGAACTGCTCACCGTCAAGGCGGTGCGGCTGCTGCGCGAGGCCGACCTGGTCTTCGTACCCGTGATGGCGGACCGGGTCGCGCCCACAGTGACCGCCGGTGCGACGCCGCCGGGTGCGGACGGGCGGGCCGAGGCGACAGTGCGCTCCCATGTCGCGGCGGAGCGGCTGCGCCGGCTGCCGTTCGCGCTGGACGACAGGGGTGGGGTCACCGCGCGCCGGGCGGCGGCCTGGGACGACGCCGCCCGGGTGGTGGTCGAGGCGATCGACGCGGGCGCCCGGTCCCTCGCGTTCGCCACCATCGGCGACCCCAACGTCTACTCCACCTTCGGTTACCTGGCCCAGAGCGTCCGCGCGCTGCGCCCGGGGGTGCGGGTGGCGACGGTGCCCGGCGTCACCGCCATGCAGGAGCTGGCGGCCCGCAGCGGCACCCCGCTCTGTGAGGGACGCGAACCGCTCACCCTGCTGCCGGCCACCGCGGGCCTGGCGCTCTTCGCCGACGCCGTCGCCGGGCCGGGCACCGTCGTCGCTTACAAGGGCTGGCGGCGGCACCCGGAGCTGCTCGCCGAGCTGCGCCGGCAGGGTCGCCTCGCCGACGCCGTGCTCGGACGCAGCCTGGGGCTGCCCGGTGAACGCATCGGGCCGGTCGACGACACCGAGCACGACCTGCCGTACCTGTCGACGCTGCTGGTTCCGGCCCGCCGTGAGCACCGAGGAGGAAAGCTGTGATCAGCGACGGCACTGTGTGGTTCGTCGGAGCCGGTCCGGGGGCGGCGGACCTGCTGACGCTGCGGGCCGCCCGGGTCATCGCCGAGGCGGACATCGTGATCTGGGCGGCCAGCCTGGTGCACGCCGACGTGCTCGACCACGCCCGCCCCGGCGCGGAGATCGTCGACTCGTCGCAGCTGCCCATCGAGGGGGTGCTGCCGCTCTACCGGCGCGCCGCCGAGCAGGGGCTGACAGTGGCCCGGATCCACTCCGGAGACCCGGCGCTGTGGGGCGCGGTGCAGGAGCAACTGGACGTGTGCCGGGCGCTCGACCTGGCTGTCGAGATCGTGCCCGGGGTGTCCTCGTTCACCGCCGTCGCGGCGATCGTCGGACGGGAGCTGACAGTGCCCGAGGTGGCCCAGTCGGTCATCCTCACCCGCCTCGAAGGCGGCAAGACCCCGATGCCGCCCGGCGAGCGGGTCCGCGACTTCGCCCGGCACGGCACCACAATGGCGCTGTTCCTCTCCGCCGCCCGCTCCGGGCAGGTGCAGGCCGAGCTGCTGGCCGGCGGCTACCCGGAGGACACCCCGGCGGTGGTGGCGTACCAGGCGACCTGGCCCGACGAACTGGTGGTGCGCTGCACGATCGGCACCCTGGAGGCGACGGTCAAACAGCACAAGCTGTGGAAGCACACCCTCTTCCTGGTCGGCCCGGCGCTCGCCGCCGAGGGCACCCGCTCGCACCTGTACCACCCCGGGCACTTCCACACCTTCCGCCGGGCCGAGCCGGCCGCCCGCGCCGAGCTGCGCCGCCAGGTCGGCGCCCGTACCGGGGGGACAGCCACACCGGGGCACACACCATGACGTACGCCGAGCCGCCGCTGCGCGAGCCGGACCTGCCGCGCACCGCGAAGGTCCGGCCCACCGCGCTGCGCACCGGCTGGACCACCGGCGCGTGCGCCACGGCGGCGGCCAAGGCCGCTGTCACCGCGCTGGTCACCGGCACCACCCAGCAGGAGGTGGAGATCGGGCTGCCCGCCGGACGCCGGGTGCGCTTCCCGGTGGAGCGCTGCGAGGTGACCGGCACCCCACCGGTCCGGGCCGAAGCGGTGGTGGTCAAGGACGCCGGGGACGACCCGGACGTCACCCACGGCGCCGAGCTGACCGCCACAGTGAACTGGACCGACGTCCCCGGCCTGCGGCTGGCCGGCGGCGCCGGCGTCGGCACTGTCACCAAGCCCGGCCTCGGGCTCGCGGTCGGTGGCCCGGCGATCAACGACACCCCGCGCCGGATGATCGGCGAGGCGGTGGCCGAGGTGGTCGACCTCAGCGAGGTCGGAGTTCGGGTGGTGATCAGCGTGCCCCGGGGCGAGATCATGGCCCGCAAGACCACCAACCGCCGGCTCGGCATCCTCGGCGGCATCTCGATCCTCGGCACCACCGGGATCGTCCGCCCCTTCTCCACCGCGTCGTGGCGGGCCAGCGTCGTGCAGGCAGTGCACGTGATGGCCGCCCAGGGCGAGCCGACAGTGGTGCTCTGCACCGGCGGCCGTACCGAGCGCGCCGCCCGCGCGCTCCTGCCCGACCTGCCCGAGGTCTGCTTCGTCGAGGTCGGCGACTTCACCGGGGCCGCGGTGACCGCCGCCGTGGGTGACGCCATGACCGGAGTGGTCTTCGTCGGCATGGCCGGCAAGCTCGCCAAACTCGCGGCCGGCATCCTGATGACCCACTACACCCGCTCCAAGGTGGACCTCTCCCTGCTCGGCGCGGTGACCGCCGAGGCCGGCGGTGACCCGTCGCTGGTCGCCGCCGTGACCGAGGCGAACACCGGGCGGCACGCGTACGAGCTGTGGGAGGCCGCCGGTCTGCTCGCCCCGGCCGGCGACCTGCTCTGCCAGCGGGTCCGCCAGGTGTTGCGGCGCTTCGCCGGGCCGACGGTCACCGTCGACGTGGCGATGGTCGACTTCGCCGGGGCGCACGTCGTCGCCTCGTCCGGCAGGTGGCCCCGATGACGCGGGTGGCCCCGACGACGCCTCTGGCCCCGGTGACCGCCGTGACAGTGGTCGGCCTGGACGCGGCGGGCGCACCGCCGCACCCCGCGCTCGCACCGGTGCTGGCCACCGCCGCGCTGGTGGTCGGGGCCGCCCGGCACCTGGCCGTGGTGCCCGTACCGGCCGGCGCGGACAGCATCACCCTCGGGCCGCTCGCCCCCGCCCTGCGCCGCCTCGCCGAGGCCGTCGCCGCCGGGATGCCGGCAGTGGTGCTGGCCAGCGGCGACCCCGGCCTGTTCGGCATCGTCCGGCGGCTGCGCACGGCCGGGCTGCCACTGCGGGTGGTGCCGGCGGTGTCCAGTGTGGCCGCCGCGTTCGCCCGCGTCGGGCTGCCCTGGGACGGCGCCGCAGTGGTCACCGCGCACGGGCGCGACCCCCGAGCCGCGGTGAACGCCTGCCGGGCGCTGCCACTGGTCGCGGTGCTCACCGCACCCGGCGCCGGCGCGGCCGAGCTGGGCGCCGGCCTGATCGGCTGGTCCCGCCGCCTGCTGGTCGCCGAGCACCTGGGCACCGCCGCCGAACGGATCCGCGCGGTCACCCCCGGGCAGGCCGCCGCCGAGACCTGGGCCGACCCGCACGTCCTGCTCAGCCTCGCCGACCCCGAACCGGCCGGGTCCGCGCCCGCCGACGTCGTACCCGTCGGGTCCGCGCCCGCCGACGCTGTTTCCGAGAGGGGCACGGCCGGGGGGATGCGTGCCGACAACCAGCCAGCCGCCGCGCCGGCCGGCGGCTGGGCGCTGCCGGAGGACCGGTACACCCACCGCAACTCCATGATCACGAAGTGGGAGGTGCGGGCCCTCGTCGTCGCCCGGCTGCGCCCCCGGCTGGGCCGGCTGATCTGGGACATCGGGGCGGGCAGCGGCTCGGTCGGCATCGAGTGCGCGCTGCTCGGCGCGGCAGTGCTCGCCGTCGAACAGGACCCCGACGCCGGTGCCACCATCCAGGCCAACGCCGCCGCGCACGCCGTGCACGTCCGACTGGTTAGCGGACGTGCCCCGGCGGCGCTGGCCGACCTCCCCGAGCCCGACGCGGTCTTCGTTGGCGGTGGCGGCGTCGACGTCCTCACCGCGGTGGTGGCCCGCCAACCCGAGCGGGTGGTCCTCACCCTGGCCGCACTGGACCGGGTCGCACCGGCAGTGGGTCTGCTGCGCGCCGCCGGCTACACCGTCGAGGGCAGCCAGCTCTCCGCCGCCCGCCTCGCCGACCTGCCCGGCGGGTCGATCCGCCTCGCGGCCACCAACCCGGTGGTCGTCCTCACCGGGGAGCGCCCGTGACCGATCAGAACCCGCCAGCCCGGATCGGCCTGGTGGCGGCCACCGCCGCCGGCCGCCGCCACGCCGACACCCTGACCGCCGCCTGGCCGCACGCCCGGCTGGTCGAGGGGGAGACCGTCGCCGACGCGCTGCGGACCGCCTGGGTCGGGTGTGACGCGGTCATCGCGTTCCTGGCCACCGGTGCTGTGGTGCGGATCGTCGCGCCGCTGCTCGACGACAAGCGCACCGACCCGGCGGTGGTGGTCGTCGACGAGGCGGCCCGGCACGCCGTGGCGCTGCTCGGCGGACACGCCGGCGGGGGCAACGCGCTCGCCGAGCGGGTCGCTGCCCTGCTGGACGCCCGACCGGTGATCACCACCGCCACCGACGCTGTCGACCTGCCGGGGTTGGACACCCTCGGCTGGCCCGTGCAGGGCGCTGTCGCCGCAGTGTCCCGGGCCATCCTGGACGGCGAGCCGGTCCGGCTGATCGCCGACGCCGACTGGCCGCTGCCCGCCCTGCCCCCGAACGTGCGCGCGGCCGACGAGGACCCGACGGACGACGGGTACCGGCTGCTGGTCACCGACCGGGTCGTGTCACCCGACGAGCGGACCGCCGTGCTGCGGCCGCCGTCGCTGGTCGTCGGCGTGGGCGCGAGTCGGGGCGTACCCGCCGCCGAGGTGGCGGAGCTGCTGCACCGGGTGCTGGCCGAGGCCGGCCTCGACCCGGCGAGCCTGCGCTGCCTGGCCACCGCCGACATCAAGGCCGACGAGGCGGGCATCCGCAGTACCGTCGACGCGCTCGGCGTACCCCTGGTGACCTGGCCGGCGACGCGGCTGGCGGCGGTGGACGTGCCGCACCCCAGCGAGGTGGTCCGTGCCGCGGTCG
>NZ_JAGPXY010000082.1 GCF_018070325.1 Micromonospora sp. H61
AAGTTATTGCCAACCGCAGCGGCGTGTCGGGGCAGTAACTTCATGATCAACGGAAGGAGGGTGGTGGGGAGGGTTAGGAGAAGAGGCCGCGGCGGGTTAGGGACTGGCGGAGCCAGTTGTCGAGTTCGGCGGTCCAGTCGGTGCGGTCGGCGGTGGCGTGGTCGACAGTGAACCGGCCGAAGGCGTCCCGGCCCTCGGTGAAGACACCGCCGCGCTTGTCGACCTCCAGCACCACCTGCATCTGCTGCGCGTCGGCGATGAACGTGACCTCCAACTGGTTGATCGAGCGGGCGTACTGCGGGGCCGGGCTGAACTCGATCTCCTGGTAGAACGGCAGCGTCTGGCGTACACCGTAGATGTGACCACGCTCCACGTCGGCGCGTGCGAACCGGAAGCCCAGCCGCAGCAGCGCGTCCAGCAGTCGCTCCTGCGCCGGCAGCGGGTGCACCGACACGGCGTCCAGGTCACCCTTGTCGACAGCGCGGGCGACCTCCAGTTCGGTACGCAGGCCCATCGTCATCCCGTGCAGGTGCTGCCCGTACAACTCGGTGACCGGTGTCTCCCACGGCACGTCGAAGCGGAACGGAAGGTCGTAGCGCTGCCCCGGCTCCAGCCGGAACGCGCCGGTGACCTGCTGGCGGTGGAACTCCTGAGTGGTGTCGTAGTCGTTGTCGCCGCTCTCCACCTCGACCCGGGTGACCAGGCCGAGGGCGACGTGGTCGATGTCGACCTGGTGGTCGCCGCCCAGCACCTGGATGCGGCCCTCCAGCGGGCCGCCCGGGCGGCAGTTCGGGTTCGCCAGCACCGTCTCCACCGACGGACCACCGACGCCCATCGCCTTCATGAGCCGCTTGAAGACCACACCGTCCTCCAACTGTCGTTTCGGCCGGCCTGAGGTGGCCGGCCGTCCGCAACGTAGCCGGGGCGGGCAACCACACACTCCGACGACACACCGCACCAGCGATCCGACGCAATTCCTGTCGGGTGCCCGATCGCCTCACTCCCGTTTTACGCCCCGCCCGCCAAGCTGTTGTTCACACCGGCACCACTGGGCCGGGAACACGGCACCGACGTGGAAACGGGGAGAGACAGAGATGGTTCTGCAGATGACGGAACACCGGACGCGCCCGGCCACCACGACCGACAGTGACGGGACCCCCGAGGCCCTCGTCGACCTGGACGCCACCGACGAGCGCGGCATCTCCACCGACCTGGTCCGGGCCTACCTCAACGGAATCGGCCGGACGAAGCTGCTGACCGCCGCGCAGGAGGTCGACCTGGCCCGGCGCATCGAGGCCGGCCTGTTCGCCGACGAGAAGCTGGCCACCTGCACCCCGGTCTCCGCGGAGCTGCGAGCCGACCTGGAGCTGATCGTCGCCGAGGGGCGGGCGGCCAAGGACCACCTGTTGGAGGCGAACCTGCGGCTGGTGGTCAGCATCGCCAAGCGCTACACCGGCCGTGGCATGGCGTTTCTCGACCTGATCCAGGAGGGCAACCTCGGTCTGATCCGGGCGGTGGAGAAGTTCGACTACGCCAAGGGCTACAAGTTCTCCACGTACGCCACCTGGTGGATCCGACAGGCCATCACCCGCGCCATGGCCGACCAGGCCCGCACCATTCGCATCCCCGTGCACATGGTCGAGCAGGTCAACCGGATGGTCCGGGCCCGCCGCGAACTGGCGGTGACGCTGGGCCGTGAACCGACTGTCGCCGAGGTGGCCCGCGCACTGGAGATCCCCGAGATCCAGGTCATCGAGCTGATCTCCTACGACCGGGAACCGGTCAGCCTGGACCAGGCCGTCGGCGACGACGGTGAGAGCGCGCTCGGCGACTTCGTGGCCTCGGTGGACCCGCGCACCGAGCAGGGCGACGCCGCCGCCCAGGGCGAGCTGCGCAACGAGGTCAGCATCGTGCTCTCCACCCTGTCCCAGCGGGAGCAGGCGGTCATCCGCCTCCGGTTCGGCCTGGACGACGGCCGCCAGCGCACCCTGGACGAGGTCGGTCGGGAGTTCGGCCTGTCCCGGGAGCGGATCCGGCAGATCGAGAAGGTGACGCTGCTGAAGCTGCGCGCCCCGGAGCGGGCCCAGCGCCTGGAGGCGTACGCCTGCTGACGCACCCGGTTCCCACGGAAGGCCCCGGCGGTTCGCCGGGGCCTTCCGTGCTGTCGGGGTGCTTGACTGGGACACCGTCCGCTGACCGACGACGCGAGGAGAGCGACGATGAACTGGACGCTGGAAGTGGTGATCGTGCCGGTATCCGATGTGGACCGGGCGAAGAAGTTCTACGCCGACCAGCTCGGCTTCACGGTGGACCACGACACGGTGATCAGTGACGACGCGCGCATCGTCCAGCTGACGCCGCCCGGCTCGGGCTGCTCGATCGTGATCGGCAAGGGCGTCGTCCCGGAGATGCCACCCGGCTCACTCAAGGGCCTGCAACTGGTGGTTCCCGACCTGAAGCGGGCCCACGAGGAGCTGGTCGGGCGGGGTGTGGAGGTCAGCGAGATCCAGGTGGTGGGTCAGAACCCCCGGCCGGTGCCGGATCCGCTGGACAACGTGGGCTTCGTCTTCTTCGCCGACCCGGACGGCAACACCTGGGGCGTCCAGCAGATCTCCAGCCGCGCCTGACCGGGCACGCTCACAGGCGGCGGGGGCCGGTGTCCGGGCGGGCGGCCACGCCGCCCACCCCTACCTGCGCGTGCAGGATCGAGATGCCGTCCGGGCGGGCGAGCACCGGGTTGAGGGTCAGCGAGCGCACCCGGGGCTGTTCGTCGGCGAGCTGACCCACCCGTAGCAGCAGATCGGCCAGGGCCGCCCGGTCGACCGGCGCGGCCCCCCGGTGCCCGCGCAGCAGCGGCGCCGCCCGAGGCTCGTCGACCAGTTCGGCCGCGTCCCGGTCGGTCAGCGGCACCGCCCGCCAGGCCCGATCGCCGAGCAGCTCGGTGGCGACCCCGCCCAGGCCGAAACCGACCACCGGCCCGAACGCGGGGTCTTCCACCACCTCCACCACGCAGGCCACGCCGGGCGGGACCATCGGCTGGACCAGAGCGTCCGCGCCGAAGGTCGCCGCCAGGTCGGCGTACGCCCGGCGGAGGGTCGGCTCGTCGGGCAGGTCCAGCCGGACCGCGCCGAGGTCGAGCCGGTGCCGCAGCCCGGGGGCGGCCGCCTTGAGCGCCACCGGGAAACCCAGCCGCGCCGCCGCGTCGACAGCAGCGTCGACCGAGTCGACGGACACCGAGGCCACCACGTCGATGCCGTACGCGGCCAGCAGCGCACCCGGATCGGTGGCGTCGGCCCGGAGCGCTGCCTGCGCGGCAGTCCGATCGAGGTCGGGCAGCTCCGGTGCCACCCCGGGCGGGCGGCGAAGCCACTCGGCGTACCGGTGCGCGCGGGCGAGAGCGCGGACCGCCTCCTCCACGCCGCCGTATGCCGGCACCCCCGGTGGCAGCCGCCCGACCAGGAACGTCGCCACTGTCGGCTTGCCCAGCGCGAGGGCGGCCGGCAGCGCGGCGGTCACGTCGGCGTCCACGTCGGTCAGCTGGCCGGGTAGCGGCGGGGCGAAGACCACCACAAGGGCGTCCACCCGTTCGTCACCGGCCGTCTCGGCGAGCGCGGCGGCGAACTCGGCGGCGCCGGCGCTCGGCCCGACGTCGCGGGGATAACCGTCGGCCACGCTCAGGCCGTGCCCGACGCAGGCGGTCGCGGCGAGCCCGGTGAGGGCCGAGGAGTTGCCGACCACACCGACCCGGCGGCCGGCCGGCAGCGGCTGGTTGGCCAGCAGCACACCCACGTCGAGCAGTTCCGGCACGGTGTCCACCCGGATCACCCCGGACTGGGCGAAGAGCGCGGCCACCGCCACCTCGTCCGGCCCGGCGGCGTCACCGACCCCGGGCGGGCGGGCCGGCGAGGCGAGCGCGACGACCGGTTTGGCGCGGCCGATCCGCCGGGCCAGCCGGGCGAACTTGCGCGGGTTCCCGAAGGTCTCCAGGTAGAGCATGATCACGTCTGTGCCGGGGTCGTCCTGCCAGTACTGCAGAAGGTCGTTGCCGGAGACGTCGGCCCGGTTGCCGGCCGAGACGAAGCTGGACAGCCCGAGGCCCCGCCGGTCCGCCTCGGCGAGCAGCGCCACCCCGAACGCGCCGGACTGACTGAAGATGCCGACCCGACCGGCCGGCGGCAACGCCGGGGCGAGGGTGGCGTTGAGGCGTACCGTCGGGTCGGTGTTGGCCACGCCGAGGCAGTTCGGGCCGACGACCCGCATCCCGGCCGCGTGCGCCGCGCGGACCAGCGCCCGCTGGGTGGCCGCGCCCTCCCCGCCGGCCTCGGCGAAGCCGGCCGAGATGACCACCAGGCCGTGCACCCCCGCGGCGGCGGCGTCGGCGACCACCGCGGTCGCCGCCTCAGGCGGGACCGCGACCACCGCCAGGTCCACCGGCGCTCCGGCATCAACCGCCGACGGGTACGCGGGCAGGCCCGCCACTGTCGACGCGCTCGGATGCACCGGCACCACCGCACCGGTGAACCCGCCGTCGCGCAGGTGCCCGAGCACCGCCGCGCCGACGCCCTGGCCGGTGGCGCTGGCACCGTAGACGACGATGCCGCGCGGGGCGAGCAGCCGGGCGATCGAGCGGGCCTCGGTGCGGTGCTCCCGGCCGCGCTGCACCTCCAAGCTGGCCTCGGTGGGCGCGATGGGGAAGCTCAGGTGGACCACGCCGTCGGCGTACTCGCGCTGGACCTGGTAGCCGAAGTCGGCGAATACCCGCAGCATCGTCCCGTTGGCCGGCAGCACCTCCGCGACGAAGCTCATGATGTCGTTGCGGCGGGCCGCGTCGGCCAGGTGCTCCATCAGCACCGAGCCGATGCCCCGCCCCTGGTAGGCGTCCTCCACCACGAAGGCCACCTCCGCCTCGGGGGCCTGCGGGCCGAGCCGCTCGTACCGGCCGACAGCGACGATCTGGTCGGCGGCCAGCACCACGAACGCCTCCCGGTCGTGGTGGTCCACCGTGACGAAACGGATCAGATCCCGCTCGGGGATTCGCGGGTACGGCGAGAAGTACCGCAGGTAGCGGGTCCGCTCGGAGAACCGGCTGTGCATCGCCACGATGCCCGGCGCGTCGGCCGGGTCGATAGGTCGCAACTGGACGGTGCTGCCGTCGCTGAGCAGCACGTCGACCGGCTGGTCCACTGTCGTCACCGGAACGCCCTCCCCCGGCCCGGCTCAGTCCCGTGGATCGTGCGGGTCGAGCCCGAGCAGCGGGAAGACCGTCTTGCGGGTGGCCGCGATCGCCCGGTCCACAGCGTTCGGCTCGCCGGTCGGCTGCCACGGCTCGTACGACGGGTCGGCGTCGTCGGTCATCCGCAGCGGTATCTCCCGGCCCAGACGTCGGGAGGCGACCAGGTCCCGCCATGCGGGTGGGGTGAGCGTCGCCGGGTCGATCGGGTCACCGGTGGCCACTGCCAGCAGGTGACTCCAGGCCCGGGGCACCACCTCGACGAGCGCGTACCCGCCGCCGCCGGTGGCCACCCACCGGCCGTCGCACAACTCGTCGGCGAGCGCCCGCAACGCCAGGTAGGTGGCCCGCTGCCCGTCCACCGTCAGGTTCAGGTCGGCGAGCGGATCCAGCCGGTGGCCGTCGGCGCCGCACTGGCTGACCAGCACCTGCGGCCGGAACGCGCGCAGCACCGACGGCACGATCGCGTGGAACGCGCGCTGCCAGCCGCTGTCGTCGACACCGGGCGGCAACGGCATGTTGACAGCGGTGCCCTGCGCACCCGGACCACCCGTCTCGTCCGGGAAACCCGTGCCCGGGAAGAGCGCCAGCGGGGTCTCGTGCAGGCTGACAGTCAGCACCCGCGGGTCGTTCCAGAAGATGTCCTGCACCCCGTCGCCGTGGTGCACGTCGACGTCCACGTACGCGACCCGCTCTGCGCCCAGGTCGAGCAGGCGGGCGATGGCCACCGCGGGGTCGTTGTAGACGCAGAAGCCGGAGGCTCGGGCGGACATCGCGTGGTGCAGCCCACCGGCCACGTTCACCGCCCGCCGGGCGTCGCCACGCCAGACCGCCTCGGCTGCGGTCACCGTCGCGCCGGCGATGAGCGCGCTGGACTCGTGCATCCCCTCGAAGACCGGGTTGTCGGAGGTGCCCAGCCCGTACCCGGCGAAGAGCGGGTCGCGCGGCGCGTTGCGCACCGCGGCGAGGTAGGCCGGCGCGTGCACCCGGGTGAGCAGGGCATCGTCGGCGGGCTCCGGCTTGACCATCCGCACCCCTGGCCGATCCAGGATGCCCAGCTCGCGGGCCAGCGCGATGGTCAGCTCCACCCGGACCGGGTCGAGTGGATGGTCACCCATGTCGTAGGCGAGCAGCGACTCGTCCCACACCACCACAGTGTCGTCGGACATGAGGCCATCGTCGCACGAGGATCGGCGCCGGCCCACCGCACGCGCTGGTCAGCGGCCGGGTGTCGACCCGGAGGCGACCGGTCGGGCCGGGTCCGCCACCCAGTTGCTCCACGATCCGACGTAGAGCGCGGCGTCCGTGCGGCCGGCCAGGTGCAGCGCGAGCACCGCCTGGGCGGCGGTCACCCCCGAGCCGCAGTACGCCCCGACGGTCCGCCCCTCGGTCACCCCGGCGGCGGCGAACCGCTCACCCAACACGTCGGCGGCCAGGAAACGGCCGTCGGGCCCGACGTACTCCCCGGCGGGCAGGTTCGCCGCTCCCGGCACGTGCCCGGCGACCGGGTCGATCGGCTCGACCTCGCCCCGGTAGCGGGGCGCCGCCCGTACGTCGAGCAGCACGGAGTCGTCCGCGGCGGCCAGCGCGGCGGCCTGCCCGGCGTCGAGCACCGGGAGATCACCGGCGCGGACCACGACGTCACCGAGGGGTGGGGCGGGCGCGTCGGTGGAGACGGGCCGACCGGCGGCGACCCAGGCCGGGTAGCCGCCGTGCAGCAGGCGCACCGGCCGGTGACCCGCCCAGCGCAGCGTCCACCAGGCCCGCGAGGCGGCCATGCCGTCGCCGCCGTCGTACACCACCACCGGGTGACCGGCGCGGACGCCGGCGGCCCGCAGCGCGGCCTGCAACGCGGCCGGGTCGGGCAACGGGTGCCGGCCGCCGGCACCCGGCGCCCCACAGAGCGCGGTGTCCAGGTCGACGAAGACCGCCCCGGGCAGGTGGCCGGCGAGGTAGTCGTCGCGTCCGGGCGGGCCGATGAGCCGCCAGCGGACGTCGAGCAGGGTGGGCGGATCGACCTGGCCGAGCTCGGCGACGAGCCGACCGACCTCGACCAACGGTTCCTGGGTACCGGACATGGCGACCATCCAACACCATTCGCGTAGACGGCACGCGGTTCGGCGAAGGTCACCAGCCGTTCGCCGAGGTAACATCGTGCACCGGAGGGCCGCTGACCTTATGAAGTCTCACGACCTGGTCGACACGACCGAAATGTACCTGCGCACCATCCTCGAGTTGGAAGAAGAGGGGGTGCCGCCGCTGCGTGCCCGGATCGCCGAACGGCTGCAGCAGAGTGGCCCCACTGTGAGCCAGACCGTCGCCCGAATGGAGCGCGACGGGCTGCTCACCGTCGAGGGAGACCGGCACCTGACGCTCACCGCCCTGGGTCGCGGCAGCGCCGTGTCCGTGATGCGCAAGCACCGCCTCGCCGAGCTGCTGCTGGTCAACGTCATCGGGATGCCCTACGAGGAGGCCCACGAGGAGGCCTGCCGCTGGGAGCACGTGATGAGCGACGCGGTGGAGAAGCGGGTCTACGACCTGCTCAACCGGCCGACCCGTTCCCCGTACGGCAACCCGATCCCGGGGCTTCAGGAGCTGGGTTCGCCGGCGGCGGAGACCACCGAGGCCGCCGAGGGCGAGCGCAACCTGGCCTTCCCCGGCCTCTCCGGGTCGGTAGTGGTACGCCGGATCTGCGAGAGCGTGCAGAAGGACGCCGACGTGCTGCGCCAACTGCACGCCGCCGGTGTCGACCCGGGCGCCACTGTGACAGTGGCCCAGGAGCGCGACGGGGTGTCGATCGACCGCTCCGGTGACCGGGTGCGGCTGCCCCGCGAGGTCGCCTCCCGGGTCTTCGTCGCCGCCAACTGAGCAAACGGGCTGAGCAACAGGACACCCGGGCGTCACAACGCCCGGGTGTCCACCTTTTTCGCCAACGCGGTCAGGTCACCGGTCAGCTTCTCCACCGCCGAGCGCTCACTGCCACGGGCCGTGGTCCAACTCACCGTGGCCAGCCGTCCGTCGCCGGCCAGCCAGCCCACCTCGGCAACCGGCCCGTGCCCGCTCGCCGCGGCGGTGGTCCGCTTGTACGCCTGCTGACCCAGCCCGGTGACCTTCGCCGCCTTGTCCGGCACCACGTCCGCGCCGAAGCTGGCCTTGTCGACAGTGGTCTCGGTCACGCTGAGCGTCAACTCCGGCAGGGTGGCGCCCGCGGCCCGGACCACACAGGTGTGGGTGTCACCCTGTTCGCTGGCCGCCGCCACGTCGAAGCGGACCTTCACCACCTGCTCGATCACCGCGAAGTCCAGCAGACGGCAGGCGCCGCCCGAGGAGGCCGCCGCCACGTCCACAGCGATCGGCACCGGCGGCGGCACCGCCACCGGTTCCGCCTCGTCGGCGCACCCGCTCACCAGCAGACCGGCCAGCCCGGCGACCACGATCCGACCGCGCACACTCCACCCTCTCGCCGACCCACGGCGGAAGGCGCCCGCCAGATGTCCGTCGGACACCGTACGGGGTGTCGGTGTCGTGCGGAAGTCCTCGTTCACGCCGATCCCGAGGGTGGATCATCCACGTACGGACAGTGCCGGCAGCCGCGCCCGCAGCACGTGCCACGGCGGGCCAGGAAACCGGCGCTGAGCACGAACAGTCCGCTCGCCGGGTCGAGGTAACCGGCCTCACCGGCGGCCAACGCGGCGGTGTGCGCGGCGAGGATCCGGGCCCGGTCGGGGTGTTCGGACGGCAGCCGGGACGGGTGCGGCTCGGTGAGCGGCCGGTCGGCCAGGGGTAGTCGCTCTCCGGTCACCGCAGCAGTCTAGGGACGGTTCGCGGTCGGCCTTCCGCTGCCTGGCTGCGCGACATGCACCCGGCGTCGTCGCGGCGAGCCGTCGTTTCGTCGTACGGTCCGACAACGATCGGGGTCGACACCTGTCGACGCGTACGGAGGGGAAACCATGCGGAAGATCGTTGTGCAGATGAGTCTGTCGTTGGACGGGTTCTTCGAGGGCCCGGGTGGCGACATCGGCTGGCACCAGGTCGACGAGGAGTTGCACCAGCACTTCAACGACGTGATCGCCCCGATGGGCGGGTTCCTCAGCGGCCGGGTCAGCCACGAGCTGATGGCCGCCTACTGGCCGACCGCCGATCAGGACCCGGCCGCCAGCGGCCCGGAGCGCGAGTTCGCCCGCATCTGGCGGGACATGCCGAAGATCGTCTACTCGCGCACCCTCGACCACGCCGACTGGAACGCCACAGTCGTGCGCGAGGTCGACGTCGAGCAGGTCCGCAAGCTCACCGCCGAACCGGGCGGCGACCTGGCGCTCGGCGGGGCCGACCTGGCCGCGACGTTCGCCCGGTTCGACTTGATCGACGAGTACCGGATCTACGTCCATCCGGTGCTTGTCGGTCGGGGCCGTCGACTCTTCCCCGAGGCCGAGACTCCGACCGGTCTGCGGCTGGTGGAGAGCCGGGTCTTCGGCAACGGGGTGGTCCTGCTCCGCCACCAGCGGGTCCGCTGACCGATGAGCGCAGCGGCTTGAGTCTCCACCGGGGGGAGACGCGAGGGTGGGGGCATGAGCGGGCAGACGTTTCACACGATCGGCGACCTGGCCCGACGGACCGGCCTGAGCGTCAAGACCATCCGGTACTACGCCGACAGCGGGCTCGTGCCGCCGACGGACCGGAGCCCGGCCGGCTACCGGCGGTACGGCCCGGCGGCGGTGGCCCGGTTGGAGCTGGTCCGGACGCTGCGTGACCTGGGCCTGGATCTGGCCACCATCCGGCGGGTGGTGGCCCAGGAGGTACCCCTGCCAGAGGTGGCCGCCGCGCACGCCGAGGCGTTGACCGTGCAGATCCGGGTGCTGCGGCTGCGCCAGGCGGTGCTCACCGTCGCGGCGAGGCGCGGGTCGGGCCCGGCCGAGGTGGACGAGCTGCACCGACTGGCCCAGCTCACCACGCGCGAACGCGGGCAGTTGGTGGCGGACTTCCTGGACGGCGTCTTCGCCGGCCTCGGCGACCAGCCCGCGTACCCGGGTGTGATCGTCTCGTTGACACCGGAGCTTCCCGAGGACCCCAGCACCGGGCAGATCGAAGCCTGGCTGGAGCTGGCCGAGTTGTGCCGGGACCTGGATTTCCGGGCCCGGATGCGGCGGCTGGTGCGGCAGCACGCCGCCGACCACGACGTCACGGGGCTGCCCCGCCCGGACGCCGTCGCGGTGGTCCGGGACGCGGTGGCCCCCGCCCTCGCGGCCGGTCTCGACCCGAGCAGCCCGGACGCCGATCCGGTGGTCGCAGCCGTCACCAGCCGGTACGCCAGCCTGCACTGTCACTCCGACGAGGCCGACCTGCGTCGGCGGTTGCTCGATCGGCTGGTGCCGGCCAACGACCCCCGCCGGGACCGCTACCTCGACCTGTTGGCGGTGCTCAACGGTTGGTCGACAGGCGATGCGACGGCACCGGCGGTGGACTGGTTCATCCGGGCCCTGCGCCACCGGATGCCCGAGCCGGTCTGTTGAGCTGACCGGGCCTGGGGGCTTGGCGGCCGGGTCGGCTCGGCGGCGTCAGCCGAACCAGGTCAGCGACTGGCCGTGGCCCCTGGCCCAGGCCACCGGCTTTCCGTCGAGCGCGAGGACGTTGTGCAGCACGTCGCTCGGCGGGGCGGGCAGCCCGTCGTACCGGAGCACCTCCGGCCCCTCGTTCGCCACCCAGTGCCCCGGCAGCTCGCGGACCAATCGGACGAACGCGTCCCGGCGCGGGGGCGCCACCTGATAGAGCACCGACGTGTGGAAGACCACCAGCGTCGCGTCGGACGGCGCCCGCGCGGCCAGCGCCGGCAGGTCGTCCACCAGGTCTCCGCGGACCAGCAGCGGCGGGTCGGCCGCTGCGACCGCCGCCGCGGCGCGCAGCCGGGCCCGCCGGTGGGAGTGCTCCGGCCAGATCAGCGCGTCCAACCAGGACACGTCGTCGCTGTCGGTCACGTCGAGCGGGTTGAGGTCCAGGCCGGCCCGCCACGCCACCTGGGGTACGCCTGCCGGCGGCACCAACCCGTTGGCCGCGCAGTCGAGGACCAGCTCACCGGAACCGACCTGATGGTCGCCGTAGCGGTACGCGTACCGGTCGGGGTAGAGGCAGAGCCCGGCCGACGCACCGACCTCCAGCAGGGCGAGGGGCTGCGGCAGCGCGGCGAGCACCGGCAGCAGGACGGCGCACCGGCCCGCCTCGTTCGTCTGGGTGGCCCGGGTGAGCATCTGGGTCTCGACGGCCGGCCAGTGCGTCACCACGTAGTCGTGGAACGCGGCCGGGTCGTCGACCGGGCCACCGAGCCAGCGGACGACGCCGAACAGCAGATTCGGCTGCCGCTTGGCCGGCGGAAGCCCGTCCAGCAGGGTGAGCAGCTCGTCGTCGCGGGCCACCGCCTGCGACAGGCGCTCGTACGTGGGCGAGACCCCGTGCGCCTCGCGGCTGCCGAACTCGGCGTACGCCTCAGCGGTCGTCATGCCCTCATCGTCGCAGCCCATTCCTCGGTAGTTCAGCCCCCGTTCCCGTGCGCTGACTCACCCGCCTCGTAGAGTGCTGCGGCGGCTGGACCGTTGAGCAGCAGCTCAGCGGGGTCGGGCAGGGCAACGGGGAGGAGCGTGTCGTGCGGGGTGCCGGTGTCCGGGTACTGATTGTCGGCGGAGGTGTCGCCGGACTGGCGACGGTGGCCGCGCTACGCGAGTGGGGTGCCACTGTCGAGGTGGTCGAGCGGGCAGCCGGGCCGACCGACTCCGGCACCGGCATCTACCTCACCGGCAACGCGACCCGGATGCTCGACGTACTCGGTCTGGCCGAGCCGGTCGTCGACGTCTCCGTGGAGATCACCCGGCAGCGCAGCGCCAACCAGCGCGGGCGTCGGCTCTTCGACATCGACGTGGCCGCGCTGTGGCGGGGCGTCGGGCCGTGCGTGTCGCTGCCCCGGGCGCAGCTGCACCGGGCGCTGCTCGCCGGCGTCGGCGACACCCCGATCCGCTGGGGCCGCCAACCGGTCGCGCTCCTTGCCGAGGGCGACCAGGTCGCCGTCGA
The DNA here is from genome assembly GCF_018070325.1 of Micromonospora sp. H61. Lineage (GTDB taxonomy): Bacteria > Actinomycetota > Actinomycetes > Mycobacteriales > Micromonosporaceae > Micromonospora > Micromonospora salmantinae. Next base: position 12,287 of record NZ_JAGPXY010000082.1, read on the forward strand.
GTTCGACGACGACAGCAGCGAACGGTACGACCTGGTGCTCGGCGCGGACGGGGTGAACTCGACCGTCCGCCGGCTCGCCTTCGACGGCCAGGCGGCCCGCGACCTCGGCCAGTACGCGTACCGGTGGGTCGCTCCCCGCGTCGACGACGAGCCGGTCTGGTCGGTGCAGTTGGGGCGCGGGAGGCAGTTCCTGACCATCCCGATCAGCGCCGAGCAGACGTACTGCTACTACAACGACGGCCCGGTGGCCGACCGGCCCGGCTGGCGCGACGAGCTGACCGCGACGTTCACCGAGCCGGTGGCCACCATGCTCAAGGCCCTCGACTACGACGACAGCACCCTGCACGCGGGGCCGAACCAGGAGGTCGTGCTCGACTCCTGGTCCCGGGGTCCGGTGCTGCTGATCGGCGACGCCGCCCACGCCACCTCGCCGAACATGGCCCAGGGCGCGGCGATGGCCCTGGAGGACGCGGTCGTGCTCGCGTCGTCGTTGGCCACCGCCGGGTCCGTTGCCGAAGCCCTGCGCGGGTACGAGGCGCGGCGCCGCCCGCGTACCGAGTGGGTGCTCAGCCAGACCCATCGCCGCGACAAGGCCACCGGGCTCCCGCCCGCGCTGCGCGACCTGGTGATGCGCCGCCTCGGCGAGCAGATCTTCCGTTCGAACTACGGCCCCCTGTTCGTCCAGCCCTGACCTGGGGCGAGCCCATCACCTCTCCGGGCAGCTGGCCCGGCCGGTCGACCCGGAAGGACCGGGGCCGTGCATGGTCAGACTTCCATGATCCTTCGCGGGGATTCCACGATCCGTTCAGCCGTCGCCTCGCCTGGTTTACCAGGCTGAGTGGACGGTCGTACCAGCTGAGATCCGGCCGGCAGCAGCGGACCTGGGAGTGGAACCAGTGCGTAGACAGTGGATGAGCTGGGGCTTCGCCGCAGTGGCGACCGGTGTCGTGGTGGGCCTCGTACCGCCCGCCGTGGCCGGCGCGATCGGAAACGCGACGACCGCGACGGGCGCGAGCGTCGAGGGTGACCGCCCCAAGCCACCCGCTCAGACGATCGAGCAGGTACGACGTCAGTACCTCGACCACCGGCCGGACGCTCCGGTGATGGTGGTGGCGCACCGCGGCTACTGGCGGGGCGCGCCGGAGAACTCCGTACCGGCGATCGACCTGGCGATCAGGAACGGCGCGCAGGTCGTCGAGAACGACGTGCGGCGGACCTCCGACGGCCAGCTCGTGGTCATGCACGACACGTCGGTCACCCGGACGACGAACGGCACCGGTGAGATCTCCGGCATGACCCTGGCGCAGATCAAGGCGTTGCGTCTGCGCGCCGGGCTGGGCGGCGGGCAGGCACCGCTGACCGACGAGCAGGTGCCGACGCTGGCCGAGGCGCTCGCCGTGGTGAAGGGCCGCGCGCTGGTCAACCTGGACAAGGGCTGGCCCGTCCGGGACCAGATGTACGACCTGCTGGCCGCCACCGGCACCCTCGACCACGCCATCTTCAAGAGCTCGGCGCCCGTGGCAGAGGTGGAGACATTCCTCGACCGGGATTCGCACATCCTCTACAGCCACGTCGTCGACGACGGCAACGCGGCCAGCATCGGCGCCTTCACCCGGCACCAGCCGCCGTCGTACGAGCTGGTCTTCGACCGGCTCACCGACGCGCAGATCCAGCCGGCCGCCGTCGCGCTCGCCGGCAAGGACGCCCGGACCTGGGTCAACAGCATGTGGTACGGCCTCGCGGCCGGCTACACCGACGAGGCATCGTTGATCGATCCGGCGAACGGCTGGGGCGCGCTCGTCGAACGCCACCGGTTCGACATCATCCAGACCGACAACCAGGACCAACTGCTGGACTGGCTGGCAAGCCGCCGTGAACACGGCCCGAAGGCGCAGTGGCCGGCTCTACCGGACGGCACCGTCCGCGTTCAGGCCGAGGAGTACTCGCGCGACGGCAAGGACGTCGGTTACCACGACGCCGAGGACGACAACAAGGGCGGGGCGCAGCGCAAGTACGAGGGCGTCGACATCTGCGACCAGAACGGCGCGATCGACGTGTGCTGGATCCGCGGCGGCGAGTGGATGAGGTACACCGTCGAGGTGCCGAAGGCCGGCACCTACGAGGTCGCGGCCCGGGTCTCATCGCCGTACAGCCCTGCGGGACGGTTCACCCTGACGTTCGACGGGGCCCGGACCACCGCCCCGGTCGACGTGCGGACCACGACCTCGCACGACGCGTTCACGCTTCAGCCGCTGCCCGAGACGCAGTACCTGACGCGGGGCACCCACGAGTTCGTGATCAGCATGGATGCGTCCGCGTACCAGAACTTCAACATCGACTACTTCGACTTCCGGTACACCGGCAAGCACTGACCCCACCGGCCGGCGACCGTCAGGGACCGTGGGCGCGGCGGGGGTCCTCCCCGCCGCGCTCCCCCTCGCTGGGCAGTTGCCCTGGTGATGCGGCATTATCGAACCACCGGCGACTGGCGGCACGGGGATGGTGGAACCATCGGGGAGCCTCTCGCGGGCGTCGACCGCCTGGGCGCCTGCGTCGAGGAACCGTCATGACCACGACCAGCCAATCCGCCGACCAGCACACCCCCTCGGGCACGGCCCGGCTCCTGCCGGGTGCACCCGTCGCCGAAGCCGTCCTGGCCGAGACGGCCGCCGCAGCCACCCGCCTACGCAGCCGCGGGATCACCCCGAGCCTCGCCACCATCCTCGTCGGCGACGACGACGCCAGTGCCGGTTACATCGCCATCAAGCAGCGTCAGGCCGCCGCGCTCGGGTTCGCCTCCCCGCACGTGCATCTGCCGGCCACCGCCACCCAGGCCGAGCTGCACCAGGCCATTGCCCGATTCAACAGCGACCCGGCCGTACACGGGCTGCTCGTGCAGTACCCCGTTCCGGGGCACCTGGACTACGACGCGGCGTTGCAGACCATCGACCCGGACAAGGACGTCGACGGCATGCATCCGCTGAACATGGGGCGTCTCGCCGTCGGCCTGCCCGGCCCGCTGCCGTGCACCCCCGCCGGCATCGAAGCCCTGCTGGCCTACTACGAGATCCCCGTCGCCGGTCGTGAGGTCGTCATCCTCGGCCGGGGCGCCACCCTTGGCCGCCCCCTGGCGATGATGCTCGCCCAGAAGCGCCCGACCGCCAACGCCGCCGTCACCGTCGTCCACACCGGCGTGCCGGACTGGGGCCGCTACACCCGCCGCGCCGACATCCTCGTCGCCGCCGCCGGCGTACCCGGGATCGTGCAGCCCGAGCACGTCAAGCCCGGCGCCGTCGTCATCGGCGCCGGCGTCCGCTACGAAGGCCGGCGCCTCCTGCCGGACGTGGACGAATCGTGCGCGGAGGTAGCCGGCGCCATCACGCCCCGGGTCGGCGGGGTCGGGCCGACCACCGTCGCGATGCTGTTCCGCAACGCCGTACGCGCCGCCGAGCGAGCGAGCCAGTAACCCGGTTCCGCCGCCATCACCAAGATCACTTGATGCTGAGTAGTCAGAACGGCTCGTCCACACCTACTCAGCATCAAGTGATCGAGGCGGCTACCTGCGCGTCTCGCCGGATGAGGTCGCCGGACCCAGCCCAGGAAGCGCCGGTGCAGCAGCCCGGCGGGCACCCAGGCCAGGTCCTCGGCCGCCCAGACCAGGTAGGACCCCATGTAGAGATTCAACGACACAGCCGCGCCCCCTGTTCAACGTGTCGCGTCAGCCAGTACTGCAGATCACCCGTCGCCCCGGCTTCCCTGAGCCGATCGCGCGCCTGATCGGAACGACGATCTCGAACGCTGACGAGGTAGACGAATGAGCCAAGCACAACCACCCACCCACCCACCACGCCCAACCGAGGGGCGACGACAACAACCGTCGTCGTACGACTGACCCGAGCACCGTCCGGTCCACTGTGATCAAGTGATGAAAAGTAGGTCAGAGATGACCCCTCGGACCTACTTTTCAACACCGTCACCTTCGGCTGCCGAGCCCACCCGCGCCGATCTTGCAGTTTCCGTCGCCCAGATGCGCGGAATGCCCGCTACGCCGCGACAGAAAGTGCAAGATCGCGGCATGCAGGCGGGCCGCCCTCGTCGATCATGGGGTTGTGGTGTCTGGTTTGGGGTTCTCCGAGCGCTTTGTCACTCACCACAACTCCTTGATCGACGAGGCGGTGCAGGTGACGGATGGCCACTGCGCCTAGCGCAAGGGTGTTTCATCACTTGATCATGGGGGTGCCGTCATGACGAGCAACTGGAAACGGCGCTGCCCCGACTCCCTTGAGGGAAGCCGGGGCGGCGCCGCGTTTCGCGTACGTCAGCTGCAGCCGCTGGTGGAGCCGCAGCCCTCGCAGACGTAGCAGCTACCGGCGGGCCGCATCTTCGTACCGCAGGTGAAGCAGAGCGGCGCGTCGGCGGCCTTGCCGATCACGGCCTCCAGCAGTTCGGTGCTGGAACCCACGCTCGGAGCCGGCTTGGCGGCGGCCACGTCGGCCATCTCCTGGGCCGGCTGGGCGACAGCCTCCGGCTTGGCCGGGGTCTCCACCGGCGCGGACGACGCCATCGCGGTGAGCTCGGCGCCGGTGACGCCAGCAGCCTCCGCGTCGGCCTCGGCCCGCAGCTGCGCGGCCCGCTCCGAGGCGGTGAAGATGCCCAGCTCGGCGCGACGCTCGTAGGGCAGGAAGTCCAGCGCCAGGCGACGGAAGATGTAGTCCATCACCGAGGCCGCCATCCGCACGTCCGGGTCGTCGGTCATGCCGGCCGGCTCGAAGCGCATGTTGGTGAACTTGCTGACGAACGTCTCCAGCGGCACGCCGTACTGGAGGCCGATGCTGATGGCCACCGAGAAGGCGTCCATCACGCCGGCCAGGGTCGAGCCCTGCTTGGACATCTTCAGGAAGACCTCACCGAGGCCGTCGTCTGGGTAGGACGACGCGGTCAGGTAGCCCTCGGCGCCACCGACGGAGAAGCTGACCGTCTCGGACGGGCGCTTCTTCGGCAGGCGCTTACGCACCGGCCGGTACTCGATGACCTTCTCGACCGCGGCCGGCGCGGCCGCTGCGGTCTCGACGGCGGCCGACTCGGTGGCCTTGTTGGACTTGGCCACCGAGAGCGGCTGGCCGACCTTGCAGTTGTCCCGGTAGATCGCCAGCGCCTTGAGGCCGAGCTTCCAGCCCTCGAAGTAGATCTTCTCGACGTCCTCGACGGTGGCCGCCTCCGGCATGTTGACCGTCTTGGAGATGGCGCCGGAGACGAACGGCTGGATGGCCGCCATCATCCGCACGTGACCCATCGGGGCGATCGTCCGCTCGCCCATGGCGCAGTCGAAGACCGGGTAGTGCTCCGGCTTGAGGCCGGGGGCGTCCACCACGTGGCCGTGGTCGGCGATGTGCTCGACGATCGCCTCGACCTGCTCCTCGGGGTAGCCGAGGCTGCGCAGGGCGCGCGGCACCGTCTGGTTGACGATCTGCATCGAGCCGCCGCCGACCAGCTTCTTGAACTTGACCAGCGCCAGGTCCGGCTCCACACCGGTCGTGTCGCAGTCCATCATGAAGCCGATCGTGCCGGTCGGGGCGAGGACGCTCGCCTGCGCGTTGCGCCAACCGTTCTTGTCACCGATCTTGTTGCCCTGGGTCCACTGCTTGGTCGCCTCGCGGACGATAGCGGTGGCCACCGGGCTGGTCGGCTTGATCTCGTCGTTGGCCGCGGCGTGCTTGCGCATGACCCGCTTGTGCGGCTCGGCGTTACGGGCGTAGCCGTCGTACGGGCCGACGACGCCGGCCAGCTCGGCCGAACGGCGGTAGGCGGTGCCGGTCATCAGGGACGTGATCGACGCGGCGACCGAGCGGCCCTGGTCCGAGTCGTACGGCAGGCCGGTGGCCATCAGCAGGGCGCCCAGGTTGGCGTAGCCGATGCCGAGCTGCCGGTAGGCGCGGGACGTCTCACCGATCTTCTCGGTCGGGAAGTCCGCGAAGCAGATCGAGATGTCCATCGCGGTGATGACGAACTCGACGGACTTGACGAACTTCTCCACCTCGAAGCCACCGTCGGCGCGGAGGAACTTCATCAGGTTGAGCGAGGCCAGGTTGCACGAGGAGTTGTCCAGGTGCAGGTACTCCGAGCACGGGTTCGAGGCGGTGATCCGCCCGGTCTCCGGGCAGGTGTGCCAGTCGTTGATCGTGTCGTCGTACTGCAGGCCCGGGTCGGCGCACTCCCAGGCGGCCTGGGAGATGGTGCGGAACAGCTTCTTGGCGTCGACGGTGTCGATCACCGAGCCGTCCAGCCGGCCGCGCAGGTCGAAGCCCTTGCCGTTCTCGACCGCCGACATGAACTCGTCGGAGACCCGGACCGAGTTGTTGGCGTTCTGGTACTGCACGCTGACGATGTCGGAGCCGCCGAGGTCCATGTCGAACCCGGCGTCACGCAGGGCGCGGATCTTGTCCTCCTCGCGCGCCTTCGTGACCACGAACTCCTCGATGTCCGGGTGGTCCACGTCGATGATGACCATCTTGGCCGCCCGGCGGGTCGCGCCGCCGGACTTGATGGTGCCGGCGGAGGCGTCCGCGCCGCGCATGAAGCTGACCGGGCCGGAGGCGGTGCCGCCGGAGGAGAGCAGCTCACGGGACGAGCGGATGCGCGACAGGTTGACTCCGGAGCCGGAGCCGCCCTTGAAGATCAGCCCCTCCTCCTTGTACCAGTCGAGGATCGAGTCCATCGAGTCGTCGACGGCCAGGATGAAGCAGGCGCTGACCTGCTGCGGCGACGGCGTGCCGACGTTGAACCAGACCGGCGAGTTGAAGCTGAACACCTGGTTCAGCAGCATCCAGGTCAGCTCGTGCGCGAACACCTCGGCGTCGGCCGGGCTGGCGAAGTAGCCGTACTCCTCACCCGCGGTGCGGTAGGTGGTGACCACCCGGTCGATCAGCTGCCTGAGCGACCACTCGCGCTCCGGGGTCCCCACCGCTCCCCGGAAGTACTTGGTGGTCACGATGTTTGCCGCGTTGACGCTCCACGACTCCGGGAACTCCACCCCACGCTGCTCGAAGTTGATCGAGCCGTCCCGCCAGTTCGTCATCACGACGTCACGGCGCTCCCAGGAGACCTCGTCGTACGGGTGGACCCCCTCGGTCGTCCACACCCGCTCGATCTTCAGCCCCGCGCCTGCCTTGCTTCGTGAACGGCTAGTAGTCACGCCGTCGCCCCCCTCGTCTGCGCGGTCACCCACCGCGCGTCCCAATCTCTTGAAAAACTGTGAAGACTCAGCTGGTACGGCCGGCGGCCTCGACCGCATCGGCCCGGCCCTGCTCCCGGGCTTGCGCCGCGGCCCGCAACGTCTCGATCTCGCGCTCGAAGTCGGCGAGCGAGTCGAACGAGCGGTAGACGCTGGCGAACCGCAGGTAGGCGATCTCGTCCAGGTCGCGTAGCGGACCCAGGATCGCCAGGCCCACGTCGTGGCTGGGGATCTCGGCGGCCCCCTTGGCCCGGACCGTCTCCTCCACCCGCTGCGCGAGCAGCGCGAGTGAGTCGTCGTCCACCGGCCGGCCCTGGCACGCCTTACGCACCCCGCCGATGATCTTCGTGCGACTGAACGGCTCGGTCACCCCGCTGCGCTTGACGACAGCGAGGACCGCCTCCTCGACGGTGGTGAACCGCTTGCCGCACTCCGGGCAGGACCGCCGCCGTCGGATGAGCTGGCCGTCGTCGGCCTCCCGCGAGTCGACCACCCGGGAGTCAGCGTGCCGGCAGTACGGACACCGCATCGCCCACCTCCTAATAATGATCAACTGCGAGCACACCGGACACCCCCGGGCACGACTCACCGCGACGGTGCCATCCTCGGATGGCGCTCGCCGTGATCGACGTTACGGGAGTGCGGTCGGTAGTCAGACCCAACCTGTAGGCAACTTACGCCCGTGTCACTACTACATCTAGGGGTCGACCGTATGTCGCTGGGGAAGCCGGGTCAAGTTGGCCGGCGTGTCCGGCGCGTCACGGACCATCCGGTCATCCACGCACCGCACAGCGCCCGAAGACCCAACGTCACGATGCCGCCCGGGTTACCGGCCAGCCGGCCGAACGCGGCCGGAAAATGGTCCAGGATCGAACACCAGTGCTACCTGACGTACCATTTATCAGAACATCCGTACGACGGGAGCGCTTTTTCACCCCGACACGCCGATGAGAGGTCGTACAGATGTTTGAAAATGACTGATCTCACCTATACGGTCATGAACAACGTGGCACCACCGCACGCACCACGAGCCGACGAGGCACCCAGCGCCGACCAGGGAGGACGGACGTGACCGAGGACCGGGCCAGCCGGCCGAAGAGCCCGCAGCAGATCACCGAGGCGGGCCCGCCGGCCACCCGACGCCGCAGCGCCGCGCGCAGCCGGACGGGTCAGCCCGCCGTGCGCCCGGTCACCCCGGTGGTCAGCGCCTTCCCCGACCCGGTGACGGTCGACCTGACCGCCCGCCAACGGCGCATCCTGGAGTTCATCCGCAACTGGGTGGAGCGCCACGGCTACCCGCCGAGCGTCCGCGAGATCGGCGAGGCGGTCGGCCTGGTGTCGCCGTCCAGCGTCGCCTACCAGCTCAAGGAGCTGGAGAAGAAGGGCTTCCTGCGCCGCGACCCGAACCGGCCGCGCGCGGTGGACGTCCGTGCCCCCAGCGAGGCGATCGACGACGAGCTGTCCAGGGCACAGCGGCCCACCCCGGCATACGTGCCGATGCTCGGTCGGATCGCCGCCGGTGGGCCGATCCTCGCCGAGCAGGCCGTGGAGGACATCTTCCCGCTCCCCCGCGAGCTGGTGGGTGAGGGCGAGGTCTTCATGCTCCAGGTCAAGGGCGACTCGATGCTCGACGCGGCGATCTGCGACGGCGACTGGGTGGTGGTCCGGCAGCAGCCGACCGCGGACTCGGGCGAGATCGTGGCCGCCATGCTCGACGGCGAGGCGACAGTGAAGACCTACCGGCGGCGCGACGGGCACGTCTGGCTGATGCCGCAGAACCCGGCCTTCGACCCGATCCCCGGCGATGACGCCACCATCATGGGCCGGGTCGTGGCGGTGCTACGCCGGATCTGATCGATCGGCGGGTGGGTGCCGACAGCGCTCACCCGCACCGCTCGGTCAGGACGAATGAGCGCTTCAGCGCCGATCAGTAACGGTCGCCCCGGGGACCGCGACCGCCCCCGGGATACTGCCCGTACGGGTCGATGGGCGCGTCGTCGTCACGTCGCCGGCCGGGCCGTTGACCCCGGTAGTCGGGCTCCTGCCCGCCGCGCCGGGGCGGCTCCGCGCGACCGGGCTGACCGCCGTCGCCGCCGTAGACGCCACCGCCAGGACGGCCACCGCCGCCCTGCGGACGACCGCCACCACCACCCTGCGGACGACCACCGCCACCAGCCGGGGGGCGACCGCCGCCACTGGCGGGAGGACGACCGCCGCCGCCAGCCGGGGGACGACCGCCGCCGCCGTAAACGCCAGCACCGCCGCCGTCCGGTCGCGGCGCACGGTAGCCACCGTCAGCCGAGGCCGGCCGGCCGCCACCGCCGTACACGGCACCACCCGCCGGGGCCGGGCCACCACGACCCGCACCACCCGCCGGGGCCGGACCGCCGCGAACCGCACCACCGCCGTAGACCGCGCCGCCGGCCGGGGCGGCGCCCCCGTAGACACCACCCCTGCGGTCATCGTCGGCCGGGAACCCGTCAACGGCACGGCCCGCGCGCGGGCCGAACGGCTCATCGTCCGGACCCGACGGGTCGGACGCGTCAGCGGTCGGCGGCCGACGGCGGGCGCGAACGATGCCGAAGATTCCGGCGGCGACCAACAGCAGGCCGATCAGCCCGACCGCCCCGACCAGGTACGTGATGTCGTCCAGGCTCAGCCCGTCGGTCCAGGACTTCGACGCGGCCGGTTTGGCGCCGTCCTCGGCACTCAGTGGCACGGCGGTCGACGTGGACGGGGTGTAGCCGAGAATGTCGACCGGCTCGTCCTCGGTGAACCGGCCCGCGTCGGAGACGGTGAGGAACGACTTTCCGTCCGAGGTGTAGCTGATGGCCTCGCCGAACGGGTCGGCCAGCGGCGTCACCCTCGGCTTGCCGGTGGTGAGCGCACCCACGATGTCGCCACCGGTCACGTCGAACTCGAAGGCGTCCGCGTACGTGCGCAGGACCACGCGGGAGCCGTCCGGTGCCCGGGATGCGCCGGTGATGGCGATCCGGCCGAACGTGTTGAGGGTGTTCTCCGTCTGGGTCTTCGGCAGCGTGAGCTCGCCGGCCTTACGCATCGGCACCGGGTCGGTGTCGCCGCTCTTGAGGGCCGCCGACGGCGTGTAGATCTCGGCCTTGCCGCTGGTCACCTTGGTGATGATCAGCGGTTTTCCGTCGTCGCCGATGAGCAACGCCTCAGCGTCGTGCGGTTTGGCCTCCGGGTAGGAGAGCCGGTGCAGCGTCGGCTGCTTGGCGCCGGTGACCGGCATCGACCAGAGTGCGACGCGGCTGCGGCGCTCCTTCGAGTCGGGGTTGTCACCGGTGTCGGCGATCCAGAGTGTGCGGCCGTCCTTGGACAGGGCGAGATCCTCGGTGTCGAACGGACCCTGCCCCGAGTAGCGGACCGGCTCCTTCGAGATCTTGCACTTACTGTCGAGGAAGAACACCCGCTTGCGCGCCGCGACGTCGGTGCCGTCGTTGATGACGATGTAGCCACTCTTGGTGGCGACCAGCCCGGACAGCTCCCGTAGGCGCTCGTCGGTGATCGTGCATCGCTTCTGGCCAGGGTTCGCGGCGGGCGGCCCCGACGCCCCAGGGGCGGGAGCCGCTGCGGCGACTCCGGCGAGCGCCACGGTTGCCCCGAGCAGGCCGAGGGCAACCGTGACCGAGGAAACAACGCGGCGCATTCGGCCAGTGTCGCATGCCGCGCGTTTCCGGTGGATGACGCCGTGGCCGCTCAGGACCGGCTGCCGGCCGCCTGCCCCTGCCGCTCCACGTCGAAGGCCATCAGCTCCGCGGCAAGCTCCGCACCCACTCGGACGTGCAGCAGAGTGCCCTCCGGCAGGTGCGACGTGCTGAGCACCTCACCGGTGCGGTGCGCCCGAGCCACCAGGTCGCCCCGGTCGTACGGCAGCACGGCCCGAACCTCCACGGCCGGACTCGGCAGCCGCTCCTCGATCGCCGCGCGCAGCTCGTCCATGCCCCGCCCGGAGTGCGCGGACACGAAGATCGCGTCCGGCCAGAGCCGCTTGAGCCGCAGCAGAGTGTCCTCGTCGGCCGCGTCGGTCTTGTTGACCACCAACAGCTCGGGGAGCCGGTCCGCGCTGACCTCGGCAAGCACCGCGTGGACCGCCCGGACCTGCTCCTCCGGATCCGGGTGGGTGCCGTCCACGACGTGCACCACCAGATCCGCCTCCGCGACCTCCTCCAGCGTCGAGCGGAACGCCTCGACGATCTGGTGCGGAAGGTGTCGGACGAAGCCCACCGTGTCGGAGAGGGTGTAGAGCCGCCCGTCCGAGGTGGTGGCCTTGCGGGTCGTCGGGTCCAGCGTGGCGAACAGCGCGTTCTCCACCAGCACGCCCGCGCCGGTCAGACGGTTGAGCAGGCTGGACTTGCCGGCGTTGGTGTAGCCGGCGATGGCCACAGCGGGAACGGCGTTGCGGGAACGCCGGGCGCGCTTGGTCACGCGTACCGTCTTCATGCTCTTGATCTCGCGACGCAGCCGGGAGATGCGGTGACGGATGCGCCGCCGGTCGGTCTCCAGCTTGGTCTCACCGGGACCACGAACACCCACACCGCCGCCGGCGCCGCCGCCCCGGCCGGAACCACCGGTCTGCCGGGAGAGCGTCTCACCCCAACCGCGCAGTCGCGGCAGCAGGTATTGGAGCTGGGCCAGCTCGACCTGCGCCTTACCTTCCTTGCTCTTGGCGTGCTGGGCGAAGATGTCGAGGATCAGCGCGGTGCGGTCGACGACCTTGACCTTGGTGCGCTGCTCCAGGTTGCGCAACTGCGACGGGGACAGCTCACCGTCACAGATGACAGTGTCGGCGCCGGTGGAAAGCACCACCGCGCCAAGATCGTCGACCTTGCCGCGGCCGATGTACGTGGCCGGGTCGGGTCGGGTACGACGTTGGATGAGCCCTTCGAGCACCTGCGAACCGGCGGTCTCGGCCAGCGCGGCAAGCTCGGTCAGCGAGTTTTCCGCGTCGGTGACAGTGCCTTCGGTCCAGACGCCCACCAGGACGACCCGCTCCAGCCGCAGCTGGCGGTATTCCACCTCGGTGACGTCGGTGAGCTCGGTTGACAGGCCCGGGACGCGTCGGAGGGACTGCCGCTCCGACAGCTCCATCTCGCCGGTGGTGACGTCGTCGAGCTCGTCCTCGACGGGGACAAAGCTCTCCTGGTCTCGCAAGCGGTTCTCCTGTCCGTTTTGATAAGTAGAACGTAATCCTGACATGACACAACGCCGAACGCACCTGCTATATGCCCATGGCGAAGGTCGCCAAAAGTGGGGGCGAATGCTGGTCGGCCGCGACAACCCGGTAGAAATGCGGGCGGCGGCCGAACGGCCGCACAGCCGTTACGGAGGGATCCCGTGGCCATCACCCGAATGCCCAGCGCCGGATTTTCGATCACCATCCGGATCGCCGTGACCGCGGACGCCTCCTCGATCGGCCGACTCACCACCTCCGTCGGCGAGGCCGGGGCGATCGTCACGGCGCTGGACGTGGTGGACTCGGACCCGACCCATGTGATCGTCGACCTGACCTGCGACACCGCCGACTCCGGTCACGCCGACCAGGTGGTCGACGCGCTGACCGCGCTGGACGGCGTGGACGTGCGCAAGGTGTCGGACCGGACGTTCCTGCTGCACCTGGGCGGCAAGATCGAGGTGACCTCGAAGGTCGCGCTGCGCAACCGCGACGAGCTGTCCCGCGCGTACACCCCGGGGGTGGCCCGGGTCTGCATGGCGATCGCCGAGAACCCGGCCGACGCCCGGCGACTGACCATCAAGCGCAACACCGTCGCTGTGGTCAGCGACGGCTCGGCGGTGCTCGGCCTGGGCAACCTCGGCCCGGCCGCCTCGCTGCCGGTGATGGAGGGCAAGGCCGCGCTGTTCAAGCGCTTCGGCGGGGTGGACGCCTGGCCGGTGGTGCTGGACACCCAGGACACCGACGAGATCGTGCAGATCGTCAAGGCGATCGCGCCGGCCTACGGCGGCATCAACCTGGAGGACATCGCCGCGCCGCGCTGCTTCGAGATCGAGGCCCGGCTGCGCGAGGCGCTGGACATCCCGGTCTTCCACGACGATCAGCACGGCACCGCGATCTGCGTGCTGGCCGCGCTGACGAACGCGTTGCGGGTGGTGGGCAAGCGGCTCGAGGACGTCCGGGTGGTCGTCTCGGGCGCCGGCGCGGCCGGCACCGCGATCATGAAGCTGCTGCTGCGCCAGGGCGTCGGCGACATCATCGCGTGCGACCGGGAGGGCGCCCTGCACCGCGGGCTGACCGGGCTCAACTCGGCGTGGCAGTGGCTGGCGGAGAACACCAACAAGGAGAACTACTCCGGCGACCTGCCCGGCGCGATCCGCGGCGCCGACGTGTTCATCGGGGTCAGCGCGCCGAACCTGCTCACCGGCGACGACATCGCGCAGATGGCGAAGGACTCGATCGTCTTCGCCCTCGCGAACCCGGACCCGGAGGTCGACCCGCGGGAGGCGCGCAAGCACGCCGCAGTGGTCGCCACCGGCCGCTCCGACCAGCCGAACCAGATCAACAACGTGCTCGCGTTCCCTGGGGTGTTCCGCGGCATGCTGGACGCGCACGCCGAGGAGTTCACCGAGGAGATGGCCATCGCCGCCGCCCGGGCCATCGCGGACGTGGTCGGCGAAGAAAAGATCAACCCGACGGTGATCGTGCCGAGCGTCTTCGATTCCCGGGTCGCCCCGGCGGTCGCCGCCGCCGTGCGCGCCGCCGCGCACAACCCGAGCCCGCTCCCGGCCGCCGACCCCGGCCCCGCCGACCTCCCCGAGATCGCGGCAAGCGCCAGCGCCACCCCGTAAAAGCGCCAACGACCCACCCCCACCAACCGCGCCGTTGATCAAGAGGTTTGCGTCAGGAAGTACGCGAAAC
>NZ_JAGPXY010000083.1 GCF_018070325.1 Micromonospora sp. H61
GGTGGGGGTCGCGTGTGGGTTGACCTGGGGGTTTTGTGAGCGTTAACATCGACGATGCACGATGGAAACGTGAGTGCCGTCGGGGAGGCTCTGATGCGGGTGGTTCTGGTACCTCTGGCGTTCCGCCGCGTCGCGGCAGTACTGGTCGTGCTTCTCGTGGCTGCCGGGATGGTCGTCGCCGACCCGCCGCAGCGGGCGGTCGCGTGGGACAACGGGGTGGCCGACACCCCGCCGATGGGGTGGAACAGCTACGACTCGTTCAACTGGAGCGTCACCGAGGCCGACGTCCGGGCCAACGCCGACTACATGGGCACCAACCTGCGGCAGTTCGGCTGGGAGTACGTGGTGATCGACTGGGCCTGGTACTACCCCGGTCGGCACAACAACAGCCCCAACCAGGACGCGAACCTGCAACCCCGGCTCCGGATGGACGCCAACGGACGGCTGCTGCCGGACACCACCAGGTTCCCCTCCGCCGCCGGTGAGAACGGGTTCAAGCCGCTCGCCGACTACGTCCACGCGAAGGGGCTGAAGTTCGGCGTCCACCTGATGCGAGGCATTCCCCGCCAGGCGGTCGCCGACAACGTCCCGATCCTCGGCACCACCTGCCGCGCCAACCAGATCAACAACACCACCACCGCGAACTGGCTCAACCTGATGTGGGGCCTGAACATGTCCAACCCCTGCGCCCAGACCTACCTGGACTCGATGTTCCAGTTGCTGGCGTCCTGGGGGGTCGACTACGTGAAGGTGGACGACATCGCCGCCCCGACGTACCGGCAGTCGGAGGTCGAGGGATACCGACTGGCCATCCAGCGCAGCGGCCGCCCGATGGTGCTGAGCCTGTCACCCGGCCCGACCTCGCTGGCCAGCGGCGCACACGTCCAGGCCAACGCGCACATGTGGCGGATCGTCAACGATCTGTGGGACAACTGGTCGTCGGTGGACGCGCTCTTCGACCAACTGCGCAACTGGACCCCGTACCGCGCCACCGGCGCCTGGCCCGACGCCGACATGATCCCCATCGGCCGGCTCTCCAAGTACGGGCCGGTCGGCTCGCCGCGGTACTCCAACCTGACCCCCGACGAGCAGCGCAGCCTGATGTCGCTCTGGGCGATCAACCGGGCGCCGCTGATGTGGGGCGGCAACCTGGTCGAGAACCGCGCCGCGGAGTTGGCGCTGATGACCAACGCCGCGGTCACCGGGGTCAACCAAAACAGCACCAACAACCGTCAGCTCTACGGCGGCAGCCGGCAGGTGTGGATCGCCGACGTGCCGGGCAGCAACGATCGGTACGTCGCCCTGTTCAACCGGGACGGCAGCGCGGCGCAGGTGTCGGTGAACCTCGCCGACCTCGGGATCGGGTCGGCCGCCGTGACCGACCTGTGGTCCGGCGCGGCCCTCGGCACGGTGACCGGCACCCTCACCCGGTCGCTCCCGGCCCACGGAGCGGGGCTGTACCGGCTGACCCCGGACACCACGGTGCCGGTGCCGAGCACGTACACCCTCGCCGCGCGGCACAGCGGCAAGCTGCTGGACGTCTACAACAACGCGACCACCGACGGCGCGGAGATGGTGCAGTGGGCCGCGAACGGTCAGCCCAACCAGCGGTGGCGCTTCCAGGACGCGGGTGGCGGTTACCAGACGGTGGTCAGCGTGCACAGCGGCAAGTGCCTCGACGTGTACGGCGGCGCGACCGCTACCGCCGACGGGGTCCGCGTGATCCAGTGGAGCTGCAACGGCGGCACCAACCAGCAGTGGCGCGTACAGGATCTCGGCTCGGGGTACGTGCAGCTCGTCGCCCGGCACAGCGGCAAGTGCCTGGAGGTGCTCAACGCCGCCACCACCGACGGTGCCCGCCTGGCGCAGTGGACGTGTGGCACCGGTACCCACCAGCAGTGGAGGCGTACCCAGGTGTAGCCGCGCTGGGTGGGTCAGGCCGTGCCGGTCAGTTCCAGGTAGCCGCGGTGGGCCGCGACCAGGGCCGGGCGGGCCCCGAAGGGGGCCTCGGCGGCCACCCGCTCCGGCGGGGCGCTGCCGGTGTGCGCGGCCCGGATCAGCCAGGCCAGCTTCGCCAGCTCCGCGTGCTGGGCCCGGACGAAGTCGACGTCCACCAGGTCGCCGTGGCCCGGGATCACCACAGTGCGCGCGGTGGTGAGTCGCAGCAGGTCCGCGACCGCGTCCGGCCACTGCAAGGGGTACGAGTCCTCGAAGGCTGGCGGGCCGCTCTGCTCCACCAGGTCTCCGACCACCAACACGTCGGCGTCCGGCACGTGCACCACCAGGTCGGCCTCGGTGTGCCCCCGCCCCGGGTGGCGCAGCAGCACCCGTCGACCGCCCAGGTCGAGGACAGTCTCGACGTGCACTGTGTGCGTCGGGGCGAGCAGCGGGGTGTCGGCCAGCTCGGCGGCGAGCGCCGGGTGCTCCGTGCGCAACTCCTCGTACGCCTCCCGGCGCAGCCGCTCCGGCTCTTCGCGCAGGGCGGTGGCGGCCAGTTCGTGCGCGTACACCGGGCGGGGTGGGTCGCCGGCCAGGACGGCGTTGCCGAAGCAGTGGTCGTAGTGGTGGTGGGTGTTGACCAGCGTCAACGGACGGTCGGTGACCGCCCGGACTGCCGCGGCCAGCTCGGTGGCCTGGGCGGCCGAGGAGAGCGTGTCCACCAGTAGCGCCTCGTCGTCGCCGACGACCAGTGTGACGTTGACCCGCAGCAGCGGTTCGGCCAGCACGTGCACCCGGTCGGCGACCTCGACGAAACCGCCGTTCACGACGCCCGCCCAGCCCGTTCGACGAAGCGTCCCCGGTCGACCAGGATCCGGTCCACCCGGCCCCGGGCCACCGTCTGGTCGCCGTCGCTGACAGTGACCTCGAACGACAGCCGGCGACCGTCGACGGTCGCCAGCAGCGCCTGCGCGCGGACCGTCCGGCCGACCACTGTCGGCGCGAGGTGCTCCAACTCGACCCGGGTGCCTACTGTCGTCGTACCGGGCGGCATCCCGGTCGCCGTCGCCGCGACGGTGGCCGCCTCAGCCAGCGCCAGCACCCGGGGAGTGCCCAGCACCGGTACGTCCCCGGAACCGACCGCCTGGGCGGTGTCCGCGTCGGTGACGGTCAACTCGACCTGGGCGGTCAGACCCGGCGCGAAGGCCGGCTCGGGCTGCTCCTGCATGGTCGTCAGCCTAGGTGCTCGCCGGACGCGTCGAACACGCGCCCGACGATCCGGGCGCCACCACCCCCGACGGCCAACGGGTGGTCCCCGTCGGTCGATGCCGTACCCGTCGTTAACCTTGACCCCGATGGCCGTCGTGACTGACCCCCAGCCCCCCGCCCGGACCGACCCGCCCGCGTCCCCGGACGGGGGTCGTCGGCGCGTCGTCGCCATGACCGTCTGGGCGGTCGCCTTCGTCGCCGCGTGGCTGGCCATCGGGCTGCCCACCGACCCGGCGTACGCCTTCGTCTGGATCTGGCTGGCGACCATCGCATGGAACAGCGAACGGCCGTGGCGTAGCCACCTGCGCTTCGCCCGGGACTGGGTGCCGGTGGTGCTGCTGTTCGTGATCTACAACCTCTCGCGCGGGTTCGCCGACAACGGGGCCACGCCGCACGCGATGGAGCTGATCGTCGCCGACCAGTTCATGTTCGGCTGGGCCACCGGCGGTGAGGTGCCCACCGTCTGGTTGCAGCAGCACTTCTACCACCCGCAGGTGCACTGGTGGGATGTCGCGGCGAGTTGGGTGTACTTCTCCCACTTCGTGGTGGCGCTTGCCGCCGCCGCGGTGCTCTGGCTGCGCGACCGGCACCGCTGGGCCGCGTACATGAGGCGGTGGGGTTTCCTCTGCGCGGCCGGCCTGGTCACCTACTTCATCTACCCGGCCGCCCCGCCCTGGTGGGCGGCGCAGAACGGCCTGCTCACCGAGGTCGCCCGGATCTCGACCCGGGGTTGGAAGGCGTTCGGCATGCACGGTGCCGGAAACGTCCTCAACGCCGGTCAGATCGCCTCCAACCCGGTCGCCGCGATGCCGTCGCTGCACACCGCGTGGGCGTTGTTCGTGGTGTTGTTCTTCCTGACCGCCACCCGTCGTCGCTGGTGGCCGCTGCTGCTCGCGTACCCGCTGGCGATGACCTTCACCCTGGTCTACTCGGGTGAGCACTACGTGATCGACGTGCTGGTCGGCTGGGCCTACGTGGGTCTGACCTTCCTGGTGGTCGGTCTGGCGGAGCGCGGCTGGACGGCGTGGCGGGCCCGCCACCCGAGCGCCAAGGCGGCACGGCCCACGGAGCAGCCCGCCGACCCCACGGACCCCACCGATCCCCCGCCCGGCCAACCCGAGCCCCCAACGCCACGGGAACCAGACACCACCACCCACCCCGCAGTCCCCGCCGACCACTAACCCCCCGGCCCGGGCCCGGACGGGGTGGGGGTGGGGTGGGGTGGGGGTCAGGGTTGGGTGCGGGCTTGGTGGGCTCTTGTGGTCAGGTCGGCTGCCAGGGCCCAGGCCTCTGCCAGGTCGCGGTCCTGGGCGGTGGCGCCGGAGCCGCCCGCGGTGTCCGCGTGGACGGTGGCCAAGCCGAGACGGCGCTGGATGGGCCCCTGGACCACTCGCACGCTCTGGATCCGGGCGTACGGCACGATCACCAACTGTCGGGTGAGCCGTCCGGACCGGGTGGCGAACACCCGCTCGAACAGGCCCGCGCCGAACGCGGCACGGCCCAGCGGGTGCAGCCAACGGGTCCGGCGCGGCGGCGGGCTCAGCGTGAGCGCGTCGAGGCGTACCCCCGGAAGCACCTCGGCGACGATCATCGTCGCCGTCGGCAGGTCGCCGACCGGCAGCAGCCGGTCGGGCCGGTTGCGGTCGTCGGCCTCCGCGACGGAGTAACCGGCCACCTCCAGCCGCAACCGCAGCCAGCCCTTCATCCGCCACAGCAACGGCCAGGTGGCCCGCACGGTCTGCACCCGCTCCAGCGGCACGGTCTGCGCCCGCGTCTCCAGCAGGCCGTTGTGCACCCGCAGCGTGGCGCCGTCGCGGGCCAGCCGGAAGTTCCAGTCGTCGAGGACCCGGCGGATCGGTTGCAGCAGCACACCCGCCATCGCGGTCAGGGTGCTCGCCACCGCGACGAACGACCACGAACCCGCGGTGAGGAACTGCACCACGACGAAGGCCACACCGAACGGGAGCAGGAACGCCTGCGGGGTGAGCAGTTGGCTGATCAGCAGGTTCTGGTTGCGTACCGCGTGCAGTGGCCGGCCCGGTACGGCCGCCGGTGGCGCCGTCGCACCCGGGGCCACCGGGGCCGCCGCGTCGCCGGGCGCGGGCTGCTGCGCCACCCGCCCGGCCAGCGCCAGCAGACGCTCGCGCAGCAGCGCCGCGTCGGCCACCCCGAGGTACGCCAGTGGCGCCTCGGCCTTGCCTCCGCCGACCACTTCCAGGCGCAGCTCGGCCAGGCCGGTGAGCTGGGCGAGCAGCGGTCGGACCACTTCCACGGCCTGCAACCGTTCCAACGGGATGGCCCGGGTACGCCGCCAGAGCAGCCCCTCGTACACCCGTAGTTCCCGGCCGACGACGTGGTAGCCGGTGTTGTACCAGCTGATCACCGACAGCACTGTCGCGCCGAGCGCCAGCACCGCCACCATGGCGGCGAACCAGCCGAATCCCACGCGCGAGAGCGTCGACCAGGACAGCCCGGCGATCACCACGACCAGGGACTTGGCGCCGTGCAGCACCGGGCTGAGCGGGTGCAGTCGCTGCCGGGGTTCGCCCTCGCCGCCGCCCGGTGGTGCCGGCCACGGCGCGGGCGTGCCGGGCGGCACCGGCCCGTCAGGTGCCGCGCCAGTTGGCACCGGCCCAGGCGGTGCCGCGCCAGCGGGTGCCGCGCCAGCGGGCAGCACCGGCCCCGGTGGCGTCGGGCCGGTGGGCGGCACGGTGCTCGGCTCGGCTGGCCCGTCGCTCATCGGAGCGGCCCTCGGCGCGGTCGGCGGCTGCGCGCGCGGGTGCTCACAGCCCCTCCGCCCGGTCCTCGCCGAGCGCTGTGAGTCGATCGCGCAGCCGGGAAGCCTCCGCCGGACGCAGTCCGGGCACCCGGGCGTCGCTCGCGGCCGCCGCGGTGTGCAACTGCACTGTGGCCAGGTCGAAGGCGCGCTCCAACGGCCCGGCGCTCACGTCGACGAACTGCATCCGCGAGTACGGCACGATGGAGAGTCGACGGACCAGCAACCCGTGCCGGACCAGCAGGTCGTTCTCCCGCTCGGCATACCCCCAGGCCCGGACCGCGCGGACGATCGCGACGGCCCGCCACGCGCCGAACACCAGCACGACGGCCACGGCGAGCCCGAACAACGAGTGACCGCTGAGCGCCCAGCCGACCCCGGTCACCGCCAGCCCGATGGCGACCACGATCGCCAGCCGGATCAGCTCCACCCAGATCAGATCGGTGGAGATCGGCTGCCAGTTGACAGTGTCCGGCCAGGGCTCCAGTGGACCCCGACCACCCGGCGCAGCCGTCAGCAGCGCGCCGGGCTCGGGCGGCAGGAGGCCGGGGGGCGGTAGGTCGGGAGCGCGCTGGTCGGCGGCGGGTGCCGGCCGGTGACCGGGCGGCAGCGCGCCCGGTGGCAGCGGGGCGGGCGTCGAGGCGTCCGGCGCGGTGGGCTCCGGGCCGAGCGTGCCGGGTGCCGGAAACGCGCCGGGCGGCGGGTCGACGCCGGGTGGTGCGGTGGCCGGGGTGGGCGGCCAGGACGGGGAGGTGGGGCCGGGGGAAGCCGGAGGGTCGCCGCTCACAGGTCGAGCGTAGGCGATCCGGGCACCGGAGTGACGGCACGCAGGAAGCCTCGAGCGTCGAGGAAGTCACCGAGGCTGCCCCGGTGCGCGGCGCAGGCCAGCCAGGTCTTGCGCCGATCGGCGTCGTGCAGACGGGGATTGTTCCACTCCAGCACCCAGACGGCGGCGGACCGGCAGCCCCGGGCCGAACAGACCAGGGCCTCGTCGGCGGGGGAGGGGATGCTCATCCCGGCCAGTCTAGGGCGGCGGGACGGAGAGCTTGAGCGCCGGGCGACCACGGGGGGAGTCGCCCGGCGACGGGGTGAATCGTACACGCGGCGGGCCGGTCCGTGCACACCCTCGATGCGTGATTCGGCCGCCGGGGACGGCGCGGTCAAAATCGGCTTCTCCCCACCTCGACACTCAGCAAGGCGTGCGAGTCTTGATACCGCACGAGCCGCGACGACCGACAAACGCTGTGGAGGACCGGTGGCCCAGCCGACCATGCCCGACGCCCCGACGCCGAACGGAGCGGCACCCGCCCCGGTGACCACACCCGCGCAGGACGCCACCCTGCTGGAGAAGGGCCTGTTCGAGATCAAACGTGTGATCGTCGGGCAGGACCGGATGGTGGAGCGGATGTTCGTCGCGCTACTCGCCCGCGGTCACTGCCTGCTCGAAGGCGTGCCCGGGGTGGCCAAGACCCTGGCGGTGGAGACCCTCGCCAAGGTCGTCGGTGGGTCCTTCGCCCGGGTCCAGTTCACTCCGGACCTGGTGCCCGCCGACATCATGGGCACCCGGATCTACCGGCAGTCGAGCGAGAAGTTCGACGTCGAGCTGGGCCCGGTCTTCGTCAACTTCCTGCTCGCCGACGAGATCAACCGGGCGCCGGCGAAGGTGCAGTCCGCGCTGCTGGAGGTCATGAGCGAGCGGCAGGTGTCCATCGGTGGGGAAAGCCACCGGGTGCCGGACCCGTTCCTGGTGATGGCCACCCAGAACCCGATCGAGCAGGAGGGCGTCTACCCGCTGCCGGAGGCGCAGCGGGACCGGTTCCTCATGAAGATCGTGGTGGGCTACCCGACCGACGCCGAGGAACGGGAGATCGTCTACCGGATGGGCGTGACCGCGCCCGAGCCGACCGCGGTGTTCGACACCCCGGAGCTGATCGCCCTGCAACGCAAGGCGGACCAGGTCTTCGTCCACAACGCCCTGGTCGACTACGCGGTGCGGTTGGTGCTGGCCACCCGGGCCCCGGCCGAGCACGGCATGCCCGACGTCGCGCAACTGATCCAGTACGGGGCCAGCCCGCGCGCCTCGCTGGGTCTGGTCCGGGCCACCCGCGCCCTGGCGCTGCTGCGCGGGCGTGACTACGCGCTGCCGCAGGACGTGCAGGACATCGCGCCCGACATCCTTCGGCACCGGTTGGTGCTCAGCTACGACGCGCTCGCCGACGACGTACCCGCCGACCACATCGTGCAGCGGGTGATGTCGACGATCCCGCTCCCGGCGGTCGCTCCCCGGCAGCAGGCCACCCCGCCGTCGATCGCGCCGCCGCCGGGCGCTGGCTGGCCCGGGCAGCGCCCGTGACCTCACCCACCCCTCGTCCGGCTCCCCTCGCCGACCGTAGCGAGGCCGTGCTGTCCCGGCTTCAGCTGCTCGTCACCCGCAAGCTCGACGGTCTGCTCCAGGGCGACTACGCCGGCCTGCTGCCCGGACCGGGCAGTGAGGCGGGAGAGTCCCGGGAGTACCGCCCCGGCGACGACGTGCGCCGGATGGACTGGCCGGTCACGGCCCGGACCACCACACCGCACGTGCGGCGTACGGTCGCCGACCGGGAGTTGGAGACCTGGCTCGCGCTGGACCTCTCCGCCAGCCTGGACTTCGGGACAGGTCAGTGGCTCAAACGGGAGGTGGTGGTGGCCGCCGCGGCCGCCATCACCCACCTGACCGTGCGCGGGGGTAACCGGATCGGCGCCGTGATCGGCACCGGCGGCGGGGCGTCCGCCCCGGCCCGACGCTGGCGGGGCGGACCACCGCCGGCCGGGCCCGGGGTGCTCACCCGGCTGCCGGCGCGCTCCGGGCGCAAGGAGGCGCAGGGCCTGCTGCGTGCCGTCGCCGGCACCGCCATCCAGCCCGGCCGTGGTGATCTGGGCGCCCTGATCGAGATGCTCAACCGTCCGCCCCGCCGTCGCGGGGTGGCAGTGGTGGTCTCGGACTTCCTCGCGCCCGCCGAGCAGTGGGCGCGGCCGATGCGCAAGCTGCGCGTCCGCCACGACGTGCTGGCGATCGAGGTGGTCGACCCGCGTGAGCTGGAGCTGCCTGACGTGGGAGTGTTGCCGGTGGTCGACCCGGAGAGCGGCGAGCTGCACGAGGTGCAGACCGCCGACCCGCGGCTGCGGCAGCGCTACGCCGAGGCCGCCACCGCCCAACGGGCCACCATCGCCGCCGCCCTGCGCGGCGCCGGCGCGGCCCACCTGCGTCTGCGTACCGACCGAGACTGGCTGCTGGACATGGTGCGATTCGTGGCCGCGCAGCGGCACGCGCGTACCAGGGGGACGACACGATGATCCGTTTTCTGCAACCGTGGTGGCTGCTGGCTGTGCTGCCGGTCTTCGCCCTCGCCGCGTTCTACGTCTGGCGGCAGTTGCACCGCCGGGCGTACGCGATGCGGTTCACCAATGTGGACCTGCTGCGTACTGTCGCGCCGAAGGGCCTGGGCTGGCGTCGGCACGTCCCGGCGACCGCGTTCCTGCTCTGCCTGCTGGTGCTGGCCACCGCGCTGGCCCGTCCCGCCGTGGACACCAAGGAGCCGCTGGAGCGGGCCACAGTGATGCTCGCCATCGACGTGTCGTTGTCGATGCAGGCCGACGACGTGGCGCCGAACCGGCTGGAGGCGGCCCAGGAGGCGGCCAAGCAGTTCGTCAGTGAGCTGCCGGAGAGCTACAACCTGGGCCTCGTGTCGTTCGCCAAGGCGGCCAACGTGCTGGTGCCGCCGGGCAAGGACCGGGACGCGGTGACCAGTGCCATCGACGGGCTGGTGCTGGCCGAGGCGACAGCGACCGGCGAGGCGGTGTTCACCTGCCTGGAGGCGATCCGGTCGGTGCCGACCGACGGCGCGGCGGGCATTCCGCCGGCACGGATCGTGCTGCTCTCCGACGGTTTCCGGACCTCCGGTCGGGCGGTGGAGGAGGCGGCGGCAGCCGCGCAGGCCGCGAACGTTCCGGTCTCCACCATCGCCTTCGGCACCGACACCGGGCAGGTCGACATCGGCGGGCAGTTGCAGCGGGTGCCGGTGGACCGGATGGCCCTCGCCGAGCTGGCCGAGACCACCGAGGGTTACTTCTACGAGGCGGCCTCGGTGAGCGAGTTGAAGCAGGTCTACCAGGACATGGGCAGCTCGATCGGGTTCCGCACCGAGCCGCGTGAGGTGACCCAGTGGTACGCCGGGGTGGCGTTGCTGCTGGCGCTCTGTGCGGGAGCGTTCAGTCTGCTCTGGTCGTCCCGGATGCTCTGAAGCCGGCTCAGGGTTTCATCAATGGGTCCAAGGCCAGGCGGGCGGGCAGGCTGAGCGCGGCGCGGGCCAGGACGGGTGGCGTGGGCCGGCGGGTAACCAGGTGAAGTATGAGCCGACCCGCCACCGCTACGGCCCCGACCCGTTCCTGCGGTTCGGCGTAGGCGAGGCCCATTCCCCGGGGCAGGACGACCGGGCACCGCAGCAGACGGCCCATTCGTACGGCTGTTTCGGCGGTGGCTGCCGCGCGTGGTCGAGCACCCAGTTCGGAGAGCCGCCGGTGCAGCGCAGCCGTGGACAGGTCGTAGGTGTACGCGATGACGTCGAGTCCGGCGAACGGCCGACGTCCGGCATGGAGCGTCACGTCCGGCGGGGTGAGTACGGCCAGCCTGTCGGCGCCGATGGGCAGCGCGCTCACGGTGCCGGGCAGCCGCATCTGATTGGCGATCGCGACGAAGGCCGCATCCAGTGAGCCCTCGCCGACCCAGTCGACCAGTCGGTCGCCATGGTCGGTGACCTGGTGCACGTTTCTTCCGGCCAGCAACTCCTCCAGCGCCGGAAACAGCCAGGGGGCGAGGCTGCCGAAGGTGCCGATCGTGAGCGTCCCGGTGTGCGCTGCCACCCGGGTGCGATCGAAGATCTCTGCCAGATGGGCGAGGACGTGTGCCGCCTCTGCCGCGAGGGCCCTGCCGGCCGGGGTGGGCCGCGCCCCGGTGGTGTCCCGATCGAAGAGCCGTTCGCCGATCCGCCGTTCCAGCGCCGCCAGCCGGTTGCTGGCGGCCGGCTGGCTGATCAGCAGTTCCCGCCCCGCCGCTCCGAGCGAGCCGTGTCGAGCGAGCGCCTCGACGAGCCGAAGGTCCTCGACCGATGGCGATGAGTTCATAAGCCAAGGTTATGAGCTACTCCGCCGATCCGCGATCTACCCGACGGTGCCAGGCAAGATCAGGATTGGTTCCATGACCGCTCGACGTGACATCGCCGTCATGCTGACGACGACATTCCTGACCTGGATGGGGCAGCGTACGACAGCCCTCGCGCTGCCCCTCGTGGCGCTCGCCGAGACCGACTCCACCTGGGCCACCGGGCTGGTCGGCGGGGCGGTCGGGTTACCCATGCTCACCTCGGCCTGGTGGGCTCGCCGCATCCGGCAGCGGCTCACCACCGGCCGTGCGCTGGCCGGCGTGCTCGCCGTCCAGGTGATCGGGCTGTTGGTAGTGCCTGTCGGCGCCGTGCTCGGCACCGTCGGCCCGATCCACCTGATCGCCGCGGGCCTGATCACCGGCTGTGGCACCGCGCTCAGCGGCCCGGCCCAGCGGGCGTTGCTCGCCGACATCTGCGACGGACTGGGCACCGAACTCGCCGCCCGGATGCTCGCCTGGCAGGACTTCGCCCATCGCGCCACTATGATCCTGGCACCGCCGCTAGCCGGCTGGGCGATCACGCTTGACGGTCCGTTCCGGCTGCTCTGGGCCGAGGCGCTCGGCGTCGGGATTGGTGTGGTCGCGCTGCTGACCGTACGGGGCCGCGCCCCCGCCGCCCCGGGTGGGGCAACGGGCGACGCTCCTGCCCTGCGACACGTCCTGTCCCGACATCCCGATGTGCGTCGCGCTGTGGTCATGGGTGGGGTCGGAGGGCTCGCCTGGTTCGCCTTCACGCTCGGCCTGGCGATCCTCGGCGCCGAGACAGGTCGGCCGGGCCTACTCATCGCGGCCGGTATGACCGGGTACGGTGCGGGCTCCGTCGTCGGCGCACTGCTCGCGCCGATGCTCGTACCCCGGCTGCCGCCACTGGCGACCATCGCCGCCGGTTGGGTCGTTCTCGGTGCGACCTTCATGGTTCTGCCGCTGTTCACCGCGTCGCTGGCGTCGATCGCCTACCTGGCGGCGGTCGGCGGCTTCGCCATGCCTCTCGGTATCGCGGCGGTGAACCGGTTGATCAGTGTCCGCACCGACGGCGCGGAACGACGAGCGGCCTTCGCCGCAGAGAGCCTGGTGCACGACGGGGCTGTGTCGCTCGGCCTGCTCGCCGGCGGAACGATCATCGGCCTGCTCGGCACGGGAACAACGCTGGTCGTCGCTGGCGTCGCGCAGATCGGCGTCGCGCTCCTCGCCGGGCCCTGGCGGATTCCCGCACCGTTACGGGTCAGCCGAGCAGGCGCCCGCGGCGACGGGACACCTCCTGCCACGATTCGCCCCAGGTGGGCAATCGCGCGCAGGAGTCGTGGGTGAGCAGGCGGTCCAGATACTCCCGGCGCTTCGTGTCGGTGACCAACTTCTACGCTTCGATGGCGGTTGCGGCGCACCCACGCCGGCAACCGACAACCTCGGACGAGCGACGGTCAGTGACCGCCACCGGCGAGCACGAAGACGATGGCCACCCAGACGGCGGCGAGGGTGAAGCCCAGCGGGGCGACGTAGCGGCTCATGACGGCTCCGGGTGGCGGCTGGACGGTCCGCGTGCGGGGGCGGACCGCAGGGGGTGGGGACGCGCACACGAAGTCGTGACCGGGCGGCTCCCGGCGACCGCCCGGGATCGGGCGGCGCGGCACACTCACCTCGGCAGTTGCCGACGTGGTGGGGAGCGGAGCGGGGTCAGCTCACCAGACTGAGTCGTGGCTCAGCGGGACTGACCATCGGCCCGGCCACGACTGGGAGGATCGCTATCTCGCACAGCGATCACCTCCTGCAAGTCGGGCGGGCCGGAACGTCGATGATCGTACACCTGCGGTGCCGGCGGAACGCACTCGGCCGACCGGCCGGAGACCCCTCCACCGCCCGGTTGGCGACGCCGCTCGCCACCAGCGCGTACGCCTCGGCGGAACGACATCGGCTGCCCCACCCGCACCACGGTGACCAGCACCACGGCGAGCAGCGGCAGCCAGCAGCAGCGCGCCAGCACCCACCCCGGGCCGTCCGGGGCGGTGTGCAGACCGGGCAGGGCCAGCCCGCTGCGGGCGGTGAGCGCGGTCACCGCCACCAGTACCGGCTGGTGCCACAGGTAGATCCGGACGGCGGACCGGTTCACATCGGTCACCGCTCGGCCCGGCAGCGGCCGGGTCACCAGCCGGTGCAGTGCCGGCCGGGCGAGCAGCCCCAGCCCGACCTGGGTCACCGCCAGCGCCACGACCAGCAGCGACGGCGGGTTCAGGTTGGACACCCCCGCCCCGGGCACGCCGACCGCGCTCGCCGGGTAGCCGAGCGCCAGCAGCGCCGCCAGCGCGACCGCCCCACCGGCCGCCAGTGTGCCGCCCGCCCGCCGCCCGTCCAGCCACCCCTCGGCGTGCGCCACACCCAGCAGGTACGGCACCGACCAGGCCGCCAGCACGGTGACCGGGGGCAGGTCGGTGCCGGCCGGCAGCAGACGGACGGCCAGGTCGACAGCGGCCACCACGGCCACCGCCGGCGCACCGCACCGCGCCACCCCCCACCGGCGTACGGCGACGCGCAGCGGGCCGGTCACCGCGACCAGGATCACCAGCGGTAGCAGGAACCACAGCGGGCTGACCGCCAGCCGCAGCGCGACGGCGAGCGTGTCGTCCGAGGTGCCGACGACGGTGGCGGTGAGCAGCACGGCGGCACCAACACCGAGCAGCGCCACGGTGGGCAGCAGCAGGCGGCGCAGCCGACCGGCCAGCCAACCGCACGCACCGCCCGGGTAGCGGGCCAGCGACCGGGCCGAGCCGAACCCGGCGGTGAAGAAGAACAACCCGAGCGTCTGCAACACCCAGGTCACCGGGGCCAGATCGGGCAGGGCGGTCAGCGGACTGGCCTGGTGCAGCCCGCCGTCGCCGGCCAACACCAACCCGGTGACCAACCAGTGCCCCAGCACCACACCGCCGACGGCGTACGCCCGGAGCGCGTCGACGGCACGGTCCCGGCTCATCGGGCCTCCCCGATCCGATCGGTGTCGACGCCGCCCAGCACGACCGCCGCCACCGCGACCAGCGCGGCGCTGCCCGGCGCGAGGTAGCCGTCGTGCCCCGCCACCCCACCCACCGGCAGGGGGCGGGCGCCGAACGCCGGATCGCCGGGTCGCCGGCCGAAACCCAGGCCCGGCAGCCGCACCGGCGGTACCCGACGGATCCAGTCGGTCGGCGCCTCCGCCGCCCAGAACCGCCGCCCGCCGGGCAGGTCGTCGGCGCGCTGCACCCCGGCGCCGACGCCGCCGAGGCTGACCACGTCGGTGACCTGGGCCGGGGCCTGCGCCGCCGCCAGCGACACCACCAACGACCCGTAGCTGTGCCCGACCAGC
The DNA here is from genome assembly GCF_018070325.1 of Micromonospora sp. H61. GTDB lineage: Bacteria > Actinomycetota > Actinomycetes > Mycobacteriales > Micromonosporaceae > Micromonospora > Micromonospora salmantinae. The sequence continues at coordinate 14,512 of NZ_JAGPXY010000083.1, forward strand.
GTGATCGCCGCCGCTGGACGCCGCCCGGCCAACTCCCTCAGCAGCCTGGCCAGCCCGGCCGCGCCGCGCCGTGCGCTGACGCCACCGGCGGCGGTCAACACCCCGTCGGGCGGGTCGTAGCCGAGCCAGGCCAGCACCGCGACCCGCGCCGTCGGGTCGGTCGCCCGCAGCTCCCGGTAGAGCTGCCCGGCCTGCACCGCCGGCGCCCGCCGGGCCACCCCGCCCAGCCCCCTGTCGAAGTCGGCGAGGGTGCTGCCGACCCCCGGCACCAGCACCGCGATCCGGTCCGCGTCGGCGAGGTCGCCGAACACCTCGACCGCTCGGCCGTCACCACGCCCGTCGAACAGCAGGAACCGGCGTCCGTCGGCCACCCAGTCCGCGTACGGGGGGCCGGCCGCGCGCATCGCCGCCGCCATCACTGGGTACGCCTCGACGAACCCCGCCACAGTGGCCGGCTCGGCTCGGGTCGGCAGGACCAGGTTCGCGCCGAGCAGCGCGGCCATCGCCACCCGGCTGGCACCTCGTCGTCGCATCACGTTCTCCCTCCGGAATGTCGTCCGGAGGGAGAGTGCGCCCAGGGGCGAGGCCCGGTCGTCGTCCCGCAGAGCCGTTCCCGGGCTGGCTCCACAGGGCTACTCGCCGGCGGCCACCAGACCCGTCTCGTACGCCAGCACCACTGCCTGGGCCCGGTCACGCAGACCCAGCTTGGCCAGGATCCGCCCGACGTGCGTCTTCACCGTCTGCTCGGCCACCACCAGGTCACCCGCGATCTCCGCGTTGTTGCGACCCCGGGCGATCAACCGCAGCACCTCGGTCTCGCGGGGGGTGAGCCCGGCCAGGTCGGTGGGGCGTGGGCGGCGGCGGTCCGGACGGGCCGCGAACTCGGCGATCAACCGACGGGTGACACCCGGGGCGAGTAGCGCGTCCCCGGCCGCCACCACCCGCACCGCCTGCACCAGGTCGGCCGCCGGGGCGTCCTTGAGCAGGAACCCGCTGGCCCCGGCGCGCAGCGCCTCGTACACGTAGTCGTCCAGGTCGAAGGTGGTGAGGATGAGCACCCTGGGGCGCTGCGCCGACCGGTCACCGAGCAGCTTGCGGGTGGCCTCCAGCCCGTCCATGACCGGCATCCGCACGTCCATCAGCACCACGTCCGGGTCGAGGTGGCGGGCGGCGGCCACCGCCTGCGCGCCGTCGGCGGCGTCCCCCACCACCAGCAGATCCGGTTGGGCGGCGAGCAGCGCGCCGAAACCCTGTCGGACCATCGCCTGGTCGTCGGCGATCAGCACCCGGATCATCGGTCCCCGCCCTCCACGTCGTACGGCAACTCGGCCACCACCGCGTAACCCCCGGCGGGCAGCGGCCCGGCGGTGAACGTACCGCCCAGCGAGGTGGCCCGTTCCCGCATGCCGGTCAGCCCGTGCCCGGAGCCGCCGTCGGGGGTCGGTCGGACGTCGACCGGGGAGTTTTCGACGCGTACCCCCAGACCAGACCGGCCGACGCGGACGGTGACCCGCACCGCGGCGCCGGCCGCGTGGCGGGCCGCGTTGGCCAGGCCCTCCTGCACGATGCGGTACGCGGCCAGCCCGACCGGCGCGGGCACCCGCCCGTCCTCCACCGGCTCGGCGTCCACTGTCACCGGCAGCCCGGCCCGGCGTGCCGCGTCCACCATCGCGCCCAGGTCGGTGAGGTCCGGCTGCGGCGCGGTCTGCGGCCCGGTCGTCTCGCTGCGCAGCACCCCCAACAGCCGCCGCATGTCGGTGAGCGCGTCGCGGGCCGACGCGGCGATGGCGACGAACTCCGCGGCTGCCGGGGCCGGCACGTCCGTCAGCCGGTACGGGGCGGTCTCCGCCTGCACCGCTATCAGCGACATGTGGTGGGCCACCACGTCATGCAGCTCCCGGGCGATCCGGGTGCGCTCCTCCAGCACCGCGCGGCGCTCCTGCTCCCGTTCGCTCAGCTCGGCCTGCGCCGCCAGCGCGTGCCGGGACAGCCGGTTGCGGCGGATCAGGTCGCCGACGATCGCCAGCGCGCCGAGCAGCAGCAGGACGGGGACCCGGTTGTCGGGGTGGACCAGGGTGAGCACCGGCACCGTGCTGATCGTCACCACCCAGGCCAGCACCGGCCGGTCGACCCGTGCGACGACCACCGCCAGCACCGCGATCGACCCGAGCGCCAGCGGCGGGGTCCACGGCCAGGCCTGGTCGGCCGGGGCGTTGAACGTGCAGATCAGCAGGGCCAGCACCGTCAGCCGCCAGGCCAGCAGGGGACGCCGGGGCAGCGCCAGCAGCGGCGCCACAGTCATCGCCGCGAAGAGCATCGCGATCGGTGTCGGCAGCCCCCATTCGCTCTCCACCGTCAGCGTGATCAGGAAGATACCCAGCGCGGCGAGCAGGCCGACCGGCGCGGCGTAGCGGGCCGGCCCCGGCCAACGGGCCAGCAGCGGCCGCTCGGGCCGGGCGTCCGGGCCGAGCACTGTCTGCCGAAGGGCCCTCAGGGCCACCGCGATCGGATGCCGGTTCACCACCCGGAGGCTACGGGCCGACCCCGCCACGAGGCGTGCCACCAGGGGTTGATCCCGGTGTGGTACCCCAGTGTGACGCGACTCCCGTTAGCGCTTACCTGCCGGTAACGCCTAGGCTCCGACGCGTCCGTGCTGACCATTCGCAAGGGGGAACAGTGGCCCGAACCGTGCTGGTGACCGGGGGTAACCGAGGGATCGGCCTGGCCATCGCGCAGGCCTTCGCCAAGCAGGGCGACCGAGTGGCGGTCACCCACCGTAGCGGCGAGGCACCCGACGGGTTGTTCGGCGTCCGCGCCGACGTCACCGACGCCGCCTCGATCGACGCCGCGTTCGCCGCCGTCGAGGCCGAGCTGGGGCCGGTCGAGGTGCTGGTCGCCAACGCCGGCATGACCGCCGACACGCTGCTGCTGCGGATGTCCGAGGAGCAGTTCACCGACGTGGTGGACACCAACCTCACCGGTGCGTTCCGGGTCGCGAAGCGGGCCTCCGGCAAGATGCTCCGCGCCAAGTGGGGCCGCATGATCTTCATCTCCTCGGTGGTCGGCCTCGCCGGCGGCGCCGGGCAGGTCAACTACGCCGCCAGCAAGGCCGGCCTCGTCGGCGTCGCCCGCTCGATCACCCGGGAGCTGGGCAGCCGCAACATCACCGCGAACGTGGTGGCGCCCGGCTTCATCGACACCGACATGACCGCCGGCCTCACCGGCGACCGCAAGGCGGAGATCCTCAAGTCCATCCCGGCCGGCCGGATGGCCAGCCCGGACGAGGTCGCCGCCGTGGTCACCTGGCTGGCCTCGGACAGCGCCGGGTACGTCTCCGGCGCCGTCATCCCGGTCGACGGCGGCCTCGGCATGGGCCACTAACCCTTTTGACTACGGAGGAAATCAGCGATGTCCGGACTGCTCGCCGGTAAGCGACTGCTCGTCACCGGTGTCATCACCGACGCCTCGATCGCCTTCTCGGTGGCGAAGCTCGCTCAGGAGAACGGCGCGCAGGTCGTGCTCACCGGCTACGGCCGGCTCTCCCTGGTCGAACGGATCGCCAAGCGGCTCCCCGAGCCGGCGCCGGTCATCGAGGTGGACGTCACCAACACCGAGCACCTGGCCGGCCTCGCCGACCGGGTACGCGAGCACGTCGACGGCCTCGACGGTGTCGTGCACTCGATCGGCTTCGCCCCGCAGAGCTGCCTCGGTGGCGGCTTCCTCGACGCGCCCTGGGAGGACGTGGCGACCGCCCTGCACGTCTCCACCTTCTCGTACAAGTCGCTGGCCATGGCGGCGCTGCCGCTGATGTCGCCCGGCGGCGCGGTGGTCGGCCTGACCTTCGACGCGACGAAGGCGTGGCCGGTCTACGACTGGATGGGCGTGGCCAAGGCCGGCCTGGAGTCCGCGTCCCGCTACCTGGCGCTGCACCTGGGCAAGCAGGGCATCCGCAGCAACCTGGTCGCCGCCGGGCCGCTGCGCACCATCGCCGCGAAGTCGATCCCCGGCTTCGACCAGTTCGAGGAGGCCTGGGCCGAGCGTGCCCCGCTGGGCTGGAGCCTCACCGACCAGGAGCCCGCCGCGCGGGCCTGCCTGGCGCTGCTCTCCGACTGGTTCCCGGCCACCACCGGCGAGATCGTCCACGTCGACGGCGGCTACCACGCCATCGGCTCCTGACGCTTCACCCCGACGCCCCCCGGTCACCGTCCGCGTGATCTACGCGTCCGGACCAGGGGGCGTCGCCGGGACGTCCCGGCCGAGGGGCAAGAATGACCCCATGTCGTACGACGCGGTGGTGCTGGTGTCCTTCGGCGGGCCCGAACGGCCCGAGGACGTGATGCCGTTCCTGCAGAACGTGACCCGGGGCCGGGGTGTGCCTCCCGAACGACTGGTCGAGGTCGCCGAGCACTACCAGCACTTCGGTGGGGTGTCCCCGATCAACCAGCAGTGCCGGGACCTGCTGGCCGCCGTCCGCGCCGACTTCGCCGCGCACGGTGTCGACCTGCCCATCTACTGGGGCAACCGCAACTGGGACCCGATGCTCGCCGACACCGTGACCCAGATGCGCGACGACGGGGTCACCCGGGCGTTGGCCTTCGTCACCAGCGCGTACGGCGGCTACTCGTCCTGCCGGCAGTACCAGGAGGACATCGCCGCCGCCCGCGCCGCCGTCGGCCCGGACGCCCCGGTGATCGAGAAGCTGCGTCAGTTCTGGGACCACCCCGGCTTCGTCGAGCCGCACGTCGACGCGGTCCGGGCGGCGCTGGGCCAGCTCGACCCGGCGAAGCGGGACACCACCCGGCTGGTCTTCACCGCCCACTCCATCCCCAACTCCATGGCGGCGAACGCCGGCCCGCACGGCGGCCGGTACGAGGCGCAGCTGCACGAGACCGCCCGGCTCGTCGCCGCGGCCGCCGCACCCGACCTGGGGTACGACCTGGTCTGGCAGAGCCGCTCCGGCCCGCCGCAGGTGCCGTGGCTGGAACCGGACATCAACGACCACCTGGCCGCCCTCGCGCAGGGCGGCACCACCGGTGTGGTGGTCAGCCCGATCGGGTTCGTCTCCGATCACCTGGAGGTCGTGTGGGACCTGGACACCGAAGCGCTGGAGACGGCGAAGCAGCTCGGCCTGGACTTCGTCCGGGCCGGCACGCCGGGCACCGACCCGCGTTTCGTGACCATGGTTCGTGAGCTGGTCACCGAGCGAACCGACCCGGACGGCGCGCAGCTGCGCCGCCGCCTGGGCGAGCTGCCCATGTGGGACACCTGCGCCACCGTCTGTTGCGTACCGACCCGTCGACCCTGACCTCTGAGGATCATCATGCAGGACCGTAAGCCCGTGCAGAGTTGGCTGACCGACATGGACGGCGTGCTGGTGCACGAAGGCCAGCCGGTGCCCGGCGCACCGGAGTTCATCAACCGGATGCGCGCCTCCGGCAAGCCGTTCCTGGTGCTGACCAACAACTCGATCTACACCCCGCGGGACCTGACGGCCCGGCTCAGCCGGATGGGGCTGGACGTGCCGGAGGAGTCGATCTGGTCCTCCGCCCTGGCCACCGGCCAGTTCCTCGCCGACCAGCGGCCGGGTGGCACCGCGTACGTCATCGGTGAGGCCGGGCTGACCACGGCGCTGCACGCCGTCGGCTACGTGCTGACCGACTTCGCCCCCGACTACGTGGTGCTCGGCGAGACCCGCACCTACAGCTTCGAGGCGATCACCAAGGCGGTCCGCCTGATCAACGACGGCGCCCGGTTCATCTGCACCAACCCCGACGTGACCGGCCCGTCCGTGGAGGGCGCGCTACCCGCCGCCGGCTCGGTCGCCGCCATGATCTCCAAGGCGACCGGGGTGGAGCCGTACTTCGTCGGCAAGCCCAACCCGATGATGATGCGCTCGGCGCTCAACACCATCAACGCGCACTCGGAGAGCACCGCGATGATCGGTGACCGGATGGACACCGACATCCTGTGCGGCCTGGAGGCTGGGCTGGAGACGATCCTGGTGCTCACCGGGATCAGCAGCCGCACCGAGGCGGAGCGCTACCCGTACCGCCCGTCCCGCATCATCAACTCGGTAGCGGACCTGCTCGACGAGATCTGATGCTCGTGGCGGTGCTGTGGCGCCCTCCGGTCAGGGGCGCAGGGGGGCGTTGCAGGCGGCCACCAGCGCCTGCCGGCAGGCGGCGGTCAGGGGGCGAAGTGCCGCGTCCCGTTGCTGCGCCTCGTAGTTGTTGATCGCTCCGCCCGGGGCGGCGTGCCCGGCCAACGCCAGCACCCGGTCGAGCACCGCGGCCCGGGCGAAGAGTCGGCGGGCCCGCGGGTCGAAGCCCGGTGGGAGATCGGTGGCGCCGTCCGGGCGGCGGAGTGCGGCCAGCGCACCGGCCAGCTCGGGCCGCCACTGGGCGACGTCGAGGCGGGTCAGCACGGCGGTCGTCTCGGCCAGCGCGGCGGCCAACTCGGCCTCCGCCTCGGCGGCGCCAGGCAACGAGAGTGACGCGGCGGCGGCGTTGGCCGGCAGCGGGTAGACCCGCCAGAGCACCGTCTCGAAACAGTCCCCGGAGCCGGAGGTGTGCAGCCGCACCTGGGGGATCAGCCCGAGCCCGCCGGCGACCACCGCCTCGCCCGTGACCAGCGCCGCACCGGCGAAGTCGCCGGGGCCGGGCAAACCCCTCGGGTCGCCCGGCGCGGGCAGCACCAGGCGGATCTCGTCCGGGGAGAGCTTGGCCAGGGTGGGCAGCGCGGCGCCCAGCGGGACGTCGGTCCAGGTGCCCGGGGCGTCCGCAACGAGGTGTTCCTCGTCGCCGGCGATGGCGTCGGCGACCTCGTCGTAGGGCACCAACCCGGCGCGCCACGCGCGCACCCAGGCAACGAACCGGCTGGACCGGCGCGGCGCGAGTGTGGCCGCGCCCGTTGCGGGGGTGGACATGCCGAAAGGGTACGTGGTCACGACCGGCCCTGTCTCGGCTGCCGCTCCGGTCGCCCGGCCTGCCCCCAACTGCCCTGTTCGCCCCAATCCCCGCCCCCTGTAGTCGGCGGTCAGAGCGCGGGGCGGTGTGTCGGGGGCCGGGGTGGGCGCGGGCTGGGTTTAGCGTGATCGACATGGCGGGGCGATACGGCGAGGACGTGTTGGCGGGCGACTGGCGACGGCGCAAGGTCACCCCCGAGGTGGACGCCGAACCGGATCTCGTGGTCGAGGATGCCGATTCCGGGTTCTGCGGAGCGGTGGTGGGCTTCGAGGCCGGCGCTGTGGTGTTGGAGGACCGGCACGGTAAGCGGCGCAACTTCCCGTTGCTGCCGGCGGCGTTCCTGCTCGACGGCAGCCCGGTGACGCTGCGCCGCCCGACCCGCGCCGCGGTGCCGGCGACCCGGCGGCGGACCGCGTCCGGTTCGGTCGCCGTGGACAATGTGCGGGCCCAGGTGGCGAAGGCCAGCCGAATCTGGGTGGAGGGCATCCACGACGCCGCGCTGGTCGAGCGGATCTGGGGCGACGATCTACGGATCGAGGGCGTGGTGGTCGAGCCGTTGGACGGCATCGACGCCCTCGACGCCGAGGTACGCGACTTCGGCCCCGGCCCGACCCGACGACTCGGCGTGCTCGTCGACCACCTGGTGCCGGGCAGCAAGGAGAGCCGGATCGTCGCCCGGGTGAACTCGCCGTACGTGCTGGTGACCGGGCACCCCTACGTGGACGTGTGGCAGGCGGTCAAGCCGGCCGCGTTGGGCATCGCGGCCTGGCCGGTGGTGCCGCCGGGGCGGCCCTGGAAGGAGGGGGTCTGCGCGGCTCTCGGGGTGGCCGAGCCGGCCGACATGTGGCGGCACATCCTGTCCCGGGTGAACAGCTTCGCCGACGTGGAGACCCCTCTGATCAACGCCATGGAACGCCTCATCGACTTCGTCACCGAGCCGGCCTGACCGCCTGGTCCTCCGGTCCGCCCGGCATGGGTCAGGGAACCTCGTCCGGGCTGCGCGTGAAGACGAACGTGGCGATGTCGACCGCCCGAGCCCGTCCGTCGTCGTCGCGCAGCACCGACAGGATCTCGCCGTTCTCCGGGCCGGACCGTCCCCGCCAGCGGTCCGTCCCCTCGGCGGTGAACCGGCTCACCCGCTCACCGCGTACGTGGGCCACCAGGTCACCCGCGTCCCAGCTCAGGTCCAGCGGAGTGCCCATCCACCACCAGCGGCCGGTCAGCTCGGCCAATTCGGCACCCGGGGCGGCGGGGGCCGGCCGCCACGGCTGCGGGAACGCCGGCTCGGCGTCCAGCACCGTGGTCAGCAGTTGACGGCCGAGTCCGGTGATCGGGAAGCCGTACGAGTTGGCGAAGCCCACCACCGCGGTGCGGGTGGGCCGGTGCACCACGAGGGCGGCCACGTACCCGGGCATCGAGCCGCCGTGCCCGACGTACACGCGCTCGCCGTCGCGGTAGAGCTCCAGCCCCAGGCCGTGCCCGCCGGTCCAGGAGTCGGGGTCGCTGATCACCACGGGGGCACACATCTCGGTCAGCGTCTCGGCGGCCAGCACCGACGGGTCGGGGTCGGCCAGGAACGCGGCCCAGCGGCCCAGGTCCTCGATCGTCGACCAGAGCTGCCCGGCGGGGGCCATGGCGCCGGTGTCGGTGCGGGGTTCCTCGCGCAACGTGCCGTGCCAGGGGTGGACGACGTAGCCGCGGGCGTAGGGCTCGGTGGCGGCGTAGGTGGTGCGGCGCAGGCCCAGCGGGGTGAGGACCCGTTCGTCGAGCAGGTCGGCCCAGTGTGTCCCGGTGAGCCGTTCGAGCAACCCGCCGAGCAGTCCGTACGCCAGGTTGGAGTAGTGGTACGCGCGGTGCGGCGGGTAAGCGATCTTGTCGGCGTCGACCTCGGCGAGCAGGGTGGCCAGGTCGACGCCGGCCGTCCGCTCCCACCAGTCGCCCCCGGGTTCGCGTTGGATGCCGCTGGCGTGGCCGAGCAGTTGGCGCACTGTGAGCGCGCCCACACCGGTGCCCGGCAGGTGCTGCTCCAGCCGGTCGTCCAGGGCCAGTCGGCCGGCGTCGCGCAACTGCATGATCAGGGTGGCGGTCATCGTCTTGCTGATCGAGCCCACCCGGTACTGCAGGTCGACATCCGGGCGGGGGTGATCGCCGGCGACGGCCACATGCGCCAGCGTGCCGTCGCGGACCACGCCCAGCACCAGCGACGGGGTGTGACCGTCGGCCTGTGCCCGGGCGACCCGGGTGTCGATCTGTCGGGCGGTCTCGGGTAGCAGGATCAACGGGATCTCCTCGGGTCGGGCCGCCGATTTGTGGTGTTTTGACGGGCCGGAAAGGGTCTCGCAGAGCCTACTGATCTTCGCGGGGAGGCCGCGCGTGCATTTGCGTGTCACGATCGGGGGGTGGACGCCGTGGTGTGGATCGTTTTGGGTGTGCTGCTGGCCGTCGCCGAGATTTTCACGACGACGCTATTTCTGATCATGTTCGGGGCCGGTGCGTTCGCCGCCGCCGGTGCGGCCGCCCTGGGCGCGCCGGTCGCCGTGCAGGCGCTGGTCTTCGCTGTGGTGTCGGCGTTGAGCCTGGTGGTGGTCCGACCGGTCATCCGGCGGCACAGCCGCTCGGCGCTGGAGAGCGGCGAGCAGCCGTTCGGCGTGGAGGCGATCGAGGGCTCCACGGCGCTGGTGCTGGAACGGGTGGACGCCGAGCAGGGTCTCGTCAAGATCGACGGTGAGTTGTGGAGCGCCCGGTCGTACGACACGACACAGGTCTACGACCCCGGTCAACGGGTTCGGGTGATAAAGGTCCGGGGCGCTACCGCCCTGGTGTGGCAGGACGATGTTTCTTCCGCCGGCGAGCTGCCGGAATCGAGAGGGTGAACGGGATGACCTTAATCGGGGTGGTGGTGATCGCGGTGGCATTGATCGCCGTGATAACGCTGGCCAAGGCGGTGCGGATCGTGCCGCAGCAACGCCAGGACGTGGTGGAACGGCTCGGCAAGTACAAGCGCACCCTCAGCCCCGGCCTCAACCTGCTGGTGCCCTTCGTCGACGCGGTCCGTACCAAGGTCGACATGCGGGAGCAGGTGGTCAGCTTCCCGCCGCAGCCGGTGATCACCTCGGACAACCTGGTGGTCTCGATCGACACGGTCCTCTACTTCAAGGTGGTCGACTCGGTCCGGGCGACCTACGAGATCTCCAGCTTCCTCCAGGCCATCGAGCAGCTGACCGTCACCACGTTGCGTAACGTGATCGGTTCGCTCGATCTGGAGCGCGCGCTGACCAGCCGGGACGAGATCAACAGGCACCTCTCGGGTGTGCTGGACGAGACCACCGGGCGCTGGGGCATCAAGGTGACCCGGGTCGAGATCAAGGCGATCGAGCCGCCGGCCAGCATCCGCGACTCGATGGAGAAGCAGATGCGCGCCGAGCGGGACCGTCGCGCGGCGATCCTCACCGCCGAGGGGCACAAGCAGTCGGTGATCCTCACCGCCGAGGGTGACAAGCAGTCGGCGGTGCTGCGGGCCGACGGTGACCGGCAGGCCCGGATCCTGCAGGCCGAGGGTCAGGCCAAGGCGATCCGTACGGTCTTCGACGCGATCCACCAGGCCAACCCGAGCCAGAAGGTGCTGGCCTACCAGTACCTGCAGGCTCTGCCGCAGATCGCCCAGGGCAGCGCCAACAAGGTCTGGATCGTCCCGGCCGAGCTGACCAAGGCCCTGGAGGGGATGGGTGGCGCGCTCGGTGGGCTGAGCCAGATGGTGGGGGATCTGCCCGCTCCGGAGGCGGCCGAACACGCGAGCCAGGTGGAGCGCGAGGCCGCGGAGGCGGCGCAGGCCGCGGCGGACGCCGCCCAGCAGATCCACGACGAGGTACGCGTCGCCGAGGCGCAGGCCACCGGCGGCAACAAGCCGCAGGGGCTGCCCGCACCGGAGCCGGTGTCTCCGGCCAGCCTGACCGAGGACCCGGCCGACCAGCGCGAGCGCGGCTGATCCGGTACGCCGGCCGCCCGGTCGGCTAAATACGAGAAAGACTCATGGGGCGCTCCGACGCCTGCCACGATCGGTCCTAGGACGGGTGGTGACCAGGCAATCGGGGCGCCCCGGCGCGTCGGTGCACCGCTCGACGACGAGCGAGGTGACGCATGAAGGATCCGGCGAATCGGATGTGGTCCTCGGCCCCGGTGCCCGGCGCACACGACCCGGTCGCCCCGCTGGGCTCCCGGCGCAGCGGTGGCGGGTTCGGCGTACTGCCCTTCGTCGGCGAGCCGACCCCGGGCGCCCCCGCCACGAACGCCAGTTGGGCCTGGTCGGTACGTCGGTTCGCACGGGCGGCGGTCTGGCTGCTGCCCGCGTACGCCATCCTCTACGGCGCGGTGGCGATGGCCAGCGACGGAGGGGTGGGCAACGACCCCTATCCGGCCGACGGCCGGGCGGTGTACCTGATCGGTTGGGTGGCCGCGGTCTGGCTCGGCCTGCTCGCGCTGTTGGCCCTCACCGGGCTGCTGGCCGCGACCCGCAGCCGCCGGGCGGCCGCCGCCGGGCTGCTGGTCAGCATCGCCGGCACCGTGCTGATGCTGCCGTTCGCCGGGTTCGAGGAGCAGACGCCGGTCTTCGGCGCCACCGCGCGGTCGCTGGTCCTGCTCGGCGCGACGTTCTACAGCGCGGGCTGGTTCCTCACCGGGTGGGCGGTGGCCCGCTCGGGCACCTTCAGCCTCGGCGACGGCGTCATGCTGATCATCGCCGCGCCGCTGCTCGGCCTCGGTGGTGCCCTGATCGGCTCGTTGCAGACCTTCGGCGCGATCTTCGTGCTGATCGCGGGCATCGGCATCGGCTACCGCTCCGGCCGCCTGATGCCCCGCGAAACCGCCAGAGACGCCGCCACCGCCAGCCTGAGCACCCCCAACCCCTAACCCACCCCCGCCCGGCCTCGGCCT
>NZ_JAGPXY010000084.1 GCF_018070325.1 Micromonospora sp. H61
ATGGTGACGGGTGGGATGAGGTCGCCGTCGTACGGACCCCAGGTGCCGGTCAGGCCCTCCCCGGTGGCGTCGGCGGCGTCGACGTAACCGCTGCGCAGCAGGGCCCGCAGTGGACCGTGGTCGAGGGTCGCGTTGAAGTCGCCGGCGAGGATTCGCAGGCCACCGTCCGGGGTGGCCGGTGGTTGGGCGGTCAGGTCGGCACGCCAGGCACCCACCTGGTCCAGCGCGTACGGCGCCGAGGGGTGGGCCGACTCGACGCGGACCGGGGGCCCGCCGGGCACGGACACCGTCGCGTACGCCTGGCTGAAGCCCCAGCCCTCGAGGTTGCGTCGGACGCCGCCGTCGGTGATCGGCCACCGCGAGTAGAGCCCCGAGCCGGGGGTGCCGATCTCCGGGTTGAGCTGCCGGTGCGGCAGCAGCGTGGCCAGGCCGAGCTGATCCAGGGCGGTCTGCGCGTCCGGGGTGAACTCCTGCACGGTGAGCACGTCCACGTGGTGTCGCCGGACCAACTCCACCAGTGTCGGCGCGTCGCCGGCGCCGGCGAGCAGATTGGCGGTGAGCAGCCGCACGGTCGGCCCGGCCGCCGCCGGCTGCGGGTTGGCCAGCGCCCGAGGTGCGACGGTGCCGAGCAACGCCACCGCTGCCAGGGCCGCGAGCGCCGCCGGCCACCAGCGCCGCAGGGCGAGCGCGAGGGCCAGGACCAGCACGCTGACGCCCGCGACGTACGGCGTGAAGGCGAGCGCCTGCACCAACGGCCCCCGGTCCAGGCCGAGCAGTCGGGCGGCCGCCCACAGTGCGGTGGGTACGACGGCAAGCCAGCAGAGCACCGTGGCGAGCCGAGCGTTCCGGTGCGCGGGTGGAGCGTCGACGATCACGACGATGATCGTAGTCGGGCCTGACGAACCCATTTCATGAATGGCGATGCGCTCACATTTCACAATTATCTGACGGTTGGTTGACACCCCGGAAAAGCGAGATCAACTATTGACTGGCGGCTTTTTTCGGTGCTACGTTCCATCTGGCTTAAACGACGCAACTCTGAGTAGTAACCGCAGCTCAGGTGGGATGTAGATTGCTGATAAATCAATCTCGTCGGGTGTGAGCGAGGCAGCTTTCCCCCGCCCAACTGTCGTCGTACGCCTATTTATGGGCAGTCATCCGTCCCGCCCCGCGGGTCGGCCGAATTCGCACGGTCACACAAGGGGGACCTGTCATGAGCACATCCTTCCGACGTAAGGTGGCGGCGGTCACGTTCGCTGTCCTGGGGCTCAGCCTCGCCGGCGGGGGCATCGCTATCGCCCAACCGTCGGCGAAGGCGCCGCAGGAAACGGTCCAGCCGGCACGCGGCACGAACTCCCAGCCGCCGGTCAGCGCCGAGTCGGCGCGCATCGCGAAAGCCGCGCTGAAGGCGAGTGCGGCCACCCCACTGGTGGCCACAAACGTCTTCACCGTCGTCAACTCCAACGGCACCAAGGCGCGCGGCGGCGGCACCGTGGTCAAGTACGGCGTCGGGGAGTACGAGGTGATCTTCGGTCACACCGTCTCGGCCGGTGCCTTCCTGGCCACCCTCTCCCTGTCCGGCTCCTGCTGCATTCCGCCGGGTGGCGAGGTCTCGGTCGCCCCGCGGCTGCTGACGCCCAACGCGGTCTTCGTGCAGACCCGCAACTCGGCCGGGACGCCGGCCAACCTGGGCTTCACCCTGCTCACCCACACACCCTGACCGAACCGACACCCGGCCCCCGTCGCCTCCGGCGCGGGGGCCGGACCCTGTCCGCCCGGCGCGCCGGAGGCGACGGGGGCGCCGCGAGGTCGGCGGTCCAACTGGCCGTCCTCGACCGGTTCGTACCCGGTCGGGCACCGCATGGTCGGTCACCTGCCGGTTGGGCGCTCCTCGGCAGGCTCGCGACGGTCGTCACCCTTCCGCGCGGCTCATCCCCATTCCGGCCACTCCGGGCCGGTCCCTGCCGCACAATCCCACGTTTGCCGAGCGTGTGCCAGGGAAGCAAGCACCGTGACGGACATCTCGGACACCCTGGCCAGCATGCCCAGCCCGGTCGATCCGGAGCCGACCGGCATCGAGCTGGAACAGACCCTCTTCGAGGTCAAACGCGTGATCGTCGGGCAGGATCGCCTCGTCGAACGCCTGCTCACCGCCCTGGTCGCCAACGGACACTGCCTCCTGGAGGGGGTACCCGGCGTGGCCAAGACACTGGCCGCGCAGACCCTCGCGACAGTGGTCGGCGGCACCTTCTCCCGGATCCAGTTCACCCCGGACCTGGTGCCCTCCGACATCGTCGGCACCCGGATCTACCGGGCGTCCAAGGAGACCTTCGACATCGAGCTGGGCCCGATCATGGCCAACCTGGTGCTGGCCGACGAGATCAACCGGGCCCCGGCCAAGGTCCAGTCGGCGCTGCTGGAGGCGATGGCCGAACGGCAGGTCTCGATCGGCGGGCGCAGCTGGCCGGTGCCGGAGCCGTTCCTGGTGCTGGCCACCCAGAACCCGATCGAGTCCGAGGGGGTCTACCAGCTCCCGGAGGCACAGCGTGACCGGTTCCTGATGAAGGTGGTGGTCGACTACCCCAGCGACGCCGACGAACTGGCCATCCTCTACCGGATGAGCACCGACCGGCCCACCCCGCGTCCGGTGCTCGACGCGCAACGGCTGCGGGACCTCCAGATCCACGCCGAGCGGGTCTTCGTCCACCACGCGTTGGCCGAGTACGTGGTGCGGCTGATCCTCGCCACCCGCGACCCGGGCCGGTTCGGGCTGCCGGAGATCGCCCCGCTGTTGGCGTACGGGGCCAGCCCCCGGGCCACCCTGGGCCTGGTCGCCGCCGCCCGGGCACAGGCCCTGCTGCGGGGACGGGAGTACGTGCTGCCCGAGGACGTCCGCGAGCTTGCCGTCGACGTCCTCGCCCACCGGCTGGTGCTCTCCTTCGACGCGGTGGCCGACGGGGTGTCGGCCGAGAGCGTGGTGCGACGGCTCGTCGAGGCGGTGCCGCCGCCCCGGCTGGCCACCGGGCACCCGCAGCAGACACCGGATCTGGCGGCGGCATGAGACGCGCCGCCGTCGCGCCCGCCGACCCCGGCCTGGCCGAGCTGGCCCCGGACCAGCGCCTGCGCCGCCTGGAGCTGACCGTCACGCGCCGACTGAACGGCCTGCTGCACGGCCAGTACCGTGGTCTGCTGCCCGGTCCCGGCAGCGAACCGTCCGGCAGTCGCGAATACCGGCCGGGCGAGGACGAGGTCCGCCGGATGGACTGGGCGGTGACCGCCCGGACCGCAGTGCCGCACGTCCGGCAGGTCGACGCCGACCGGGAACTGACCACCTGGCTGCTCGTCGACGGCAGCGCCAGCATGGAGTTCGGCACCGCCGAGCTGGACAAACGGGAACTGGCGGTGGCCGCCGTCGCGGCGGTCGGCTTCCTGACCGCGGGCGTCGGCAACCGCCTCGGCGCCCAGGTGCTGCGCGCCGACGGGGTACGCCGCTTCCCGGCCCGCAGCGGGCGTACCCATCTACTCTCCCTGCTCCGCGCGCTGCTCGCCGCCCCCCGGGCCACCGCGCCCACCGACCGGCCGGGGCGTGGGCCGGAAACCCCACCGCCCGACCTGGCCGACGGCCTCGACGCTCTGCACCGCATCGCCAACCGGCGTGGGCTGGTCGTGGTGGTCTCCGACTTCCTCGACGGCCTGCCCGACGACCCCGGCCAGACAGCGCCCTGGGAGCGGACCATGCGCCGGCTGGCCGTCCGGCACCAGGTGCTGGCGATCGAGGTGACCGACCCGCGTGAGCTGGAACTACCGGACGTCGGCCTGATCACGCTCGTCGACCCGGAGACCGGTCGGCACCGCGAGGTGTGCACATCGGACAGTGGGCTGCGCGAGCGGTACGCCGAGGCCGCCACCGCCCAGCGCGAACAGGTCCACCAGGCGCTGCGCCGCAGCGGGGCCACCCACCTGCCGCTGCGCACCGACGGCGACTGGAGCGCGGACATCGTCCGGCACGTGCACGCCCAGCGTCGGCTGGCCGCCGCGCCGGTCGGCCGCCCCCGGGGAGGTGCCGCGTGATCTGGCAGTCGCCGTTGCGGCTCTGGCTACTGCTCGGCGTGCTCGCCCTGGTCGTCGCGTACCTGGTGCTGCAACGCCGACGCAGCCGGTACGCGGTCCGCTTCACCAACCTGCGGCTGCTGGACCGGGTGGCGCCGGAGCGGCCCGCCTGGCGTCGACACGTACCGGCCGGGCTCTTCCTGGCCATGCTGGCGCTGCTCGTGGTCGGCTTCGCCCGACCGAGCGCCGAGGTCCGGGTGCCCCGGGAACGGGCCACTGTGATGGTGGCGGTGGACGTCTCCACGTCGATGCTCGCCACCGACGTCGAACCGGACCGGTTGGCCGCGGCGAAGGAGGCCGCCCGGCGCTTCGTCGAGGGCCTGCCCGACGAGTTCAACGTGGGTCTCGTCGCGTTCGCCGGCAGCGCCGCCGTGCTGGTGCCCCCGGGCATCGACCGGGACGCGCTCGACGAGGGGATCGACCGGCTCGCCGAGGGCATCACCGGTGTCCAGGGCACCGCGATCGGCGAGGCCATCAACACCTCACTCGGCGCGGTCAAGAGCCTGGACAGCGAGGCCGCGAAGGAGACCCCACCCGCCCGGGTCATCCTGCTCTCCGACGGCGCCAACACCTCCGGGATGGACCCCATGGAGGCGGCCGCGGAAGCGGTGAAGGCGGAGGTGCCGGTGCACTCGATCTCGTTCGGCACCCCGTCCGGGTTCGTCGACCGAGGTGGACGACCCATCCAGGTGCCGGTGGACGGACAAACCCTCAAGGCGGTCGCCGAGGAGACCGGCGGCATGTTCCACGAGGCCAGCACCACCGACGAGCTGCGAGCCGTCTACGACGACATCGGCAGTTCGGTCGGCTACCGCACCGAGCGGCAGGACATCTCGGCCCGGTTCATCGGCCTCGGACTGGTGTTCGCGATGGGTGCCGCCGCCGGGTCGATGCGCTGGTTCTCCCGGCTGCCCTGACCGCCGCGCACAACCGACGTCGACAGTGAGGAGTACGCATGGCAGTGCAGACCGGACTGGGCGAACCGCGCGGTCCCTGGTTCATCTCACCGGAACTCGACCCGGACGGGCGCGGGTGGTGGGACACGCCCGAGCGGGACCCGGGAGGGCGACGGCCTGGGCGGCTGCTCGCCGTGTTGGCAGTGGTGGCGGTCTCGGCCGTCTCCGGTGCTCTCGCCGGCGGCGTGGTGGCCAGCCGGGACGGGGCTGGGGGCCCGGCAGCGGCGTCCGCCGCCCCGGTGCCGGCCGAGCTGGTCACCGCGGCCGAGCGGACCGTACCCGGGGTGGTGTCGGTGCTGGCCGGCGGCACGACCGGCGGATCCGCGACCGGCGGGTCCGCGACCGGTTCCGGCTTCGCGGTGGACGACCAGCAGCACCTGATCACCAACGACCACATCCTGGCCAAGGGGGGTGGCGGGCCGGTGACAGTGGAGCTGCCCGACGGCCGCCGGTTCGCCGCCGAGGTGGTCGGACGGGAGCCGCGCAGCGACCTGGCGGTGCTGAAGGTGCCGGCATCGGCCGGTCTCACCCCGCTGCCCCTGGCCAAGCCCGGCGCGACCCGGGTCGGTGAGCCGGTGCTCGCTGTGGGGTCGCCGCTCGGTCTGGCCGGAACGGTCACCGCGGGCATCGTCAGCGCGCTCGACCGGCAGGTGCGGCTCGGCAACAACCGGCACACCGCGGTGCAGACCGACGCGTCCATCAACCCCGGCAACTCCGGTGGGCCACTGGTCAACGCGCGCGGGGAGGTGGTCGGGGTGAACACCGCCATCGCCACCATCGACGGAAACGGCTCGATCGGCATCGGGTTCGCCATCCCGATCGACCAGGTGCAGCAGACCGCCGACACGATCATCGGCAAGGGCGGCTGAGCTGCCCGAACGCCCTGGCGGGGGCCACCACTGTCAGATATCCGGCCGGACGGCATCGGATCATGGAAATATTACGCTCGGTATGGATACTGGCGGAGGTGGAGCGTCCTCTTCTCACGGTCCTCCTGCTGGTGGGCCTGGTCATCGGATGTGCAGTGGGGTCGGCGTACGCCCGGGCACGACGCGGGTGGAACGATTACCAGACCGTCAAGAAGTCGGTGCCAGGCGCCCGCCGGGGCGCCTGGTCGCTGATCCGCGGCGTCGTCGTGAAGGCCGCGGTGATCGGGGTGCTTCTCTTCGGCGCGGTGGCGTACGCGGCCGTCGGCTCCGACGAGGAGACCGCCGGGCCGGCACCCAGCCAGTCCCCGACGCAGAGTGAGCCTCCGCACCGATGACCCCCGGCGGGTCGTCGCGGGTTAGCCTCGGGGCGTGGACGACGGACTGCGGGTGACCGACCGGTGGGTCGTCCCCGCCGGGGAGCTACGGGAGCGCTTCTCCCGCTCGTCGGGGCCGGGCGGGCAGGGTGTGAACACCGCGGACTCCCGGGTCGAGCTGAGCTACGACGTGGCCAACTCGCCGGCCGTGCCCGAGTGGCTGCGGCCGCGGGCGCTGGCCCGGCTGGCCAACCGCCTGGTCGACGGGGTGCTGACGATCGCCGCCAGCGAGCACCGGGCCCAGCTGGCCAACCGGGAGGCGGCCCGGGCCCGGATGACCGCCCTGCTGCGGGAGGCCGCCGCGCCCCCACCGCCGACCCGCCGAGCGACCCGCCCGTCCCGTGGGGCCAAGGAACGCCGGCTGGCCGAGAAGAAACGCCAGTCCCAGCGCAAGCGGGACCGCCGCGCCGACGACGACTAGGCCGGGACGGCGACTAGGCCGGGACGACGACCAGGCCGGGACGACGACCAGGCCGGGACTACGACCAGGCCGGGACTACGCCTAGTCCGGGACGACTAGTCCGGGCCGGCGGCGAGCACCCGGTCGCGCAGCACGGCGGCCCGCACGGCGAACCCTCGCTGGGCCGCCGCGTACTCCGCCCGGCCGTCCGGAGTCTCCACGCGCACCGGCGGGTAGCCCAATGCCGCCAGGTCGTACGGGCTGGCCCGCATGTCCAGCGTGCGGATGTCCCGGGCCAGGTCGAACGCGTCGGCCACCAGTTCCGAGGAGACCAACGGCGACAACTTGTACGCCCACTTGTACAGATCCATGTTGGCGTGCAGGCAGCCCGGCTGCTCGTGCGCGTGCTGCGTCTCCCGGGTCGGGGTGAGCAGGTTCAACGGGCGGGCCGGCGGGGTGAAGAACCGGAACGCGTCGAAGTGGCTGCACCGCACGCCCCGCTCCTCGACGATCCCGGCGGTGCGTTCCGCGCTGAGCCGCAGCGGCCAGGCGTTGTGCCGCAGCTCCTCCCGGGTCTGCCGGTAGACCATCGCCCACTCGTGCATCCCGAAGCAGCCGAAGTGCGGCGCACGTCCACGCGTCGCCTCGAGCAGGGAGCGGATCCAGGCGATCGAGTCGCCGCGCCGGGCGCGTACCCCAGCGGTGTCGAGGGTGACCCCGGCGGTGCCGGCGCGGTAGTCGCGGCCGAACTCGGCCGGATCGGCGTCCCGCAGCTCGACCCCGGGCCCCGGATGCCAGCGCCGCAGCTGGGCCGGGCGGTGCGAGTAGTAGGTGAACAGGAAGTCGGCCACCGGATGCCGCTCACCGCGCCGTCGCCGGGCCAGGTGCGGGGTCAGCCAGACGTCCACCCGCTCCTCGTGGGCCCGTCGGCGGGCCTGCCACTGCGTCGCGTCGAGCACGGCGGGGGCGAGGGCGGCGGTCACGCACCCAGGGTACGACCGCCGCCCGCACACCGATCAGGGCATCTGCACCCGGACCCCGGCGGAGAACACCCCGCTGCGCAGCTCCAGCTGCTGGGGCGGATCCCGCCCGTCCACGGTGAAGACCAGCGGGAGCACCATCCGGGTGCCCGCCGCCATCGGGTCGGCGAAGACGTCCCGACCCAGGTTCGCCGTCCGGGTGGCCGACTCGTCGGTGCTCACCCAGCGCCCGCCGGGCAGGTACGCCCGTTGCAGCTCGCTGTGCCAGGGCTGGTGGTCGCCGGTGACGTTGCGCACACCGACGGTGGCCTCGCAGCGTCGCCCGTTGGCCGGTGCGGCACCGCCGCCGTCGGCCTTCCCGGCGGTGCCGGGCGCGCCGCAGGTCATCCGGTACACGGTGAACTCGAACGCCGACTCGCGCAACGGCACGCCCAGCGACCCGTTGACCCCGGTGCCCACCCACGCGCCGCTGGTGGGCTGCTTCTGCGTGTCGATCGCGGCGACCTGCCGGGTCGCCGTCCAACCCGCGGTGCCGACCACACCGGCCAGCACCACGACGGCGGCGCCCACCAACATCCAGACCGGCGGGGTACGCCGACGCCGTACCGGACTCGGCGCTGCCGGGCGCGGGTAGACCGTCCCGCGGTCACCCTCGGCGCCGCCGCCGGTGGACAGCGCGGCGGCCGTCACCCGACGCCCGCGCCGACGTCGCCACACCCACACCAGGGCGGCGCTGATCAGCAGCAGGACCGCCAAGCCGGCGAGCAGCACCGGGTAGCGGCGCCACGGCGGCGCCTCGCCCACCTCGGCCGCCGGTGCCGCTGCCGCCTGCCAGGTGGCAGTGGCGCAGTCGTACGGCCGGCTGCCGTCACTGGTGAACGCGCAGGTCGGCGCGGTCAGTGGCCGGCCCGGCGCGGTCGCCGCGAGCGCGGTGCCCAGGGTGGTGGTGCTGTGCGCGGGCAGCCGCAACCGCCAGGTCACCTCGGTGGCCGATCCGCCGGCCGGGGTGGACCGGCCACCACCGCTGATCGCGGTCGTCGACGAGCCGGGCGGCAGTTCCTGACGCACTGTGGTCTCCAGCGGCGAGTTGCTCACGTTGCGCACCTGGATCCGGTACCTCGGTGCCGGGCTGCTCTCCGTCGCGACCGCCACAGTGACCTGTTGCGGGGGCGCCGACGCCGGCGCCCGGGCCGGTGGTGCCATCGCCGGTGGCGCCGAGGGCGGGGTGGGCTCGGTCACCCGCGCGACCATCGCCACCGGCGGCCGGGTTCCCGCTGGTGCTGCTGTGGCGGCCGGTGGTGCTGGCGTGGCGGCCGTTGGTTGCGGCGTGGCGGCCGGTGGTCGTGGCGTGGCCGCCGTTGGTTGTGGCGTGGCGGCCGGTGGTCGTGGCGTGGCCGCCGCCTCCGGAGCCGCCGTCGGCAGGGCCGGCACGGCGGCGAGGATGCCGAGGCAGTGCACGAACACTGCTAGGGCTCTGTGGTGTCGTGTCGATGCAGGCATACGAACGAACCTCCGGAGCCGACGCTAGGGGCGAGCCACCTCCGTGCGGGTACGAAGTCGAGAAGTCCGCCCGGGTCACCTCCAGCTCCGATAGGGTGCCGCGCGCTGACGGGTTGAGCACACCCGAGTGCCGGTCCTGGCCGGTTGGGGCGTCGGCGGCGCTAGATTGGCCGGGTGCGTATCGCTCGTTTCGCCCATGCCAAGGGAATGTCGTTCGGTGCCGTCGAAGGCGAAGCGGAGGCCGGGCCGCAGGGCCTGACCATCGCCGAGATCGAGGGCCACCCGTTCGGCAATCTCTCCTTCAGTGGGGCCCGCTGGGCCCTCTCCGACGTCCGGCTGCTCTCGCCGATCCTGCCCAGCAAGGTCGTCTGCGTCGGCCGCAACTACGCCGACCACGCCGCCGAACTCGGCAACGAGGTGCCCAAGGAGCCGCTGCTCTTCCTCAAGCCGTCCACCTCGGTGATCGGCCCCCGGGACGCCATCCGACTGCCGATCTTCTCCAAGCAGGTCGAGCACGAGGCGGAGCTGGCGGTCGTGATCGGGGCGCCGGGTGCGCGCCGCGCCGACCGCGCCGCCGCCGAACGCGCCATCTTCGGCTACACCTGCGCCAACGACGTCACCGCTCGGGACCTGCAGCGTTCGGACGGGCAGTGGACCCGGGCCAAGGGCTTCGACTCGTTCTGCCCGATCGGCCCGTGGATCACCACCGGGCTGGACGTCTCCGACCTGGAGATCCGGTGTGAGGTGGGTCGCAACCCGGAGGAGATGGAGGTACGCCAACTCGGCCGGACGAAGGACATGGTCTTCGACGTGCCGGGCCTGGTGTCGTACATCTCGCACGTGATGACTCTGCTGCCCGGCGACGTCGTTCTCACCGGCACTCCAGCCGGGGTTAGCCCGCTTGTCGAGGGGGATACGGTCACCGTGCGGATCGACGGCATCGGCGAGCTCACCAACCCGGTGGTGCCCGTCGCCTGATCCGTCTGATGCCCCTGTTTCCGCAGCTCACGGGTGGTTCGGGGGGATCGGATTTGGCCTGCCGGCACCGGGAGGGTAAAGTTCACTCCCGGCGCCGCAAGGGGCCAATGGGGTATGGGGTAATTGGCAGCCCGACTGATTCTGGTTCAGTTAGTCTAGGTTCGAGTCCTGGTACCCCAGCGCTGCTGGAATTCGCGAGAATTTCCAGACGCTGGATTCTGACGGAGTTCGACTCCGCCCCTTCGGGGGCGGAGGGTGGTCTTCGGTAGAGTGCAGCTCCTCCACCGGTAAGGTGGGGGAGCAAAAGTTGTTCTGGCCCCGTCGTCTAGCGGCCCAGGACGCCGCCCTCTCAAGGCGGTAGCGCCGGTTCGAATCCGGTCGGGGCTACAGCGTGCACAGCCCGTCTCACCTCGTGAGGCGGGCTGTTTCGTGTCCGCCGCCGGGCCCTCGGGTGAGAGCGCACCCCGCGCTCGTGCCCGGGTGCGGTGCCGCTAGACTACATTCGCACCGCCCGCGAGGGTGGTGAACGGAAAGTTCTGGCCCCGTCGTCTAGCGGCCCAGGACGCCGCCCTCTCAAGGCGGTAGCGCCGGTTCGAATCCGGTCGGGGCTACAACCAAAGGCTCATCTCGCGACGCGAGATGAGCCTTTCTCGTCCCCACCCACCCCTCGCCTTGGTGATCAAGAGCTTTGCGTCACGACACGCGGCAGGCGGTGACGCAAAGCTCTTGATCACCGGGAGCGGTCGGGTTGGGGCGGGAGGGCGCGGCGCGGGCAGGGTGGGAGGACGGGGGAGGGGCAGGGGTTGGGCAGGGGTGGGGGTTAGAGGCCGGATAGGCGCTGGCCGGCTCTTACTACGGCCATGGCGTGGCGTTCGCCGGGGCGGCGGCCCAGGCGCTCGATCGGGCCGGAGATGCTGACCGAGGCGATGACCCGGCCGGTGCGGTCGCGGATCGGGGCGGAGACGCTCGCCACACCGGCCTCCCGCTCGGCGACGCTCTGCGCCCACCCGCGTCGGCGTACCTCGGCGAGGGTGCGGCCGGTGAACTTGCTGCGCGGCAGCAGCGGCATCACCGCCTCCGGCGGCTCCCAGGCGAGCAGGATCTGGGCTGCGGAGCCGGCGGTCATCGGCAGTACCGAGCCGACCGGGACGGTGTCCCGTAGACCGCTGGCGCGTTCCGCCGCCGCCACGCAGATCCGCTCGTCGGCGCGGCGCAGATAGAGCTGTGCGCTCTCTCCGGTGGCGTCGCGCAGCGCGGCCAGCAGCGGCTCGGCGGCGGTCAGGAGAACGTCCGGCGCGGCGTTGGCCAACTCGCCCAGGCGAGGGCCGGGCCGCCATCTGCCCTGGGTGTCACGCACCAGCATTCGGTGGATCTCCAGGGCCTGGGCCAGGCGATGTGCTGTGGCCCGGGGCAGCTTGGTGCGTTCGACGAGTTCGGCCAGGCTGGCGCCGTCCACGCAGGCGGCCAGGATGACCACCGCCTTGTCGAGAACGCCGACACCGCTCATACTGTGTCCCACAAGCCGAAACTTACCTCCCAGAATTTAGGATGTCCAGATGGTGGGAGTCACTCCTGAGCCGAGGACCCTGGCCGAGAAGGTCTGGGACGCGCACGTCGTACGGTCCGCCGCTGGTGAGCCGGACCTGCTCTTCATCGACCTGCACCTGCTGCACGAGGTGACCAGCCCGCAGGCCTTCGACGGGCTGCGGCTCGCCGGGCGCCGGGTGCGTCGTACCGACCTGACCCTCGCGACCGAGGACCACAACACCCCGACCGGGTACGCCGACCCGGCGTTCCGCCTCCGCCGTGGTGACCTGCTCACCATCGCGGACCCCACGTCGCGTACGCAGATCGAGACGTTGCGCCGCAACTGCGCCGAGTTCGGCGTGCGGCTGCACCCGCTCGGCGACGACAACCAGGGCATCGTGCACGTGATCGGCCCGCAGCTCGGTCTCACCCAGCCGGGCCTGACGATCGTCTGTGGCGACTCGCACACCGCCACCCACGGCGCCTTCGGCGCGCTCGCCTTCGGCATCGGCACCAGCGAGGTGGAGCACGTGCTGGCCACCCAGACGCTGCCGCAGAGCCGGCCGAAGACGATGGCCGTGAACGTCACCGGCCGGCTCGCGCCCGGCGTGACCGCCAAGGACCTGGTGCTCGCGCTGATCACGCAGGTCGGCACGGGTGGGGGTCGCGGGCACATCGTCGAGTACCGCGGCGAGGCGATCCGCGCCCTCTCCATGGAGGGGCGGATGACCATCGCCAACATGTCCATCGAGTGGGGCGCCAAGGCCGGCATGATCGCGCCGGACGAGACCACCTTCGCGTACCTCAAGGGTCGACCGAACGCGCCGCAGGGCGCGGACTGGGACGCGGCGGTGGCGTGGTGGCTGACGCTGCCCACCGACGAGGGCGCGCGCTTCGACGCCGAGGTGACCCTGGACGCCAGCCAGATCACCCCGTTCGTCACCTGGGGCACCAACCCCGGGCAGGGTGCGCCGCTGAGCGCCCCGGTGCCGGACCCTGAGGAGTTCACCACCGACTCGGAGCGCACCGCCGCCCGCCGGGCCCTGGAGTACATGGACCTGCGCCCCGGCACCCCGCTACGGGAGCTGCCCATCGACGTGGTCTTCGTGGGGTCCTGCACCAACGGCCGCCTGGAGGACCTACGGGCCGCCGCCGACGTGCTGCGTGGCCACCGGGTCGCCGACGGCGTCCGCATGCTCGTGGTGCCCGGCTCCGCCGCCGTGCGCGAGGCCGCCGAGGCCGAGGGGCTGGACAAGGTCTTCGCCGACGCCGGGGCCGAGTGGCGGTTCGCCGGCTGCTCCATGTGTCTGGGGATGAACCCCGACACGCTGAAGCCGGGCGAGCGCTCCGCCTCCACCTCGAACCGCAACTTCGAGGGCCGTCAGGGCCGGGGCGGGCGTACCCACCTGGTCTCCCCGCCGGTGGCCGCCGCCACCGCAGTGGTCGGCCGGCTGGCCGCCCCCGCCGACCTGTAGAAGGGACCGACGAGATGGACAAGTTCACCACCCACACCGGCACCGCCGTGCCGCTGCGCCGGTCCAACGTGGACACCGACCAGATCATCCCCGCCGTGTACCTCAAGCGGGTGACGCGGACGGGCTTCGCCGACGGGCTGTTCAGCGCCTGGCGGGAAGATCCGGCATTCGTACTCAACGATGAAAACTATTCTGGGGCGTCGATCCTCATCGCCGGCCCGGAGTTCGGCACCGGCTCCTCCCGGGAGCACGCCGTCTGGGCGCTACGGGACTGGGGCTTCCGTGCCGTGGTGGCCCCGCGCTTCGGTGACATCTTCCGCGGCAACGCCCTCAAGGAAGGTCTGTTGCCGGTCGAGTTGGAATTGAAAGCCGTCGAAGAGTTGTGGGACCTGGTCGAGGCGGGTCCCACCACTGCGGTGACCGTCGACCTGACCGCCCGCCAGCTCAGGGCGGGGGACGCGAGCTGGTCGTTCCCGCTGGACGACTTCAGCCGTTGGCGGCTCCTGGAAGGCCTCGACGACATTGGACTCACCCTCCGCCACGCCGGCGACATCGACTCCTACGAGGCGCGCAGACTGCCGTTCCTGCCCTCCGTTGCATAGCCGTTAGGCCGCCCGCGCAGCGGATTTCACCCCCATCGGTCCATCCGGTGGGGGTGAATCCGTTACGACACAAGGGCTTTTTTCTACCGAATGTTTGTGTCCCGGCAGCACAGGGCATACCGTGCGCGCAGAATGGCTCGCGACGAGTCAGTTGCACAATCGGGAGGAAGTCGTGAACAAGGCCGAGCTCATCGAGGCGCTCGCCGTTCGCCTGGGGGACCGGAAGATGGCGACGGCCGCGCTCGACGCGGTCCTCACCGAGGTCCAGGCGGCGGTCACCAAGGGCGAGAAGGTGGCGATCACCGGATTCGGAGCATTCGAAAAGCGTGTGCGTGGCGCGCGAACAGCGCGCAACCCGCGTACCGGCGAGGCAGTGAAGGTCAAGAAGACGTCAGTCCCGACCTTCCGCCCCGGCGCCGGGTTCAAGGAGATGGTGGCCAGCGGCAAGGTGCCGAAGGCCACGGTGGCGACGAAGAAGACCGCCACCAGCACCGCCACGGCCAAGGCGGCGGGCACGAAGGCGACCGGCACCAAGGCGGCCACCGCCAAGGCGGCGGGCACCAAGGCGACCACGGCGAAGGCGGCCAGCAAGAAGACCGCCCCGGCCAAGGCGAGCAAGACCGCCACAGCGACCAAGACGGCCGCCAGCAAGAAGACCGCCCCGGCCAAGGCGAGCAAGACCACCACGGCGACCAAGACGGCCGCCAGCAAGAAGACCACCGCGGCGAAGAAGACCACCGCGGCGAAGAAGACCACCGCCGCGACCCGGTCGACCGCGGCGAAGAAGACCACCGCGGCGGCGAGCAAGAGCACGGCGGCCAAGAAGGCGCCGGCGAAGAAGGCTCCGGCCAAGAAGGCGGCCAGCAAGCGCTGACCGACCCGTACCGCAAGGGCGTCCACCAGTGGGTGGGCGCCCTTTCGGCGTACCGGGACGGATTTTCGGCGTACGGCGACCCGTTGACCCTGTTGGTTCGCTCGCGCAGAATCGCCGTGCCGGCCACCCCTGGGCCGGCCCGTCGACGGGAAATGGGGCGCCGGTGCGCTACCGCCAGCTCACCACCGGCACGCTCGTGCTGGGCGTGGTCCTCCTCATCGACGTGCTGCGGGTCTGGCTGCCCGGCATCATCACCATCTTCGGTCAGGCGGCGTCCACCCCGGCCGAGCTGATGGGGGCGTTCGCCCTCGGCTGGTTCGTGCTCGCGATGGGCGCACCCGCCGTGGTCCGCCGAGTCGGAGCCCGCCCGGTCACTGTCGTCGCCGCTGTCGCGCTCGCCGTCGCCCGGCTCGCGCTCACCGCCGCTCCCGGCGGGCGTACGCAGCTCTGGTTGGCCACCGCCGGGTTGCTCGCCGGGCTGGTCTGGCTGGTCGGCGTCGCCACCGTCACCGACCGCCCGGTCCCGGGGCTGGCGTTGGGGTTCGCTGTCAACGCGGCAGTGCACGCGGTGCTGGACACCGTCGACCTGGTCTGGCGGGGTGACTGGGTGGCCTGGCTGCTCAGCGCCGTCGCGGTGGCGGTGTTCCTGGTCGGCACGGCGCGATCCGGCCGGCGCGGTGGTGCAGGTGACGCCCTCGCTGGCCCCGCTGACGCCCCTGTCGGCCCCGCTGACGCCGCTGCCGGCCCTGGTGGTGGCCGAGCCTGGCTGCTGGCCGGTCCGGCGCTGCTGCTGGCCGGAATGGTGGCGCTCTCGCCGGCGCTGGCCCGGACCGGGATGTCGTACCTGGTCGCCGGGGACGGGGTGGCTCGTTCGCCGCTGTTCGGCCTGGCGCCGGTGCCGGTGGCGGTCGCCGGGTTCCTGTGCGCCGCGTTGACCCGGCCACCGGTTGGGTGGGGCCGGGCGTACGGTCCGGTGGCGCTGCTCGGCGGCGCCGTGCTGTTCGCCCTCGACCGGGGCGACCTGCTCGTGCCGGCCATCCTCCTCGCCGCGGTCGGCCTCGGCGCCTGCCTCGCGCTGACCGACGACGCCAGCCAGCCAACCAGCGACACCGCCAGCACCAGCGCCTCCCGGCGGGGGCACGCGGTCGCCGCCGGGATGCTCGTCTTCGCGCTGGGAGCGGTCGGCTACTACTCGGCCTACGACCTCGGCTACCCCAACGCGGCGGTGCCGGTGGTGGTGGCCGTGCTGATCGCCGCCGTGGCGTTCACCGCCCGCCCCGTCGTCCACCGGCTTCCCGGGCCGTTTCCGCCGCTCCGGGCCGCCGCCGCGGTCACCGCGCTGGCCCTGCTGGCCCCGGTGCTCGCCGACGAGGTGCCGGTGGCCAGCAACCGGGACGGCCCACCGGAACGGTTGACGGTGGTGGCGTACAACATCCGGATGGGGTTCGGGCTGGACGGCCGCTTCGACCTGACCGGCCTCGCCCAGGTCGTCGACCGGGAACGGCCCGACGTGGTGCTGCTCAGCGAGGTGGACCGGGCGTGGTTGCTCAACGGCGGGCACGACACCCTGGACCTGTTGGCCGACCGGCTCGCCATGCCGTACGTCTTCGGGCCGGCCGCCGACCCGGTCTGGGGTGACGCGGTGCTCAGCCGTTGGCCGGTACGCGATCCGCGAACCCTGCCGCTGGCCGCCGTCGGCGCACCCACCGGAGCGCAGGCCCTCGCCGTCACGCTGGACCTCGGTGACGGTGTCCGTACCGCAGTGGTGAGCACCCACCTGCAACCGCCGCCCGGCAAGGGTCCGGTGGTCCAGGCCCGCGCGGTCGCCGACTTCGCCACCCGGTACGCGGCCGGTCGGCCGTTGGTGGTGGCGGGTGACCTGAACACCGAGCCGGGTGACGAGGCGTTCGCGGAGTTCACCAGGGCCGGCCTGGTCGACGCGCTGGCCGCCGCCCGACCGCTGGCGACCAGCCCGGCGGACGATCCGCGCCAGCAGATCGACCACATCTTCGTCTCGCCCGGCCTGACCCCGACTGATCCGGTCGCGCCGCGCAGCACCGCCAGCGACCACCTGCCGGTCGCGGTGACAGTGACACTGCCGCCCCGCTGACCAGGCCGCGCCCGTCGAACGTGGGCCCTACAGGCGATCGGCGGCGAGCAGCCGGTCGGCGGCGAAGGCGAGCAGCCAGCCGCCGCCCTTCGGGGTGGTGAAGTCCTCATCGGTGCGGCCGGTCAGGCGCTCCAGGGCGCCCGGCAGGACCTTGCCCTGGCCGCACACCGCCGACTGGCCACCGGTGCCGGCCAGCTCCAGCAGTCGGGCGGCGGTGGCCAGGACCTGCTCGTCGCTCTGCTGGCCGGGTTGTGGCTCGTCCAGGTCGCCGCAGACCTCGATCGGCAGGTCGAGCAACGCGGCGGTCGGGTCGAGTGTCTGCACGCACCGTCGCGGCGACGCCGACACCAGTCGGGCCGGCCGGATCAGGGCGATCAGCTCGGCCAGCGTGCTCGCCTGGGCCCACCCCTCGGCGTCCAGGGGCCGCCCGACGTCCGGGCCGGACCAGGTGGCCCGCTTACCGGCGTGCGCGTGCCGGACCAGCGCGACCGTCGCCGTGACCGACGGCAGCGCGGCGAACGCCGCCAGCACCTCGGCGTCGTGCGGGTAGCTGACCAACCGGATCGCGTCGTCCACAGCGAGCCAGCGAATGTCGTCCACCTCGGTGTCCGGTTGGAAACCGCCGCTGGCCACCGCGAGCATCGACCAGTAGTCGACCAGCTTGGGTTGCCCCTCGCTGCGGTACCGCACCGACGGCAGCCGCACCTGCGGCACGCCCCGCACGTCGGCCTCCTCGGCCACCTCACGGACCGCCGCGGCCAGCGCGCGCTCGCCCGGCTCCAGCTTGCCCTTCGGCAGCGTCCAGTCGCCGTAGCGGGGACGGTGCACCACGCAGACGTGGACGCCGTCGTCGGTCGGCCGCCAGGCCACCCCGCCGGCCGCCCGGATGCCCGTCACGGCAGCCAACTGGTGCGCCGTCGCCGGGTGGCCCGGTGCCAGGCAGCCGGCAGCAGTCCCCGCATCCGGCGTACCGACTGGCGTTCCCGCTCGGCCAGCCGTCCGGCGGTGACCGCCAGCTCGTGGTCGTCCGGTCGCTCGGCGGCGATCTCCAACCAGGTGTCCGCCGCCACCGCCGCGTCCTGGTGCTCGCCGAGCACGTCCTGCACCCGGGCGAGCGCGCGGGCCAGCCGCCGTGCGCCCCTGCCGACCGTCGGTGCCACAGCGTTTGCCGCGTACCGGGCCTGCTTGGCCTCCTTGCGGACGGCGTGCCAGCGGTCGTCCGGCGACTGCGGGTCGAGCCCGCCGACGCCGCCCGGCCCGGTCAACCGCTGCCAGGGGCGGGCCACCAGCGCGGGTAGCGCCTGCGCGGCGGGCGCTGCCGCCCGGCGGGTGAACCGGGGCGCGCCGGCGGCCAGCACCAGGGAGTCCACCAGGGCCAGGTAGCGCGCGGAGCCCAGCATCTCGTC
This sequence comes from Micromonospora sp. H61, assembly GCF_018070325.1. Taxonomy (GTDB): domain Bacteria; phylum Actinomycetota; class Actinomycetes; order Mycobacteriales; family Micromonosporaceae; genus Micromonospora; species Micromonospora salmantinae. Next base: position 18,222 of record NZ_JAGPXY010000084.1, read on the forward strand.
GATCGCGGTGAGCGCCCGCCCCTGCCGTTCGGCGAGCACCTCGTCGAGCCGGTTCACAGCGCCACTGTCGAGCGGGCTCAGCGGATCGGCGTCGGCGGTACGGCGCAGCCGCGCGCGAAGCACCTCGGCGTCGCGGGCCGCGCCGAGCACGTCGGCCAGCCAGCGCAACTCGCTGCGCAGCGGGCGGGACCAGGTCTTCCGCAGCAACGGTTTGAAGGTGCGCAGATCACTGCGCAGGCGTCGACAGGCCACCCGCATCTGGTGCACGGCGGTGTCACCACCGGCGGCCGGGGCCCGCAGCCGGACCAGCGGGTCGTGCGCCAACAGCCGGCGGATCTCCTTGCGTAGCGCCTCGGTCACCACGTCACCGGCGCTCGGCTCGGCGGTCAGCCCGGCCGGCGCGACCAGATCAGGATCGGCCTGCGCCGTCGCGCCCAGCGCCCGTACGTGCTTCGGCGTGAACGACCCGCCCTGGGCACCAGCCTCGCGCAGCACCCCGCCGACCAGGTCGAGCAGCTTCCGGTCGCCGGCCCTCAGCTCCACCTCCACCTCGCGGAACGTGTCGGTGGTGGCGCCGGCGTCGTCGAGCACTGTCACCCGGTCGTCCACCACCTCGGCCAGGACAGTGCCGGCCCGGTCGCACACCTCGTAGGCGTGCCGCACCGTCCGCACCACCGTCACCGGAGCCAGCGGCGCCCCCCGGTGCAGGACGGTGACGAACTCCACCAGCTCCGCAGGCGGCTGCCCCTTCGGCCCGGTACGGGAGATCTCGTGCCGGACGCCCGGCGTCCCGGTCGGCAGCTTCACCGTCCACGGCAGCTCGTCGCCCCGGCGGTGGCGCAGCGAGGCACCGGCCCGGGCCAGCCGCAGGTCGACAGTGTCGAGGTAGCGGGCGACCAGCGTCACCGGTGGCAGTGCCCGGACCCGACCACCGGCCGGGGCCGTGCCGGCCAGGTCCGGCAGCACGTAGGCGTCGTCCACCTCGTACTTCTGCTCCTCCTCGACCATCAGCTCAGCCTATGCGGTGCGCGGTCAACTGGCCGTGCCACCGACGCGGCGCAGCAGCAGTTCCTGCAGATGGGCTCGGGGGGCGTCGTCACCGCCGGTACGCCGGGTCCAGGTCCCGTCGCCGGCCAGTTCGAACGCGTCCACTTCGGGGCTCATCGCGGCGGTGAGCACATGGTCCAACTCGGCGCGGGCGATCGGGTCGCTCACCCGCACCAGCGCCTCCACCCGCCGGTCCAGGTTGCGGTGCATGAGGTCGGCCGAGCCCATCCAGAACTCGGCCTCACCGTTGTTGCCGAACCGGAAGACCCGGGAGTGTTCCAGGAACCGGCCGAGGATCGAGCGGACCCGGATGTTCTCCGACAATCCCGGCACCCCAGGGCGCAGCGTGCACATGCCCCGGATGAGCAGGTCGACGTGGACGCCGGCCTGGGACGCGCGGTACAGCGCGTCGGTCACCCCCTCGTCGACCAGGGAGTTGACCTTGAACTGGACCAGGCCGGGCATGCCCAGGCGGACGTGCGAGATCTCCCGCTCGATCCGCTCGATGAGGCCGCTGCGGATGCCCTGCGGGGCCACCAGCAACCGCCGGTACGCGGTCTGCCGGCTGTACCCGGTGAGCACGTTGAACAGGTCGGTGAGGTCGGCGCCGATCTCCGGGTCGGCGGTGAGCATGCCGAAGTCCTCGTACAGTCGGGCCGTCTTCGGGTGGTAGTTGCCGGTGCCGATGTGGCAGTAGCGACGGATCTGGTTGCCCTCCTGCCGGACCACCAGTGCGGTCTTGCAGTGCGTCTTCAAGCCGACCAGGCCGTACACCACGTGGCAGCCGGCGCGTTCCAGGGTGCGGGCCCAGCCGATGTTTGCCACCTCGTCGAAGCGGGCCTTCACCTCCACCAGCACCACCACCTGCTTGCCGGCGGCGGCCGCGTCGACGAGCGCGTCGACGATCGGGGAGTCGCCGCTGGTCCGGTAGAGGGTCTGCTTGATGGCCAGCACGTTCGGGTCGGCGGCGGCCTGCTCGATGAAGCGCTGCACGCTGGTGGCGAACGAGTGGTATGGGTGGTGCACCAGGATGTCCCCGTCGCGCAGGGTGGAGAAGACGCTGCGCGGCACCTCGCCCTCGGCGAGCCGGGGATGGGTGGCCGGCACGAACGGCGGGTCCTTCAGGTCCGGCCGGTCCGCCTCGCCGTAGACCTGCCACAGCGCGGACAGGTCCAGCAGGCCGGGCACCCGCAGTACGTCCTGGTCGTCCATGTCCAGCTCGCGGACGAGCAGCTCCAACATGTGGTCGGAGATGGACGCGGCGACCTCCAGGCGGACCGGGGGACCGAACCGCCGACGGGCCAGCTCCCGTTCCAGGGCTTGGAGCAGGTCCTCGTCGCGGTCCTCGTCGACCTCCACCTCGGCGTTGCGGGTGACCCGGAACAGGTGGCACTCGACCACCTGCATGCCGCTGAACAGCTGCCCCAGGTGCACCGAGATCAGGTCCTCCACCGGCAACATCCGGACGCCCGGCTGGTCCCGGTCCACCCGGACGAAGCGGGGGACGTTGTTGGGCACCTTCACCCGGGCGAACAGCTCCGAGCCGCCGTCCGGGTCACGAACCGCCACCGCCAGGTTCAGCGACCGCCCCGAGATGTACGGGAACGGGTGCGCCGGGTCCACCGCGAGCGGGGTCAGCACCGGAAAGATGTGCTCCCGGAAGTAGGTGCGCAGCCGCTCCCGCTCGCCGTCGCCCAGCTCGCCCCAGCGCAGGATGCGGATGCCCTCGTCGGCCAGCCTGGGCAGCACGTCGTCGACGAAGCAGGCGGCGTGCCGGGCGCCCAGCGCTGCGGTCCGCTCGGCGATCAGCTCCAACTGCGTACGCAGGGGCAGTCGGTCTCCGCCGCGCACCGGCAGGCCGGCGGAGAGCCGCCGCTTCAGCCCGGCGATGCGCACCATGTAGAACTCGTCGAGATTGCTGGCGAAGATGGCCAGGAACTTGGCTCGCTCCAGCAGCGGGGTGCGCTGGTCCTCGGCCAGGGTGAGCACCCGGGCGTTGAAGTCGAGCCAGGACAGCTCCCGGTTGAGGAACCGGTCCTCCGGCAGCGGCGGGGCCGCCCGGGGCTCGTCGTCGTCCCCCGGTGCGGCACCGGTCGGCAGGTCGTCGGGCAGGACCGGGTGGACGTCACCGGCGGCCGGGCCGTCCGCTTCGATGTTCGGGGCGGGGTCGATGACCTCGTCCAGCCCGGAGGAGGCGGCACCGGGGTCGTCGGCGAGCGTGTCAGCGCGGGCGGCACTGGCACGTTCGGCGCGGGACGGGCGGAAGCGCCCATCGGTGCCGCGCGTACGGGAGCCGTTGCGGAGGTCGGTGGCGGGCGGGTGGGCCGGTTGCTCGCGAGGGGTGCTCACCCGCTCATAATCACCCGATTACGGTAAACGCAAAATGAACTTGGGCTCGCCGGGTCAGATCATCGTCGGCAATGTCACTCGGACAACCTCGCCGTCGGGATCGGTGTCGATGCGAACCCGCTGCCCGAGCCGGAGAAGCCGCAGCCCGGAGGCGTCGAAGGCCCGGGCGGGGAAACGCATCTCGGTGCCGTCGTCGAGCAGCAGGACACCGCTGCGCGTCGCCGCGTCGTAGCTGGCCACCGTGCCTTGCATGCTGGCACCGTACACCCGGCGGTTGGCCCCGTGGCACCAGCTCAGCCCACCGGGCGGCTCAGCCTGCGGCGCGGGCGGGCCGACCGGCGGCCACCAGTGCGGCAGTGCGCGGCCCGAGCCCGAGCCGGGCGGCGGCGGCCAGGTCCGCGGCGGTGTCCACGTCCCGGCGCAGGCTGGGCCAGTCGCCGTCGAGCGGCAGCGCACCACTCGCCGCGTGCGCGACCGCCGAGCCCACCCCGAAACGCGGATCCAGCGGTACACCCGGCCCGGCGGTGAGCAGCACAGTGCCCCCGCCAGGCGCGTCCGGCAGGAACCGGCGTACCCCCTGTCGACCGTTCTGCGCCGCGAGCAGCGCGCCGGCCAACTCGGCCGGACGCAGCGCCGGCACATCCGCGGTGATCCCGGCCACCCATTCGCCGGCGGCAGTGGCCGCCCCGTGCCGGAACGCGGCGTTCAGGCCGGCGTCCGGCTCGTCCGGCAGCACCCGCGCGCCGGCGGCCCGCGCCGCCGCCGCCACCCGGGCGTCGTCGGTCACCACCAGGGCCTCGGCGACCGCCGGGCAGGCCAGCACCGCGCGCAGCGTGTCGGCCGCCAGGGCCAGCGCCAACTCCTCGTGCGGTACGCCGGGCAGCGCGCCCCGCAGCCGGCTCTTGCCCACGGCCAGCCGCTTAACCGGCACCACCACGGCCCACCTCGGCTGAGTCACGTCCGCAATCCTGCCAGCCGGACGGCGGGCCCCTCGCTGGCCGTACCGGGGGCGAGCAGGCATGATTTCCGCTGCGGGCGTCGCGGGCGGGATGTCGCGGCGGGGTTGGGGCGCGAAGAGGAGGCACAGTGGCACGGCGGAGGCTGGGGTTCTGGCAACGGTTCGCCGTGTGGCTGGTGAAGCCGGTGATGACCGTCTGGACCCGGCGTACCTGGCGTGGTCAGGAGCATCTCCACGGCGACGGCGGCATGATCATCGTGGCGAACCACATCTCCCACGCCGACCCGCTGGTGTCGGCGCACTTCATCTACGACTCCGGGCGTTGGCCGCAGTACCTGGGCAAGGCCAGCGTGTTCCGGGTGCCGGTGGTCGGCTGGATCCTGCACCGGTGCCGACAGATCCCGGTCGAGCGGGGCAGCGTGGACGCCGTCCGCTCACTGGACGCACTGGTCGCCGCGCTCGACGAGGGCGGCGCGGTCGTGATCTACCCTGAGGGCACCACCACGCGACAGCCGGAGCTCTGGCCGATGAAGGCCAAGACCGGTGCGGCCCGGCTGGCCCTGGCCACCGGCGCCCCGGTCGTACCGGTGGTGATGTGGGGGCCGGAACGGATCTTCGACCCGCGGACGACCCGTGTCAGCCTGCGACCCCGGATTCCGGTGACCGTTGCCGCCGGGGAGCCGATCGACCTGAGCCGGTGGGCGGACGCCGAGCCGACCCGGGCCACCCTCGAGGAGATGACGGACACCATCATGTTGCGGCTGCGGGACATGCTCGCCGAGATCCGTGGCGGTACCCCGCCGCCACTGTGGGAGCGACCGGCCCGGTCCTCCGTCGGCCGCGAGCAGCGGGACGACGCGGCATGAGCGGTCACGTCGCGGTGCTCGGTGCCGGTTCCTGGGGCACCGCATTCGCCAAGATCCTCGCGGACGCGGGGCGGGACGTGACGGTGTGGGCCCGCCGGGCGCCGGTCGCCGAGAGCATCCGGACCGAACGCCGCAATCCGGAGTACCTGCCCGACCTGCTGCTCCCGGCCCGCGTCACCGCCACCGCCGACGCCGCCGAGGCGATCACCGGCGCCGAGGTGGTGGTGTTGGCGGTGCCGTCGCAGACCCTGCGCGGCAACCTCGCCGAATGGGCCGGGCACCTGCACCCGGACTCCACCCTGGTGTCGCTGATGAAGGGCATCGAACTGGGCACCACCAAGCGGATGAGCGAGGTCATCGTGGAGACCGCCGGGGTCGCCGCCGACCGGGTGGTCGTCGTGTCCGGCCCGAACCTGGCCCCGGAGATCGCCGCCGAGCAGCCCGCCGCGACAGTGGTCGCCGGGACGAACAGCGCCCGCGCCACGCTCGTCCAGTCGTCGATCCGGACGCCGTACCTGCGCCCCTACACCAACGACGACGTGATCGGCTGTGAGCTGGGCGGGGCGGTCAAGAACGTGATCGCCCTGTCGTACGGCATCGCCACCGCGATGGGTTTCGGCGACAACACCCGGGCCATGCTGATGACCCGTGGGCTGGCCGAGACGGCCCGACTGGGCGTGGCGCTCGGCGCGGACCCGATCACCTTCGCCGGCCTCGCCGGCATGGGCGACCTGGTCGCGTCCTGCTCGTCCCCGCTGGCCCGCAACCGCACCTTCGGCGAGCATCTGGGCCGGGGCGAGACCCTGGAGCAGGCGCAGACCGCCACCCGGCAGACCGCCGAGGGCGTGAAGAGCTGCCTGGCGATCCGCGACCTGGCCCGGGCGCACGGCGTGGAGATGCCGATCACCGAGCACGTCGAGCGGATCTGCCACGAGGGGATGGACCCGCGCCTCGCCGTGGAGACCCTGATGAGCCGCACCGCCAAACCCGAGTCGTACGAGTGAGGAACCCGATGAGCGAGTGGGGGGACGGCACCCGCTGCGTACGTGCCGGCCTGCCCGAGCCGGCACCGGGGGACCCGTTCCTACCCGGCCCGGTCTTCGCCGCGCCGTACCACCTCGACCCGTTCGAGGGTCAGGGCACGTCGCCGAACGGCTACGGTCGCCCCGACAACCCGACCCGCCGGCTGCTGGAGGCGGCGGTGGGCGAGCTGGAGGGCGGTGACTGCCGCGTCTTCGCGACCGGTCAGGCGGCCATCACCGGCCTGCTGCTCACCCTGCTGCGGCCGGGGGACACAGTGGTGCTCCCCACCGACGGATACTTCCCGGTCCGGGCGTTCGCCACCGGTGTGCTGGAGGCGATCGGCGTCCGGGTGCTGTTCGCGCCGACCGCCGGGCCGTACCCGTCGTTCGAGGGCGTCCGGCTGGTGCTGGTGGAGACGCCCGCCAACCCGGGCCTCGACGTGGTCGACGTGGCGGCCCTGGCCGAGCGGGCGCACGCCGCCGGCGCGCTGCTCGCTGTGGACAACACCACCGCCACCCCGCTCGGACAGCGTCCGTTGGATCTCGGTGCCGACCTGGTGGTCGCCTCCGGCACGAAGGCGCTCACCGGCCACTCCGACCTGCTGCTGGGCTACCTGGCCAGCCGGTCCACCGAGCTGATCGACGCGGTGACGACCTGGCGTACCACCACCGGGGCGGTTCCGGGCGCGTTCGACGCCTGGCTGGCCCACCGGTCACTGGCCACTCTCGACCTGCGGCTGGCGCGGCAGAGCGCGAACGCCGCGGCTGTCGTCGACCTGCTCGCCGGCCGGTCGGACGTGACCGGCCTGCGGTGGCCGGGGCGGCCGGACGACCCGGCGTACCCGGTGGCCTCGGCGCAGATGCGCCGGATACCGGGGGTGCTCTCGTTCGACCTGGGCGACGCCGACCGGGTGGGCCGATTCGTCGAGGCCGCCAAGCTGGTGGCGGCGGCGACCTCCTTCGGTGGCCTGCACACCACGGCGGACCGGCGGGCGCAGTGGGGCGACGACACCGCTCCAGGCTTCGTCCGGCTCTCCTGCGGCGCGGAGGACACCGCCGACCTGGTGGCCGACATCGCCGCCGCGTTGGATGTGGCGGGACCGGTCTGACGTCTCCCATGGCGCTTCCTTTCCCCACCGACCAGGCCGCCCTGGTGGGTCGGTTGCGGGCCGCCGGTTGCGTCTACGCCGAGGACGAGGCCGAGCTGCTGGTGGCCGCCGCGCGCAGCCCTGCGGCGTTGGCCGACCTGACCGACCGTCGGGTGGCCGGCGAACCGTTGGAGTACCTGCTCGGGTGGGCGGAGTTCTGCGGCCTGCGGATAGCCGTCGACGGGGGCGTCTTCGTGCCCCGGGCCCGGACCGCTCTGCTGGTCGAGGTGGCGGCCGAACTGACCGGCGCGGCGCCGGCCGTGGTCGACCTGTGCTGCGGCTCCGGGGCCACCACCGTCGCGCTGGCGCACCGGCTCGCGCCGCGCTGGCTGGCCGCCGCCGACATCGATCCGGCGGCCGTGGCGTGTGCGCGTCGCAACGTCGTCGGGTTGGACGCCGAGGTGTACGAGGGCGACCTCTTCGCGCCGCTGCCCCGGCAGTGGTGGGGTCGACTGGACCTGGTGGTCGCCAACGCCCCGTACGTGCCGACCGACGCGGTCGCGCTGATGCCGCCGGAGGCGCGGCTGCACGAGGCCCCGGTGGCGCTCGACGGCGGCCCGGACGGGCTCTCCGTGTTGCGCCGGGTCGGTGCCGACGCCGCCGGGTGGCTGACCCCCGGCGGCCACCTGGTGGTCGAAGCCGGCACCACCCAGGTCGACACGCTCTGCAAAGCGCTCAGCGCGGCCGGCCTGGTACCCACGG
>NZ_JAGPXY010000085.1 GCF_018070325.1 Micromonospora sp. H61
GGTACGCCGCCACCCCCTCGACCGGCTCACCGGGATAGAGCAGCACCGCGTCGGCGGCGCTCAGCTTGACCAGGTGCGCGCCGGCGGCGAACTCGGCCACCACCTCGCGCAGCCCTTCCAGCGCGGCCGGCCAGTTCAGCAGCCGGGGGCGTACGTTCGGGTCGAAGACCCGCAGGCCGGTGGCGAGCGACCAGGCCCGGCGGGCGGCGGCCAGCGTGTCGGGTCGGAGCAGCACGATCGAGCCGCAGTAGAGCACGTCGGCGCCCTCCAGCAACGCCAGGTCCAGATCGTCGGGGCCGAACACTCCGTAGGAGGCCGGCTCGCCGTAGAAACGGAAGTCCGGCTCCGGCCCGGCGTACGTGACCACGGCGAGCGTGGTCGGCGCCGGGACCGTGATCGCCCCGGCCACCCCGACGTCGGCAGCGGTGAGGAAGGCGCGGATCCGGCCGCCCAGCGCGTCGTCACCGAGCGAGCCGACGAACTGTGCCGCACCGCCGAGTCGGGCCACCCCGACGGCGACGTTCAGTGGCCCGCCGCCGATGGCCTGCCGGTAGACCCGCTCCCCGTCGAGTTCGCTGTCGAGCAGGTCGACGAGCGCTTCGCCGAGCACCACCGCGTATCCCATGCCGATCCTCTCGTCGTCGCCACCGGCCGCCGCTCGCCGAGCCGGTCGCCGTGGCACCAGGCTGGCACAGCGCACGGCCCGATGGGCACCGAAGGCCACGCACCGACGTGCGCGCTACCCCGGCTGATGGATCGGCCCGTCGAGTACCGCGAGGGGGCGTCCGGTGCCGCCCCACCGGGCCGCGACGATCTGCGCGGCCACACTCACGGCGGTCTCCTCGGGGGTACGACCACCGAGATCCAACCCGATCGGGGAGGCGAGCCGGGCGAGCTGCGCCGGGCTGAGCCCCGCCTCGCTCAGCAGCTTGTGTCGCTCGTCGTGGGTGCGTCGTGAACCCATCGCGCCGACGTACGCCAGCGGGTGGCGCAGCGCAAGCTCCAGCAACGGCACGTCGAACCTGGGGTCGTGGGTGAGCACGCACAGCACCGTCCGCTCGTCGAGCCGATCGGCCGCCAACTCGGTACGCAGGTAGCGGTGCGGCCACTGCACCACGACCTCGTCCGCCTCGGGAAAGCGCCGCGCGGTGGCGAAGACCGGCCGGGCGTCGCAGACGGTGACCCGGTAGCCGAGGAACGCGCCGATCCGGGCCACCGCGGCGGCGAAGTCGATCGCCCCGAAGACGATCATGCGGGGCGGGGTGGCGTACGCGGTCACGAAGAGGCTGACGCCGCCGCCCCGGCGCTGCCCGTGGTACCCGTACCGGAGCATGCCGCTGCGCCCGGCGGCGAGCAGCCCGAGGGCGTCGGTGCTGGCCGCGTCGTCGAGCCGGTCGTCGCCGAGCGAACCGACGGACCGTTGGCCGGTCAGCACCAGCCGCCGGCCGAGCCGCCGGGCCGGGTCGATCGGCCCGGTGCCCGGAGAAGTGCCGACGTCGGCGGCGACGCAGGTGACGATCGCCGCCGGTCGGCCGCCGCGGCGGGCGGCGGCGACCGCGTCCAGCGCCGGCAGGGTGCTCGCGTCGACGCGCTCCACGAACACGTCGAGGATGCCGCCGCAGGTCAGGCCCACTGTGTACGCGTCGTCGTCGCTGATCCCGTAGCGGCACAGCTCGGGTTGGCCGGTGTCGAGCACACGGCGGGCGCGTTCGTAGAGATCGGCCTCGACGCAGCCGCCGGAGACGCTGCCGATGACAGTGCCGTCGGTCGCGACCACCATGGCGGTGCCGGGTGGCTGCGGGGCGGAGTGCCAGGTGGCCACCACTGTGGCCAGCGCGACCGGCTCGCGGTCGCGGCACCGGCGGTGCACCTCGTCGAACACGTCCGGCACCGACTGCCGCCTCTCCGTTCCCGCTCCCCGTACGCAGGATATGGCGTTCAACGGCGATCGGCGGGTCTTCTCATGCATCGAGGAACGACTATTGCGCTCGGCCGCTGCGGCGTGGTGGGATGACGCGTACCGGGCGGTGCGAGGGCTGCGGGCGCCCCCCGGTTGCCGGGTTGGTTAGACGCGAGGGCACCGGTCCCGGACAGGACCGTCGACGGCGCACGTCCACTGGCTGTTTTCCGCCGGGGCACGTCGCCGTGATCGTCGCACCGCTCACGACAGCGGGGCGATCACGCCACATCCCACCCGATTGCGGCGGGGCGGCTCAGCCAGCGCCCCTCGCGAGTCAGGAGAACCCGTGAACCGTTCCCGTATGGCCGCCTTGCTCACCGCGGCCATGACCCTCGCGCTGGGCGTTGTCGCCCTGGCGTCCAATCCTCAGCCGGCCGCCGCGCACGGCGCGGCGATGACGCCGGGCAGCCGCACCTACCTGTGTTGGCAGGACGGCCGCAGCCAGACCGGTGAGATCAGGCCGAACAACCCCGCGTGCTCCGCGGCCGTGGCGCAGAGCGGGGCGAACTCGCTGTACAACTGGTTCAGCGTGCTGCGCTCCGACGCCGGTGGCCGGACCACCGGCTTCATCCCGGACGGGCAACTGTGCAGCGGCGGCGCAACCGGTTTCCGCGGCTACGACCTGCCCCGCACCGACTGGCCGCTGACCCACCTGACCGCCGGGGCGCGGCTGGACTTCAAGTACAGCAACTGGGCGCACCACCCGGGCACGTTCTACTTCTACGTCACGAAGAACAGCTGGAGCCCGACCCGGGCCCTGGCCTGGAGTGACCTGGAGGAGCCGTTCCTGACGGTGACCAACCCGCCGCAGCGCGGCTCGGTCGGCAGCAACGACGGGCACTACTACTTCAGCGGCAACCTGCCGTCGGGTAAGAGTGGCCGGCACATCATCTACTCCCGCTGGGTCCGCTCGGACTCGCAGGAGAACTTCTTCGGCTGCTCCGACGTGACCTTCGACGGCGGCAGCGGCCAGGTCACCGGTGTGGGTCCGGGCGGTACGCCGACCGATCCGCCGACCGACCCCACCGATCCGCCGACCGACCCGACGGATCCGCCGACCGACCCGACCACCCCGCCGCCGTCCGGCGGTGACTGCATGGCCACCTACAAGGTGTCCAGCGCCTGGCAGGGCGGTTTCCAGGGCGAGGTCACGATCATGAACCACGGCAGTACGCCGTTCGCCGGTTGGACAGCGAGCTGGACCTGGCCCAACGGGCAGGCGATCAGTCAGATCTGGGGTGCCACCCAGACATCGTCCGGCTCGACGGTGACGGCGACGAATGTCGCCTACAACGGCACAGTCGCACCGAATGGCACCACGACGTTCGGCTTCCTGGCGAGTTCCACAGGAACCAACGGGCTCCCCACAGTCACCTGCGCCCGCCGCTGACCACCACCCCACCACCACCCTGAAATGATCAAGAGGTTTGCGTCACCGGAACCGCTCCGAATGACGCAAACCTCTTGATCAACAGGTGGGGCAGGGGTCAGCAGGTGGGGCAGGAGTCAACAGGTGGGGCAGGGGTCAGCGGACCATGGAGCCGACCACCGGCTTCGTGAGCAGGGCGGACTGGTTGCGCTGGATACCCGGGTCGAGGGTCTTTGCCACGAAGATCGCGTGCCAGATGCAGAAGATCAGCACCGTCCACACCTTGCGGGAGTGGTCGGCCTCCTCCCGCTTGTGCTCGTCGAGCAGGCGCAGCGCGTACGACAGGTCGAGCAGGTCACCCGCGCCCGAGGTGCTGAGCACGTGCCGTGCCCACTCGTACATCTCGCCACGCAGCCAGACCCGGGTGGGGGTCGGGAAGCCCAACTTCTTGCGGTTGACGATGGCCGGCGGCACGACACCCTGCAACGCCTGACGCATCGCGTACTTGGTGGCGTCGGAGCGCGGCGGCAACTTCAGGTCGACCGGAATCTTCGCCGCGACGTCGAAGACCTCCCGGTCGAGGAACGGCACCCGCACCTCCAGCGAGTGCGACATCGAGATCCGGTCTGCCTTGACCAGGATGTCGCCGCGCAGCCAGGTGTAGAGGTCGACGTACTGCATCTTGGTGACGTCGTCGAGCTCCGTGCACTCGGCGTAGATCGGGGCGGTGACGTCCGTGTAGCGCACCGAGGGGTCGTAGCGGCGCATCAGGTGCTGCTTCTCCTCCTCGGTGAACATCCGGGCGTTGCCGTAGTAACGCTCCTCGATCGGGGTGGTGCCGCGCTCCAGGAAGCTCTTGCCCTTGACCCCCTGCGGGATCGCCTTGGAGACCGCGCGCAGCCCCTTCTGCACACCGCCGGGCAGACCGTTGACGGTGCCCAGCGACAACGGCTCCCGGTAGATCGTGTAACCGCCGAAGAACTCGTCCGCGCCCTCGCCGGAGAGCACCACGGTGACGTGCTCGGCGGCCTTCTTCGCCACGAAGTAGAGCGGCACCAGCGCCGGGTCGGCCACCGGGTCGTCCAGGTGCCAGACGATCTTCGGCAACGCGTCGATCATGTCCTGCGGACCGATCTTGGTGGGGATCGTGGTGACGTCGAGGTGCCGGGCCGAGTCCTGGGCGACGTCGATCTCCGAGTAACCCGGCACGTCGTAGCCGACGGTGAAGGTGAGGATGTTCGGGTTGAACTCCCGCGCCAGCGCCACCACCGCCGTGGAGTCGATGCCACTGGACAGGAACGAGCCGACTGGCACGTCGGAGCGCATGTGCATGCGCACGCTCTCCCGCAGCGTCTCGCGGATCTCGTGGTAGAGCTTCTGCTCGTCGTCGACCGGGGCCGGCCGGAACACCGGCCGATACCACCGACGTACGTCGATCCGGCCGCCCGGGGTCCAGTTCAGGTACTCCCCCGAGCCGATCCGGCTGATGCCCTTGTGCAGGGTGCCGGGCTCGGGGACGTACTGCAGGGTCAGGTAGTGGCTCAGGTTCGCCGTGTCGACGCCCGCGTCGCCCTGGTAGTTGCTGTGCGCGAACGGCAGCAGCGCCTTCTTCTCCGAGGCCAGGTAGAGGCCGTCGGCGGTCTCCAGGTAGTGCATCGGCTTGATGCCGAAGTAGTCGCGGGCACCGAACGCCCGGCGTTCCTGCCGGTCCCAGATGACGAAGGCGAACATGCCCCGCAGCCGGGTGAGCACCTGCTCACCCCAGAAGTGGTAGCCCGCGACGATCACCTCGCCGTCACCGGCGGTGGCGAACTGGGCACCGAAGTTTCTGATCAACTCCTCGCGAAGCTCGATGTAGTTGTAGATCTCGCCGTTGAAGGTCAGCAGGTAACGGCCGTTCGCGTAGGGCAGTGGCTCGTGGCTCGACGCGACGTCGATGATGGCCAGCCGCTTGTGGGCGAACACGCCGTCCGCGTACCGGCCGGAGGCGTCGCCGACCACCTCGACCCCGGTCTCGTCGGGGCCGCGGTGGTGCAGGCATTCCAACGCTCCGGCGATGTGGTCGCGATGCGCTGCGGCGTTGCCGTTCGCGCTGAAGAAGGCCAGAAGTCCGCACATGGTGGCCATCTTTCCACGCGCGCTGTCGGCCCTTGCAGCCGTCCGTCGATCCACCCGACTCCCAGGGGGCGTTACCGCCAACCGGACGCGCGGTACCGTCGGGACCAGCAACGAAGCGGAGGGAGCGGCGCAATGACCGAGGGACAGACCGACGGTACGCCGACGGACGGTACGGAATCGCACGATCCGGACTTCCCGGAGGCGTTCCTGTCCTTCATGCGGCAGGGCTGGAGCGACACAGCGCTCCCCGTGACGCCCCGCCCGGAGACGCCCAACTACGCCAAGCGGCGGGCGGCCCTCTCGGCGGCCTTCCCCGGCGAGACGCTGGTGATCCCCACCGGCACCGAGAAGGTCCGGGCCAACGACACCGACTACCCGTTCCGGCCGGGCAGCGACTTCGCCTACCTGACCGGCGACCACGACGCCGACAGCGTCCTGGTGCTGCGCCCGAACGGCTCGGGGCACGACGCGACGCTGTACATGCGGCCCCGGTCCTCCCGGGAGACCGACGAGTTCTTCCGCAGCCGCAACGGCGAGCTGTGGGTGGGCCGGCGGCACACCCTCGGCGAGAAGTCGACCGAGCTGGGCCTGCCCACCGCCGACCTGACCGGCCTGGAGGCGACGCTCGCCGACCTGGCTCCGGGGCGTACCCGGGTGTTGCGCGGTTTCGACGCCCAGGTGGACGCCGCCGTCCGCTCCTACGACGGGCCCCGCACCGAGGGCCAGCCGGCCCGGGACCGCGAGCTGGCCATCGCCATCTCGGAGATGAAGCTGGTCAAGGACGAGTGGGAGATCGGCCAACTCCAGGACGCGATCGACGCCACCGTACGCGGCTTCGAGGACGTCGCCCGGATCCTGCCGGCCGACCGTGCGGTCTCCGAGCGGCTGCTGGAGGGCGTCTTCGCGCTGCGGGCCCGCCACGACGGCAACGACGTCGGGTACGGCTCGATCGTCGGTGCCGGCGAGCACGCCACGATCCTGCACTGGGTGCACAACCACGGCGCCACCCGACCGGGTGACCTGCTGCTGATGGACATGGGTGTCGAGGGCCGCAACCTCTACACCGCCGACGTCACCCGGGTCCTGCCGGTGAGCGGCCGGTTCACCGCGCTACAACGCCAGGTCTACGACATCGTGTACGCCTCGCAGCAGGCCGGCATCGAGGCCATCCGCCCCGGGGTGAAGTTCAAGGACGTCCACCTGACCTGCATGCGGGTGCTCGCCGAGGGCCTGTCCGAGCTGGGTCTGCTGCCGGTGAGCGTGGACGAGGCGATGGACGAGAAGTCGACCGTCTACCGGCGGTGGACGCTGCACGGCTTCGGCCACATGCTCGGCATCGACGTGCACGACTGCTCCAACGCCCGCAAGGAGACGTACCGCGACGGCGCGCTGGGCGAGGGCTACGTGCTCACCGTCGAGCCTGGTCTGTACTTCCAGCCGGAGGACGAGCTGGTCCCCGCCGAGCTGCGCGGTGTGGGCATTCGGATCGAGGACGACGTGCTGGTCACCGCGACCGGCGCGGTCAACCTGTCGGCCGGGCTGCCCCGCACCTCCGACGAGGTGGAGACCTGGCTGGCCGAGCAGCGCGAAGCCGGCCCCCGCCTGCCCGGCTGAGCCGGCTGTCTGCAGGGGCTGGTGGATCAATCCCCCGCCCCTGGCCCGTCCGCCCCTGGCCCGTCCACCCCTGGCCCGCCCGCCCCTTCTTGAGGGCTGGCGGCCAGGGGTTTCTGTTGTGATCCACCCGGGGGCCAGCAGCGATCGGTACCTGCGCTGCACGGACCCTTTCCACCGGCCCGGACCGGTTGGCCGCCCTCACCTGACCTGCGCCGAATGCGTGGTTGTCTCGGATAAGTCCGCATCGCGAAGATGGTTCTCATACGGTGTGGATCAGAGGCTACAACCCATTTGTAGCTGGTCGTGGCGCCTCGGGCGGTGCGATCCCGTCTGGTAGCAGGAAAGGGCGGAAGGCTCTGATGTCCAACGACGTAACGAGTACCGACGGCGGGGCCTCGACAGCTCCGCCAACACGGCGAAGGCGGGCGCTCTGGGTCGCCGGCGTGGCCGGGCTGACCGGCGTGGTCGGCCTGGCGGCTCTCGGCGGCGTCGCCGCTCGGGACGACAAGCCGAAGTCCGACCAGGTGTCGGACGCGCAGCCGTCGACCAACCGACAGAACGTCAGCGACGACGGCGGCGCGGACAAGGGCGGCGCAAAGGACGACGGCGGTCAGGACGACGAGTGGAGCGGCGACGACTGGAGCGGCTTCGACGACCACTCCGGCAAGGATGGCAAGGACCGCAAGGACGGCAAGCACGACGAGAAGGACCGCACGAAACAGGTCCCGTGCGACACCGACAAGCTGATCCAGGCGATCACGTTCGCCAACAACGAGGACGGCGGTGTGCTGGAACTGGCCAGGGGGTGCACCTACACCCTGACCCGCAACCAGGAGGGCAACGGCCTCCCGGTGATCACCGAGCACATCACCCTCAAGGGTGAGCACACCACCATCGGCCGCGAAGCCACTGCCGACTACTTCCGCATCCTCAACGTCGGCGCGGGCGGGCACCTCACTCTCAAGGGCCTGAGTATCAGGGGTGGCCAGACCCTTCAGTCCCCGATGACCGCCGACCCGGCGACGGTCTGGGCACCGTACTCGACAGTGGCCAAGCCGGCGGCCGCGACCACACCCGGCGCCAAGCCGGCAGCGGCAGCAGCAACGAAGCCCGCAGCAACCGCTGCCAAGCCGGTCGCCAAGCCCGCCGTCGAGGCCAGCGCCAAGGCGGCGCCAAACAAGGCAGCGCCCGCCAAGGCCATCGCCAAAGCAGCACCAGCCAAGGCCCCGGCGGCAGCGACCAAGGCCGCGCCGACGGCCACCAAGGCCGCCGCCGCCACGCCGGCAGCCGCCAAGCCGGTAGCCGCAGCGGCGAAGCCGGTGGGTGCCGGTACGGCGGTAGTGCCGCTGGTCGAGCAGCCTGGGTTCACTGACGGCGCCGGGGTGCTGGTGCAGCCCGGTGGTCGCGCGGAGATCCTGGACAGCGAGTTGCTCTACAACCAGTCCGGTGGCAACGGCGGCGGGCTGGCCAACTTCGGCAGCACCAGGCTCAGCAAGACAACGGTTGCGCACAACACCGCCTTCTTCTTCGGCGGCGGCATCTTCAACGCCGGCGTACTCCAGGTCGACGAGTCGAAGATCAAGGACAACACCGGGATCATCGGCGGCGGTGGCATCTCCAACGGCGCTGCCGACATCTTCACCGAGGACGTCGACGGCGGCTCGGTCTGGGTCTACAAGAGCGAGATCACCGACAACGAGACACTCGGCTTCGGCGGCGGCGTCCTGGATGTCGAGGGCACCACGACGTTGCACCAGACGACGGTCAGTGACAACACCGCGGTGCTCGACGGTGGTGGCGTCGCGGTGGCGGACAGCCAGCTCACCCTCAAGGACGCCACGGTGGTCAAGAACAGCGCCGCTCGCGATGGTGGCGGCCTGGCGGTGACCTTCGACAGCGTCGCGACGGTCGAGAACAGCAGGATCAACGACAACACCGCCGGCTTCTCCGGCGCCGGCCTCTTCAACGACGACAGCGTCACCACGCTGCGCGACAGCGAGGTGGTGGGCAACCGGGCCGTCGGTCCGTTCGGCCGTGGCGGCGGCATCCTCAACACCGAGGGCAGCGAGGTCACGCTCCAGCGGACGAAGGTGGCGCACAACTTCTCCACCCTTGAGCCGGGGGGCATCTTCAACAGCCTCGGCGGCCAAGTGACGCTGGACGACGAGTCCGCCGTCACCGCCAATCGCCCGACCAACTGCTTCAACGTTTTGGACTGCTTCGCCTGATCGGGTGGGGCTGAACCACATAGAAGAGGGCGCGCCCTTCCGAGCCGTGACCGGCTCGGAGGGGCGTACCCATTTGGGCAGCTCAGGAGCGTGCAGGCCGGCTTGGGTGGCCGTGTGTCGGTCCGGCCCCCGCTGGGGGCAACATGAACCGAATGTGGGCTTCTCTCGGATAAGCCCGCGAGGCGAGGAACCTTCTCATACGGTGGTTTTGGGAGCTACAACCGATTTGTAGCAGGGGACGCCCGTCTGACGGCGGCGACCCTGTCTGGTACGAGGAGAGGGCAGAGAGCTCCGATGTCCAACTACCTAACGAACAACGAAGCCTCCGGGCGGGCGACGGCCAAGAGCCGCCGCAAGCTCTGGCTCGCCAGTGGCGTGGCCGGTTTGACGGGCGTGATCAGTCTCGCGGCGGTGGGCGTCGCGGGCAGCGCCGGAGCGGTCGGCTTGAACTGGAACACCGCGCAGGTCAGCAAGGACGGCGACCAGCGGGGTGACGAGGGACGCGACTGGGACAAGGACAAGAACCGGGACGACAAGGACCGGGACAAGGACCACGAGCGCGGGAAGGAGGTGCCCTGCGACACCGACAAGCTGATTCAGGCGATCGTGTTCGCCAACAACAAGCACGGCGGTGTGCTGGAGCTGGCCAAGGGCTGCACCTACAACCTGACCCGCAACGACTACGAGGGCAACGGCCTGCCGGTCATCACCGAACGGATCACGCTCAAGGGCGAGCACACCACGATCTCTCGGGAAGCCACGGCGGACTACTTCCGCATCCTCAACGTCGGCGCCGGTGGTCACCTCACCATCAAGGGCCTGACCATCAAGGGCGGGCAGACCCTCGAACTGGAGAACGGCGTGGAGCCGGCCGCGGTCTGGGCTGCCTACTCGGACTCCGAGGCGCTCGCCGCGCAGGTGAAGGCGGGCACCCCGTTGGCCCAGGCGCTCACCGCGCGGCAGGCCAACCCGAAGGCGGGCCTGAAGGCCGCGCCGAAGGTCACCCCGAAGGCCACGCCGGGCGTCGTCACGCCGCTCGTCGAGCAGCCGGAGGAGAACGACGGCGCCGGAATCCTGGTTCAGCCGGGTGGCACCGCCGAGATCCTGGAGTCCGAGGTCGTCCTGAACCAGTCGGGCGGCAACGGTGGTGGTGTGGCCAACTTCGGCGCCACGAAGATCTGGCACAGCACCGTCACCCGTAACACCGCCTTCTTCTTCGGTGGCGGTGTCTTCAACGCCGGGCTGCTCAAGGTCGAGGAGTCGAAGATCAAGGACAACACCGCCGTCATCGGTGGTGGCGGTATCTCCAACGGTGCCGCGGAGATCTTCACGGACGACGTCAACGGCGGAACGGTCGAGCTCAAGAAGGCCGAGATCACCGACAACGAGACGCTCGGCTTCGGTGGCGGTTACCTCGACATCGAGGGCAACACCACGGCGTACGAGACCAAGTTCGTCTCGAACACCGCGGTTCTCGCCGGTGGCGGTATCGCTGCGGCGGACAGCCAGATGAACCTGCACCACGTCACTGTGGAGCGCAACAGCACCGCCGGTGTCGGTGGCGGTGTGGCCATCGCCTTCGACAGCGTGGCCACCTTCGAGAAGAGCAGCATCAAGGACAACACCGCCGGCTTCTTCGGCGGCGGGCTCTTCAACGCCGGCAGCATCACCACGCTGCGCGACAGCGAGGTTGTCGGCAACCGGGCCGTGGGCCCGATCGGGGTCGGCGGCGGCATCTTCAACATCTTCGGCGAGGTCAACCTGTCGAAGACGAAGGTCGCCCACAACTTCTCCACCTTCGAGCCGGGCGGTGTCTTCAGCTTCTTCGGAGACGTGAACGTGGACGACAAGTCCGCCATCACCGCGAACCGTCCGACCAACTGCCTGGCCATCCCGGGCGGCACGATCGACAACTGCTTCGCCTGATCGATCACGTAGCACCAGCACAACGGACCGGCCCCCTTCCGCGAGACGCGGAGGGGGGCCGGTTCATGTCACTTCTGGACGAAGACCGCCACGCTGCGCGCCGGTACCGTGAACGTGCCGGTCGCCGGGTCGAACGAGGCGGTACGCAACACCGGGTCGGCCGAGTCGACAAGCACCGGGTGCGGTGCCACGTCCGCTCCGCGCAGTCCGGTCACCGTCTGGTCGGCCGCCGACGGGGTGCTGTTGAAGACGACGGTCAGCGACTTCCACGGCCCGCCCAGCCCACCGGCGTCCAGGGTCATGGTCAGCACACCCGGCGTCTCCTGCGCGCCGGACAGCGGGAACGCCACCCTCCGCTGTACCTGCTCGGCGGTGGCGAGCCCGAACACCGGCGACGACGCCCGGATGCGCAGCAACTCGGCGTACCGGGCGTCGGTCGTGTTGATCGCCGCGCAGTCCGGCACCAGCGCCGGGTCGGCCAGCAGCGGCTTCGCGTACGACCACTTGTCCTCGTTGTCGGGCGTGGGCGGCAGACCGGCGCCGAACCCGTTGCCCCGTTCACAGCCCCAGCGGATCTGGTTGAACCAGTCACCGGAGTTGTACGAGTTGCGGTCCAACGACTTCGACCGCAGCCGCTCGGTGCCGGCGGTGACGAACCCGGTGCCCTGTCCCAACACCACGGTGCCCAGCGCAAGCACCTGCATCCGTGAGCGGTCCGCCGCCGTCGTGGCCTGCGGCAGTTTGTACGCCAGCGCGTCGTACAGGATCTCGTTGTCGTGCGCGTCGGCGTAGGTGACGGCCTCGCCCGGCGCGGCGGTGTAGCCGGCCGGGGAGCCGTTGTAGTCCACCTGCGCCCCGGTGACCTCACGCCCGGCGGTGTCGGTGAACCGGTAGCCGCGCAGGTTGCCGGTGAGCCCCACCTTGATCAGGTCGTGGGCGTGCAGGAGCCGGGCCTTCTGCTCGGCCGGTGACCCGTTGACCGCGTCGCCGTTCGGGTCGGTGTAGAGCCCGGAGGCGAAACCCTGCACCCGGGGGTTGGCGTCGAACGGTCCGCCGCCACGCACCGCGTCGCGCAGCCGGTCGTTGAAGGTGCCGATGCCGGTGCCGGCCATGTTGGCCTGGGTGGCCTGGACGAAACGGGCGTCGTTGGCGACCTCGCCGAAGTTCCAGCCCTCGCCGTAGAGCATGATCGCCTTGCCGTCGACGCCGTCGCGGGCGACGGTGAGCCGGTCCAGTGCCGCCCGGACGGCCAGGATGTTCGCCTTCGGGTGGTGGCCCATCAGGTCGAAGCGGAAGCCGTCCACCTTGTACTGCCGGGCCCAGGTGACCAGCGAGTCGACCACCAGTTTGCCCATCATGGCGTGCTCCGGGGCGGTGTTGGCGCAGCAGGTGGAGTTGGCCACGGTGCCGTCCTCCAGCAGCCGGTGGTAATAGCCGGGCACGATCTGGTCGAGCACCGACTTCGCGTCGGTGCCGGCCGCCGACGTGTGGTTGTAGACCACGTCCATGACCACCCGCAGCCCGGCGTCGTTCACCCCGGCGACCATGCGCCGGAACTCGGTGGTCCGCGCCGCGCCGACCGGGTCGACGGCGTAACCGCCCTCGGGCACCGTGTAGTGCAGCGGGTCGTACCCCCAGTTGTAGCCGTCGGTTTCGGCGACCGCCGCCACGCACCTCTGCTGCTCGGCCGAGTCCGGCGGCAGCGCCGCCAGGTCGCAGGCCGGCTCGCGCTGGTCGGCCCGCTTCTCCGGGATCGTCGCGAAGTCGAACGCCGGCAGCAGGTGCAGGTGGGTGACCCCGGCGTCGCCGAGCGCCCGCAGGTGGGTCATGCCGGCGGTCTTCGGATCGGTGAACGCGAGGAAGGTCCCCCGCCGCTCGGCCGACACCGTGTCGTCGGCGATGGAGAAGTCCCGCACGGACAGCTCGGTGATCTGCGCCTTCGCGGCCGGCACCGGTGCCGGTTTGCGCAGCGTGCGCCACCCGGGGGGTGCCAGCGCCGGATCGTTCAGGTCGACGAGCTGGCTGTGCGTGGAGTCCGCGGCGAGGGCCACCGAGTACGGGTCGGTCACCGACGCGGTGACCACCTTCTGCGCCGCCGGCTGCCACGCCCGCACCTCGTACCGGTAGAACTTGCCGGTCCAGGTGTGGTCGCCGCGCACCGACCAGACGCCGGTGCGGTCGTCGCGGCGCATCGGCACCGTCTTCGGTGCGGCGGTGGGCGAGTCGAACAGGTGCAGGCGCACGCTGTGGGCGGTCGGCGCCCACAGCGCGAGGCTCGGCGTCCGCCCCGCGAACGTGGGCCCGAGGGTGGCGTCGGTCGCCCGGGAGTAGACGTCGTCGAGCACGCCGGGGATCTGCACGCCGGTCGCGGCGAGCAGCGCACCCTCGGCGTCGCGTTCGGTGACCAGCAGCTGCCCCCGCAACGCCGCCGGGACCTTGGCCAGGTCCGCCCGGTCCAGGGCAAACCTACGGTACGACCACAGGTGCGGGAACCTGTCGCGTTGGGCCTCGGTGAGCCCGTTGCGCTGCGCCCGCAGCGGCAACGTGGTGTACGTGCCGGTCAGCTCGCCGTCGACCACGCTGACCCCGCCGGTGGGGGCGGTGACCAGCGCGTACGTCTTGCCGTCGGTCGGCGGGGTCTGCCAGGCGACTGTGGACCGGTCGATCCAGTGCGCCTTCTGCTTGGCGATGTCGGTGTCTCCGCTGGCGGTGGTGGCCGTCGACGGCAGCAGGCGCCCCGGCGTGGCGGCGAGCAGCCACACCTCCCGGCCGGCGCTGGCGAAGTCGAGCCGCTGGTCGTCGGGCAGGTCCTTGGTGTCGCCCTGGTGGATGATGTAGTTCAGGCCGGTGGCGCCGGCCGCCAGCGGCACCCGGAACACCGCCCCGAACGCGTCAGTCCTTGTGGGCTTCAGCGGCGCGGACCACTCGGTCGGGTTGGCCGCACCGTCCCACACGTGCAGGCCCCAGCCGTCGTAGTTGTCGTCGGCCCGCCGGTAGTGGAGCACGGCGGTGCCCTCCTCGACCGGCGGCTCCGGTTCACCGACGGCCGCCTGCCTGCTCGGGTAGATCGCCGGGTCGCCCTGCTTGAGCCAGATCTCGCCGGTCCGGGTGACGTCGATGCTGCGGTCCTGGGCGACGTCCTTGGTGCCAGCCTTGTCGACAACCAGGAAGTTCACCGACGTCGCGCCCGGCTTGAGTTTCACCCAGGCGAACCGGCCGTAGGAGTCCTCCCCGGCGAACGGCTGCCCCTTCGGCCACTCGGTGACGTACGCGGGGTCGATGTCTCCCCAGGCGTACAGCCCCCAGTCGTCGTACCCCCCGGCCGGGCGCTGGTAGTGCACCACCGCCCATTCCCGGGAGCTGCCCTGCGGCGGGGTCCCCACGGCGGCGGTGGACCGGGCGGTGGCGGTACGGCCCCGGCCGTCGCGGACCACCGCCTTGTACTCGACACGGGTGCCGCCGGCCAGGCCGGTCAGGTCGTGCTGCACTGTGTACGGGGCGTGGTCGGCGCTGCCCAGCAGCGTCCACCGGCCGCCGGCCACCCGCGCCGCGACGGTGACGGTCGCCAGCGGGTCGCCGGTCACCCGGGCGGTGACCGCCGCGCGGGTGGCGACCGCCGCGTCCGGAACCGGGCTGGTGATGGTGATGGTCGGCTTGTCGGCCGCTGGTGCGATGGGTTTGCCGGCCCGGTACACCGCCGCCGACAGCGGCGGCACGGTCAGGGTCAGTTCCCCGTCACCGCTGGCCTTCGCGTCGCCCGAGCCGCCGTAGATGCCGGTGAAGGTGGCGCCGGCCGACCAGGTGTCCACCGTGACAGTCTGCGCGGTGTCGGCGTTGTTCACGGCCACCACGTACTCGGTGCGGTCGGCCGGGGCGATCCGGGAGGCGGCGAAGACGCCCGGCCCGTCGGCCGCGTACCGGGTGACCTGCACGCCGTCGCGCAGCGCCGGATGGGCCTGGCGCAGCCGGCCCAGGTCGGCGATGGTCCGGTACAGCGGGTGGGTCGGGTCGAACTGGTCGCTGGAGTGCGTGCGGTCGGTGCCGAGCAGGTCGTCGTCGAGGTAGTCGGGAACCTTCGACGCGAACATGTCCTGGCGGGCGTCCTTGTCCCCACCCGGGCCGGTGAAGCCCTGTTCGTCGCCGGAGTAGACCACCGGCTGACCACGGGTCAGGAACATCAACTGGTGCGCGAGCTGGTCACGACGCAGGTGGCTGGCCGGGTCGCTGCCACCACCGGCGATGAACGATCCGATCCGGCCCATGTCGTGGTTGCCGAGGAAGGTGGTCAACCGGCCCGCGTCGGTGTCCCGGGCCGCGTAGAGGTCGTCGCGGGCGTACACGTCGGCGAGCGCCTTCGCGGAGCCGGCGCCGGCGGTGAAGCCCCGCGCGGCCTCCTGGAAGGCGAAGTCGAGGGTGGCCGGCAGGCCACCCTGGCGGACGTAGCTGGAGCTGATCTCCGGGTCGGCGCTGTACACCTCGCCGAACATGAAGAAGTCCTTCTTGCCGGCCTTCTCCGCGGCCCGCTCGATGCCCTGGCTGAACTGCGGCCAGAAGTCCATGTTGACGTGCTTCACGGTGTCCAGTCGGAAGCCGTCGACGCCGGTCGCGCCGATCCAGTCCCCGTACGCCTTGGTCAGGCCCCGGACCACCTCGGGACGCTCGGTCCACAGGTCGTCGAGGCCGAAGAAGTCGCCGTACTCGCTGTTCTCGCCGGCGAAGGTGGAGTCACCCCGGTTGTGGTACATGGTGGCGTCGTTCAGCCAGGCCGGGACCTTGACGCTCGCGTCCTTCGGTTCGGCGAACGTCGGCGTGTACGGGAAGGACTCCTTGTCGACCGGCGGGAACGCCCGGGAGCCGTCGGCGTAGTTGCGCTCCTCGAACGCCCGGCCCTGCGCGTCGGTGTACGGCGCTGTCGCCTTGTCCACGTACGCGTACTTGTCCTCGGCGTACTTGATCACGTCGGCGGTGTGGTTGACGATCACGTCGAGGTAGATCTTGAGGCCGCGCTGGTGGGCGAGTTTGACCAGTCGCTTCATCTCTTCCATGGTGCCGAAGTGCGGGTCCACCTGGGTGAAGTCGGTGATCCAGTAACCGTGGTAGCCGGCCGAGATGTCGTTGCCGGCTCCCTGCACCGGCCGGTTCTTGAAGATCGGGGCGAGCCAGATGGCAGTGGTGCCCATCCCCTGGATGTAGTCCAACTTGTCGATGACGCCCTTGAGGTCGCCGCCGTGGTAGAAGCCCTTGTCGGTCGGGTCGAGGCCGGTCCGCAGCCGGTCGCCGGTGAGGCCGCCCCGGTCGTTGCGGGGGTCTCCGTTGGCGAACCGGTCCGGCAGGACGAAGTAGAACTGCTCGGCTCGGGCGGAGTTGCCGCCGGCCTTCAGCAGCGCCTCGGCGGTGGGTTCGGCACGCCACTGGGTCGCGCCGCCGATCGCGAGTGTGGCGCCGTCGGACGGCCGGGGGCCCGCGGCGGCGGGGTTCACGGCGACCGGAGCGCCGACGAGCGTGACGGTGAGCAGGGAGGCAAGGGCCAGCAGGGCAGTGCGCGGTATCGGCGGGGGTTTCATCGACGCCTTCCTCTGGTCGCTGATTGGCCGCACGCTAACCCTTGCCGAAACATTCTGCAATACCTTGCAAACATGGTCGCAACACAGCAGCATCCTTGCGGAATCGACGCTCAGAGTCCGTTGCAGCGGACCCCGTCCACACTGCACTCCCGTGGCGTGTGGAACGCCCGCTCCATGTGGAACCGCAACGACACCGAACCGCCGGGCGACACGTCGACCCCGCTGACGTACGTGAAGCCGTCGTCGGACTGACGGATCGTCCCCTGTGGGACGCCCTCCACCCAGGCGGTCACCAGCCGTCCACCGGAGAACTCCAACCGCACCGTCCAACCACGGCTCCGGGTGGACGTGTTGACCATCGCCACCTCGCCGATGAAACCGCCGTCGAAGCTCTGCACCACCCGGTACCGCCCGGTCATCGCCGGCTGCCCCGGCGCCGCCCGGCTCGGCGACCGCGTCGCCGACGGCCTCCCGATCGGACCGCCAGTCGGGTCGGCCGACGGTGACCCGGACCCGGCCGCGGCGCTCGGCGGCAGCCCGCTCGCACGGCCGGATACCCCTGGCAGCACCGGCGCTGGAGACGGCACCGAGGTGGGCGCGCTCGGCGCCACCACTGCGGACGGCACCGGCAGTGCCGGCGGTTGCGCGCCGTCCGGCGCAGGGCTACGTCCCCGGTACGCGCCCAGGGCCACGATGAGCAGGACCACCATCACGACGACACCGGCGCCGACCACGATCCAGGGCGACGTGGCGATCGCCACCGGACCGTGTGGCGGGCGCGGAACACGGCGCATGCCGGACATGTACCTCCTTCAGCGGACCGTCCGCGCAGCGTAGCGATCGGCGGCCCGACCCGGAAAGCCTTGGCGGCGCGGCGGTCCAGCGGCGCGGCGTTCTAGCGGTGCAACGGTTTAGCGGTGCGGCGGTCTAGTGGTGCGGGCGGTGCGGCGGTCTAGCGGTGCGGGCGGTCGGCGGTCTGGCGGCGGAGTGCTGGCTCAGCCGATCCGGCAGGCGACCCCGTTGACAGTGCACTTGGCCGGTCGCTGCGCCGAGTCACCCCAGCCGACGCGCAGCCGCACCGTCCGCGAGTCACCCGCATCCAGCGAACGGGTGCCGCGCAACACGAACTCCCCGTGCCCGCGCCCCCGCACCGAGACGCCCGAGTCATCACTTACTCGCAGAGTCCACGTGTCGTCGTCGAACACCAGCTCCACCTGCCAGTCCATCGACCGACTCGACTCGTTGGCGATCGCCAGCACCGCCGCTTCCCCGTCCCAGCCGTTCGAACCGACCTCGTACCGGGCGCTGACAGTGTCGTCCGCCGACGGCGCCATCAGGACGCCCGTCCGCCCGGGAGTCGGCGAGCCGGTGACGCTGGCCCGCGGTGACGGCGTCCGACTACTGCGCGACGGTCGCGGCGACACCGAGCGTCGCTCCACAGCGGCCGGAGTCGGCCCACCGGTGGCCGACGCGGCGGCCGGCACGGTCGGCAGGAACGCCGGAGGCGCAGCCTGCGGCGGCGCGTCCCGCTCCCTGGTC
The DNA here is from genome assembly GCF_018070325.1 of Micromonospora sp. H61. Taxonomy (GTDB): domain Bacteria; phylum Actinomycetota; class Actinomycetes; order Mycobacteriales; family Micromonosporaceae; genus Micromonospora; species Micromonospora salmantinae. Next base: position 18,319 of record NZ_JAGPXY010000085.1, read on the forward strand.
CGAAACGACAACAGCGCGATCACCAGGAGCACCACCAGCGCGCACACACCGAGCAGCACCACGATCCACGGCACCGACACCAACAGCCGCGCCGCCCGCGAATCTGCCGCACCGTCCGGCCGCACCGCCATCAGGTCTCCCCTCGTCCCCACCGACGCGACAGCGTAGCCAGCGCCGCCCGGACCGGAAACCGGGCGGGTACGGATCGGGCCGACCGGCCCCCGTCGGTCAGCCCGTCCGGACGACAGTGCAGATCAGTGGTCCGTCGTCCGAGATGCGCAGCAGGTACCGGTACCGCTCCCCCGGCACCTGCCGCCCCCGACTGTCCAGGAACTCCCACTCCACCGCCACCATCGTCAACAGCGCGGACACCGGCTGCACGTCGTCGATCCGGGCGTGGGCCGCCACCAACTCCCGGTCCTGATAGTCGGGTGCGGCGCCCACGAAGGACAGCGCCACCGCCGCCGCGGACGTGAACGAGAAGCTGTAGGTGTCGGCCACCACCAGCCCCGGCAGGGCGTAGCAGCCGGCGATGGCCGGCAGGTCGCCGGAGGTCAACGCCACGCCGTACCGGTCGAAGAAGTCGGCCAACGTGTCAAGATCCGTGGAGGCGTTCACGGTCACAGCAATTGCCGGTCACCGCACGGGTCAAACCTCAGCGCGGCGGTACCTGAACCTCGATCTCGGAACCCAACCGGGCGTCGGCGGCCAGACCCAGGTCGTCCCCACTCCAGAACCGCCCCGGGTCATACCAGTTCGGACGCCGACCCGCCGGCAGCAACCCCATCGCCTCATAGGTCACCGCCACCACCTCGGCGCAGTACGCCGTCTCCAGCGCCCGGTCCCGCTCCCCCGCCGATCGGGCCGAGCTGACCGGGCCGGAGGGGTTGGCGCGGTCGGCCGGGGTGGGGCGGTCGGCCGGGGTGGCGCGGTCGGCCGGGGTGGGGCGGTCGGCCGGGGTGGGGCGGTCGGCCTGGTCGGCTGGGTCAGGGCGAGGTGTCGGCTGGCCGAGGCGTGACAGCGCCGACAGCCGACCGAGGTGCGGCAGCGCGGGAAGCCGGCCGGGGCGCGGCAGCGCCGGCACCCGACCCCGCACCCAGCGCCACGCCAACTGGGCGGTCGACGGGAACGGCGTGCCGTCCAACCGCGCGATCGTCCGCAGGACAGCCCGCTCCATCTCCGCGTCGGCCGGCGGGTCGAGCTGCCGCAGCCAGGCCCGTTGGCCGTACCGATTGGCCCAGACGCAGACCGCGTCCCGCAGGTCGTGCAGCTGGACGCCGCGTTGGTGGCCGCCCGACCACAGGTCCGGCAACGACCTGCCCAACTCCGCGTGCCACATCAACGGCGGCATGTCGTCCAGCACCACCGCCATCCCGACGTGGTTCACCGGGCTGTTGGTGGTGAACTGGATCGCCCGGTCCGGCACGCTGCGACCCCGGAACACCCACACGTCACCGGTGCGGGTCAACTCGACGGCCTCATCCAGGCTGATGCTCATGAGGGACTAGCCTAGGCCGATGCGGCAACGAATGCGGTGGTGGAAGGTTCTCGGGCTGGCCGGGCTCGCCGGCGTCGCGGCCTCCGGTGTGGTCATCGCGCGGGCCGAACGGCGTCGGCGCGCGTACACCCCCGAGGAGATCCGGCGGCGGCTGCTGGAGCGGCACGCCCAGGCCGGCGACGCCGCGAAACCCGGCGATCCGACCTGATCCACGGTCCTCTGTAGATCATCGTTGGGGCAGCCGGGCAGGTTGATGATCGATACGATGAGGCAATGACGACGCCCGTCGCACAACGGCCCTTCGTCCTGTCCACCCCGGCCGCGCCGGTCGAGCGACACGGCAACGTCGACCTGCACCTGCCCACCCACACCGGTCCTTCGCCGGCCGTCGTGGTGGTGCACGGCGCTCCGCTGCCACCCGACGCGCCCGACCCCCGCGACTGGTTGCTCTACCGCGGCTACGGCGCGCTGCTCGCCGCGAGCGGCGTGGTCGGCGCGCTGGTCAGCTACCAGGTGTCCGACCTGTCGGCGCTGCCCGCCGCAGCCGACGACATCGCGGCGATGGTCGAGCAGGTCCGCGCCGATCCGCGGGTCGACCCCGAGCGGGTGGTGCTGTGGTTCTTCTCCGGCGGCGGCCTCTTCGCGGCCGACTGGCTGCGCGTCCCGCCGCCATGGCTACGCGGGATCGCACTGACGTACCCGCTGCTCGTCCCGTTCCCCGGCTGGGAGGTCGACGCCCGGTTCCTGCCGGTCGAGGCACTCAGCTCCGGCACGGGCGTGGCACTGGTGCTGACCCGCGCCGGCCAGGACATCCCGCCGGTCCTGGCCGGCATCGACGCGTTCCTCCCCGCAGCGACCGCCCAGGGCTGGCCGATGCGGATGATCGAGGTGCCGGACGGCCAGCACTCCTTCGACATTCTCAACCACGGCCCGCAATCCGAGGCAGCCGTCCTGGCGGCCCGCGACGCGGTCCTGGAGTTGCTCGGCGCCGGCTGACCCACTGCGCCGGCCGAATACCCTCCGCGCGCGGAGGCGCAGGCTTCCGTCGGTGCCGCATCAGATTGGGGATCTCTCGCACCCGACGTTCGCCGTCGTACGACGATCGTGAGAGAGCCGGTCGATGGCGGGGGTGAGAGGTGCGCAGCAGACGTCGGGGTGCCCGACCGGCGGAGAGTGCGCTGCGCGAGGGCCGGGAGGCCTACGAACGGCTTCGCACCTACCTCATCCTCGCGGTGCAGGCGGGGGTGGCCGCCGGGTTGGCCTGGTTCGTCGCCAGCGACGTGCTGCACAATCCGCAGCCGCTGTTCGCACCCGCCGCCGCGGTCGGCACCATCGCGGCGGCCGTCGGTAATCGGGCCCGTCGAACTCTCGAACTTCTCGCCGGGGTGTTCCTGGGAGTGCTGGTCGGAAACGGGATCATACGGTTCATCGGGGCGGGACCGATACAGACCGGTGTGGTCGTGGCACTGGCCATCTCGGCGGCAGCCGTCTTTCGCGGCACCGGAGCCGTCATGGTGCAGGCGGGAAGCACCGCCGTCCTGCTCGGCACGGTGTCTCCGGACCGGCCGGACCTGGCCGTGCCCCGCACGGCGAATGCGCTGGTCGGTGTGGCGGTGGCCATCGTGGTGGCCTTGCTGATTCTGCCGCTCAATCCGGTGCGGATCGTGCGCCGCGCCGCTGGTCCGACAGTCGATGCCATCGCCCGGGAGATGACAGCCATCGCCAGTGCGCTGTCTCACCGCGACGTGCGGCAGGCCGAGGATGCCCTGCAGCGACTGCGTGCGGCAGAGGCGCAACGACGAAACACGGCCGACGTGGTCGCCGCAGCATGCGAAGTCGCAATTCTTTCACCCTGGCGGCGCAGACGGCTGGGCATCATGCGTCGGTACGCGCGGGCGGCCGAGCACCTTGAACTCGCCTACACCAGCAGCCGCGAGATGGTGCAGTGGGCGGTGTCGGCACTACACGCCCGGGAGACGCTGCCGGCCGGCCTCTCCACGGCGATCGAGCACTTCGGCCAGGCGTTCAGGCTCCTGCATCGTGACTTCCTGGCCGGACGGGAGCCGGACCGCGCGCGGGAGCGAGCGCTACAGGTGATCAGTGACATCAACGAGGCATGTGCCGAGGGTGTCGGGTCCTCCGGGGCTGTCGTCGTCTCGCAACTGCGCGTTGTCGTCAGTCAACTGCTCCAGATCTCCGGGCTCCCTCAGCCGGAGGCGAACCAGCAGGCCGGTTTGAACGCCGACGTGTGAGCGTTCAGGGCAGCGGGCCGTCGGTCTCCGCCGTCCGGCTGAGGCGGTCCCGGATCAGCGCGAGCACGGTGTCGGTGGTCCGGTCGAGGTGGCTGCGCCCGTCGGGCAGGCGGGCCTCCGGGGCGATGTAGCTGCGGGGACCGATGTGCGTGGCAGGGTCGAGCCGGTGCACGGTGATCTTGCCTTCGCGGTCGGCCCGGTTCCATCCGCTCCAGCGGAACAGCCGCCACCGCTGCGGGAAGATCCAGGTGCCGACTCGCTCGATCCAGTCGCCGGCACTGGTGAGCTGGTAGAGGTGCTGGGCGTGGGTGATGTCGTTGGCACCGTTGTGGAACCCGCCGAGAGTGATCAGCCAGAGCGGGGTGCGCAGTTCGGACCACAGTTCGTTCACCGCACCGCTGGCGACCTGGGCGCCACCGCTGTAGCTGAGCAGTACCACGGGTATACCGCTGTCCGGCCGGTAGCCGGCGACCTGGAGTTCGGTGGCGATCTGCGCACCGACGGCGCGGTTGTAGAGGGGGCGGTAGCGGCGGTCGGCGGCGACGAAGATCTGCATCACGTTGTGCAGGAACAGCAGCAGCCCGACGCGGCGGCGCACCCAGGTCCAGACCGGCCGGTCGGCGAGCGGCACGGCCAGCGGGGAGTAGGGCTGCACCTGGCCCAGCACCCGCAGCTCCGGCGCTCGATTGATCAGGGCCTTGACCAGTCGGCCACCATCGCGGGTGTCGTGGAAACGGCGCTTCCCGATGCCGTCGAGATAGACCAGGTAGGCGTCCGGAGGGCGGTCCGGATCCGCCCCGCGGGCGTAGGACATGCCCTCGGGGCGGGAGATGGTGGGTGTGCGCCAGCCTGCGGCGTAGACCAGCACCTCGTAGCGGGCCAGCAGGGCCTCGGCGATCAGCACCAGTCCCAGCCCTCCGAGCAGCAGCAGGAGCGCCAGTCCGATCACGCGACTGACTCCGGTGCTCGTCTGGTGTTGAGCTTCACGACGAGGCGACGGACGGCCTCGACGGAGACGCCGAGCCCGACTCCCGCGACCGCTACGCAGCCGGCGGCCTCCCACCACCCAACGCCGGCCACCGTGGCGAGCGCACCGGCGAGGCCGGCGCCCACTCCCACCATGAGCAACAGGTGCAACAGTGGCCCAAGAAGCGGGAACGCGAGGACCCCGGCAAGCACCAGCGGAGCAGCCAGCCCTGGTGTCCAGATCAGTGCGTCGGACGGTGCGGTGGGCAGCACCAGACCGGCTACGGCCCACGCGGACAGCGGCCAGAGCGCGAACACCGCGCCGTCAACGATCGCGCCCGCCAGCAACAGGCTGACCACTCTCACGTGCGACACGCCGGACAGGCGTGCCACCACCGGCAGGAGACGCCCGGCGGCTTCGGACAGCCCGGCGACAAGCAGCAGGATGGCGACGACGGAAGACATCGGTCAGCCCTGTGGTGGCAGATCGGCGAGACCCGGCTGCGTGACCGAGCCGGTCTGCTGCACGAAGTGCTCGAGTACGTCGGCGGCACGCGCATAGCCGCCCGCCTGACGCTGGGCGACCTGCAGGGTGCTCGCGGCGGCCCGGAATCGAGGCTCGTCGAGCAGGCGCTGGGCGAGGGCCCGCACGGCCTCCACCGTGACGTCCTCGGTGCGGATCGACAGGCCGGCATCGAGCTCGACGATGCGGGAAGCCACCAGCAGTTGGTCGGCGCCCTGCGGGACCACCAACATCGGGGTGCCGGCGTACAGGGCCTCGTTGACGCTGTTCACCCCACCGTGGGTGATGAACAGCGCCGCACGGGCCAGCACCTCCAACTGCGGGACGGAACGGTAGGCGAGCACGTTGTCCGGTAGCGGGCCAAGCGCGGCAGGATCGGTGTGTCCGGTGGAAATGACCAGGGTGCCACCCAGCCTGGCCAGCGCGTCGGCGAAGGTGCGCAGCAACTGCGGGGCGTCGAACACCGTGCCCATCGAGGCGTACATCACCGGGTCCCGCAATCGATCGACCGGGAACGACGAGTCCGCTCGACGGGCACCGATGCTGGGTCCGACGAACTGATAGGACTGGTCGAAACTGTCCGCCTCGGGGTGGAACGCCCGCGAGGTGTAGACCAGGTTGAGCGGCTGACGGATGTTGGCCAGGTCAATCAGGGGCAAGGCGCGTGTGTCGTACCGGCGGCGCAGCTCCCACCGCGATCTCAGGTACCCGACGGTCGAGCGGGGAAGGGCCGCGGCCGCGCTGAGCAGCTCCCAGGAGCCACGGGTCGGGCTGGGCACGTACCGGTTGAAGGCGAACGTGGTGAACGACGATGCCGGCGGCACGCCGAGTTCCCGGGCGACCACCGGCCCCCACGGGCAGAGGGAGTCGTGCACGATCAGATCGGGCCGGACGCCCCGCAGGTCGGTGAGGACGGCGGGCAGCACGCGTACGGCGGTATGCGCAAGCTGCTCCATCACCGTGACGGGCGTCGGCGGGCCGGAGAGCGGTAGGTCGTCCCCGGGGTAAAGGAAAACCCGTGCCCCGGTGGCCGCGATCTGCTCGGCGTAGGCCGGCGTCGTGTGATAGGTGACGGAGTGACCACGACGCACAAGCTCACCCACAACGGGCAATGTCGGGTTGATGTGCCCGTGCATGGCGATGTTCAGGAATGCCATCGTGCTCATCGGCCAACCCCGGGCGGGGAAGGAGCCAGAGCCCGGCATGTTGCAGCGTCCATGATCCACCCCTCTCGGTCAGAGCCTAGATGTTGCCTCATGGCAGTGCGTCGTGGACCAGGTACTCGACTCGTCAGCGGCCGGTTCCGCATGATCGTGCTCGATCCCCGACCAGCGCAACCAGGCATGATCCACTCGTCTTTCCTGAAGTCGGGGTATCCCCCGGCACCGGGACACCTCCGTGAAACCGAATGGATCATGACAGCACGGCCGCGTGTCGGCTCCGTCCGGTGGGCAGGGCTGGACGGTTGGGCGGGTTGTCTGGTTTGACCCCGCCTGTCGGGTGGTCGGGGCCACCCCGGTCGCGGAATCGTGGGCCGGGCCGGGTCGTTATACCTGGCAGACCACCGCGACTGTCCCGGTCGTGGGGCGCGGCAGCCGCCCGGGAACACCCGGCAGGCCGCCCCGGTTACATCCCCCGCAACGCCCGA
>NZ_JAGPXY010000086.1 GCF_018070325.1 Micromonospora sp. H61
GGGGGCGCCCCCCCCCCGACCCCGGTTCACGCCGTGACTCAGGCCGGGGCTCCGGCCAGCGTGGCCTCCTTCTCGTCGGGGCGGGACGCCGCCTCGTCGTCGTGCTCGTCGACCATGGTGGCCTCGTCGAACGGGTCGTTGCCGCTCAGCACCGCGGTCGCCCGCTCCCGGTCGAACTCGCCGGTCCAGGTTCCCACCAGCACTGTCGCCACCGCGTTGCCGGCGAAGTTGGTCAGCGCCCGTGCCTCCGACATGAACCTGTCGATGCCGACGATCAGCCCGACCCCGTCGACGAGGTCCGGCCGGTGCGACTGGAGGCCACCGGCCAGCGTGGCCAGCCCGGCACCGGTGACCCCGGCGGCACCCTTCGACGCGATGATCATGAACAGCAGCAGCGAGATCTGCTCGCCGATGGCCAGCGGCTTGCCCAGCGCGTCGGCGATGAACAGCGACGCCATGGTCAGGTAGATCGCCGTACCGTCCAGGTTGAACGAGTAGCCGGTCGGCACAGTGATGCCGACGACCGGCTTGCTCACACCGAAGTGCTCCATCTTGGCAATCAGCCGTGGCAGCGCCGACTCCGACGACGAGGTCGACAGGATCAGCAGGAACTCCCGGCCCAGGTAACGCAGCAGCGAGAAGATCGAGATCCGGGCCACGAACCACAGCAGCGCGCCCAGGAACACCAGCACGAAGATCAGACAGGTGGCGTAGAAGCCCACCATGATCTGGGCGAGGCTCTTGAGGGCGTCCACGCCGGTCGCGCCGACCACGGCGGCCATCGCGCCGAACGCACCGATCGGCGCCAGCCACATGATCATGGCGAGGACCTTGAAGACGACCCGCTGGATGACGGTGATGGCGCTGAGCACCGGCTCACCCCGCCGGCCCATGGCCTGGACGGCGAAGCCGACCAGCAGGGCGACCAGCAGCGTCTGGAGCACCTTGCCCTCGGTGAGCGAGGAGAGCAGCGTCGTCGGGATGATCCCGAGCAGGAAGTCGTCCGTCCCGGCGGCCTCGTCACCGGCGGCGGCCTTGCCGGAGCCGACGAGGTCCGGGCCGAGGTTCAGGCCCGAGCCGGGGTGGATGAGGTTGCCGACGACCAGGCCGATGGCGAGCGCGACTGTCGACATGGTCAGGAAGTAGCCGAGGGCCAGGCCGCCGACCTTGCCGACCTTCGCGGCCTGCCGGACGGAGCCGACGCCGAGCACGATGGTGCAGAAGATGACCGGGCTGATCATCATCTTGATCAGGTTGACGAAGCCGGTGCCGATCGGCTTCAGTTCCTTGCCGAAATCGGGGGCGACCAGGCCGACCACGATGCCGGCGACCACGGCCACGATGACGGCCACATACAGGTAACGGGTACGGTCCCGGCGGACCGCCGGTGCCGGGTTGGTGGCGGATGCGGTGGTGTCCATGTCGACAATGTGAACCGCGTCTCACCCGTTGACAGCCTTGCGGTCATTCTGTTCACCGCGATGGCGAAACGGCGGCGCGAGGAGGGAGGTGGTGGAGGTGGCCCGACGCCAGTGGAGCATCGCGGGGCAACTCTTCGCCCTCCAGGCGATGGTGGTGACGCTGCTCGTGCTGGCCGGCGCGGCGGGCGCCGTCTGGCTGGCCCGCAGCGACTCCCGCCAGGCCGCGCAGGAGGAGGTGCTCGCGGTGGCGCAGACCGTGGCGGGCTCCCCCGACGTCCGCGCGGCCCTCGCGACCGCCGACCCCGCGAGGGTCCTCCAGCCGTACGCCGAATCGACCCGGAAGGCCACGGGCACCGACTTCGTGGTGGTGATGGCCCCCGACCGCACCCGTTTCTCGCATCCGACCCAGGACCGGATCGGCGAACCGTTCGTCGGCGAGATCGGGCCCGCTCTGACGGGCCGCGCGTTCACCACCACCAATGTCGGGACGCTCGGCGAGTCGGTGCGCGCTGTCGTTCCGGTGTACGACGAGCAGCGACACCTCGTCGGTCTGGTCTCGGTGGGCATCACCACCCGCGAGATCGACAAGAAGCTGCTCGGCCAGTTGCCGGTGCTGTTCGGTGTGGTCGCGCCGGCTCTGGCGCTCGCCGCGACGGGCTCCTGGCTGCTCAGCCGCCGGCTCCGTCGCCAGACGCACGGTCTGGGGCCGGCCCAGATGACCCGGATGTACGAGTACTACGACGCCGTCCTGCACTCGGTGCGTGAAGGTCTCGTCGTGCTGACCACCGATCGCCGGGTGGCGTTGGTGAACGACGAGGGCCGCCGGCTGTTGGGGCTCGACGCGGACGCGCCGGTGATCGACCAGCCGGTGGCCGGGATCGACCTGCCGCCCGCGGCGGCCGAGCTGCTCGACTCCGGGCGCGACGCCCGCGACGAGCCGATCGTCGCCGGTGACCGGGTGCTCGTCGCCAACCAGCGGACCACCCGCTTCGAGGGCGCGGTGCTCGGCACCGTGCTGACCCTGCGCGACCAGACCGAGCTGCGCACCCTGGCCAGTGAGCTGGATTCGGTGCGCGCGTTGACCGAGGCGTTGCAGGCGCAGACCCACGAGTCGGCCAACCGGTTGCACACAGTGCTGACCCTTGTCGAGTTGGGCCGCGCCGACGAGGCCGTCCGGCTCGGCACCCGGGACCTGGCCCTCGCCCAACAGCTGACCGACCGGGTGGTCGGCGCGGTGACCGAGCCGGCGTTGGCCGCACTGCTGCTCGGCAAGTCCGCACAGGCCGGCGAGCGCGGGGTGGATCTGGTCATCGAACCGGACTGCCGCCTCGACGACAGTCCGCTGCCGACCGGCGACCTGCTCACAGTGGTCGGCAACCTGGTCGACAACGCCCTGGAGGCGGTGGCCGGTACGCCGGCGCCGCGCCGGGTGCGGGTCTTCGTCGGCGCTACCGACGACGAACTGGTGGTCCAGGTGGCAGACAGCGGTCCCGGGCTGGCACCGGAGCGGGTCGCCGACGCGTTCCGGCGCGGCTGGTCCACCAAGAGCACCGGCCGGGGCCTCGGCTTGGCGCTGGTCGGGCAGGTGGTACGCCGGCACGGCGGCAGCGCCGAGGTCTGTCGCTCGGACGACGGCGGCAGCCTGTTCACCGTCCGGCTGCCGGGCAGGATCGAGCGGTCATGACCGCCATCCGGGTGCTGGTCGTCGAGGACGAGCCGCTACTGGCCGAGGCGCACAGCGCGTACACCGAGCGGGTTCCGGGCTTCGTGGTGGTCGGGGTGGCGCACACCGCGCGGGCGGCGATGGCGGCCCTGCGCGCCAACGACGGCGGCGACGTGGACCTCGTACTCCTTGATTTTCGGCTGCCCGACCTGCACGGCCTGGACGTCTGCCGGGCGCTGCGCGCGGCCGGCAGCAGCGTCGACGTGCTCGCGGTGACGTCCGCGCGGGACCTGGCGGTGGTGCGCACCGCGGTGTCTCTCGGGGTGACCCACTACCTGCTCAAGCCGTTCACGTTCGCCGCGTTCCGCGACAAGCTGGAGCGGTACGCCGACTACCGCGCCCAGGCGCTCGCCGACGGCGAGGTCGCCGCCCAGCACGAGGTGGACCAGATGTTCGCAACTCTGCGCGGCACCGCCGGGCACAGCCTGCCCAAGGGACTCGACGCGCAGACCCTCGATCGGGTACGCGCCGCGCTCACCGACGGCACCCGCGCGGAGGTCGGGCTGTCCGCGACCGAGGTGAGCGCGCTGACCGGCATTTCCCGGGTGACCGCCCGCCGCTACCTGGAGTACCTGGTGACTGTCGACCGGGCCGCCCGCACCCCGCGCTACGGCACCCCCGGCCGCCCCGAGGTCGAGTACCGCCCCCGCTGAGCGGGGCGTAACTCCGCCCCGAAACCAGCCGAGAGGTGCCACTCATCGATGCAGGAAGTGGGAGAATCGACGGCGACCCGATACGTCTCCGTGCCCGCCTGGCCGGTAAGACCCTCTGCATCACCTTCGTGACGCTCGGAGAGCTGACCAAGTGGACAGCGCTCCGAAGCTGAGGGCCGCGCAAGCTGGCCGACCTCGCGCAGTGGCGCTCGGGGATCGTGCTGCTTCCCTTCGACGAGGCGGTGGCGGTGACCTGGGGGCACCTCCAGGCGCGGGCTCAGCACCGGGGACGCCCCCGACCGACCAACGACTCCTGGATCGCAGCTTGCTGCCTGGTCGACCGGCTGCCGCTGGCGACTTTCAACGGCAAAGATTTCGCCGACTTCGCCGAGTACGACGGGCTACGTCTCTTCGACGTCTCCTAGCTTTGGCAGCTCCGAGTGTGGCTGCCCGATACTGCGAAACGGTGGCCGGCCGGGAACGCGGTGGCGGCGCGGAGATCCGTTGTTAGACTCGGCGGAGTTGGGTTGGCGATACTTCCAGGGAGACCAGACATGGCGGGTGACGACGACATCTCCGGGTGAGACCGGATGTGTTCGGCCATTGGTTCGGCGCGCCTCCTGCGCAGCCGCCGTGGCCATTTTGTCGTTCCACCGGTTCCCGTTGTCGTCGGGCGGCTGAGGCGCGCCCACCCCACCCTTTGAGGTCACTCGCATGTCTGATGCGTTCATTGTCTGCTCGAACCTGTCCTTCTCCTGGCCGGACGACACCCCGGTCTTCTCGGAGCTGTCCTTCACCGTTCCCGGCGGTCGCACCGGCCTGGTCGCGCCCAACGGCGCCGGCAAGAGCACCCTGCTGCGGCTGATCGCCGGAGAGCTGCGACCCAGCGGCGGCAGCGTCACAGTCGACGGTGTGCTCGGCTACCTCCCGCAGACGCTGCCGCTGGCCGGCGACCTGAGCGTGGCGCAGGTGCTGGGCGTGGCTGAGCGGATCGCGGCACTGCACGCCATCGAGGCCGGCGACGCCAGCGAGGAGCACTTCGCCACCATCGGCGACGACTGGGACATCGAGGAGCGCACCCGCTCGGAGCTGGACCGGCTCGGCCTGGGTGAGCTGTCGCTCGACCGCCGGCTGCACACCCTCAGCGGCGGCCAGGTGGTCTCCCTCGGCCTGGCGGCACAACTGCTGCGCCGCCCGGACGTGCTGCTGCTCGACGAGCCGACGAACAACCTGGACCTGGAGGCCCGGCACAAGCTCTACGACGTGCTCACCGAGTGGTCCGGATGTCTGCTGCTGGTCAGCCACGACCGGGAACTGCTCGACCGGATGGACCGCATCGCCGAGCTGGACCAGGGCGAGATCCGCTGGTACGGGGGCAACTTCACCGCGTACACCGAGGCGGTGCAGGCGGCGCGGGAGGTGGCCGAGAGCAACCTGCGCAACGCCGAGCAGGAGGTCAAGCGGGAGAAACGGGAGATGCAGCAGGCCCGGGAGCGGGCCGACCGGCGGGCCAGCAACGCCTCCAAGAACCTGAAGAACGCCGGCCTGGCCCGGATCGTCGCCGGTGGGCTCAAGCGCAGCGCGCAGGAGTCGGCGGGCAAGGCGCAGGAGACGCACTCGTCCCGGCTCGGTCAGGCCAAGGCCCGACTCGACGAGGCCGGCCGGGCGGTACGCGACGAGGACCGGATCGTCGTGGACCTGCCCGACACCACCGTCCCGGGCGGGCGCACGGTCTTCTCCGGCCACGGGATGCGGGCCCACTTCGACGACCGGGAGCTGTTCGGCGGCGACGGCGCCGACCTGGTGATCAGGGGGCCGGAACGGATCGCCCTGACCGGGGCGAACGGCGTCGGCAAGTCGACCCTGCTGCGCCTGGTCAACGGTGACCTGCAACCGTCCGGCGGTGAGCTGAAGCGCGGCGAGGGGCGGATCGCGTACCTGTCGCAACGGCTGGACCTGCTGGACCTCGACCGCACGGTGGCGGAGAACTTCGCCGCCTACGCGCCGAGCCTGCCGGACGCCAAGCGGATGAACCTGCTCGCCCGGTTCCTGTTCCGGGGCGCCCGGGTGAACCTGCCGGTCGGGGTGCTCTCCGGCGGTGAACGCCTGCGCGCCACCCTCGCCTGTGTGCTCTGCGCCGAGCCGGCGCCGCAACTGCTGCTGCTCGACGAGCCGACGAACAACCTGGACCTGGTCAGCGTGGGTCAGCTGGAGAGCGCGCTGTCGGCGTACCAGGGGGCGTTCGTGGTGGTCAGCCACGACGAACGGTTCCTCGCCGAGATCGGCGTGCAGCGTTGGTTACGGTTGGCCGACGGACAGTTGCGGGAGATCAGCGCCCCCGAGCGGGGCTGAGCCCGGCGGTCCGGCCGGCGCCGGCCGGCCGGACCGATGCCGGCTCAGCTCACGTTGGCCGGGCCGAGGACGCTCTTCAGGTCACCCATCAGCGCGGTCGTGGCCGCCACCCGGAACGGGCCCAGCCGCAGGGTGGTGGTGCGCCCGCCGTTCTGGAGTTTGACGTGCACCTCGGTGTCGCCGGGGTGCAGCACCAGGGTTTCCTTGAGTTTCTCCACCAGCGGTGGTGTGCAGCGGTGCACCGGGATGGTCAGGGTGACCGGCTTGTTGGTGGCGCTGGTGCTGACGTCCGGCATGGACATGTCCATCGCCATGATCCGCGGGGTGTCGTCGCGGCGGTCCACCCGACCCTTGACCACCACGATGGCGTCCTCGGCGATGTACTGCCCGATCACCTCGTAGGTGTTGGGGAAGAACAGCGTCTCCACCCCACCGGCCAGGTCCTCCAGGGTGGCCGACGCCCAGGCCCGGCCCTGCTTGGTGACCCGGCGCTGCACCCCGGACAGGATGCCGGCGAGGGTGACGACCGCCCCGTCGGGCACCCCGCCCTCCTCGGCCAGGGACGCGATGGTGGTGTCGGCTGCCGCGTTGAGGATGTGCTCCAAGCCGAAGAGCGGGTGGTCGGAGACGTACAGGCCGAGCATCTCCCGCTCGAAGGCCAGCTTGTCGCGCTTGTCCCACTCGCTGTCGCCGATGGTCGGCATCACAGTGGTGCTGCCGGTGTCGGCGTCACCGAAGCCGGCGCCGAACAGGTCGTACTGGCCGACGGCCTCCTTGCGCTTGACGTCGGCGTACGCGTCGATCGCGTCGGCGTGCACCGCGAGCAGGCCCTTGCGGGGGTGGTCCAGGGAGTCGAACGCACCCGCCTTGATCAGCGATTCGATGGTCTTCTTGTTGCAGACCACGGCGTCCACCTTGGACAGGAAGTCGTAGAAGTCGGCGTACTCGCCCTTCTCCTCCCGGCAGCGCATGATCGAGGCGACCACGTTCGCCCCGACGTTGCGGACGGCGGCGAGGCCGAAGCGGATGTCCTTGCCGACCGGGGTGAACGGCCCGGCCGAGGTGTTCACGTCCGGCGGCAGCACCTGGATGCGCATCCGGCGACACTCGGCCAGGTAGAGCGCCATCTTGTCCTTGTCGTCGCCGACGCTGGTCAGCAACCCGGCCATGTACTCGGCCGGGTAGTGCGCCTTCAGGTACGCCGTCCAGTAGGAGACCAGGCCGTACGCGGCGGAGTGCGCCTTGTTGAAGGCGTACCCGGCGAACGGCACCAGGACGTCCCACACCGCCTGGATCGCCTCGTCGGAGTAGCCGCGCTCGCGGCAGCCGTCCCGGAACGGGATGAACTCCTTGTCGAGGATCTCCTTCTTCTTCTTACCCATGGCCCGGCGCAGCAGGTCCGCCTGACCGAGGGTGTAGCCGGCGAGGATCTGCGCGGCCCGCTGCACCTGCTCCTGGTAGACGATCAGGCCGTGGGTGGGCGCCAGGATCTCCCGCAGCGGCTCCTCCAGCTCCGGGTGGATCGGCGTGATCTCCTGGAGGCCGTTCTTGCGCAGCGCGTAGTTGGTGTGCGAGTCGACGCCCATCGGGCCGGGTCGATACAGGGCCAGGACGGCGGAGATGTCCTCGAAGTTGTCCGGCTTCATCAACCGCAGCAGGGACCGCATCGGCCCACCGTCGAGCTGGAACACGCCCAGGGTGTCACCGCGGGCCAGCAGCTCGTACGCGGCCTTGTCGTCCAGCGGCAGGCCCAGCAGGTCGAGCTTCCGGCCGTGGTTCAGCTCGATGTTCTTGACCGCGTCGTCAATGATCGTCAGGTTGCGCAGGCCGAGGAAGTCCATCTTCAGCAGCCCGAGCGACTCGCAGGTCGGATAGTCGAACTGCGTGATGATCGCCCCGTCGGCGTCGCGGCGCGTCAACGGGATGTGCTCGATGATCGGCTCGGCGGACATGATGACGCCGGCGGCGTGCACACCGGTCTGCCGGATCAGCCCCTCGATGCCCTTGGCCGTGTCGATCACCTTGCGGACGTCCGGGTCGGAGTCGTACAGGCCGCGGATCTCGCCCGCCTCGGCGTAGCGGGGGTGCTTGTTGTCGAAGATGCCGGTGAGCGGGATGTCCTTGCCCATCACCGCCGGCGGCATGGCCTTGGTGATCCGGTCGCCGACCGCGTACGGGAAGCCGAGGACCCGGGCCGAGTCCTTGATCGCGGCCTTCGCCTTGATCGTGCCGAAGGTGGCGATCTGGGCGACCTTGTCCTCGCCCCACTTGTCGGTGACGTACTTGATCACCTCGCCGCGCCGACGCTCGTCGAAGTCGATGTCGACATCCGGCATCGAGACCCGCTCGGGGTTGAGGAACCGCTCGAAGATCAGACCGTGCTGGATCGGGTCCAGGTCGGTGATGCCCAGCGCGTACGCGACGAGCGACCCGGCGGCCGAACCACGGCCCGGACCCACGGCGATGCCCTGGTTCTTCGCCCACTGGATGAAGTCGGCGACCACGAGGAAGTAGGACGGGAAGCCCATCTGGTTGATGACGCCCAGCTCGTACTCGGCCTGGACGACGTGCCCCTCCGGGATGCCGTTCGGATAGCGGCGGGCCAGGCCGGCGAAGGTCTCCTTGCGGAACCAGGACTCCTCGGTCTCCCCCTCGGGCACCGGGAAGCGCGGCATCAGGTTGTGGAACTCGAACATGCCCTTCGGGTCGACCTTCTCGGCCACCAGCAGGGTGTTGCGGCAGCCTTCCTGCCACAGCTCGGACGAGTCCACAGCGCGCATCTGGTCGGCGCTCTTGATGAAGTAGCCGCCGCCCTCGAACCGGAACCGGTTGGGGTCGTCGATGTTGCTGCCGGTCTGCACGCAGAGCAGCACGTCGTGGGCGGTGGCCTGCGCCTCGTGGGTGTAGTGGGAGTCGTTTGTGACCACCGGCGGGATGTCCAGCTTGCGGGCGATCTCGGTGAGCCCTTCACGGACCCGGCTCTCGATGGAGAGGCCGTGATCCATGATCTCCAGGAAGTAGTTGTCCTTGCCGAAGATGTCCTGGTAGCTGGCGGCGACCTTGAGGGCCTCGTCGAACTGGCCCAGCCGTAGCCGGGTCTGCACCGCGCCGGACGGGCAGCCGGTGGTGGCCATGATCCCCTCGGCGTGCTCGGCGATCAGCTCCATGTCCATCCGGGGCCACTTGACGTAGTGCCCCTCCATGGAGGCGCGCGAGTTGAGGGTGAAGAGGTTCTTCAGGCCCTGCGCGTTCTTCGCCCACATGGTCTTGTGGGTGATCGCACCGTTACCGGAGATGTCGTCGCTCTTCTGCTCCGGGCGACCCCACTTGACCCGTGCCTTGTGATAGCGCGACTCCGGCGCCACGTACGCCTCGACGCCCAGGATCGGGGTGATCCCGGCGGCCATCGCCTGGTTGTAGAAGTCGTTCGCGCCGTGCATGTTGCCGTGGTCGGTGATCGCCACAGCGGACATGCCCAGCCGCTTGGCCTCGGCGAACAGGTCCTTCAGTCGGGCCGCTCCGTCGAGCATCGAGTACTCGGTGTGCACGTGCAGATGCGCGAACGAATCAGCCATGCGTGGCGCCCCCCGGCGGTGTGGATCTTGTTGGTCGGAGCCGACCGGGACCTACCCTACCGAGGTGATCTCCGGTGCTCCACCGTCCGCGCCGAGGGTGGCCCTCGTCTCCTGATCCTCCCCGCGTGCGCCTAGTCTCGGAGGATGGCGAGGTACTACGACGTACACCCGGAGAACCCACAGCCCCGGGTCATCGGGCAGGTCGCCGACCTGATCCGCAGCGGTGGGCTGGTCGCCTACCCGACGGACTCCTGCTATGCGCTCGGCACCCAACTGGGCAACCAGGACGGGCTGGACCGGATCCGGCAGATCCGACATCTCGACGATCGGCACCACTTCACGCTGGTCTGCCACGACTTCGCCCAGCTCGGCCAGTTCGTGCAGATCAGCAACTCCGTCTTCCGCCTGGTCAAGGCGTCCACTCCGGGCAGCTACACGTTCATCCTGCCGGCCACCAAGGAGGTGCCCCGCCGGATGCTGCACCCGAAGAAGCGGACCGTCGGCGTGCGGGTGCCCCGGCACACAGTCACCCAGGCGCTGCTGGCCGAGCTGGCCGAGCCGCTGGTGTCCAGCACGCTGGTCCTACCCGGCGACGAGGAGCCGATGACCCAGGGCTGGGAGATCAAGGAACGGCTCGACCACCAGCTCGACGCGGTGCTCGACGCCGGCGACTGCGGCAAGGAGCCGACGACCGTGATCGACCTGTCCGGGCCCGAACCGGAGATCCTGCGCCGGGGCGCCGGGGACGTGTCCCGCTTCGACTAGCGGGTCGGGTGCCGGACCGTACGGGGGCACGCGGGCCGCACCGGTCGTACGCTCAGGGATCGGCACCGGCGAGCATTGGACATCCGGCATGCCCGACGCGGACGACATCGACGCCCTGGCCCGGTCCGCCGCGCACGGCGACCCGGCCGCGCTGAACTCCCTGCTGGTCGCGGTGCGCCCGGAGGTGCTGCGACTGTGCGCCCGATTCCTGCCTAGCCGGGAGGACGCCGAAGAAGCCTGCCAGGACACCTTGCTGGCGCTGGCCGGCGGCATCACCCGGTTCGAGGGGCGTTCCTCGTTCCGCACCTGGCTGCACCGGCTGACCGCCAACCGGGCCCGTTCCACGTACCGCACGCTGCGCCGCCGCTGCCGGCTGGAGGCCGAGGGCGTACCGCTGCCCGACCAGGCCGACCCCCGACGGACCAGCGTGGTCGCCGGCACCCGCCTCGACCTGCTCGACGCCTTCGACTCGGTCCACCCCGACCTCGCCGAGGTGGTCGCCCTGCGCGACGTCCTGGGGCTGAGCTACCCGGAGATCGCCGCCCTGCTCGACGTGCCGCTGGGCACTGTGAAGTCCCGGTTGCACCTGGCCCGGCGGCAGGTCCGGCAACGGCTCGGGGCGGAATGAGCCGCCCGTCGTTCCGCCGGGTCGTCGTCGTCCTCGCGGCCACCGTGGGCGTCGCCGCCTGCGGCGCCGACGCCGTCTCGCCCCTGCCCGTCCAACCGCCCGGCCCGAGCCTCTCGACCCCGACACCCACCACGATCGCCACGATCCCCGCGCCCGGCACGCCCTCCGCGTCGCCGTCCCGACCGCCACCGACCAGCGCGCGCCCGGCCGCGCCACCGCCCGCACCCACCAGGACAAGGGGTACGCCCCGACCGACTCCCCCGCCGACCGACGCCACGCCGGCCTGTCAGGGCGCGGTGCGCTACGACCTGCCGCTCGCCGAGACCGAGATGGAGCTGCTGAAATCGCTCTGCTTCGCCACCGGTGCGGTGCTGCGCATCCAGGGCATCGGGCCGGGGCTCGTCACAGTGGACCGCCCCGACCTGGTGTCGCAGCACTACGAGGCGGGCGTGGTGGACATCCGCTTCGTCCGGCCCGGCACGGTCGCCGTGACGATCCCCAAGGACGGCCGGGAGCACACCATCACCGTTGTGGTCCGCTAGCCGCGCCTAGCGCAGGCGCACCCCGGCGAGCAGGGTGTCCACGAAGGCGGGCCCGCTGTCCGCTGGCGGGACGATCTGCGCGTACACCAGGGCGGGCCGGCCGGGGTGCAGAGCGGCCGACTCGGTGATCTGCGGCCGACCCCGCTCGCAGCGGTACGCCACCACTGTCCACTCGACGCCGGCCTGCCGGGTGACCCGGGCCGGCGCGGGCGTGCAGTCGCCGTGCGTGCGCTCGGCCAGGAACCCGGCGGGCGTGGCACGGGCCGCCGTGCTGGCGGAGAGACCCACGAAAGCCCCGGGCAGGCGAGGGTCGGCCGCCCAGCGGCGGGGTTGCGGCGACATCACCAGCGCCGGTTCGGGTTCGCCGTCGGCACCGTACTGACCGGCCCAGGTGGCACCCGTGGCGGACCAGCCGGGCGGCAGCGTCACGGTCAGCGGCCCGGTCGTGTACGTGCCGCCGACCGGCCGGGCCGACCCGGCACCATCCGGCTCGGCGCCCGTCACACCCACCGCGGCGACGGCCACCACAGCGGCCGCGACGCGCCGCAACCGGTACGGGCGGCCCGGCCGAGGTTGGCGCCGCACCGGACCGGCCGCCGTCGCCGGTCCCCCCGGGCCGCTCCCGCCGGTCGACGCGACCGGCCGGCCCGCCGGGCCACTCGCGCGATTCAGGGCGGCGTGCAGGGTCGCGGCGTCGGGGTAGCGGTCGGCCGGACGGTGGGCGGTGGCCCGAACGAGCACCGCCGCGACCGCCGCAGGTACGTCGTCCCGAAGTCGGATCTCCGGGGGATGCCGAGGCGGGTCGGGTCTGGTCCGGTTCGCGCCCGACGGGTCGGCGGCCAACAGTCGGATGCCGAGCCGGCCGAGCCCGTACACGTCGGCGCGGGTGTCGACCACCGCGCCCGGATCATCCTGCTCGGGGGCCATGTAGCCCGGGGTGCCGGCCCGGGCGGTCAGCCCGGAGGCGGCGGCGAGCGCCTTGGCGAGGCCGAGGTCGGCGATCAGCACCTGTTCCGCGCCGCCGGGGCCGACGGAGCGGAACAGGATGTTGCCCGGGGTGAGATCACGGTGCACGACGCCGTGGCGGTGCAGCACGGCGACCCCGGCGCAGACCTCGCCGAGCAGCCGCAACGCCGTCGGCGCGGGGATCTCGCCAGTGGCCAACCGGTCCCGCAGGCTGCCCCCGTCCGCCCAGGCCAGGACCGCGTACGGGCGGCCGTCGGGCAGCTCACCGACGGCGTGCACCCGGATCAGCCGCTCGTGCTCCAACCGGCGCAGCAACCGGGCCTCGTCCAGGAAGCGTTCCCGCACCCGCAGGTCGTGGCTCCAGTTCTCGGCCAGCACCTTGATCGCCACGTGCGCGTCGAGCGCCCGATCGTAGCCCAGCCAGACCGTCGCGAACGAACCGACGCCGAGCAGTCGCTCGACGGCGTAGGGCCCGATCCGCAGTGGAGCCGTCACCATGTCACCCCCGGCCAGCACGGTCGGTCGGCGTTCGTCTGCACAGTAGACCCGGCCGGTCGGAATTCCGACGAACCGTTGGCCCTGGCGCGGTGACTAAGAGGGCAGGAGACCCATCACCGAAGGAGCCACCATGAACCGTCCCGCGATCCTCCTCACCACCGCCGCGTTGGCGCTCGGCACGCTCGTACCGGCGACCGTCGCCGGCTCGGCGGCGGCAGCGCCAGTGGCCGGCGGCGTCGCGTCCGCCTCGGCCCGCGGTCCGCTCGCCGTCGCCGCCGGGCACACCCACCCGCAGGTGCTCAGCGTCGGTGGCGTCGGCGTGTACCGCATCGGTGCCAGCCTGGCGTCGCTCACCACGAACGGGCACCTCGACTGGACCGTGCCGACCTGCGGCGGGGTGGTGCACGCCGGCGCGGCCGGATCCTGGGCGGGCGTGATCCTGCTGGCCTTCCGCGACGGGCGACTGGTGGAGGTCGGTACGGCGACGGTGCCGCCACGGTCCCCCGCCGGTGCGACTGTCGGCATGTCCTTCGACGAGCTGGAGGCGATCTACGGCTGGCGGGGGTCGCTGATCCGCAACGACGCGGGGGACGCCGAGGCGTACCTGGTCCGGGCGGGGTCGCGGGTGGAGCTGTTCACCGGTCACCCGATCCGGCCGGGGGTCGGCTACTTCCAGGTCGGCCCGGCAAGCTTCGTCGAGCGGAACTTCCGGCAGGGCGTGTCCTGCTGACTTTTCCCAGGTGCGGGGCGTCCGGTGTCGGCCGGGCGCCCCGTCCGTCGTATCGGCCCGAACGGAGGTTGGGCGGACACGATGATGTCGGCGTAGACAACACTGTGTGCCACACAGTATGGTGTGACACATGGTTAGCGAGGACGTTCTACGGACGCACCTGCAGGAGTTGCGTCGAGGCACCGTCGTGGTGGCCAGCCTGGTCGCGCTACGCCGACCGGACTACGGCTACGCACTGCTGCAACGGCTCAGCGACCACGGCTTCCCGGTCGACGCCAACACCCTCTACCCGCTGCTGCGCCGCCTGGAGGACCAGGGGCTGCTGACCAGCGAGTGGAACACCGAAGAGAGCCGACCGCGCAAGTTCTACCGGACCAGCGACGAGGGCGAGTCGATGCTGAACCGGCTCCTCGACGACCTCGCCGCCGTGCAGACCTCCATCACCGGGCTGATCCAAGGAGTGGACCGATGAACACCCTGACCGACCGCTACCTCGCCGCCACCCTGCGATCGGTGCCCACCCAGCGCCGAGACGAGATCGCCAACGAGCTGCGGGCCTCCATCGAAGACATGATCGACGACCGCACCGGCGGCGGCGCGGACCCGGCAGCGGCCGAGCGGGAGGTGCTCACCGAGCTGGGCAATCCGGACGTGCTGGCCGCCCGGTACGCCGACCGCCGGCTGCAGCTCATCGGCCCGACCTACTACCTGCTCTGGCTGCGACTGCTGAAGCTGCTGCTCAGCTTCATCCCGGCGCTGGTCGGCACGGTCGTCACCGTGGTCGAGGCGGCCGAAGGAAAGGGTTTCGGGGCCATCGGGCCGGGCGTCGTCGCGGCCATGCAGGTGGCCGTGCAGATCGCCTTCTGGCTCACCCTGACGTTCGCCATTCTCGAGCGCACCCAGACGGCCGTGGACGTGCCGGAGTGGACGGTGGACCAGCTGCCCGACGCACCGGTGCGACGAGGCATCCCCCTCGCCGACACCATCGCATCGGTGATCATGCTGGTGCTGACCATCGCGTACCTGCCGCTCCAGCACTACCACTCCTGGGTGCGTGGCACCGACGGCGAGAACATTCCGATCCTCGACCCGGCGCTCTGGTCGTTCTGGCTGCCGGCGTTGATCGTGGTCCTCGCCGCCAGCGCTGTGGTCGAGATCGTCAAGTACCGGATCGCGCACTGGACCTGGACGATCTTCGGCATCAGGGCGGTGCTCAGCCTGGCGTTCGCGGTGCCGCTGATGTGGTTGGCGCTCTCCGATCGACTGCTCAACCCGGCCCTCGGCGAGCGGTTCAGCTGGCTGGCGGAGGCGGACAACCGGGACTCCCTCGGCCTGGCCATCGCGGTGGGCGCCGCCGCGATCGTGGTCTGGGACCTGGTCGACACCGCAGTGAAGACCCGGCGGCAGACCGCGTGAGTGATCCCCGACCCGACGGCCCGGCGCGTACCCCGCGCCGGGCCGTCGCCCGTCGTGGTGACCGCGGCGGCCCGCCCGGTTGGAGGGCCTGGTGGGCGGCGTGGCATCGTTCCCGGATGACAGTGGCACCGCGACCGGAATGGCGTCGTCCGGGTCCAACGGCCGAGCAGCGCCGAAACGACCTCTGGATCGGCTTGGGGATGACCGGGCTGGCGTTGGTCAGTCTGACCCTGGCCCGCAGCACCGGCGCGTTCCTGCTGGGCCCACCGCCGTCCGGGCCGGAGCAGCTGTTCTGGACCGTCGCGGTGACCCTCCCGCTCATCTGGCGACGACGCCGGCCGACCGCGACAGTGCTGGTCGTCGCGGTGGCGTTCATCGCCGCGCAGGCCCGCTCGGCCCCGGAGAGCCAGTTCTCCTCCTGGGCCCTGTTCTGCGCCCTCTACACCGTCGGCGCCTGGGGGCAGGACCGCCAGCTGTCCCGCCGGCTGCGGATCGGCGTGATCGCCACGATGTTCGCCTGGCTCGGGCTCTACTACGCGGTGATGATCGACCACATTCCGGCGGACACCTTCGCCGACGCGGTCGGGCCGGTGCCACCGGTGCTCGCCGCGATGGTCAACGGTGTGCTGCTCAACGTGCTGGTCTTCGGTTTCGCGTACTTCTTCGGCGAGACCGCGTGGGTGGCCGCGCGCCGCGAGCACGAGCTGCGCGCCCAGGCCGAGGACCTGCGCCGGTCGCAGGCCGAGGCCCGGGAACGGGCGGTGCTCGGCGAACGGGTCCGGATCGCCCGCGAGCTGCACGACGTGGTCGCCCACCACGTGTCGGTGATGGGCGTGCAGGCATCCGCCTGCCGCCGGGTGTTCGACCGCGACCCGGGCAAGGCCCGCACGGCGCTGACCGCCATCGAGCAGAGCGCCCGCACCGCCGTCGACGAGCTGCGTCGGATGCTCGGCGTGCTGCGGACCTCCGCCGGCACCGACGCCGCGCCGCCGACGGCCGGCGGCGTCGAACGGATCGACGAGTTGGTCGAGCGGGCTCGGGCCGCCGGGCTGACGGCCACCCTCGGGGTGTACGGCGACCCGGTCGCGTTGCCCGAATCGGTGTCCCAGACGGCCTACCGGGTGACGCAGGAGGCGGTGACCAACACCCTCAAGCACGCCGAGGCGGCCCTGCTGGACGTGCGGGTCCGGTACCTGGCCCGGGAGGTGGAGGTCGACGTGACCGACGACGGGCGCGGCGGCGGCCGGGCCGACACCGTCGGGTTGGGCCTGATCGGCATGCGCGAACGGGTCACCGCCCACGACGGCGACCTGGAGGCCGGGCCGCGGGCCGGCGGCGGCTGGCGGGTGCGCGCCCGCTTCCCCCTCGCGGCGTCGGCGGACCGACCGGTGGGCGCACAGCGGGAGCCGAGCGGCAGGCAGCAGGCGGCGACCGGCGCGGAGCCGTCGGCATGAGCGCGGCAGCCCAGCAGGCACCCGACACCGGGCCGACGGTGCGGGTGCTGCTCGCCGACGACCAGCACCTCGTCCGTACCGGCTTCCGGGTCATCCTGGAGGTGGAGGACGACATCGAGGTGGTCGGTGAGGCCGCCGACGGCGAACGGGCCGTCACCATGACCCGGGCCACCCGCCCCGACGTCGTACTCATGGATGTGGAGATGCCCGGGATGGACGGCCTGGAGGCCACCCGGCAGATCGTCGCCGACGGCCCCGGGGCGCCCGCGGTGCTGATCCTCACCACCTTCGACCGCGACGACTACCTGTTCGCCGCGCTGCGGGCCGGGGCCAGCGGCTTCCTGCTCAAGAACGGCACGCCGGAGGAGCTGGTCGAGGCGATCCGGGTGCTGGCCAGGGGCGACGGTCTGCTCGCCCCGGAGATCACCCGCCGAGTGATCTCCTCCTTCGCCCGCCCCGGCGACCCGTCGGGCACCGCTCACCGGGGTCCGGACGCCGAGGCCGCGCTGGCCGAGCTGACCCCGCGCGAACGGGAGGTGCTGATGCTGCTCGCCGCCGGGTCGAGCAACGCGGAGATCGCCTCGGCCATCCACCTGGGCGAGGCGACGGTGAAGACGCACGTGAGTCGGGTACTGGCCAAGCTCGGCCTGCGCGACCGGGTACAGGCCGTGGTGTTCGCGTACGAGAACGGGGTGGTCCGCCCCGGCGGGTGACGGCGTCCGCCGCGAGGTGGACCCGCCCGCTCACCCGCCGGGCGGACGGCGCGGCGGCGTCATCCATCTAGCGTGAGTGCGTGACCAGAACGCTTCGCCTCGACGGCGTCGACCGCAGCTTCGGCGACCGTCAGGTGCTCAGGAACGTGTCCTTCGAGGTGTCGGCCGGCCGGATGACCGGTTTCGTGGGTGCCAACGGCGCCGGCAAGACCACCACCATGCGGATCATCCTGGGTGTGCTCGCCCCCGACGCCGGCGAGGTGAGCTGGGGTGGCGCCACCCTGACCCGGCAGGACCGTCGGCGCTTCGGCTACATGCCGGAGGAGCGGGGCCTCTACCCCAAGATGACCACCCGCGAGCAGGTGACCTACCTGGGCCGGCTGCACGGGCTGGACGCCGCCGCGGCACGACGTTCCACCGACGCGCTGCTGGACCGGGTCGGGCTCGGCGAGCGCGCCGACGACCTGCTGGAGACGCTGTCGCTGGGCAATCAGCAGCGCGCCCAGATCGCCGCCGCGCTGGTGCACGACCCTGAGGTGCTGGTGCTCGACGAGCCGTTCTCCGGCCTCGACCCGCTCGCCGTGGAGACCGTCGTGGCAGTGCTGCGGGAACGGGCCTCGGCCGGGGCGCCGGTGCTCTTCTCCAGTCACCAGCTCGACGTCGTGGAGCGCCTCTGCGACGACCTGGTGATCATCGGGGACGGGGTGATCCGGGCCGCCGGCAGCCGGCAGCAGCTGCGTGACTCGTACACGGTGCCCCGCTTCGAGCTGGTCGTCGAGCACGACGCCGGCTGGGTACGCGACCACCCCGGGGTGACACTTGTCGAGTTGGACGGTGCGCGGGTGGTCTTCGACCTGCCGGCCGGCACCGACGAACAGCCAGTGCTGCGGGCCGCCCTCGCGCGCGGCCCGGTCCGCGCCTTCCGCCCGGTCAGCCCCTCGCTCACCGAGATCTTCCGAGAGGTCACCCAGTGAACGTCACCCAGGCCACCCGGCTGGTCGCCGAACGCGAGATCCGGGTCAAGCTGCGCGACCGCACCTTCCTGTTCGGCACGCTGTTCTTCCTGTTGATCGCCGCGGCCGGCACCATCCTGCCGCCACTGTTCTCCGGCGGGCCGTCCACAGTGGCCGTAACCGAGAGCTTGGCCGCGCCGCTGCGCGCCGCCGGGCTGGAAGTCCGGGTCGTCCCCCACGACCGGGCCGCCGAGCGGGCCGTCCGCGACGACGACGTGGACGCCGCGGTGGTCACCGGACCGGCCGTCCTGGCCATGGACGACGCCCCCGACGACGTGGTGAAGGCCCTGAGCACCCAACCGACCGTCCGCCTGCTCGACCCGGACGCGGTGGACCCGGTGGTGGCGTTCCTGGTGCCGTTCGTCTTCGCGTTCGTCTTCTTCATCACCTCGCAGACGTTCGGTGTGCAGATCGCGCAGAGCGTCATCGAGGAGAAGCAGACCCGGATCGTGGAGATCCTGGTCGCCGCCGTGCCGGTTCGGGCCCTGCTGGCCGGAAAGGTGGTGGCCGGGGCAATCCTGGCGTTCGCGCAGATCGCCCTGATCGCGGTGGTGGCGGTGCTCGGGCTGCAACTCGGTGACAGCGGAGGTCTGCTCAGCCTACTCGCCCCGGCGATCGGCTGGTTCGTACCGTTCTTCCTGATCGGTTTCGTGCTGCTCGCCGCCATGTGGGCCGCGGCCGGCGCGCTGGCCAACCGGCAGGAGGACATCGCCGCCGTCTCGACGCCGGTGCAGCTCGCCGTCATGCTGCCGTTCCTCGCGGTGATCTTCCTGAACGACAACGCCACAGCGATGCGGGTGCTGTCCTACCTGCCGTTCTCGTCGCCCACGGCCATGCCGTTGCGGCTCTTCACCGGCGACGCGGCCGGCTGGGAGCCGATCGTCTCACTGGTCCTCCTGGTGCTCGCCGCCGGCGCGTTCCTCCTCGCCGGTGCCCGGGTGTACGAGGGGTCGCTCCTGCGCACCAACGGCCGGACCTCGCTGCGCACCGCCTGGCGGGAGCGGGAGACCATCGGCTGAGTCAGCGGTCCGCCCGCGCGGGCGTCGGTGTCCTGATCGGATGCCGGCGCCCGCTGCCGTACGGCACGGTTCCGAGCGCTGTTCGGTGGCCGTGAACAGCGCGAACACTCCTACGTTGAGCCGATCCTCACGGCGACGACCTGGTCGTCGCCGGTTCCCGGACCGGAAAGGCTCTCGATGTCCCCACCGATCAACGCACGGCAACTGCGCCGTCTGCTCAGCGTCGTGCTCGCGGTCGCCCTCGCCAGCACCCTCACCGCCCTCGTCCGCCCCGCCCCGGCCGCCGCCGCCCCGGGCGACCTCATCCTCAACGGCACGTTCGACAACGGCAGCAGCCAGCCCTGGTGGACGCGGCTCGCCTCGACCAGCACCACTGTCAACGCCGGGCAACTGCGCGTCCGCACCAGCGCCACGGTGGGCAAGCCCGTCTGGGAGGACCTGGTCGGTCACTTCGAGTTCGGGGTGACGGCCGCGCAGCCGTACCGGTTGCAGTTCGACGCCGCGGCCGACGTCAGCCGTTCCCTGCGCGTCTCGGTCTCCCGCGCTACGCCGCGCAGTTCCAGTGGCCGAAGTCGCCGGTACGAGACCAGACCTCCCGCGCCGTCCTGATGTTCCAGGCCGCGTCCAGCGCCGTCTGTCGGTCGACGCCGAACCGGGACACCTCCATGTCGCTGAACTGGAACAACCCCCAGCGCCGCGATCCGTCCTCGACGACCTCCACCCGGTACGGGTCCAGCCCGGACAGGCAGCGCGCCACCTGCACCGCCCCGGCCGGGTCCTCGGGGAACGTCCGCCGCAGATGTTTGCCGATCCGGTCCTCCGACCAGGTGGCGGGCACCTTGCGATCGCCCGCCAACTCGTCGAGCAACCGCTCGTCCGCGGTGCCACTGACCGGCAGGCCGTCAAACGCCTGGAACACCATCACCCGGCTGGTGGTGTCCGGGCCGAACCAGCCGTCGACCGGCACTGTGAGTCCGTCGGCCACCAGGTGCTCCTGGAGGCTCAGCACGCAGGGGCCGTACATGCCCTGGCGTAGCACCTCCGGGCAGCCGACTGTCGGCGAGCCGTCCACTGTGGGAGGGGCGAGAGGTCGCAGCGCACCGGTCGCCCCGACCGTCAGGACGCCGAGCACCGCCAGCAGCGCCAGCCGAAGCCAGCGACGGGCCGGCCAGGGCGCTTCGGGTAGCGGCGGAACCGAGCCGACGCTGGGGCGGATGGTCGCCGAGACGGTAGTGGACGGGCCGGCAGGGGTCGGTGCCGCCGCACTGTCCCCTCGACCCTGCTCGCCGAGGCGGGCCTCGAGGTCCCGCCGTGTCTCCAGCCACCTGTCGACCTCGACCGTCGGGGTGCCGCAGGCGGCCAGCAGCGCGACGACTGTGCGTTCCCGGGGCAGGGTCGTCCGCCCCAGCATCGTCGCGAGGGTGCTCGGCGGCAGCCAGTGTCCGGCCGCCGAGGCTCGCCGGGCGAGCTCCCGATAGGTCAGACCGGAACGCCGCCGCACCTCCCTGAGCAACGCCACGTACTCCCCCGCCGTGGCCGCCTGCGGGACCGGATCCCGGACAGCGTCATCCATCGAATCTCCCCGTGTCATTGGTGTGGTCGAGCCCGAACCCGTGCCGGCGCGAGCCCGTCGGCCGTACACCGGTCAGCGGCGCGGCCATCGAGAAAAGACGCTAGGTAACCCGGTCGGCCAGGACAATGCCCTGGTCGCCGCGTTGGGCTGTCCGGGCAGCTCAGGGCATCATGTCCGGGTCTTGTCCGACCATCTCGGACAGTCACCGGGACCCCCGTTGCCCTCATGTCCGCGGTGTCTGGAGAATCGAGCGATGACCACGGGGGAGCTACGCCCGGACGACGCGTCCGACCCGGCCGAGTTCGTCGAGATGCTGCGCCAGCTCAAGGACCGGTCGGGGCTCACCTACCGGCAACTGGAGCAGCGTGCCGCGTCGACGGGTGACGTGCTGGCCCGCAGCACCGCGGCGGACATCCTGCGCCGGTCCACACTGCCGCGCCCCGAGGTGGTGGCCGCGTTCGTGCGCGCGTGCGGTGCGGGAGATCAGGTCGAGACGTGGCTACGGGCCCGGCACCGCCTCGCGGCGGGTCAGTTGGCCCCGCTGTCCCCGGCAGCGGATTCACCGCCGGTCGACCCGGTCACGACAGTGGCCCCGGAGCACTCCGACCCGGCCCGCCCGCGCTGGTTCGCGCGGCCCGCGCCGCTGGCGCTCCTCGTCGTCGCCGCCCTGCTGGCCACGCTCGGCGTGGGCTTCTGGGTCGAGCGCCGCTACGACGAACAAACGCGATCCACCGAGCCGACCGCGTCGGCGGCCGGCGGTGCCCGTTTCCCGAGCGCCGGGCGCAGCGAGATCCGCCCCGTCCGCAGCGCGCACCTCTGCCTCACCGAGGGTCGCGATCGCACCGGCCAGTACACCAAGGAGATAGCGGTCCAGCGGCCCTGCACGGAGGCCACCCCACCGGACACCTCGCTGGAACCGGTGGCCGACGGCATGTTCTTCATCCACTGGGTCCACCCGGTGCTCGGGAAGGGCTGCCTCACCATCCGCGAGGAGGATCCCGGCCGGGACCTGCTCGAACCCTGGAACGAAAAGGATTGCAGCGCGAACAGGTCGAAGCAGGTGTTCCACTTCGAACCGGCCGGGGCGACACCGGGCGCGTACCGCATCCGGCCCGACCGCAGCGAGCTGTGCGTCGGCCTGCGCGACGACGACAGCGCCGTGTCCGACGCGGCGCTGGTCGAGCCGTGCACCGGCGGCCCAGATCAGGTGTTCCTGGTCAACGCGCTGCCCGGGAACTGACGTCGGCGCCGCTCAGCGCGCGGGTGGCACCCGATCCCAGCCGGCGGGCAGCGGGGGCGCCGTCCAGGCGGAGTCGGGCTGCCAGGTGGCCCACGACGGGTCCCACCAGCGCTCACCCCCGTCGAGCAGGCCGGCGATCCGGTCACCCTCGGCCTGGATGGCGTCTCCAATGCCCGGGTAGCGCCCCTCGACGAGGCGCTGGGCGAACATCTCCACGTCCTTCCAGACGTACCGGTCGGCGTCCGCGGCCCACCACAGGTCCAGCTCGTGGTCAAGGGTGTCCACCCCGATCGGGGTACGCCGCACCGGGTCCTGAAGGTTGAAGTACCAGCCGGCGAAGTCGCGCCCCGGCCCGGTCCAGAACACGTCGATCGAGTGCGCCTCACCGGGACGTTGCAGCATCAGCTTGCCGTGCCCGGACCAGGAGCGGTGCCCGGCCGCCTCCCACGGGTGCCGCCCGCAGGGGAAGTCGCCGGTGTCCGGGAAGCCGAACTCGGCCCCCGGCGGGAGGTAGAGGGCGAGCAGGTCGGGCGAGTCCTCGACGCAGATCGTCGGACAGCCGAACCAGACCTCACCCCGCAGCACCTCACGCCGTACCACTGTGTCGCCAGGCGCAAACCGCTCCACCACCCCGCACCCCCTCGCTCGCCGCCCAGCCCAACCCCAACCCCGCCGCGATCTTGCACTTGCTGTTGGGGTTGGGGCGGGGACAGGGTCAGGCGTCGACCGCCGCCATCACGTCGTCGCTGACGTCGAAGTTGGCGTAGACGTTCTGGACGTCGTCGCAGTCCTCCAGGACGTCGATCAGCTTGAAGATCTTGCGCGCGCCCTCTTCGTCCAGCGGCACGTTGACGCTGGGGATCAGGGAGGACTCGGCCGACTCGTACTCGATGCCGGCGTCCTGCAACGCCGTGCGCACCGGGATGAGGTCGGTCGGCTCGGAGACCACCTCGTACGCCTCGCCGAGGTCGTTGACCTCTTCGGCGCCGGCGTCGAGGACGGCCAGCATCACGTCGTCCTCGCTGGTGCCCTCCTTGGGGACGATCACCACGCCCTTGCGGGAGAACATGTACGACACCGAGCCGGCGTCGGCGAGCGAGCCGCCGTTGCGGGTCAGCGCGGTCCGTACCTCGGTCGCCGCGCGGTTGCGGTTGTCGGTGAGGCACTCGATGAGCATGGCCACGCCGCTCGGGCCGTACCCCTCATACATGATCGTCTGCCAGTCGGCGCCGCCGGCCTCCAGGCCGGAGCCACGCTTGACGGCGCGGTCGATGTTGTCGTTCGGCACCGAACTCTTCTTCGCCTTCTGGATGGCGTCGAAGAGCGTCGGATTGCCGGTGGGGTCGCCGCCGCCGATCCGCGCGGCCACCTCGACGTTCTTGATCAGCTTGGCGAACATCTTGCCGCGCTTGGCGTCGATGACGGCCTTCTTGTGCTTGGTCGTCGCCCACTTTGAGTGGCCGGACATCTTCTACCTCCGTTGCTACCCGCCGTCTGCATCGACCGCACCGCTCACGCCCCGCTCCCACCGGCGCACGCGGAGGTGCCGGTCAGCTCTGGTGGAAGCCGTGGCGGGCAGATGGCCCTGCCGAATCTCCGCAATCCTACCGACGTCCCCCGGGTCCCTGTCATGCACCGCGCACGGCAGTACCGCCCGGCCTCGACGGACAAGGGCAGACAGGACAAAACCCCTCGGGTCCGGCCACTACCGCGGCGAGCATCATGGACAGCCCGGCGCGGTCGCCCGCCGTTCAGCGGACGGCGCGGACCAGGTCCACGAAGTACGCGTGCACCCGCAGGTCACCGGTGAGTTCCGGGTGGAACGAGGTGGCCACCAGGTTGCCCTGTCGCACCGCCACGATCCGGTCGGCGGCCGGACCGTCGGACACCACCCCGATGACCTCGACGCCGGCACCGACCCGCTCGACCCACGGCGCGCGAATGAACACCGCGTGGAACGGCTCGCCCGGCACCCCGACGACGGGGGCGGTACCGGTGTTCGAGGCGGTGTTTTCGGGCACGGGTCATCGCTCCTTGGACATGCTCTGGGGGTGGCAGCGAAAATGCTACGCGCGGTCCAACGCCGTACCGACAGCCAATC
>NZ_JAGPXY010000087.1 GCF_018070325.1 Micromonospora sp. H61
CGAGACGGGGTGAGGGGGGGGGGGGGGGCGGGGGGCCCCCCCCACCCCCGTTGCCGAATCGGGAGTGCGTGCCAGCGCTGCGGTAGCCCTGTCGGGTGACCGACAACAGGCGCTAAGGGCTGTGGAAAACCCGTCAAATCCTGTGGATAGCGCTGGACAGCGGCCTGACCGCCTGTGGACAACGATCGACTGAACGCGAACACGCGGTCACGATTCGTGACCATGAGCCGTACCGTACTGCCCCGCCCCACCCTGCTGCCCGGCCTCAACCGGCTCTGGCGGGACCGGCACACCCTGCAACTCGGCCTCGGCCCTGGGCCGGCTGCCCTCCTGGAGTTGGCCAACCCCCGCGCCGCCCACCTGCTCGACCTGCTCGACGGCACCCGCAGCGAGCGGACCGTGCTGATCCAGGCGGCGTCCGCCCAGGTCAGCGCCGACGACGCGCGTACCCTGCTCGACGCCCTGCGGGCCGCCGGCCTGTTGGTGGCCGCGCACAGCCTGCTCCCCCGCGACCTGACCGGCCCGGTCCGCGCCCGGCTCGCGGCGGAGGCCGGCGCGCTGGCCCTGGCCGCCGCCCGACTGCCCGGCACCCCCGCCCAGGTCCTGCGTAGGCGGCGGGCGGCCCGCGTCCTGCTCACCGGCGCCGGGGCGCTCGGCGGGCCGTTGACGGTGGCGTTGGCCCAGTCCGGCGTGGGGCAGGTGATTCCCCAGCTCACCGGCTCGGTACGCCCCGTCGACCTGATCGGCACCGGCATCCCCGCCGCCGAACTGGGCGGGCCGCTCGCACCGGCGGTGCGGGCTGCGGTCAACCGCGTCGCACCGGGTACCGGCACCCATCCGAGCCGCGCCGGGCGGATCGACCTGGTGATCCAGCTCGGCACGGACCGGCCTCCCGCGCTGCTCGCCGCCGGTCTCGCCCAGCGCCGGCAGCCGCACCTGCTGGTCACACTGCGCGAAGGCGTACCGGTGATCGGGCCGTTGGTCCGCCCACCAGCCGGGCCCTGCCTGCACTGCGTCGAGCTGCACCGGGCCGACCGTGACCCGGCCTGGCCCCGGCTCGCCGCGCAACTCGCCGCCGCCGACCCGGTGGCCGCCGCAACGACCGGCACGCTGCTCGTCGCCTGCGGGTACGCCCTGGCCGAGTCGCTGACGCAGCTGGACGGCGGCCATCCGGAGACGCTGGGCAGTGCCATGGAGATCACCGGTGCCGGCCGTTTCCGTCGTCGGGGTTGGCCGCCACACCCGGCGTGTGAGTGCTCGCGAGGCCGAGTGTCCGCACCAGCCCGGCCGCAGAGCAGCAGCGGGGCCCTCCGGTCGGTAACAATGACCGGGTGACCGACATCCCGCGCCGCGCCGTGTCCCGCACCGCCAAGCTCGCCGCCCTACCGCTCGGCTTCGCCGGCCGGACCGTTCTCGGGATGGGAAAGCGCGTCACCGGGCTGGCCTCCGACGTGATCTCCGCGGAGATTCAGCAGCGCACCGCCGAGCAGCTATTCAGCGTGCTGGGCCAGCTCAAGGGCGGGGCGATGAAGTTCGGCCAGGCGCTGTCGGTCTTCGAGGCCGCGTTGCCGGAGGAGATCGCCGCGCCCTACCGGCAGGCGCTGACGAAGTTGCAGGAGGCGGCGCCACCGCTGCCGGCCGCCAGCGTGCACAAGGTGCTGGCCGAGCAGCTCGGCCCCGACTGGCGGGACCTGTTCGTCGAGTTCAACGACGTCCCGGCCGCCGCCGCGAGCATCGGTCAGGTGCACCGCGCGCGCTGGCGCGAGCCGGGCTTCGACGAGTCGGGCGAACCGAACAGCCGTGACGTGGCGGTCAAGATCCAGTATCCGGGGGCCGGCGACGCCCTGCTCGCCGACCTCAAGCAGCTCTCCCGACTGGGCGGAATGTTCCGGGCCATCCAACCCGGCCTGGACGTCAAGCCGCTCCTGGCCGAGCTGCGCGAACGGATCACCGAGGAGTTGGACTACGAGTTGGAGGCCGAGTCGCAGCGCACCTTCGCCGCCGCGTACGCCGACGACCCGGAGATCTACATCCCCGAGGTGGTCAATGCCTCGCCCCGGGTGCTGGTCACCGAATGGGTGACGGGCACCCCGCTGGCCGACATCATCCGCGAGGGTACCGAGGAGGATCGGGACGAGGCGGGCCGATTGATGGCCACCCTGCACCTCTCCGCGCCGCAGCGGGCCGGGCTGCTGCACGCCGACCCGCACCCGGGAAACTTCCGGCTGCTGCCCGACGGTCGACTCGGGGTGATCGACTTCGGTGCGGTGGCCCGGATGCCGGAGGGCACTCCGGAGCCGATCGGTCGTATCGCCGCGACGGCCCTGCGCGGCGATGCCGACGAGGTCGTGGCCGGGCTGCGGTCGGAGGGGTTCATCGGCTCGGCCGAGGAGATCGACGCCGAGGGGGTGCTCGACTTCATCCGCCCCATGTTGGAGCCCATCGCGGCGGACGGGTTCCGGTTCACCCGGGCCTGGCTACGGGCCGAGGCGGGTCGACTGGCCAGCCCTCGCTCCCCCACGTACCAGCTGAGCAGGCAGCTCAACCTGCCACCGTCGTACCTGCTGATCCACCGGGTGACGCTCGGGTCGATCGGGGTGCTCTGCCAGTTGGAGGCGAAGGCCCCCTACCGGAGCATCCTGGAGCGCTGGCTGCCCGGCTTCGCCCCGGTCGCCTGACCGTCGAGGCCCGGACGGCTGAACACATGGGGAAGGGCGGGTGCCGGTCGGCACCCGCCCTTCTGCGTGGGGTGGTACTAGAGAACACCCAGGTCGCGAGCCGCCTGGTTGCGGCCGGTCATGGCGACGGTACGGGCGGATCGGGTTGCCTCAGTGCTCGTGGTGGTACGACCGGCCTGAGGCCGGCGCATTCGAGCCCGGGTCAACGCTTCGTGGAGTAGTTGCATCTCGAAGGCTCCACTCGGAACGTTCAACATCGTTTTCTCACTCACTGCCGGTGTGCCACCGGCGTAGTTGGAACGGGTCGGGAACATGTCAGGCTGCCAGCCGGACCGCGCCACGCACCTCGGACAGCCCACTGGCCGCCAGGCGCGCCTCGGCCTCGACCCGAAGCTCGGCGTCACGGGCGACGTCCTCCTTACGCGGACGGCCACGGGGCCGCTTACGCGGGACAACCGCGCCACGCTCGAAGATCTCGCCGCCCCAGACGCCCCACGGCTCCGCTCGCTCAACGGCTCCGGCCAGGCACTCGACACGCAGCGGGCAGTCCCCGCAGAGTGACTTGGCCAGCTCGAGCTCGGTGGGCGAGTCGGAGAACCACAGGTCGGGGTCGAACTTCCGGCAGGGCAGGTTCGCCTCCATCTCGACGCTCATGTCGAGGGGGGCCAACGCCAGACTCATCTCCCGGTCACCTCTCTCTCACTTCGATCTCGTGGATCGCATTCCGACGTACTTACGGCGGGCAAAAAACTGAGGCCGCGGATCCCGGTAAGCGGGTTCCGCGGCCTCGAGGTGAGCCGGAGTCTGATGGTCAGACCGGTTTACCTCGAGGTGGAACGCCGCGGACATCCATGCGCTTCTTGGCGACCTGGATGCCATTGCCCGTGAAGCCACTGGTCCCCTCGACTCCAGCGGGCGCGACGGTCAGGATCAGCTCGGCCTGAACCTGGTGCACCTGTGGAACCGACGGTCGTGCGGCCGTAAGGGCCACCCGGACAGCCGACAGCGGAGCGCAGACAGACGGCATCGCCGCCAGACGCTCATAGGTGAAGATCTTCACGGGTGCCACCTCCCTCACGTTCCTCGAATCGACTGGACCGACCTCGTGAGCAGCCGGAATGGCGCCGCTCGCGTGGTGTGTCCTGAGGCTATTCCTCGCGCCGGGGCGAGGGCAAACGAATTTACGACGAGATTTCGAAAGTTTTCTCCGGGCAGACATCGTCCACCCCGGCACCGGCCACGAGGGCCAGCACCGACTCCCCGTAGAGACCCAACTTGCGAGGGCCGATACCGGCGATGGCAATCAACTCCTCCGACCGGCCCGGTCGCCGCTCGGCCAACGCGACAAGCGTCGCGTCGGTGAAGACCACGTACGCCGGGACCTTCTGCGCACCGGCCACCCGCTGCCGCCACTCGCGCAGCCGTTCGTGCAGCTCATCGTCTATGTCGGACGGGCAGGTGGGGCAGCGGCCGAGCTTGCGGTCCGGGCCGGCGAGCAGGGTGGCGCCGCAGATCCGGCAGGAGACGATCTGGGTTCGCCGTCGCTCGGGAGTGCGGGCCGGACCGGCGCCGCCGGTCGCCCGTTCGGTGCCGCCGGAGCGGTCCAGTTGGGGCAGGAACCGCGACGGCCGCCGGGCCCGGCCGCCCGGCGAGCGCGCGGCGGCGTACGACAGCCACAGCCACTCCCGGGCGCGGGTGATCCCGACGTAGAGCAGCCGGCGCTCCTCCTCGACCTGTTCGACGGTCTTGGCGTACGTGGTGGGCAGGGTGCCCTCGGCGAGGCCGACCAGGAAGACGGCGTCCCACTCCAACCCCTTGGCCGAGTGCAGGGACGCCAGCGTCACGCCGTCCACCGTCGGCACGTGCTGCTGGGCGGCCCGGCGCGCCAACTCCTCGGTGAAGTCGGTGAGGGTGACCGGGCGCTCCACCGAGGCGGCCTCGCCGATCGGCACGACCTCGGGGGTGGCCGCGTACTCCTCGGCGA
This sequence comes from Micromonospora sp. H61, assembly GCF_018070325.1. Lineage (GTDB taxonomy): Bacteria > Actinomycetota > Actinomycetes > Mycobacteriales > Micromonosporaceae > Micromonospora > Micromonospora salmantinae. Next base: position 4,663 of record NZ_JAGPXY010000087.1, read on the forward strand.
GCTGGACCAGCGCGGACAGCGCCTCCCACCGCTCGCGGGCGGCGCCGCCGGCCGGGGGCGCGTCCGGGGCCCAGCCGACGGCGGTGAGCGCCTCGACGACGGCGGCCGGCAGCGGAGTCTCCCCCGGGATCGAGCGGGTGGCCGCCCGCAGCGCGACCATCGCCTGGCGCACCTCGGTACGTTCGAAGAACCGCTCCGCGCCCTGCACGACGTACGGCACCGCGGCCTCGGTGAGCGCCTTCTCGTACGCCTCGGACTGCGCGTTGACGCGGAACAGCACGGCGATCTCCTTCGCCGGCGTGCCCGCGTCGATCAGCGACCGGCAGCGCGCGGCCACCGCGTTCGCCTCGGCCGGCTCGTCGGTGAAGATCCGCAGGTCCGGCTCGGGGCCGGGCGGGCGTTGCCCGCTCAACTCCAGCCGCAGGCGCGCCTCGGTGCCCCGGGCCTGGGAGATCACCGCGTTGGCCAGCCCGACCACCTGCGGGGTGGAGCGGTAGTCACGGACCAGCCGGACCACTGTGGCGTTGCGGTGCCGGCGGGGGAAGTCGACAAGGTACGCCGAGGTCGCCCCGGTGAACGAGTAGATCGTCTGGCTGGCGTCGCCGACCACTGTCAGGTCGTTGCGGCCAGCCAGCCAGGCGTCCAGCAACCGCTGCTGGAGTGGGTTGACGTCCTGGTACTCGTCGACCACGAAGTGCCGGTACTGGCTGCGGATCTGCTCGCCGACGTCCGGGTGCTCCTCGATGCCCCACACCGCGGCCCGCAGCATGTCCTCGAAGTCGATCACGCCGTTCGAGCGCTTGAGCTGCTCGTACGCGGTGAACACGTCGGCGACCTTCGTCGGCTCGTGCGGTGTGTCGCGCAGCGCCCGGGCCGCGGCCACCACGTAGTCCGTCGGCTCGACCAGCGACGACTTCGCCCACTCGATCTCGCCGGCCAGGTCGCGGGCGGCGGCCCGGTCGGTACGCAGGCCGACCCGGGCGGCGGCGAGGGTGACCAGTCGTACCTTGCTGTCCAGGAGTTCGGGCATGGCGCGGCCGGCCAGCAGCCGGGGCGCGAAGTACCGCACCTGGCGCAGCGCGGCGGCGTGAAATGTCCGCGCCTGGACACCGCTCGCCCCGAGCAGAGTGAGGCGGTGTCGCATCTCGGCGGCGGCGCGGGCGGTGAAGGTGACAGCGAGCACGTGCCGGGGGGAGATCTCCCCGGAGAGCGCCCGGTGGGCGATTCGGGAGGTGATCGCCCGGGTCTTGCCGGTGCCGGCGCCGGCCAGGATGCAGACCGGTCCGGCAGGTGCGGTCACGGCGGAGCGCTGCTCCGGGTCCAGCCCGGCGAGCACCTGTTCCGACGCTGAGTGAACCACCACAACCAGGAATCATCTCAGCTCCTCCCAGCGTTGCAGCGAACAGCCTCGGCTTGATCCGCAAGCCGCGGCCGGAGGAGTTGGAGGATCCGAGGATGCTGACGATGTATTCCACCCCCTGGTGCGGCTACTGCCACCGGCTGAAGTCGCAGCTCGACCGGGAGGGCATCGGGTACGAGGTGGTCGACATCGAGCAGGACCCGAAGGCCGCGGAGTTCGTGATGAGCGTCAACGGCGGCAACCAGACGGTGCCGACGCTGCGCTTCGCCGACGGCAGTGCCCTGACGAATCCCTCGATCACCCAGGTGAAGCAGCACCTGGAGACGCTCAACGCCTGATCTTCCGGTTCATTCTCGGTGCGCGGCCGCCCCACCCGGGGCGGCCGCTCGTCGTGTCCGGGAACGGGTGGCCACGGTCGGTGGGTGTCGGAAGCCCGGCTCGGTCGGCGTCCTCGACCGGACGGCGAGGTGCCGGGAGCGTCGGGCGGGTGGGCGGCGTCGGCGGGCGGGCCCCGGCCGGCGCGCTCAGATGCCGGCCCCGCCACAGGTAGCTGCCGGCGGCCAGGGTGGCCACCCCGACCAGCACGAACAGCAGCCGGTAGTCCAGGAACCCGACCAGCAGGGCACCCGCTCCGATGGAGACCGCCTGCGGCCCGCTGACCACCGCCTGGGTGGCCGCGGCGACCCGGCCGACCAGCGAAGGCGGCGTACGGCGCTGGATCAGCGTGTGCAGACCCACCATCGTCAGCGGGAGCGATACCCCGGCCAGCAGCACCGCCGCGAACCCGAGCCGCAGATCGGGGAACGCGAGCGCGAGCGCGGCCGGCGAGAAGAAGGCGACCCCGGCGGCCAGCGTGCCGACCTCTCCGAGCCGGCGGACCAACGTCGGTGAGCAGAGTCCACCGAGCAACCCGCCGACGCCCTGCACTGTGACCAGCACTCCCACGAACGCGGCATCCCGGTTCAGCCCCTGGTCGACGTAGGCGAAGATGAGCGACTCGCTGAAGCCCATCACCAGTGATCCGAGCCCGTAGCCGAGCAGGGCCCGTCGCAGGGCCGGCTCGCCGGCCAGGTGCCGCAGACCGGCGCCCAGTTCGGCCGGCCACCGCAGCCGTACGGCCGGTGGCAGTTGTTGCGGGGTGGGCAGCGCGGTGACCACCGCCGCCGCGGTCAGAAATCCGACCATGCCGATTCCGGCCAGCGCCCACCCGCCGAGCGCCGCGTAGAGCGCCGCGCCCACCAGCGGGCCGACCAGTCGGATCCCCTGGCGTACGGTCTGGAGCACGCCGTTCGCGTCGGCCAGCAGCTCGACCGGCACCATCTCGCGGATGAGCCCACTGAGCGCCGCGCCGAGCGTGATGGACGAGAGTCCGTACAGGGCGGCCACCAGGTAGACGACCCAGACGTCGCCCGCGTCGCGGACGGTGAACAACGGGGCGAGCAGGGCCGCGGTCAGCACGTTCGCGGCCACGAAGAACGGTCGGCGCGGGTAGCGGTCGACGACCCAGCCGACCAGCGGCGCCAGCGTCATCGGCGCGATGACCGCGAAGATCGTGGCACCGGCCAACCCGTTCGAGCCAGTCAGATCCTTGACCCAGATGGCGAGTGCGAGCAGCAGGATCGACTCGGCGGTCATGCTGGCCAGCAGGCCGCCGAAGAGCAGGCGGAAGTCGGGTCGGCGCAGGATCGTGCGCATGGGTCCCTCCGGCGGGATGGCTGCCCAGGTGGGCGAGGTCGACGGGCCGCGACCGCGGGTCCGTCGTCATCCGGCATTCCCGTGGTGCGATTTTCGCAAGACACGCCCTCGCCGGAACCTCCGACACCGGTCGCGCCGTCCATACTGACCGTGGGGGGCGAATTTCATACAGTTACCGTCGCGTCTGCGGCGGTCGACGGGAAAGAGGACACTGTGCCTCCTGCCGCACCCAGCCCGATCCTGCGTCGTCGCCGGTTGGGCGTCGAGCTGCGCCGCCTCCGTGAGGCCGCGGGCCTCACCGGCGATCAGGTCATCGAGCGTATCGGTTGGGCCTCCGCGTCCAAACTGTCCCGCTTGGAGAACGGCCGCAGCCGACCGGACCCGCAGGACGTCGGCGACCTGCTCGACCTCTACGGCGCCGACCAGGCGCTGCACGACGAGCTGCTGGGCATCACCAACGAGGCCGGCGACATGCGCGGCTGGTTGAAGAACTTCCCGGTGATGACGCAGCAACAGCGCGGTTGGGCCGAGTTGGAGGCGGGCTGCGCGGAGATCTCCGAGTACAACCCGGTGCTGGTGCCGGGCCTGTTGCAGACCCCCGGGTACGCCCAGCTCCGGATCGTGTCGGCCCGGCAGGTGAACGCGGGCGCGGGCGAGCCGGAGCCCGGCGACGAGCCGGAGACAGAGGTGCAGGCGCGGCTGGCCCGCCAGTCGTTGCTGACCCGCGAGCCGCACGCTCCCCGCTACACCGCGGTCTTGGAGGAGGCGGCTCTCGGTCGTCGGGCCGGTCCGCCAGAGGTGCTGCACGAACAGCTGCTCCAACTCTGCGAGTTGGCGCTGCTGCCCAACGTGGCCCTGCACGTGCTGCCCCGGGACACCCAGATCGGCAGTTGGTACCTTCCGCCGACCGCCTTCTCGGTCTATCGGTTCGCCGATCCCCTCGATCCGGAGACATTGGCCATCGAAGGTGGCTTCACCGACGTCATGTCGACCGAGTCAATCACGCTAAATCGCTATAAAGTGGTGTTCGAGTGGCTATGCACGGCGGCACTTAACGCCTCGGACACCCTCTCCTGGCTGATCGAGGCAACGGGACGGCTGACCGAGGCGACGCCCCCATCCGCAGTGGCGTTCGGGCCGGCAACGGCGCCGACCCAACGCCGCCGGGAATCAGGGCGACTGACGGACCGGTGATCCACGGGGGACCCTCCGTCGGGACGTGCGGCACCACTCGTCCCATCGGATCGCTGCACATCAGGAGCAGAACCATGAACGAAATCCGCAACACGCCGTCCGTCTCCGCCCACTCGTTGGCGGACGCCCCGTGGCGTACCAGCACACGCAGCCAGACCTCCAACTGCGTGGAGGTCGCCCCACTGGCCACCGGACCGTCGGCGGTCGCCCTGCGCGACAGCAAGGACCGGGGCGGCCCGGTGCTGCTGTTCAACCGCGCGGGATGGCTCGGTTTCATCACCGGGGCGAAGAAGGGCCAGTTCGATCTGAACTGATTCGGTGACTGGTACGGGGCCGTCGGCGCACTGCCGGCGGCCCCGTCGCTTTGCGACGCGGCGACCCTGCTGAGCAGCCATCCGCCGATCGGACGAGGCTCGAAACCGATAGGCGCGTTTCAGTTGCTGGGACGAACACGGGGCGTAACATGGCCCTCGAGTACGTGGAACTTCCACACCGGCTCATCCGTCGCGGTTCATCCGGAGACCCTCATGCGGTTCCTGATCGTTCGCACCGACATCCGCGCCGTCGCTGACGGGGACATCGCCGCCGCCTGGGCGGACGGCCACCGACTTCGCGACGAGACGACCACGCCCGAGCCGCGCCGGCAGATCGTGCACGCCGAGGACCGGGACGCCGCGCTGCTGCTGGCCCGTGCCCTGGCCACCGTCGGCGCGGTCCGTGCCGGCAAGCAACGGGTCAAGGTCCTCCCGCTGATCGAGTCGCGGCCCGCCTTCCGACACAGACCGGGCCGCACCGGCACCTGATTTCACAGGTCGTCCGTCGTGGTCGGACCGGCTCCCCCGCCGCGTTACTCGCACCCGCCGACCACGACGGCCCGTGTTCCCGGCCCGTGACCGCCGCGGCAACGGCGGCCACGGGTCGGGACCGTGCTCAGCGGTCGGCGTCCACCCAGCCGTCCAGCCAGCGGTGAATGAGGAACAGCGCGATCGACGACGGAGGCGGCAGGATCAGCCGGGCCCCGTCGCCCACGTCCACCGTCTGCCCGGCCAACGCCGCCCCGATCTCCCGGCGGGAGAACCACCGGGCGTACGCGATCTCGGACGGGTCGACCCGCACCGGCTCGGTCGGGTTCGCGGTGGCCAGGAAGCCCAGCATCAGCGAGCCGGGGAACGGCCAGGCCTGGCTGCCCACGTACCCGATGCGCTCCACTCCGATGCCCACCTCCTCGCGGACCTCGCGCAGCACGGCCGCCTCCGCCGACTCCCCTGGCTCCACGTAGCCGGCCAGGCAGGAGTAGCGACGACCACCCGGGGTGCCCTGCCAGCCGGCGTTGTTGCCGAGTAGGCAGCGGCCGTCCGGGCCGTCCACGCCGTCATGGACGAGCACGATCATCGCCGGGTCGGTGCGCGGCCAGATCCGCCCACCATTACGGTCCACCCGGGACCAACCCGCCTCGTCCATCGCGGTCGGCGCGCCGGTGATCGTCGAGTAACCGTGTCGGGTATGCCAGTTGACCAGCGCCAACGCGGTGGTGAAAATGCCGGCCTCCCGGTCGGCGAGCAGGTGACCCACCTCCCGGAGGTGGACCGCCCGGGTCCCCGGGATCGCCGGAAGGGGCGCGTCGACAGCGAAGACCGGCACCCCGTCCGGCTCGACACCCAGGAACATCGCCATCGACTCTGACCCGGCGGGCACGTCGCCCGCTCCGAACAGCACCAACGTCGGAGGCGACGTCTCGGTGCGGGCCAGCGTCCGACCGTCGTCGGTCGAATCGAGCAGCAGCACCCGGGCGCGCAACCACGCCTCGGTCAACCACTGCGAGTCACCCCGCCGGTGCGCGGCCCGATCCAGCGTGGACCGCGCCAACGGCGGCGCCGCCTCCCCGCTCACGCCAGCGCTCCGCTGCTGAGCCCCATGGTTCGCTCGCTCACGCCTTCTGCTCGGTGTGGACCGTGGTCAGCGCGGCCAGCCCCGGGGTGACCCGCTCCGCGTCGCCGAGCACCACGATCGCCGCCCGAGCCGGGGCCAGGTAGCGGGCCGCCGCCTGCGCGACGTCGTCGATACTCGCCTTCGCCAACCTCGCCGCGTACTCGGCGAGGAAGTCCAGGCGCAGACCGTTGCCGGCGTACGCGCTGGTCAACGCCGCCAACCCGGCCTGGGTGGACATGCCGAGCTGGAGGGTGCCCAGGGCGTACTGCCGGGCCTGCTCCAACTCCTCGGGCTTCGGCGGCAGCGACGCCAACCGGCCCAGCTCGTACGTCGTCTCCAGCAGCGCCGGGCCGGTGACCTCGGTGGCCACGTCGGCGGCGGCGACCAGCACCGACCCGGCGACGGAGTGCTCGATCACCGAGTGCGGGCCGTACGTGTAGCCCTTGTCCTCGCGGATGTTCTCCACCCACCGGGAGGAGAAGTAGCCGCCGAAGATCAGGTTGGCCAGTTGCAGCGGGGCGTGGTCCGGGTCGGTGCGCGACACCGCCGGCAACGCGATCCGCAGCGAGGACTGCACCGAGCCCGGCCGGTCGATCAGCAGCAGCGGCCCCGGCTCCAGCGGCGGGGTCGCCGGCAGCTCGGCCACCCGCCCGGCACCCGACCAGCCGCCGAGCGCGCGCTCGGCCGCGTCCAGTGCCTTCTCCGGCTGCACGTCGCCGACCAGCACCAACTGCGCGCCGGTCGGGTGGACCCGCTCCGAGTGCAGGGTGCGCAGCGCGGCCGGTCGGACGGCACGGATCTGGCCGGGCTCCGGCGTCTGCGTCGCGTACGGGTGACGGCCGTAGATCCGCTTGAGCAGCGCCTCCCGGGCCAGGTGCGAAGGCTGGCTCTGCGCCACCTGGATCCGGTCGACCAGCCGGTCCCGTTCGGTGGCCACCTCGTCACTCGGGTAGCTGGCGCCGGTCAGCACCTCGGCCAGCAGCTCCAGCATCCGGTCCAGACCGGTGACCAGGCCGGCGCCGGAGAGCATCAGCCGGTCCGGGTCGACGCCCGCGGAGAGCCCGCCGCCCACCTTCTGCAACTCGGCGGCGATCTGCACGCTGGTCATCGACTCGGTGCCGGAGAGCATTGTCTGCGACAGCATCGCGCCGCGGGCCAGGTGGACCCGGCCGAACGGCACCCAAAGCCGCAGTTCGACAAGGGGCACGGCGGGCCGGCGTACGGCGATCACTGTGAGCCCGTTGCGCAGCGTGCGCTCGGCCTGCTTGGGCACCTTGAGCTTGCGGGTCGGCCCGAGCGGCGGCAGCGTACGAGGCCCGACCTGAGCAGTGGTGGTAGTCGTCATCGGGCGCCTCCGGCGATGACCTCGATGGCGGCCCGGCGCTCCGGGCGCAGGGTGGCCGCGGCGGCCCGGACCTGCTCCTCGGTGACCTCGCCGACCAGCCTGGGCAGTTCGTTGAGCAGACCCGGTTCGCCGCGTTGCTGCTCCAGCACGGCCATCCGCAGCGCCCGACCGAGCACCGCGTCGGTGTCCCGCAGCAGGTGGGTCGCCATCCGGGCCTGGGTGCGGGCCAGTTCACCGTCGGTCAGCCCGTCGGTGGCCAGCCGGTCCAGCTCCTCGTCGATGGTGCGCAGCACCTTGTCCACATCGCCACCGGGCGGCAGGTGCGCCTGCAACAGCAGCGCTGTGGGGTCGCGGACGTCGAACGGGTCGCCCATGAAACCGAGGTATCCGCCGAGGCTGGTCACCGTGCGGTCCCGCTGCACGAGCCGTTCCACCAGCCGCGACGCGTCGCCGTCGGTGAGCACCTCGGCCAGCACCACGTACGGCAGGTAGCCGGCGAAGTCGGTGACCGGGTCGGGCACGCGCCAGGCGCCGGCCACCGCCGGCAGCGGCGCCAGGGCATCGGTGTACGAGGTGCGCCGCTCGGCGCTCAGGTCGGGCTCGGTGAAGTCGGGCCGTTGGGGTGCCGGCCGGGCCGGCACGTCGCCGAAGTGCCGGGTGACCAGCTCGATCGCCTCGGCCACGTCGATGTCCCCGCTGACCGCCAGCACGGCGTTGCCGCTGGCGTAGTACCGGCGGAAGAAGTCCGCGGCGTCGGCGACGGTCGCCGACTCCAGGTCGTCGAAGGAGCCGTAACCGTCGTGGGCGTTCGGGAAGGTGTCGAACATGACCGGCGGCAGAGTGAGCCAGGGGAAGCCGCCGTACGGCCGGTTGAGGACGTTGACCCGGATCTCCTCCTTGACCACGTCGACCTGGTTGCGCAGGTTTTCCTCGGTCAGCCGGGGGCCCCGCATCCGGTCCGCCTCCAGGAACAGCGCGCGCTCCAGCGCATTGCTCGGCAGCGTCTCGAAATAGTCGGTGTAGTCCAGGTGGGTGGAGCCGTTGAAGGTGCCACCCGCGCCCTGCACGTGCCGGAAGTGGGCCAGCTTCTCCAGGTTCTCCGAGCCCTGGAACATCAGGTGCTCGAAGAGGTGGGCGAAGCCGGTACGCCCCTCCGGCTCCGAGCGGATGCCGACGTCGTAGACCACCGCCACCCCGATCACCGGGGCACTGCGATCGGGGGTGAGCACCACCCGCAGGCCGTTGTCGAGGGTGAACCGCTCGACCGGATACTTCGTCGCTGGAATTCTGGATCTCCGCGCCGCCACGGAGTCGACCCTAGCGCGTCGACACCTCCGCCACCCGCGACCTTCCCGGAGCCGCCGCGACCGGGGCCGTCACCAGGGGCAGCACCTCGGCGCCGACCCGCTCGGCCTCCTCGCGGTGCGGCCAGCCGGAGGGGATGAACTCGTCGACGCCCTCGCGGCACCTTCGGTGACGTGGCTGAGACCCGCCATCCCGCCATGTGGATGGGCCTTGACGCTGACCGCAGCCTGACCCACTCTTCCTACCAACTAAGTAGGAATACTGCGGATTGGATGGACGATGAGACGGCTCCCCTTGCGCCGGTTGGTCACCCTGGCCACCCTCGCCGCCCTCGGCGCGGCGACCCTGGGCAGCACCGCCGCGTGCGGCGACGACAGCGAGGGCGCGGGCGGCAGCTCCGGCCCGGTGACGCTGCGCCTCGGCTACTTCCCCAACATCACCCACGCGCCGGCGGTCGTCGGCGTGCAGAAGGGCATCTTCGCGGAGAAGCTCGGCACCAACGTCAAGCTGGACCCGAAGACCTTCAACGCCGGCCCGGCCGCCATCGAAGCGGTCTTCTCCGGCGCGCTGGACGCCACCTACATCGGCCCGAACCCGACGGTGAACGCCTTCTCCAAGTCCAAGGGTGCGGCCGTCCGGGTCATCTCGGGCGCGGCGTCCGGCGGCGTGGCGCTGGTCGTCAAGCCCGGCATCACCGGCGCTCAGGACCTGAAGGGCAAGAAGATCGCCACCCCGCAGCTGGGCAACACCCAGGACGTGGCAATCCGCTACTGGCTCAAGCAGCAGGGCCTCAAGACCACCAAGGAGGGTGGCGGCGACGTCAAGATCGTGCCGCAGGAGAACGCCCAGACCATCGAGACGTTCAACAGCGGTGCGATCGACGGCGCCTGGGTGCCCGAGCCGTTCGTCTCCCGCCTGGTCAACGCCGGCGGCAAGGTGCTCGTCGACGAGCGCGACCTGTGGCCGGACAAGAAGTTCGTCATCACCAACCTGCTGGTGAGCACCAAGTTCCTCAAGGCGCACCCGGACGTCGTGCAGAGGCTGGTCGACGGTCAGGTGGCCGCCAACGAGTTCGTCAACACCAAGCCGGACGAGGCGCAGCAGGCCATCTCCGACGCGATCGGCAAGATCACCGGCAAGCCGCTGGACCTGAAGCTCATCAAGCAGGCGTGGCCGACGTTGGAGTTCACAAACGACCCGATCTCGTCCTCCCTGAAGGCCGGGCTCGACCACGCAGTCGACGTGGACCTGACCGAGCCGGTGGACCTCAAGGGCCTGTACGACCTGCAGTACCTCAACAACGCGCTCAAGGCGCACGGCAAGCCCGAGGTCGTCCAGCCATGACGTCGACCACGACGACGCCGCAGAGCGCGACCACCGCGGTCGCGCTCTCCGGCGTGACCAAGGTGTACGGGCGCGGGGCGAACGCCGTCCTGGCCCTGGACGGCGTGTCGCTGGACGTCGCACCCGGCGAGTTCGTCTGCCTGGTCGGCGCGTCCGGCTGCGGCAAGAGCACCCTGCTCAACCTGGTGGCCGGGCTGGACCGGGTCAGCGGTGGGCAGATCACCCTCGCCGGCGACGCCAACCCGGGGCTGATGTTCCAGGAGCCGGCGCTCTTCCCGTGGCTGACCGTCGACGCCAATGTGGAGGTGCCCCTCAAGCTGCGTCGACTGCCCCGGGCCCAACGCCGCGAGCGGGTCGCCGAGTTGCTGCGCACGGTGCACCTGGCCGACTTCGGCCGCAAGCGCCCGCACGAGCTCTCCGGCGGAATGCGGCAGCGCGTCGCGCTCGCCCGCACGCTGGCCCTGGACACTCCGGTGCTGCTGATGGACGAGCCGTTCGGCGCGCTGGACGCGATGACCCGGGACATCCTGCACGACGAGCTGGAACGGATCTGGTCCGAGCGCAAACTCTCGGTGCTCTTCGTGACGCACAACGTCCGCGAGGCGGCCCGGCTGGCCGACCGGATCATCCTGCTCTCCAGCCGACCCGGCCGGATCATCTACTCCACCGAGGTGGACATCCCGCGCCCTCGCCGGATCGACTCCCCCGAGGTCGCCGCCATCGCCGCCGAGGTCACCGAGCGGCTCCGTACGGAGGTGGGCCGCCATGGCCAGTGACACCCTCACCAGTTCGGCGCGTACCGACGCGGAGATCACCGGCCTCGACGCGCTGGAGATCGCCGGCCGGGACAAGGAGGTCTCCCGGGGCGCCCGGATCTGGGCGGCCACCTGGCCCAAGCTCGCCGCCCTGGCCATCACCATCGCCGCCTGGCAGTTCGTGGTCTGGACGGGTTGGAAGCCACCGTACTCGTTGCCGGGGCCGCTGGAGGTCGGCCGCGAGCTGATGACCCAGGCCCAGGGTCCGCAGCTCTGGGAAGGCATAGCCACCACGTTGCGCCGGGCCGCCCTCGGGTACGTTTTCTCGGTCGCCGTCGGCCTGCTGCTGGGCCTCGCGGTGGCCCGGTCCACGGTGCTGCGCGCCGCCATCGGCTCGATGATCACCGCGTTGCAGACCATGCCGTCGATCGCCTGGTTCCCGCTGGCCATCCTGCTCTTCGAGCTGAGCGAGAAGGCGATCTTCTTCGTGGTGGTGCTCGGCGCGGCACCGTCCATCGCCAACGGGGTGATCTCCGGGGTGGACTACGTGCCGCCGCTGCTGGTGCGCGCCGGCCGCAACCTTGGTGCCCGAGGGCTCAACCTCTACCGGTACGTCATCGCACCGGCCGCCCTCCCGGCGATCGTCGCCGGGCTCAAGCAGGGTTGGGCGTTCTCCTGGCGCAGCCTGATGGCAGGTGAGCTGCTCGTGGTGGGCATCTCGCAGACCTCGCTCGGCGCCCAGCTCACCTACTCGCGCGAGTTGTCCGACTCACCCTGGCTGCTCTCCACGATGATCGTCATCCTGGTCGTGGGCCTGGTCGTGGACGCCGCGTTCGGCGCTGCGGACAAGGCGATCCGGCGCCGCTGGGGCGTACTGGACCAGGCTGGTCAGTGACGTGTTCGTCTCCGCGCGCAGTGACTACGCGCTCCGGGCGATGCTCGCCGTCGCCGCCGCCGGTGGTGCTGACGGCGGCGGCGGCGACCGGGTCGGCGAGTTGGTGAAGGCGGCCAGCCTGGCCGAGGTGCAGGACATCCCGCTCAGCTTTCTGCAGGGCATCCTGCTCGACCTGCGCCGGGCCGGTCTGCTGCACAGCCATCGCGGCGCCGACGGCGGGTACGCGCTCACCCGCCCAGCCGACGAGATCACCGTCGGAGACGTACTGCGTGCGGTCGGCGGCTCGCTCACCACGGTGCGCGGTCTGCCGGCCGAGCGGGCCGGCTATCACGGAGTGGCCGCCGGGCTCACCGACGTCTGGCTGGCGGTGCACGGGGCGATCGCCACTGTGGTCGACAGCACCACCCTGGCAGACCTGCTCACCCACGCCATATCTACATCCGAAAGTGCAAGATCGGCGCCGGGAGGGGGCGCGGAGGGGCGAGGCGATGTGGCCGGGCCGGTGCCCCGCCGACCCGACCACACCTCGTACCGATCCTGACCGGACCTGCCCCTCCGCCGGCACCGGTAGGCCGGTCGCTGCTCAGCCCACGTGTGCGGTCGCCGGGGCGAGGCCCGGGTCGCCAGGACTGTGCATCTCCACCAGACCGGCGGGAGCGTTGCCCGCCGAGGTGGCATGCCAGGGCGCGAAGGCCGCAACCATGGCGAGCAACAACCCGGCGAGCGCGACCGCGACCACCAGGATCAGTTCACGCAGCGCGCCCGAGCCGGCTTCGCCCGCCATGGTCACCCCTCCCGTGCCGGGCCCCCCGCCCGACATCCCCCGTCGATCAGCCTCGACCACGACCGGCCGGGGCGCAGTCGGCCAGCCGACCCAGCGGAGGCTGATTACCGACTCAGCAGAGGGGCCACCCGGCGCGACCTGCCGACCGGTCGGGCCGCACGGACAGCCGACCGGCCCCGGCACACCGCGCAGAAAAAACCGACCCGCCCCGCCGAAGCGGGACGGGTCGGTCGACGCGCAGAGGATCAGACGGTACGGGGACGACGCGGCCGACGGGACCGGCCCGACGCGCGGTGCGCCGGACGGGCGCCACCGTCGGCGGCCGAGCCGCCGGAGGTACGGGCCCGAGAGGCGGGCGCCGGCGGAGCGACGATGGTCACCGGCACACCGGACGGCTCGCGGGCACCGGTCACCCGGGCCAGCGCTCCGTCACCCGCGCGCACCTGGACCGACTCGGGCCGGATACCAGCGGTGGCCATCAGCCGGGACACGTCCCGGCGCTGCTCCGGCAGGACCAGCGTGACCACGGAACCGGACTCGCCGGCCCGGGCGGTACGGCCGCCCCGGTGCAGGTAGTCCTTCGCCTCGGTCGGCGGGTCCACGTTGACCACCATGTCCAGGCCATCCACGTGGATGCCACGGGCCGCCACGTCGGTGGCGACCAGGGCGGTCACCTGACCGTTGCGGAACTGCTCCAGGATCCGGGTGCGCTGCGGTTGGGACTTGCCGCCGTGCAGCGCGGCCGCGCGTACGCCCTTGGAGAGCAACTGGCGGGCCAGCCGGTCGGCGCGGTGCTTGGTGCCCATGAACAGGATGGTGCGGCCCTCACGGGCGGCGATCCGGGTCAACGCGTCGGGCTTGTCCGCAGCGTCGACGTGCAGCACGTGGTGGGTCATCGCGGTGACAGTCGCGGTGCCCGGGTCGACCGAGTGGGTGACCGGGTTGCTCAGGAAGCGGCGGACCAACCGGTCCACGCCGCCGTCCAGGGTCGCGGAGAAGAGCATCCGCTGCCCCTGCGGCGCGACCTGCTCCAGCAGCTTGGTGACCTGCGGCAGGAAGCCCATGTCAGCCATCTGGTCGGCCTCGTCGAGCACGGTGATCTCGACCTGGTCGAGCCGGGCGTCGCCACGGTTGATCAGGTCGTGCAGCCGACCGGGGGTGGCGACGACAACCTCGGTGCCGGCGCGCAGGGCGTCCGCCTGCCGCTGCAACGACAGGCCGCCGACCACTGTGGCGCAGCGCAGCCCGACGGCGCGGGCGTACGGGGCCAGGGCGGTGGTGACCTGCTGAGCCAGCTCGCGGGTCGGCACCAGCACCAGAGCCAGCGGGCGGCCCGGCCGCGCCTTACGGCCGGCGGTGCGGGACAGCAGCGGCAGCCCGAAGGCGAGGGTCTTGCCGGAGCCGGTACGACCCCGGCCCAGCACGTCCCGGCCGGCGAGCGAGTCGGGCAACGTCGCCGACTGGATCGGGAACGGCTCGTTGATGCCCTGCGCGGTCAGCGCGGTGAGCAGCGCCGGCGCCAGACCGGTATGAGCGAACGAAGGAATAACTGTGGTCATGCGGAAGCCTTCCTCGACGCGGCACGTGTCGAGGGAGGGCGCCGAAGTCGGCGCTGTCACCAGCGGAAAAAGGCCGCCAGGACTCACAAGCACGAACCGAAAGGGAGTACAGGCCGGCCCGCCGCCGGGCCGCTACCTGCGTACGCAGGCGGCAGCGGGGCGGGCCGGTCCCGTCACCGTCACACCCGGAGGGCGCGACAGGTAATGCTGACCGATCCGAAGATCAGAGCGGGCGGATGTTCTCCGCCTGCGGGCCCTTCTGGCCCTGGGTCACCTCGAACTCGACCCGCTGGTTCTCGTCCAGGCTCCGGTAGCCGGAGGACTGGATCGCCGAGAAGTGGGCGAAAACGTCGGCGCCGCCGCCGTCGGGGGTGATGAAGCCGAAGCCCTTGTCAGCGTTGAACCACTTCACGGTGCCAATAGCCATGTGTTTCGTCTCCTTGACGGAACGTCGGACATGCACTTGTTGCGTGCCCGAAGAGGAGCGCTCCGCGCGGGGATGCGCGAATCGCCTGTCGCTTCTGGTCGCCCCGCCCGGAGAACTCCGGACACAACAAAGAGCGCCTGGGGCCACAATCCCGCCAGGCGCACACAGAGTCTCTGGTAACCAAAACTGCAACCCGGTCAACCTACCACGGTTTTCCCCGCAGTGGTCAACGTTGGGCAGAATCCTCGGGCAACTGGGCGATCATGGCCGTGAGGCCCGTCACATCCAGCAGGTCGGCGGGCCGGACGGTCACCCCGTGGCGGACGTAGTGGAACGCCGCGCCCACCCGGTCGACCGGCACGCCGGCCAACTCCGCCCAGGCCAGCCGGTACACCGCCAGCTGCACGGCGGCCACGTCGGCCGCCGGCCCGGATGGCTGCGCGCCGGTCTTCCAGTCGACCACGTCGAACCGGCCACCCGGCCGGGCGAAGACCGCGTCCATCCGGCCCCGCACCACGACACCGGCGATCACAGTGGCGAACGGCACCTCCACCTCCACCGGCGACCGGTCGGCCCACTCGCTGGCCAGGAACCGCTCCTGAAGCTCGACCAGCGCCTCGTCGGGTGCGGCATCGGCGTCGGCCGCGCCCGGCAGCTCGTCCAGGTCCAACAGGCGGTCGGCGCCGAAGCGCTGCTCCAACCAGGCGTGGAAGGCAGTGCCTCGACGGGCGTACGGGTTGGGTTCGGCCGGCACCGGGCGACGCAGCGTACGGGCCAGCGCCGCCGGATCACGCCGCAGCGCGACGAGTTGGGTGACGCTCAGCGCCCCGGGCAGCGCCACCTCGACCGCACCGGAGAGCCGGGTCAGCTCGGCGCGCTCCGCCAACAGCAGGTCCGCCTCGCGCTGCCAGCGCGCCACCTCCGGATCCACCTCCGGCTCGACCGGCTCGACCTCGATCGACGGCACCGGCCCGGCAAGCACCGGCCCGACCGGCGGCACCGGCCCGACCGGCCCGGGGAGCACCGGCCCGACCGGCCCCGGGAGCGCCGCCGCCGGACCGTCGGCCATCAGGCGACGCACCAGCCCGGCCGCCTCGGCCAACGCCGGCCGGCGACCGCCCAGCGGGTCAGCGGGCCACTCCGCGCGGAGCACCACCTCGGCCGTGGGGTTCGTCGCGTCGGGAGTCGGCTCCGGCGCCCAGGCGTCGATCAGGTGCCCCGGCCCGCCGTCGAGGCAGGCGTCGTACACCTCACGCAGGAAGACCGACGGACCTCGCGGTCGCTTCGTGCCCTCCCCCCACCAGTAACCGGAGCAGAGCAGCAGCCGGCGCGGCCGGGTGACCGCCACGTACGTCAGCCGGCGTTCCTCCCGCTCGTCGTGGGCCCGCCACGCGTCGGTGAAGTCGGTCACCGCCCGCGCCACGGCCCGCTGGTCCCCCGCCTCGTCGAGTGCCAACTCGGGCAGGCCGTCGGCGTCGCCGCGCAGCGGGAACGGCAGCACACCCAGCCCACCCAGCCAGTGGTCGGAGTTGCGGACCGGCCCCGGCCACAGCCCACGACTGAGCCCGGCCACCGCAACGACGTCCCACTCCAGGCCCTTGGCGGCGTGCGCGGTGACCACCTGCACCGCGCCCTCCACCACCTCGACCTCGCCCGGCGCCAGACCGCGCTCCTCGTCCTCGGCGGCGGCCAGGTAGGACAGGAATCCGGACAGGGTCGCGCCGGGCGTCTCCCCGCTGAACCGGGCCGCCACGTCGCCGAGCGCGTCCAGATGCCCCCGGGCCAGGCCCGCGTCGCCGGCGCCGTCCCGGCCGGCCCGCACCGCGACCTCCACGTCCAGGCCGATGGTCCGCTCGATGTCCGCGATCAGGTCCGGCAGCGCCTGGTCCAGCCGGTAGCGCAGCAGCGCCAACTCCCGGCCGTACGCGCGCAGCCGCGCGAACCCCTCCGCCGAGTACGCCTGCGCCGGCCCGAGGTCGGCCAACGCCTCCACCAGAGTCGCCTCGTCCAACAGGTCTGGGCTGATCTCCGATGCCTCGTCGGCGGCCACCTGTCGCCGAGCGTTCGCGATGGCCCGCGCTCGCCGGTGCAACGCCACCAGGTCACGTGGTCCGATCCGCCAACGGGCGCCGGTGAGCAACCGCAGCAGCGCGGCGCCATCGGTCGGGTCGGCCAGGACCCGCAGCGTGCAGACCACGTCGCGTACCTCGGGGGTGTCCAGCAGGCCGCCCAGCCCGACCACCTCGACCGGTAGGCCCCGCTCGCGCAGAGCCGACTCGATCGCCGGGATCTGGCTGCGCACCCGGACCAGCACGGCTGTCGTCGGACGGCGGTCCACCGGGATGTGTTCCGGGGCCGCGCCCGGCATCCCGGCCGCCCCACGCCAGGCGGCGAGCACGCTGTCGGCGATCCAGTCGGCCTCGTCGGCGTACGTGGGCAGCATCGCGCAGTGCACGGTGCCGCCGGCCGCGCCGCCCGGGCTGCGGTGCGGGATCGGGTCCCGGACGGTCAGCGCGGAGCGCAGCTCCGGCACCCGGGCACCCGCCGCCCGCAGCGGGGTGGAGAGCGCGTTCGCCACCCGGAGGATCTCCGGGCGGTTGCGCCAACTCGTGGTGAGCCCCAGCGCCGGGGCCGGCTCCCCGTTGGCGCGGGCGAACTCGGTGGGGAACCGGTCCAGGGTGCCCGCGCTGGCCCCCCGCCAGCCGTAGATCGACTGGCACGGGTCGCCCACCGCGGTCACCGGGTGCCCGCCACCGAACAGCGCGTTGAGCAACACCACCTGGGCGTGGCTGGTGTCCTGGTACTCGTCGAGCAGCACCACCCGGAAGCGGTCCCGCTCTATCACGCCGACCCCCGGGTGGTCCCGGGCCACCCGGGCCGCCCGGGCGAGCTGGTCGGCGAAGTCCATCGCCTCGAAGTCCTCCTTGCGCCGGGCGTACGCCCGCACCAGCGGCAACAGGCGCAACCGGGTCTGCTGGAGGGTGAGCGCCTTGCGCACGTCGGCGTACACCCGACCCGGCCGGGACTGCACCTCGGCGAAGAACCGACCGGTCCAGGCCGCCAGGTCGTCCGGCGCGACCAGATGCTCGTCCAGCTCCCCGGCCAGCGCCAGCACCGCGTCGGTGATGGTGCTCGGCATCCGGTCCACCTCGGACATGTCGCCGTCGTAGTTGCGCACCAGCAGGTCGACCAACTGCCAGCGGGACGCCTCGGTGAGCAGCCGGGTGGACGGCTCGTAGCCGGCCCGCAGCCCGTGCTCGGTGACGATCCGCCCCGCGTACGAGTGGTAGGTGGAGACGGTGGGCTCACCCGCGAGCGGATCGTTCAGCGGATCCCGTCCCTGCCGGCCGAGTCGGCGGATCAGCTGGTCGAGCCGGGTCCGTATCCGATGGGCCAGTTCGCCGGCCGCCTTGCGGGTGAAGGTCAGCCCGAGGATCTGCTCCGGCCGCACGTACGAGTTGGCCACCAGCCAGACCACCCGGGCGGCCATCGTCTCGGTCTTGCCCGACCCTGCCCCCGCGACCACGAGCAGCGGCTCCACCGGGGCGGCGATGATCGCGGCCTGCTCCCGGGTGGGTGCCGGCAACCGCAGCAGCTTGGCCAGCTCCACCGGTGTGTACCGGGGGCCGGAGTCCGCGAGTCGGGGCGTCGGGGCGGGGCCCGCGCCGAACAGGGTGGGCTGACTCACGGTGCCGTCTCAGTTCCCAACACCGGCGTACTCCTCGCCCTCACGGTGCTATCTCAGTTCGTGACTGCGGGGCTCGCAAGCTCACTCCTCGCCCTCACCTGTGCGTCGGACGGTGGGCGGCTCGACGACCTGGCGACCCTGCCCGGAGACCGGGCAGCTGGTGCGCACCGGGCAGACCCGGCACTTCGAGTTGGCCACCGCGGCGAACGTGGCGGCTGCCATCGTATCGGCGGTCCGCCGGACCAGCGCGGTCGCCCAACCGGCCGCCGGGCCCTCGCTGGCGGCCGGCTGGTTCTGCTCCCTGGCGTCCTTGGCGGAGGTCCCGAGCTGCACCAGCGCCGCGCCCCCGGACTCGTCACCGAACTCGGCGAACGCCCCCGCCTCCACCGCCGCCTGGTAGGCGCCGAGCTGCGGGTGCTCGGCAAGGTCGGTGCCGGTGACAGCAGTGGACTTGCCGGTCTTCAGGTCGATTACCACGAGCCGCCCGGCCTCGTCGACCTCCAGCCGGTCGACCCGACCGGTCAGGTCGACGGGCCGGTTCGGGTCGTCCAGGCGGACGGCGAACTCGTGCTCGATGGCGAGCAACCGGCGCGGATTGGTGGCGAGCCAGCGCAGCAGCTTGTCGACCATCGCCTCGGCGCGTTCCCGCTCCGGCCCGGCCATCCACCGGGCCGCCAGCTCGATCGCGTCGAACCGGGCGGCCACGTAGTCGAGCAGCGCGCCCCGGTCGGCGCTGGCGTCCTCGGCGAGCATCGCGGCGGCGTGCACCAGGTTGCCCACCCCCTGCGCGGTGCTGGTCGGGCCGCTGCCGCCGTGCCGTTCCAGCAGCCAGCGCAGGCAGCACCGCAGCGCGCTCTCCATGGCCGACGGGGTGACCCGCACCGGGTCGCCGTCGTCGACGAGCGGCCGGTCGTCGGAGAGCACCCGCAGCCCCCACCAGTCGTCGGGGTGCGCGCCGGGCACCCCGGCGGCGGCGAGCCGGGCCAGCT
>NZ_JAGPXY010000088.1 GCF_018070325.1 Micromonospora sp. H61
CGCCCGCCCCGCCCCGCCTCGCCCCGCTGTGCTGCCGTCTGACGCGCCGCTGCCTGGCGCGCCAGTGCGCGACCTGCCGCCGCCCGACGGCCCGGTGCCCGGGTGCGACCGGCATGCGTTGTTCGAGCGTCCTTTGGAGCTGATTCGTTTACGACATCACGGGCCTCCTCCGGCGCCCACCCGCGTCCGGGGCGCACGACGGCCGACGTACCTGGCCCCGAGAGCGCGCTCGATCCTGGATGTAAGAGCGCGCTCGATCCTGGATGTAGTGGAGTCGGGCGCGACCGATGCCACTACATCCAGGATGTTGCCTGATCTTGCGGGTGCAGCGGCTGCCGAACCGCTCGGGCCCCGGTCGCTCGGGCCCCGGTCGCCGGCTTGGGCGGCCCACCCGCCGGGGGTGATGTCGCCAACGATTCAGCTCCAAAGGACGCCGATGGATCTGTCCGCCCCGGCCCCGACGACGATCCCCGGCACCCGGCACCCGGCACCCGGCACCCGGCACCCGGCACCCGGCACCCGGCACCCGGCACCCGGCACCCGGCACCCGGCACCCGGCCGACGCCCCCAGGCTGTCGGCCTGGTGCGTCGGCGGGTTCGGCGCTGGCTGAGTGATCGACATTGCACGGGGCGCGCCTGAGTTGGGTCGGGCGGCACCCCACCACTAAAGTCCCAGGAATGCCGGACATGGTGCAGCCCCAGGTCAAGTTGATCGCGTGGACCCAATTCGCGGCCCCGGACGACGTGCCGTGGTCGACCGACGCGGAGGGCGGCCAGGCGCTCGCCGAGTTCGCCGGTCGGGCCTGCTACCAGTCGTGGAAGAAGCCGAACCCGGCGACCGCCACCAACGCCGGCTACCTGGCGCACATCCTCGAAGTGGGCCACCTGAGCGTGCTGGAGCACGGGTCGGTCACCTTCTACTTCACCGGGGTGTCCCGCTCCTTCACCCACGAGCTGATCCGGCACCGGCACTTCTCGTACTCCCAGCTGTCGCAGCGTTACGTCCCGGAGCGGGACGCGGCCATGGTCGAGCCGGCCGTCATCGCCGACGACCCGGAGCTGCACAAGAAGTTCGTGGAGGCCGCCGAGGCGAGCGTTCGGGCGTACACCGAGTTGCTGGAGGGCCTCGAGCAGCGCTTCTCCGACGAGCCCAACCCGACGCTGCGCCGCAAGCAGGCCCGGCAGGCGGCCCGCGCGGTGCTGCCCAACGCCACCGAGACCCGGATCGTGGTCTCCGGCAACTACCGGGCCTGGCGGCACTTCGTGGCGATGCGGGCCACCGAGCACGCCGACGTGGAGATCCGTGAGCTGGCCGTGGAGTGCCTGCGCCAGCTCCAGGGGGTCGCCCCGAACGTGTTCGCCGACTTCGTGATCACCACCCTGCCGGACGGCACCGAAGTGGCGGCCAGCCCGCACGAGGCGTCCTGAGCCCTTCCCCGGCGGGCCTCGGCTGGTCGTCCGCTAGGTTGGAGGGTATGACGCACGACCACCTCGACGCCGCGGCCCGACCGGCGTCCCGCCCGTTCGGCCGGCTGCTCACAGCCATGGTGAGCCCGTTCGCCCCCGACGGTTCCCTCGATCTCGACGGCGCCGCCCGGCTGGCGAGCCACCTGGTCGACGAGCAGGGCAACGACGCGCTGGTGGTCAATGGCACCACCGGCGAGTCGCCGACCACCACCGACGTGGAGAAGGAACACCTGATCCGAGCCGTGGTGGAGGCCGTCGGTGACCGCGCCAAGGTGGTCGCGGGCGTTGGCACCAACGACACCCGGCACACCATCGAGCTGGCCGCCGCCGCCGAGAAGGCGGGTGCGCACGGCCTGCTGGTGGTCACCCCGTACTACAACAAGCCGCCGCAGAGCGGGTTGCTGCGACACTTCACAGCGGTGGCCGACGCCACCGGCCTACCGGTGATGCTCTATGACATTCCGCACCGCTCCGGCGTGCCGATCGACACCGAGACGTTGGTCCGGCTCGCCGAACACGGCCGGATCGTCGCGGTCAAGGACGCCAAGGGCGACCTGACCGCCACCAGCTGGGTCACCAGCCGGACCACCCTCGCCTTCTACAGCGGCGAGGACGCCCTCACCCTGCCGGCGCTGGCCGTCGGGTGCGTGGGCGTGGTCGGCACCTCGACGCATTTCACCGGGGCGCTGACCGCACAGATGATCGAGGCGTACGACGCGGGGGACATGCCGACCGCGCTGGCCCTGCACCGGCGGCTGCTGCCGCTGTTCACCGGCATCTTCCGTACCCAGGGCACCATCCTGGTGAAGGCGGGCCTGGCGTCGCTGGGCCTGCCGGCCGGCCCGGTGCGACCCCCGCTCGTGGACGCCACCGACGACGAGATCGCCCAGCTGCGCGCGGACTTCGCGGCAGCGGGCCTGGAGCTGCCCGAATGAACGAACGACACGATGGACGTCGAGTAACGGCGTCGCAGAATGAGGTGGACGCGTGACCGAGGCGCACATCGAGGCGGAGCTACCCCCGCCGCTGCCGGAAGGTGGCCTGCGGATCATCCCGCTCGGCGGGCTCGGCGCCATCGGTCGGAACATGACCGTCTTCGAGTACGACGGCAAGTTGCTGATCGTCGACTGCGGGGTGCTTTTCCCTGACGTCGAGCAGCCGGGTGTGGATCTGATCCTGCCCGACTTCGGTCCGATCCTGGACCGGCTGGCCGACGTCCAGGCGATCGTGCTGACGCACGGTCACGAGGACCACATCGGCGCGGTGCCGTACCTGCTCGCCCACAAGCCCGACATCCCGCTGGTCGGCTCACAGTTCACCCTCGCCCTGGTCGAGGCGAAGTTGGCCGAGCGGCGGATCCAGCCGTACACGCTGACCGTGCGGGAGGGCGGCCGCGAGCGGCTCGGCCCGTTCGAGTGTGAGTTCTTCGCTGTCAACCACTCGATCCCGGACGCCCTCGCGGTGGCCATCCGCACCCCCGCCGGCCTGGTGCTGCACACCGGCGACTTCAAGATGGACCAGCTGCCGCTGGACGGCCGGATCACCGACCTGGCCGGTTTCGCCAGGCTCGGCGCCGAAGGCGTCGACCTGCTGCTGTCCGACTCCACCAACGCGGAGATCCCGGGATTCGTCACCCCGGAGCGGGAGATCGGCCCGGTGCTCGATTCGATCTTCGCGAAGGCCAAGGGTCGGATCATCGTGGCCTCGTTCGCCTCGCACGTGCACCGCGTGCAGCAGGTCTTCGACTCCGCCGCCGAGCACGGTCGCAAGGTCGCGCTGATCGGCCGGTCCATGGTCCGCAACATGGGCATCGCCCGGGACCTCGGCCTGCTCAACATCCCGGCCGGCCTGGTCATCGGGATCGAGGAGGCGACCACCCTGCCGCCGGAGCAGATCGTGTTGATGTCCACCGGTTCCCAGGGTGAGCCGATGAGCGCGCTGGGCCGGATGGCCAGCGGCGACCACCGGCACATCACCATCGCCCCCGGTGACACGGTCGTGCTGGCCTCCTCACTGGTGCCCGGCAACGAGACCTCGGTCTACCGGGTGATCAACCGGCTCGCGCGGGCCGGCGCGGTGGTCGTGCACAAGGACGTGGCCAAGGTGCACGTCTCCGGGCACGCCCCCGCCGGGGAACTGCTCTACCTGCTCAACGTGGTCCGGCCCAGCAACCTGATGCCCGTGCACGGCGAGTGGCGTCACCTGCGCGCCCACGCCCGGCTCGGCATCGAATCCGGGGTCGCCGCCGACCGGGTGGTGATCTGCGAGGACGGCGACGTGGTCGACTTGGTCGAGGGCCGCGCCACCCTGGTCGGGCACGTGAAGAGCCGGTACGTCTACGTGGACGGCCTCGCCGTCGGTGACGTCAGCGAGTCGCTGCTCACCGAACGGCGGATCCTCGGTGACGGCGGTTTCATCGCCACCACAGTGGTCGTCGACTCGGTCACCGGCAAGGTGGTCGCCGGCCCGACGCTCTCCGCGAAGGGTTTCTCCGAGGACCCGGAGGCGTTCAACCCGGTGGTGCCGCTGGTCACCGAGGCGCTCAACCGGGCCGCGGCGGACGGCATCACCGACCCGCACCAGCTTCAGCAGATCGTCCGGCGGACCGTGGGGCGGTGGGTCAACGACAAGTACCGTCGTCGGCCGATGATCGTTCCCACCGTCGTCGAGGTCTGAGCAACTCCCGCTGACGCCGGTCCACCTGAACGGGGTGGGCCGGCGTCCGCCGTATCCGGGAGTCAGGGCAGCGCGGCGACGGCCTCGGCGTACGCGACGCCGGTGGCGATGGCGGCCTCCATGAGGACCCGTAGCTGCGCCGGGGCGACCCCGTGCGCCAGGTCGGTGGCCACGTCGCCGGCCAGCACCAACTCGTCGCCGAGGTCGTGCGCGTACGCCTTGGGCAGTAGCCGGTCGTGGTTCCACGCGTTGCAGAAGGCGTACGCCTCGGCGCGGCGGGCCGCCGGCAGCCGGCGGTTGGCCATGGCACGGGCGTGCAGCACCTCGCCGCGCTCACCGGCCCGCCGGAACTGGATCACCGCCCCCTCCCAGTGGCCGACCACTGTCTCGCCCTCGTCCACCAGGTACCGGTCGCCGCGCCCGTCCAAGATTTCGGTGATCATGCCGAGGGAGAGCGCCGACAACTCGCGTTCGCCCAGCTCGGGCTCGGCGTCGGCGTCGGCCTGGAGGTCGGACCAGTCGGCGTCGGGCTCGTCAGGTTCGTCGTCGGTGGGTAGCGGAACCGGCGCCGCGAGCGGGCGCTCGGCCAGCCAGGCGGCCATCCGTCCGGAGTGGTGCCCGGTGCCGTTGCGGGCGTCGAAGCTGCCGGCCAACTCGTTGGCCATCCCGAGCAGCAGCGCCCCGAGGGTGGCGACGTCCAACTCGGTGGCCGTCCGCTCGCCGTACGCCGGCCGGGGCATCGTCCGCCCGCCCAGCCCTGCCTCGGCAGCCAGCCCGCAGACCAGCGCCCCGGCGGCGGCGAACTCCATGGCGGCGAGATCGTCGGTCGGCCGGTCCAACCGGGGAAGCTGCTCGGCCAGGATGGCCAGCCCGCGCTCCAGGTGCCCGCCCAGCGCGCAGAACCGCAGGTGCGCGGCGAGGTGCGGGAACGCCGCGCGCTCCCGCCGGTGCCGGCGGTACGCCCGCACGTGCGCCGTCGCCGCCCGCGCCGGCTCGCCGGTGCGCAGTGCCGGCAGTAGACCGGCGACCAGGTCCCGCTCGGGCTGGTCGGTGCAGGACTGCGGGTCGCCGTCGGTTTCCCCGAGCTCACTGACCGCGGCATGCCACTCGCCCCAGCCGGCCAGCAGCTCGGCACGCCGTGCCGAGGCGCAGCCCGGGCAGCCGCCGGCCGGGCCCGGCCGTTTTCCGGACCATCGCTCGTACCAGTGCCGGGCGGTGGGCTCGTCGCCGAGATGATCGGCGATCCGGCAGTGCAGCTCCGCGACGGTCGGTGTGTCCGGACCATCCGCGCCGACGCGGTGGGCCAGGTCGTGCAGCAGGGACCGGGTCTGGTCCAGCCCGACCCGGGGGGTGCCGAGCAACGCCTCCACCGCGTACCGCTGGTAGCGCAGCAGCAGCCCGGCCTCCGTCTCGGTGAGGAGGTCGGGCCGGTGGTCGGCGGCGGCCCGGCAGCGCCGGACCGGCTCGACCAGACGCCACCGCTCCCCGTGCAGCAGGTACGCCTCGATCAACGCGAATCGCGCGTCCATCCCGGACCGGACGTCGCCGGCCGCGTCGGCGCGCTCGGCGAGCCGCTCCAGGGCCACCTGCCGGGCCGGGCCGTCGGGGAGGTCCCGGGCCGCGGCAAGCGCGGTCTCCAGCGCCGGTACGCGGCCCCGCGCGAGGCGGTCACCGGAGCCGGTGGGTGTCGTGCCGGTGCGGCTGCCGGTGAACTCGTCCCGGCCGGTCACGACGGCACCGCGCCGGGCAGTCGACGAACCGCCACGGCCAGCTGGCAGCCGGTGGAGATGCCACAGTCGAGCAGTTGGTCGAGCTGGTGTGGGGTCACGCCGCGTTCCAGGTCGGTGATCACCTCTCCGTACACCCGGGCCCGACCGTCGTCGGCGACGTGGACGAACGCCTTGGGCCAGAGCCGGTCGTGGTTCCAGGAGTTGCAGAACGCGTACAGGTCGGGCACCCGTTCGATGCCGAAGGTCGGATCGACCATGGTGCGGATCTGGAGCAACTCCCCGTCCCCGCCGACGCGCAGGAACCAGATCAGGTTGTCGTCGAAGTGGCCCACCAGCTCGCCGTCCGGGGTCGGGCCGACGGACCGGCCACGGGCAGCGAGGACCGCGGCGACCAGTTCACCGGTCAGCGGACGCAGCGCGCCAGGGTGCCCGGCCAGCGGATCGTCCGGATCGCCTTCGATTTCCGGCGACGCCATGGGGCATCCCTTCTGAGGCGGATATCACGACCGGCGGTGGGGTTCGTGTTACGACGCGCGGACACGACCCGGAAAAGCGGGGTTCTGCCCGGCCCCACCGTTACCGTGACTCTATGGCGGGCCGTACCTCTCAGGCGAGCCGGCGACGCGGCGCGTCGCCGCGCGGTGGCACCAACAGTCGTGCCCGCCAACCGGCGAAGAAGACCACCCGGGCACCGGTCCGACGTCGCACCACGCCGGCCCGGCCCGGCCCGGCGGTCTACGTCGGTCGTGCGGTCGGTGCACTGTGGATGGGGTTGGCGCACGGGATGGGCTGGGCGGTGCGCGCCGCCGGCCGGCAGGCCGCCTCGGCCCGCGACCTCGACCCGGAGCACCGCCGCGACGGTGCCGGGCTGCTCATGTTCGGGCTCGCCCTGCTCACCGCCGTGGCGCTCTGGCTGTCCGGAGCGGGGCCGGTGGGCGCGCGACTGGCCGACACGATCCGGCTGTTCCTTGGTGCGATCTCGGTCGTCGTTCCGGTGCTGCTGATGATCGGGGCGTGGCGGTTGATGCGTCAGCCGGCCGATCCGGAGCACCGGGGCCGTGGGTTGATCGGCTGGGGGTCGCTGCTGGTGTCGACCGCCGCGCTGCTCCAGATCGGTCAGGACCCGGCCGACCCGCTGGAGCGTGACTTCGCCGGCGGTCTGGTCGGCGCGGGCGTCGGCGGGCTGTTGGAGCGGGCGGTCACCGCCTGGGTGGCGGTGCCGCTGCTCATCCTGCTTCTGCTCTTCGGTCTGCTCGTGGTGACCGCGACGCCGATCAACAAGATCCCGGAGCGGCTGGGCCTGCTCGCGGGTGGGCTGGTCGGCGCACCGGAGGCGGATGAGGAGGCGGACGAGGTGGCCGCCAAGCCGGCGCGCAAGCGACCGGCGAAGCGGATGCCCGCGCCACTGGACCCGGACGACTTCGAGGACCTGGACGGCGCGGACCTCCAGGAGACCATGGTGCTGCCGCGCAAGTCTCCGGCGAAGGTGCCGGCGAGCCGCAAGCCGCCGGTCGACCCGCCGGAGCACTCGCCCGCCCCGACCCGGGCCGAGCAGCTCGCGTTGACCGGGCTGTCCGGGGACTACACCCTGCCGCCGGCAAACATGCTCAGCGCCGGGGCGGCCGCGAAGACCCGCAGCAAGGCCAACGACGAGGTGATCGCCGCGCTGACCGGCGTGTTCGACCAGTTCGACGTGGACGCCGCCGTCACCGGCTTCACCCGCGGCCCGACCGTCACCCGCTACGAGGTGGAGCTGGGGCACGGCGTCAAGGTCGAGCGGATCACCCAGCTGTCCCGCAACATCGCGTACGCGGTGAAGTCACCGGACGTACGGATCCTCAGCCCGATCCCGGGCAAGAGCGCCGTCGGCGTGGAGATCCCGAACACCGACCCGGAGAACGTGGCCCTCGGCGACGTGCTGCGCTCGCGCGCGGCGACCAGCGATCACCACCCGATGGTGGTGGCGCTCGGCAAGGACATCGAGGGCGGCTACGTGGTGGCCAACCTCGCGAAGATGCCGCACATCCTGATCGCCGGGGCCACCGGCGCGGGCAAGTCGAGCTGCCTCAACACCCTGCTGGTGTCCATCCTCACCCGGGCCACCCCGGACGAGGTGCGGCTGCTGCTGATCGACCCGAAGCGGGTCGAGATGACCGGCTACGAGGGCATTCCCCACCTGGTCACCCCGATCGTGACGAACGCCAAGAAGGCGGCCGACTCGCTGGACTGGGTGGTCCGCGAGATGGACATGCGTTACGACGACCTCGCCGCCAACGGGGTCCGGCACATCGACGACTTCAACCGCAAGGTCCGCAGCGGCGAGATCACGGCACCGCCGGGCAGCGAACGCGAGATGCGTCCGTACCCGTACCTGTTGGTGATCGTGGACGAACTGGCCGACCTGATGATGGTCGCGCCGCGCGACGTGGAGGACTCGGTCGTCCGGATCACCCAGCTGGCCCGGGCCGCCGGCATCCACCTGGTGCTGGCCACCCAGCGCCCCTCGGTCGACGTGGTGACCGGTCTGATCAAGGCGAACGTGCCGTCCCGGCTGGCGTTCGCCACCTCCTCCCTGGCGGACTCCCGAGTCATCCTCGACCAACCGGGCGCGGAGAAGCTGCTCGGCCGTGGTGACGGGCTCTTCCTGCCGATGGGCGCCTCCAAGCCGGTCCGGATCCAGGGCGCCTGGGTCACCGAGCGCGAGATCGCCGACGTGGTGAAGTTCTGCAAGGACCAACGTGAGCCGGAGTTCCGCAAGGACGTGCTGGCCCCGGCGCAGGAGACCAAGAAGAAGATTGACGAGGACATCGGCGACGACCTGGACCTGTTGGTGCAGGCGGTGGAGCTGGTGGTCACCTCGCAGTTCGGCTCGACCTCGATGCTGCAACGCAAGCTGCGGGTCGGTTTCGCCAAGGCGGGCCGCCTGATGGACCTGATGGAGACCCGGGGAGTGGTCGGGCCGTCCGAGGGGTCGAAGGCGCGCGACGTGCTGGTCAAGCCGGACGAGCTGGACGAGGTCCTGACCGGCCTGCGCGGCGACGTGGACTGACCGACCCCCGACGCACGACGGGCCCGCCGGAATCCGACGGGCCCGCGACGGGGGGAGTGGTCAGTTGTTGATCAGCGCGGCGAAGACCACCAGGCTGATGATCGCGGCGACGACGCTGGCCGCGGCGGCGTACCAGCCCAGCGGCTTGTCACCGAGCACCGCGCCGACGACGCCAGCGATGACGCCGAGCACGCCGAAGATGATCGGGTTGAGCAGCAGGGCCAGGACCGCGAAGACGAAGCCCACGATGGTGAGGATGCGGGCGGCGTTGCTGCGGGGACGGGCGGTGCTCGGCATGTCGGCCATGTCTTCCTCCGGGTGAGAGCCTGTCGTGACGAATCGATCACTACCCACTGTGGGCGCCGGCCACGCCTGCCGACGGGGCGCCTCAGTGGAAGATCTTGAGACCGATCACGCCGGCGACCACCAGCAGGAGGCAGAGGATCCGGGGCAGGCTCGCCGACTCGCCGAGCGCCAGCATCCCGACCAGCGCGGTGCCGACCGCGCCGATGCCGACCCACACCGCGTAGCCGGTGCCGACGGGGATGTCCCGGAGCGCGTACGACAGCCCGGCCATGCTCAGCAGCAGGGTCACCACGAACACCACTGACGGGACCAGCCGGCTGAAGCCGGCGCTGCGGTCCAGGGCGATCGCCCAGGCCGTCTCCAACAGTCCCGAGATCACCAGTACGAGCCAGGCCATCGTTCACCTCACCGGAAGCGCCCGGGCTGCCGCGCCGGGACGAGTCGAGTCTGCACGTCACGCGGGGCGTCTTGGCCTGACCGGGTACGCCCACCACTCGTCCGGAGCGGCCACGAGCATCCGGCCGCCGGCGCCGACGCTAGCACCGGCCCCGGGTGGCGGGGCCGTGACCACCACCACGGTCCGTTGACCTCCACCTGACTTCAACTTGCAGTATCGCCACCATGACCATGCTCTACGCCGACCCGGAGGTCGCCGCCGCGCTGGACGCCGCCACCACTGTCGACGCCATGCGCGCCGCCCTCCTGGCCGCGTACGAGGGGCGCCTGATCGCGCCGCCCCGGGCCGCCGCACCGCTGGGCGGCGGGCGGATGGTTCTCACCGCCGGGCACCTGGTCGGCGAGTGGTACGGCTTCCGCTCGTACGACACCTTCGGTCACCCGCAGGGCGAGCAGTTGGTGGTGCTGCACGACGCCCGGACCGGGGCGATCCGGGCGGTCGCGGTCGGCGAGGAGTTGGGCTCCCGTCGTACCGGAGGGTTGGGGGGCCTCGCTGTCGACGCGCTGGCGCGTCCCGACGCCGCCACCCTCGCGGTGATCGGCTCCGGCCGGCAGGCGTGGACCCAGGTCTGGGCGACCGCCGCGGTCCGTCCGTTGCGCGAGGTGGTGGTGCACAGCCGCTCCGCCGCTCGCCGGGAGGCGTTCGCCGCCCGGGTCCGTGCCGAACTGGGCGTGCCGGCCCGGGCGGTGGCCGACCCGGGCTCGGCCGTCGCCGGGCGGGACCTGGTGGTGCTGGCGACCACCAGCCCGACCCCGGTGCTCTGCGCCGCCGACCTCAGCCCCGGCACGCACGTCAACGCGGTCGGTTTCAAGCAGCGCGACCGCAGCGAGTTCGGCACCGACCTGCTGGACACCGCCGACCTGCTGGTCACCGATTCACCGGCCCAGGCGGCGGACTACCAGCCGCCGATGCTCGCGGCCACACCCCCGTACGCCGGGCGGTTGCGTGACCTGGGCGGCATCCTGGCCGGCGCGGTTCCCGGCCGGACCACGGCGAACCAGATCTCCGTCTTCTGCTCCACCGGCCTGGCCGGCACCGAGGTGTTCCTGCTCGACGCGCTGACCCGGGTCGGCGCCGAGGCGCGCTGACCGGAATGACGTTCGCCTCGGTGTCGACCGTCTCCGCAGCCCGCGTGCGTGGGGTTACCCGGCCGGCCCGGTACCCTCGGATGGTGTCTGCCACCTCTCCTTCTCCCGCTGATCACGCCGAGGGCCGTCGCGTCGCCCTGCTGACCCTGGGCTGTGCCCGCAACGAGGTCGACTCGGAGGAGCTGGCCGCCCGCCTGCACGCCGACGGCTGGCAGGTGACCACCGACGGCGAGGGCGCCGACGTGGTGGTCGTCAACACCTGCGGTTTCGTGGAGAAGGCCAAGCAGGACTCGATCCAGACTCTGCTCGCCGCCGCCGGAACGGGCGCCAAGGTGGTCGCCGCGGGCTGCATGGCCGAGCGGTACGGCCGGGAGTTGGCCGACAGCCTGCCCGAGGCCCAGGCGGTGCTGAGCTTCGACGACTACCCCGACATCGCCGCCCGGCTGAACGCCGTCGTCGCCGGCGAGCAGATCACCGCGCACACCCCACGGGACCGGCGCGAGCTGCTGCCGCTGACTCCGGTGCAGCGCCGCGACAGCAAGGTGTCTCTGCCCGGCCACGGCACTGTGACCCGCACCGTCGTCGACACCGACGAGCACACCCCGGCACACCTGCGCCAGGTGCTGCGCCGACGGCTCGACACCGGCCCGGTGGCCTCGCTGAAGCTGGCCAGCGGCTGCGACCGTCGCTGCGCGTTCTGCGCCATCCCGGCCTTCCGGGGGGCCTTCGTCTCGCGTACCCCGGACGAGCTGCTCGCCGAGGCGGAGTGGCTGGCCAAGACCGGCGTACGGGAGCTGGTGCTGGTCAGCGAGAACTCCACCTCGTACGGCAAGGACCTGGGTGACCCGCGCGCCCTGGAGAAGCTGCTGCCGCAGCTCGCCGCGGTGACCGGCATCGTCCGGGTGCGGGCCAGCTACCTTCAGCCGGCCGAGACCCGGCCCGGTCTGGTCGAGGCGATCGCCACCACCCCGGGCGTGGCGCCGTACTTCGACCTGTCGTTCCAGCACTCCAGCGAGCCGGTGCTGCGCCGGATGCGGCGTTTCGGCTCCACCGACCGGTTCCTGGAGCTGCTGGCGAGTGCCCGCGCCCTGGCCCCGGACGCGGGCGCCCGGAGCAACTTCATCGTCGGCTTCCCCGGCGAGACCCGCGCCGACGTCGACGAGCTGGTCCGGTTCCTGACCGAGGCCCGGCTCGACGCGATCGGCATGTTCGACTACAGCGACGAGGACGGCACCGAGGCTGCCGGGCTGCCCGGCAAGGTCTCCGCCGCGACGATCAAGCGGCGCTACGACCGGCTCAGCGCCCTCGCCGACGAGCTCTGCTCGCAGCGGGCCGAAGACCGGCTCGGCTCGACAGTCGAGGTGCTTGTCGACTCGATCGAGGACGGCGTCGTGGAGGGCCGGGCGGCCCACCAGGCGCCCGAGGTGGACGGTTCCACCACCCTGGTGGCCCCGGCCGAGGGCGGGGTCGACCTGGCCGCGTTGCGCCCGGGCGATCTGGTACGCGCAACGGTGACCGGCACCGAAGGGGTGGACCTGCTCGCTGTGCCGGATGAGATGATCTCGGCGGCGCCCGGCGCGGCACGGTGACGGCGGGCCCGAGCGGAGCGGGGGACCCAGGTGGTGCGGTGCCGGGAACGCCACGGCGGCCCGAGCGGAGTCCGGCGGTGACCGGGGCGACGGAGTCGACGCCGGGCCGGGTGGTGGCCGTGGTGCCCGTCGTCAACGCGGCCAACGCGTTGACCGCCCTGCGGCTGGTGCTGGTGCCGGTCTTCGCCGCCTCGGTGATCATGTCGGGGATGACCCACGCCGGTTGGCGGATGGCGGCCTGCCTGATCTTCGCGGTGGCCTCGGCGACCGACCTGGTGGACGGCTGGATCGCCCGCCGCTTCGGGCTGGTCACGTCGGTGGGCAAGGTGGCCGACCCGATCGCCGACAAGGCGCTGACCGGCGCGGCGCTGGTGCTGCTCTCCTGGTACGACCAACTGCCCTGGTGGGTGACAGCGCTGATCCTCGTCCGCGAGCTGGGCATCACGGGGCTGCGGTTCTGGGTGATCCGGCACGGCGTTATCGCCGCCAGCCGAGGCGGCAAGGTCAAGACCGCGCTCCAGATCCTCGCCATCGCCTGGTACCTCTGGCCGATGCCGGCCGCGCTCGCCGCCGTCGGCCCCTGGATCATGGCCGCCGCCGTCCTGGTCACGGTCGCCACCGGCTTCGACTACATAGCCCAGGCCCTCCGCCTCCGCCGCCCCCGCTGACCCCCTGCCCAGGTGCTCCTATCGATCATGGACTTATCGCCGGTCGGAACGGCGTGTCGTGACGCCAACTCCATGATCGCCGCGATTGGGTCGGGCGTCGGGGTTGGGGATTGGTGGGTGGGGAAGGACTGGTTGGTGCGACGGAGGTTGGGGTGTCGGTGAACGGTGGCGGGGCGGGCGGTGCCGGGGTGAGTGGTCCTGGGGCGGATGGTGCCGGGGTGAATGGCGCTGAGGTGGACGGTGCCGAGGTGGGCAGAGCGGCGGCGGGCGTCGTGCACCGGCTGGCCGAGCGGCACGAAACCCTGGCCACTGTCGAATCGCTCACCGGTGGGTCGCTCGCCGCATCGATCGTGAACATCGCCGGGGTCAGCGGGGTCTACCGGGGTGGCCTCGTGGTCTACGCCACCGAGTTGAAGGCGACGCTGGCTGGCGTACCGGACGACCTGCTGTCCGAGCGAGGGCCGGTGGACCCGGAGGTGGCGGCGGCGCTCGCCGAGGGCGGCCGGCAGCGGTGCGGCGCGGACTGGGGGCTGGCCACCACGGGGGTCGCCGGCCCGGAGCCGCAGGACGGGAAACCCGTGGGCCTGGTCTACGTCGCGGTCGCCGGTCCGAACGGCGGCGAGGTCCGCCAGCTCGACCTGGGCAGCGGGCGGGACCATGTCCGAGCGGAGGCGGTGGTCGAGGCGTTGCGGCTGCTTTCCGAGCGGCTGGCCGCCGCAACCTCGTGAACGCCACCGCCGAAGCGATCAGAGCCACCGAGCCGACACCACACGGGCGGCGGCGCGCCCCGGTGAGCCCGTCCCGACGAACCGACGGGCGGGGCGGGATGTCGCTCGGGCCCGCAACGGGTACGGTTGCGGGAAGGCTCCGACGTTCGGGGTCGGCGCGGTCCGCCGCGACCGGCTGCCCAACGGCGGGCGCGAGGTATCCCTCAGGGGGAGGTGCGATGATCCTGCTACGCCGGGTGATCGGTGACGCACTGCGAGCGCGTCGGCAGGGCCAGCAGCGCACGCTGCGTGAGGTCTCCACCGCCGCCAACGTCAGCCTCGGCTACCTCTCCGAGATCGAGCGCGGGCACAAGGAACCGTCGAGCGAGTTGCTCGCCGCGATCTGCGACGCCCTCGGTGCCCGCCTCTCCGAGCTGCTGCGTGAGGTGAGCGACACCGTGGCGCTCGCCGAGCAGATGCCCGGGGTGCTCGTCTCGATGCAGGACGAGCCGGCCGACGCCGCCGCCAAGAGCACCAACCGGGGTGTCCGTCAGGTCACCTCCGACGGCAAGGTCGCTGTCTCGGTCCGCCAGGAATCGCCGCTCAAGGCCACCCTGCGCAGCACCCGGGTCCGCCCGACCGAGCGCGACCGGGACGTGGTCTGCGCGGCCTGAGCCGCCGATCCAGTTGACCATGGGCGGGCTGGCCCCGGCCGCGTAGGGTTGCTCGCAGGAGCCGCCGGTGCTGTCGACCGCCCGGTACGGATGCCTCATTGGCGTTCGGCTGGGACGATGGAGACCGGCCGGTCATGGTCGGTCGGTCCAGCCGGCCCGGCCGTGGTGGAGCGACGCTACTGAGGGGATACCGCGGAGATGGCGAACCCGTTCGTCAAGGGTTGGAACTACCTGATGGCGCTCTTCGGTGCGAAGATCGACGAGCATGCCGATCCCAAGGTGCAGATCCAGCAGGCCATCGAGGATGCCCAGCGGCAGCACCAGGCGCTGGTTCAGCAGGCTGCCGCGGTGATCGGCAACCAGCGTCAGCTGGAGATGAAGCTGTCTCGGCAGATGACCGAGGTCGAGCGGTTGCAGGGCAACGCCCGGCAGG
The DNA here is from genome assembly GCF_018070325.1 of Micromonospora sp. H61. Lineage (GTDB taxonomy): Bacteria > Actinomycetota > Actinomycetes > Mycobacteriales > Micromonosporaceae > Micromonospora > Micromonospora salmantinae. The sequence goes on from NZ_JAGPXY010000088.1 coordinate 14,845, forward strand.
CCCTGGTGCTCTCCGACCAGGCCCGGGCCAAGGGCGACGAGGCCGAGGCGGTGCGGTTCGAGCAGTCCGCGCAGACCCTGGCCAGCCAGCTCGTCTCCGCCGAGCAGGCCACCGAGGACCTGAAGACCCTGCACGACCAGGCGCTGGGCGCCGCCGCCCAGGCCCGCCGAGCGGTCGAGAACAACTCGATGATCCTCCAGCAGAAGCTCGCCGAGCGCACCAAGCTGCTCAGCCAACTGGAGCAGGCCAAGATGCAGGAGACGGTGGCCCGCTCGCTGGAGTCGATGTCGTCGCTGACCGCGCCCACCAACACCCCGTCGCTGGACGAGGTGCGCGACCGGATCGAGCGGCGGTACGCCAACGCGATGGGTCGCGCCGAACTGGCCGGCAACTCCGTCGAGGGCCGTATGTTGGAAATTCAGAAGGCCACGATCGACTCGGCAGGCTCCGCCCGGTTGGAGCAGATCCGGTCCAGCATGGCGGGGGAGCAGCTCGGCGGCGCGGCGCAGCGACCGGCCGTGCCGCAATCCGAGAAGACCGGCCCGGCCAACGACCCGACGGCCGCCGCCCGGTTGGACGAGCTGCGCGCCAGCATGGCTCGCGAGCGGGGCACCGGCGACCCGACCGCCGCCGGCTGAACGACCGGATCGAGGGGGTCACTGTGGCAGACGAGCGGACACGGTACTTCCGGAGGCTGGGTCGGCTTCGCCGGTCGGCCCGACGGTGGAGCGTGCTGGCCGGTGGGCTCGGCGGCGCGGCGGTGGTGCTGACTCCGTACGCCGGGCTTGGTCTGCCCGACGCTGCCTGGGCCGGCGCCGCTGGCAGCGCTGTGGCGCTCGCCGCCTGGCGCTGGATCGACGTGCGCGCCCTGGCCGCCCAGCCGGCGCCCCCCGCGCTCGCCCCGGCCGAGGCGGCGGCCCGGTCGCGGGCCCGACTGATCGCCGCCGTCGAGCGGCTGCCGGTCGGCCCGGGCGTGCTGGCCGAGGTGCGCCGGGTCCGCTCCCGGATCGCGCTGCGCGGCACCAGCGCCGGAGAGCAGTGGGCCCGACTGGACCGGGCGGCGCTCACCCTGGCCGGGATGGCTCCCCGGCTCACCGGGCTGGCCGAGCCCGCGGTGCTGGAGGCCGCCGCCGCCGACCGGTCGCTGCGCGACCTGGCCGCGCGGGTGGCCGGTGTCGAACGCGCGCTGCGGTTGGCCCCTGCCGACGCCCGGCCGCCGCTGGCCGAGGCGCACGCCGCGCTGACCGCTCAACTGGAGGGCGGGGTGGCCGCGTACGAACGGCTGGTGGTCGCCGCCGCCGGCTACCTGGCCGAGGACTCCCGACCGGAGACCGCCCACCCGGCCGCCGACCGGCTCACCGAGGCGACCGACCTGCTGCACGGGGTCGCCGGGGCGCTTGCCGAGCTGCGGGCCGTCGGCACCCCGCTGCGCGCGCCGACGCGCTGACGGCGCCCGCCGCGAGACACCGCGCGTAACGCGACACCGCGCCGACGGCGCGCGTAACGCGACACCGCGCCGACGGCGCGCGTAACGCGACACCGCGCCGACGGCGCGCGCGCCGCGACGGCGCGCGGAGCCTGGGCCGGTCACTGTGGTGTCGTCACCAGGATCGGGGCGGTGTACGGCGAGGTGCCCACGACGTTGAACGACCGGATCCGGTAGTGGTACGTCATGCCCCGGGCCAACCCCGTGTTGGTGAAGCCGCGGCCGGTGACAGTGAAGGTGGCCGTCTCCTGCTCGAAGGCCGGGTCGAGTGCCCGCTGCACGATGAACCCGGACCCCGGGCCGCCGGGTGTGCTCGCCTCCCAGGCCAGGATCACCGTCGCGGTGGCCGGCGAGCTGACTGTGCCAGCGGTACTCCCAGCCCAGGTTGACCAGTTGGTTGACCACAGTGGCCGGTCGCCCGTCGATCGGACTGACCGGCGTCGACCCGGTCCGCGCTCCGGCCGGGCGACAGGGGTCGAGCAGCCGGACGCTGTCGCCCAGCTTGAACGGCAGCGCCGGCGCGACCGGGCGCAGCGCCACCACCACGTCCTCCCGGGGGTTGACCCGGACGACCCCCTTCCAGCCCAGCTCGGTGCCGTGCGGGAGTCGCAGCGTGCCGTCCCAGCCAACGCGGTTGATCACCTGCACGTCGCAGCCGGCGATGTGCAACGGCTCGGTCTGTCGGACGTTGCCCCTGATCCGCCAGAGCTGCGTGCCGTCGGTGGGGGAGCCCACCGGCACGGCGGGGTCGGTGGCGAAGAGCACCTCGGTGACCGGGTCGGTAGCACCGAGTGGCAGCGTCGTCGGGTTGAGCGGCCCGGCGTGTGGGTGCCCGACGCCGAGCCGGCCCGCCGACCGGCCGTGGTCCGGCTCGAAGATCTGCTGTGCGGCCTTGACCGCGATCGGCACTGTCACCGGGCCGGTGCCGGCCGTCGGCGTGAACGTCACAGTGGTGGCGTGCACCGGCACCGTCGTCTGCGCCGGGGTCCGGGTGCCGAACGCCGGGTCGTACGCCGGCTGCGGGACGATCGGCGGGCGCTGGCTGGCCGCGTACGCCAGGGGCAGCCGTTCGCGCAGCCGGCTCAGGTCGTACGGCGACTCGGGCGTCCCGGTGACCCGGAACTGGAGCACGGTGCGGGTGTTCGGGCCGTACCCCGGTTCGGTCCGGGGCGGGCCACCCTCGGCGCTGCGGTCCGGGCCGTCGGTGTGCTGGTCGTAGCGACTGTCGAAGCCGGGCAGCGGGGCCGGAGCGTCGTTGTAGAGGATCAGCGTGCTGCCCGGCGGCAGGGCGGAGAAGTCGACGAGCACGTCGGCCCGTTCGCCCGGGGCGAGCAGCACTGTGTGTCCGTCGACGTTCAGCACTGTCGGGTCCAGCCGGTCGTAGCGGTAGCCGATCGGCTGGTTCGGCAGCACCACCGGTGCCGGCAGGAGGCCGGCCTCGTTGCCGATCTGGATGAACTCCGGGCCGGCGGCGCGCGGGTCCGGCACACCGCCGTCGCGTCCGTCGGTCGGCCACCCGGCCGGACGGTCCGCCGCCCGCGCGGCGGGCACCATCGGCACCTCACCGGCGTCGGGGTCGGCGAGCGCACCGTCGGCAGTCCACATCGCCGCGTCGGAGCAGGCGCGGTAGAGCTGGAGGTTGAGGCTGCGGTCCAGGCAGGCGTTGAGGATCCGGAACCGGTACGCGCGTGGCCGCACCTCCAGGTACGGGTAGGCGACGCCGTTGACGAGCGGGGTGTCGCCGTACGCCTCGGGGACGGCCGACGGGTGCGGTACGCCGGGGCTCAGCGGCGGCTCGTCCGGCGCGTCGACCGGGTCGTGGTACGGGTTCGGCACCCAGCCGTCGGCGTGGGCGTCGTCCGGGGTGGGGTTGCGGGACCAGGGCCCGTAGTCCCACCGGCCGGTGGGGTTGCGTCCGCCGGAGGAGTACGGGTTCTGCCGGGGTTGGTAGACGTGCGGGTGCCAGAGGCTGCCGCGGGCGCCCCATCGTTCCCGGTCCCAGGTCGGGTCCTCGGCGGCGAGTTGGGTGTCGTCCGGAACGAACGTCTTGTCCTCGATCACCAACGGCACCTGGTCGGCCGGCAGCACCCCGTCGGCGACGAGTTGGTCCTCGGCCGGGTCGGTGAGCAGGTAGAGCGCGAGCTGTCCGCCGTAGACGGTGAGCCGGGCCAGACCGAGGGTGTTGTCGTGGAACCACAGCAGCCGGGCGCTCTGCTCGTTCGGGAAGTAGAGCGTGGTGGCGCCGGCTCCGGGCTCCGGCATGTCCGGCACGTGGGTCAGGCCGGGCCCGGTCGGGTACGGGGTGATCTCCCCGGCCGGGGTTATCCACTGCCCCGGGTTGCCCGCGCTGGTCCAGCCGGTCTGCGCCCCGGCCAGGTGCAGCACGGCCCGGTTCTGCGGGTACGGCGCCGGTCCGTCCAGTGGGCCAGGGCCGGCCCCCTCGATGGTGTCGTCGACCGGCAGGAACAGCTCGCCGGACCGACCGGTGGGGAGTTGGTTGATGAACTTCACCCGGACCGGTCGACCCCGACGGGCGCGGATCATCGGCCCGAGGTGCCACTGCCGCTCCGGCGGCGCCACCGTGTTGTGTCCGGCCGGGTCGGTGCCCAGGTTGAGTTGCCGGTAGCCGCGCAGCCGGGTGACCGGCAGGTCCCGGTGCAGCCGCTGGGCGTACTCCTGCAGGCCGATCTCGTAGTAGTCGCAGCCCGGATAGCTGATGGTGTCCGGCACCGCCACCGGCAGGTGGCTGCCGAGGTCGCCGGGGCCCGGCCGGCCCGGGAGGGGCAGTGGGTCGACGAACTTGCGCAGCCCGGTGCCGGCCACCACCCGTCCGTCGGGGTCCCGCGTCGGACGGGGGCTGTGGGCGAAGTTCGGCACCGGACCGAAGTAGCGGGGCACGACGGCCGGGTCCAGGCTCGACGTGACAACGGCCTCCTCGGCGGTACGCGGGGCCGGCAGGGACGCCGCCCTGTCCTCGGCGTCGGTGTCGCGGGTGGTCCGCTCGAAGAAGGTGGAGCGGAGTCTGCGGAACATCGCCATGACTCTCCCCGGTTCGGGGCGCGAGGTCCGCCACCCCGGCGTGGGGGACCTCGGCACTCTGCTGACGGTCGGTGAGCGCTCAACCGCAGCATGCGACTCCGGCGGCCGGTTAGGAATTACCCAATCGTCCGTTTCTGCCATGGCTCCCGTCTGGCGAGAGCCTGGTCAGCCGGTTGGCGACGGACCCGGACGCTCGGGCTGGCAGACCGGGCACCAGTAGGTGACCCGTTCGCCCAGCTCCTCCTTGCGGATCGCGGTGCCGCAGCGGCGGCAGGGCTGGGCGCGGCGGCCGTACACGTAACTGGTCTGCCCCCGGTGCAGTGAGCCGGTGCTGCTCTGCGTCCACCGGCCCCGGTTGGCGGCGAGCAGCCGCTGTGCGAGGGCCACCAGGCCCGGCAGGTCGGGCACCCCGCCGACCGGGGTCCACGGTGACACGCCCCGCAGGAACAGCACCTCGCACTTGTAGAGGTTGCCCACGCCGGCCAGGTTGCGCTGGTCGAGCAGCGCCTCGCCGATGCTCTGTTCCGGGTGCTCGGCGAGCCGACGGACCGCCTCGGCCGGGTCCCAGTCGGAGCCGAGCAGGTCGGGGCCGAGGTGGCCGACCGGTTGCTCCTCCTCGGCGGTCGGCACCAGGGTCAGGTCGTGCAGGTGGTAGCCGACCGCGACAGCGCCGGGGCTGCGCAGCACCACCCGGATCAGGTGCGCGGGCCGGCCGCTCCAGCGTTCCCCCGGGGCGTACGCCCGCCAGGCGCCGTCCATCCGCAGGTGGGAGTGCAGGGTCCAGTGCTCCTCGGTGGGGGCGTCGAGCCGCAGCAGCAGATGCTTGCCCCGGCTGGCCGACTCGCGGACGGTCCAGTCGGTGAGGTCAGTGGTCGCCAGCTGCGGCACCCGGAAGTCACTGCCGGTGATCCGCGCGCCGGCCAGCGCGCGGTGCAGCACGCGCGCGGTGTTCCAGACGGTGTCGCCTTCGGGCACCCTGCCATCCTCCCTCTTTCGAGCAAGATTCGCATGTGTCGCTATTTGTACTCAGGTTCCTCCTGATCTCCTGACATGCGAAGGTCAGGGGGTTCTGAGGAGAATGCCCATGACGCGACCCTGTTGTCGTATCCCATCCGTCGCCCTCATCGCCACCCTCGCCCTCCTGCTCACCGCAGCAGTCCTACCCACCACCGGTCCTGCCCCGGCCGCACCCAGCGGCGCTCCGGTCACTCTCGTCGCCGCCGCGCCCGGCGACGAACGGTGGAGCGCCGACCTCACCATCGTCGACCGCGACGATGTCAACGTCCGGCGTACCGGCGCCGGCCTACGCCTGCGGGAGGCCCGGTCCAACGGGCGCGGCGCCCGCAGCCCGCACAGCGCGGTCGCCGAGGGCATGCTGCTGACCGCTCCCCGCACCCTCGCCCGGCCGGCCACCCGGGTCCGCGCCGAGATCAACGCCGCGGTTCCGGCCGGGGCGACAGTTGAGGCGCAGGTCCGCGGCTGGCGGGCCGCCGGCTGGACGGAGTGGCGGGCGGCGGCCACCACCGGCGCGGTCTTCGACCGGCCGGTCACCCGGGTGCAGACCCGGGTGGTGCTCACCGCCCCCGACGGGGGCGCCACGGCGACGGTACGGGGCGTGCGGCTCACCGCCGACGCGAACGCCGCCGTCTCCGCCGCCACGCCCGGCCGCACCTACCGGGTGTACGCCACCCGCATCGGGCTGGTCGGTGAGCTGACCGCCAACGGCCGTACCGTGCAACCCCGGGACCACTTCGCGGCGCTGCCGTCGCGGCGAGGGCTCTCCCCGCTCAACACCGGCGACTACACAGTGCGGGTCTGCACCACCAGCGGCTCCCGCTGCGAGTACGCCCCGGTCTGGGACGTCGGGCCGTGGAACACCCGCGACGATTACTGGAACCCCTCATCGGTCCGGGAGAACTGGAAGAACCTGCCGCAGGGCCGGCCCGAGGCGCAGGCCGCGTACCAGTCCGGCTACAACGGCGGTCGGGACCAGTTCGGGCGGACCGTGCTCAACCCGGCCGGCATCGACCTTGCCGACGGCACGTTCTGGGACGGGTTGCGGCTGACCACCAACGCCTGGGTGGACGTCGCCTACCTGTGGACCGGAGGCGGGCCGCGCGGCGTGGTCGGTGACGGGCCGCTCAACATCCGCACCGGGGCCAGCACGTCGTACGCGACGCGTGGCCTCGCCGCCCGGCTGGCCCACGTGCCGATCCAGTGCTACGTCACCGGTCAGTCGGTCGCCGGCCCCTACCGGACCACCACCCGCTGGAACCGTCTGGCCAGCGGCCAGTACGTCAGCCACGCGTACATCTCCAGCGTGTACGGCGGAAGCGTGCCGGTCTGCTGAGCCACGCTCACCCCGTCGGGCGCCCCGTCAACGTCAGGGGCGCTCGTCGGGGCGAGCCGTACGCACCATGTCCTGGTAGCGCGGGTGGCTGGCACCGTAGACGGCGTAGTTGAGTCGAGCGTGCGTGAGGCTCAGGTCGCCGTTGGGGCCGCCCCGGACGGCGTCGGCGTCGGCGTCGGTCTGGCCGTCGTCGGTCCAGAAACAGACGGGGCAGGTCCCCCCGCCGGTCCGGGATGCACAGCAGGGACAGCCCACAGGAACCACATGCTCACCCACCGGAGAAGCATTCCACAGTCGAACATCAGCCCGATACCCGCAGGAGGTCCTCCGGGCGGGCCGCGAGGAGGTCCGCGTCCCGCCCGCCGTTGACGGCGACAGCGACCAGACCGGCCGAATCGACGTACGCCACCAGGCCACCGGCCTTGGCGTCGCCGAAGGTCCGCCGAAGCCGTCGGTGAGGCCGTAGTCGGTGGTCAGCGAGATCCAGGGCACTGCGGACATGCCCGCAGGCCAGTGGAACCGCGGCGTGCTGGCGGATACGGGACAGTGCGTTGGCCGACCGGCCCCTCCCGCCGCCGGAGGACGTTGGGCAGACTGCCCTGGTGACAACTCGGAACCTCCCCGCAGTCGGAATCCTGCTGGTCGCCGTCGCCCTCAGCGCCGGTTGTGGCAGTGACGACGACGGCAGCCCGACCGCGCCCCCGTCCGTCTCGTCCGAGGCGGCCTCGACCGGCCTGCCGACGCCCCAAGCCGCACCCAGTGCCGACGGCGCGAGCCCGCCCTCCGCCGCCGCACAGGGCACGACGCAGCGGCGGCCGGCCAGCCCGCCGCCGGTGGTGCTGCCCAAGCGCCCGGCCAGTGCGCCCGGCGCGAAGCAGGTCGTCGACGCCTTCCGGGCCGCCGGCCTGAAGGTGCCGCGCCCGAAGGACCGCTCGGTCGACTGTGGGCCGGACGGCCTCGGCCTGGGCTGCTCCGAGCTGATGGCCACCGACGCCGTCACCGTCTACGTCTTCCCGGACGAGACCAGCGCCAGCGACATCGCGGAGACCTGGGGCGGCCAGTCGTACCGGCGTGGCGCGGTGGTGCTGAACTACCTGGAGGCGAAGACCCCGGCCGCCGACCGGCCCCGCTACGAGAAGGTCCTCGACGGCCTGGGCTGAGCACCGGCCCGTGGCGTCCACGGCCGGGGCATGTCCGTCTTCGGAGCGGTATACCGGTGAGTCATGAAGGTCAGCCGCGCAGGCGAAGGCCGCGGGGCGTGGCCCGGAAGCCGGCGGCGGTCAGCGCGTCCCGCAGTGGCGACGAGTGCACCGCCTCGCCGTCGGCGCGCTCCACCGACATCGCGCCCAACGCCCCGGAGTGGACGGCGTCGGCGAGCGCCTTGCCGGCCGCGGCGAGCGTGTCGGTGTCGTCGGTGAAGGACAGCAGCGTTCGGCCGCCGCGTTCGACGTAGAGGACGAGGTCGCCGCCGACCTGCACCACCAGGGCGCCCGCCTTGCGACCGGCCCGGTGCCCGGTCGCCGGGGTGGCACCGTCGCCGGAGTCGACCACCCGTTCCGGCCAGGGCAGCGCCGCGCCGTACGGGTTGGCCGGGTCGGTCG
>NZ_JAGPXY010000089.1 GCF_018070325.1 Micromonospora sp. H61
GGGGGGGGGCCCCCCCGCCCCCCCGGCCGGTGGGGCTTTAGCGGGCTGAGCAGGTGGGGCTGAGGCTGCCGGCGGTGCCGTTGGCCTGGAAGCCGTACTCGGTGGATTGTCCGGCGCCGACCTGGCCGTTGTACGCCACGTTCGTCCAGTTCGTCGTGCCGGTGTTACCGCTGCGGTTGGCGCTCCACGCGTTGGTGACCGTCGCGCCGGACGGCAGCGCGATCGTCACCGTCCAGCCGCTGAGGGCCGACGAGCCGGCCGTCACTCGAACATTCGCCACGAAGCCACCCGTCCACTGGTTCACCGACACCGTCGCCGTGCAGCCACCCGGGCCCGGAGGCGGAGTCGTGGGCGGGTCGGTCGGCGGATCGGTGGGCGGGTCCGTGGGCGGGTCCGTCGGCGGGTCCGTGGGCGTGGTGCCGTTGTTCAGCGCGGCGAGAACCGCGTCGTACGCTGGCTTCTTCGAGCCGTTGTTGTTGAACAGCAGCGGGGTCTGCGAAGCCCGCCACGAGTCACTGTCCCGGATGCCCCACACGGTGATGCCGTTGCAGCGGGCCACGGCCAGGCAGTCCTCGACGACGCTGCGGTAGGTGTTCGCCGACGCGCCCTGGATGTCCAACTCGGTGATCTGCACATCCACACCGAGCGCCGCGAAGCTCGACAGCGTGGTGCGGTAGTTGCTCACGTACGGGGAGTCGTTGTTGAAGTGCGACTGGAAGCCCACGCAGTCGATCGGCACGCCACGGGCCTTGAAGTCGCGCACCATGTTGTAGACGCCCTGGGTCTTGGCGTGCGTCCAGTTGTCGGTGTTGTAGTCGTTGTAGCAGAGCTTCGCGCCCGGATCGGCGGCACGCGCCGCCCGGAACGCCGCCTCGATCCAGTCGTTGCCGGTGCGCTGGAGGTTGGAGTCGCGACGGCCTCCGGAACTGCCGTCGGCGAACGCCTCGTTCACCACGTCCCACGCCACGACCCGACCGCGGAAGTGGGTGGCCACCTGCGTGACGTGGTTGAGCATCGCCTGCCGCAGCGCGCTGCCGCTCATGCTCTCCATCCAGCCGGGCTGCTGCGAGTGCCACGCCAGTGTGTGACCGCGCACGCTCATCCCGCGGCTGCGCGCGTGGTTGACAATCTGGTCCGCCGCCCCGTAGCTGAACTGATTCTGCTGCGGCTCGGTGGCGTTCATCTTCATTTCGTTCTCGGCCGTCACCGAGTTGAACTCACGGTTCAAGATCGTCGTGTACGCACTGTCGGAGAGCTTGAACCCGGCGACCGCCGTGCCGAAGTACCGACCCTTCTCGGCGGCGGACGCGCCGAGCGTCGTCCCGGCGGAGGCGGGTGCCGTCACGAACAGCGCCATGCCGGCGGCGAGGGCACCCGCGCCGGCCAGCGCGATGGCGGCTCTGGACGCCGCCTTCCATCTCGTACTTCTCATCGTGTGACTCCTTCTGGGGGTGGTGGGGTGGGAAGGGAAATCAGGACACCGAACAGGCGGCACCGTTGAGGGCGAACGAGGCGGGCTTGCCGGCGCCACCCTCGTGAGTGGCCTGGAAGCCGATCTCGACCGACGCGTTCGGGGCGATGGTGTTGTTGTAGGAGACGTTGCGGGCGGTAACCGCACCGCTCGCCGGGGCGTACTGGGCGTTCCAGCCGCTGGTGATGCGCTGCCCGGTGGGCAACGTGAAGCTCAGCGCCCAGCCGTTCACGGCGGTGGCACCGGTGTTGGTGATGGCCACGCTCGCGGTGAGGCCGCTGTTCCAGGCGTTGACCGTGTAGCCGACCCGGCAGGCGCCCTCGGTCGGCGGCGGCGTGGTCGGCGGCGGAGTCGTCGGGGGCGGAGTGGTCGGGGGCGGAGTGGTCGGGGGCGGAGTGGTCGGGGGCGGAGTGGTCGGCGGCGCGGTGCCGTCCAGCCCGAAGAAGCGGATCACCTGCGCGGCGTCGACCGGCAGGTTGTGCGTGACACCCTGCATGCTGATCGCCTCGACCGGTGCCATCGGGCCGCTGCTGCCGTACCGGGTGCGGGTGTAGCCGGACTGCGGGGAGTCGGTGTACGTCGGGGTCTGACTCAGACCGTGCACGTTGGTCCACTGCTTGACCTGCTCGCCGAAGTTCGGGTAGCGCAGCGTCTCGTCGTTGGTGCCGTGCCAGATCTGCATCCGGGGTCGCTGGCCGGTGTAGCCGGGGTACGCCTCCCGGACCAGGTCACCCCACTGCTGCGCGGTCCGGACGAGTTGCCCGTTGGCGCACTGGCTGTTCCACTCCGAGGTGCCGCCGGTCGCGAAGCAGGCGAACGGCACCCCGGCGAACGAGGCGCCCGCCGCGAACACGTCCGGGTAGACGCCCAGCATGACGTTGGTCATCATCGCGCCGGAAGAGGTGCCGGTGGCGAAGATCCGCGCGGGGTCGGCGGAGTAGCGCTGCCGCACGTGGTCGACCATCGACATGAGCCCGACCGGGTCGCTGCCGCCGCCACGGCGTAACGCCTGCGGTGAGTAGACGTCCCAACACTTGCTGCTGCGGGTTGCCGACGGGTAGATCACGATGAACCCGTACCGGTCGGCGAGGGAGGCGTACTGGGTGCCCGAGTGGAACGCGGGGCCCGTCCCGGTGCAGTAGTGCATGGCCAGGAGGATCGCCGGTCGGGTCGCCACCCGGTCCGGGACGTACAGGTGCATTTGCAGGTTGGTCGGGTTGGTGCCGAAGTTGGTCACCTGCGTGAGCGTCGCCGCCGACGCGGGAGTGGCGAACGTCAACGCGGCGGCGGCCAGTGTCACGGCCGCCATGACGACGCCAAGCATTCTCGTCTTCAGTGTCATCGTCGCGATCCCTTGCGAAAAAGGCGCGTGGAAGGGGACTTAAGTCGAGGACTGCCCTTCGCCCGACCTTGACCGCGGCTCGCGTGACCATGTCAGCTTCGATCGAGCACACTCGATTGTCAAGACTTCCGGAAACCTTTCGCCGCAACGGTTCCAGCGGTCACCTGCGCAACAATGGGCATCGACGGGCATCGTCGGCGTCGGCGGCTGGCGACAATTTATCGGCACGTTTTCGGGACCTGCCAGGCCGGCTGGGGCGCGCGGCACGAGGGCGGCCCGACCGATTGGCCGGGCCGCGCATCACCACCGCTCAGTAGATGTCCCGCCCTCGCTCGTCCGGCACCCCGGACTTGCGGAAGAAGTACGTGTTGATCTGGTCGCGCCACTCGGTGGCGCAGCGCACCTGCTCGTCGAGGCGTTCGGCGACCCGCTCGTACACGCTCGGGTCGATCATGCCGGTCAACGTCTGCCACTTCCGCCGCATCGCCGTCACCTCCTCGACCCCCGTGAAGTGGGTGTCGTAGATGTGCTGGATGACTGTCGAGCCGCCGCGCAGCACGTGTCCGTACGGCACGTGGTGGAAGAACAGCAACAGCTCGTCGGGGCAGGTCTCAAGTGACTCGTACACGTCCGCCCAGTACGGCGGATACTGGCCGGTGAAGCCGGTACCCGATGCGCGGCTGCGGTCCACGCCGACGCCGTCGCGGTCGGCGAAGTGGTAGGTGCCCCACCGCGTGTACTCGTACCCGTCGACGCCGGGACCGTAGTGGTCGCCGGGGTTGACCATGAAGCCGACGCCCAGCGGGGCGGTGTAGCGCTCGTACGTGCGCCACGAATCGTCCATGATCTCGTGCAGTGTTCGCCGCACCAGCTCCGCGTCGGCGGTCGCCGACGGCGGAAAGGTCAGCGTGATCCACTCGTCGAGGATCGCCGTCGGGTCCCGCCGAGGGTCCCAGGCCAGCCGACCGAACGTGTACAGGTTGGCCTGTGCCAACGGATGCCCGGTCCAGAAGAGGTCGTCGCCGACATTGGCGACGGCGACCATCCCGCCGCCCACCGCCGACTCCCCCGTGACCACGTCGGCGATCGTCCGTCCGCCCGGCCCCCAGGGGGCGAAGCCGAGCACCTCACTCCACCACGGGCCGAGGTGGCAGACATGCCGCTGTTGGCCCGTGTACTCCTGGGTGACCTGCAACTCCACCGCCAGCCGGGTCGCCGGCATCGCGGCGAGCACCGGTGAGACCGGCTCGCGCGTCTGGAAGTCCACCGGGCCGAACTTCACCTGGACGACCACGTTGGTGCGGAACCGCCCGTCGAGCGGGGCGAAGTGGTCGTACGCGGCCCGAGCCCGGTCGGTGGACCGGTCCCGCCAGTCCTGGTGGTGGTTGTAGACGAACGCCCTCCAGTGCACCACTCCCCCGTGCGGGGCGAGGGCCTCGGCCAGCAGGTTCGCCCCGTCGGAGTGGTCGCGGCCGTACGTGAACGGGCCGGGTTGCCCCTCCGAGTCGGCCTTCACCAGGTAGCCGCCGAAGTCCGGGATCCGGTCGTAGACCCGCCGGGTGGTAGCGGCCCACCAGACCCGCACCGCCTCGTCCAGGGGGTCGGCGGTCGGCAGGCCACCGAGGACCACCGGCGCGGCGAAGCTGACCGACAGGTGCACCCGGATGCCGTACGGGCGCAACGCGTCGGCGATCTCGGCCACGTCACCGAGCCGTTCGGTGAGTAGCAGCGCCTCGGTACGGGCCACGTTGACGTTGTTCACCGAGATCGCGTTGACCCCGCAGGAGGCCAGCAGCCGGCCATACTCCCGCACCCGGGCCAGGTCGCCGCGCGGACGGCCGTCCTGCCAGAAGATCGAGCCGCCCGCGTACCCCCGTTCGACCTGGCCCATCACCGGGTGCACGGCCACGTTGTCCCAGTGGTTCAGCATTCGTCGGCGCAGCGCCGGCCGGTGCCGCTCCGGCGGTCGGACCGGGTCGAAGGCCGCCGCGCAGAGCCGGACCACGTGGAAGAGCCCGTACAGCAGGCCGGCGGGCGCGTCGGCCAGCACCGCCGTCACGTCGCCGGCCCGCGCCAACACGAAACCCTCGTCGCCGAGTGTCGCGCCGTCGTCCAGCTCGACCAGCGCCGCCTCACCGGCCGCGCGCGCCGCCTCCACGGCCGGGTTGGGCAGCTCAGCGGCGTCGCGCAGGGCGAGCACCAGATCGACGTCGACGTCCCAGGACGGGGAGTGCCACACCCGTCCGCCGTAACGGGCGCAGGCGCGTGAGACCTCATTGAGGACGGTGTCGACGAGCAACCCCTCGCCGTGCAGCAGGACGCGGCGCGCGCCGAGCGACCGGAACGCCTCCGGGGGCAGCCAGGCCGGGTGGACGCGTGGCTCGTCAGCGTCCATCGGCTCCTCGACGAACATCAGCTGCTCCAACTCCACCGACTCTTCGGCGTTCACCGGTCCTCCTTCAGCACGACAACCCCGTACGCCGGCAGCCGCAGGGCACCGCCGGCCGCCGCACGGTCGCCGGTGAGCAGGTCGACGCCGCCGGTCCGGGCGGTCACCTCGACCGGCTCGGCGCGGTGGTTGAGCAGAAACAGCAGCCGCGACCCGTCCGCCGCGACCCGCACGGCGGATTCCAGGTCTGCCACGTCCGGGTAGGGCCCGAGCAGGTCGTGCCGGGCGAGCACCTGCCGCACCACCCAGGACACCCCGGCCTGGTCCAGCCCGGCGGCCACGTACCAGCCGTCGCCGGCACCGAAGGAGTTGCGGGTCACCGCCGGGGTGCCCGCGTAGAAGTCGGCCTGGTAGGTGCCGACGACCTGCGCGCCCTGCGGAATCACCAGCTCGAACAGCAGCCGCGCGTCGACGTCGAGCTGATCCACACCGTCGCCGAGGCGGACCGGGTTGACCACCTCCGGGCCGCGGGCGTCCCACTCATCGACCCGGACGCCCATGAGTTGCCCGAGCGGGCCCGGCACGTCCATCAGGAACGCCTGGTCGTTCTCGTCCACCCGGCCGGACAGGTAGGTGGTCAGCACCGACCCGCCGCGCGTCGCCACCGCCTCCAGCCGCTGCGGCAGGTCGCCCTTGAGCAGGTGCAGGGCCGGGGCCACGACCACGTCGTAACGGGACAGGTCGGCGGTCACCGCGACGACGTCCAGGTCCACACCGGCGTCCCAGAGCGCCCTGTGGTACGCGAGCACGACCTGCTGGTAGCGCACCAGGCGGGACGGGCCGTCGGACAGCTCCAACGCCCACCAGCTGTCCCAGTCGAACAGCAGCGCCACCCGGGCCGGGGTCCGCGCGCCCAGCGACGCCGGGCCGAGCCGTTCCAGCTCGGCGCCCAAATCGGCGACCTCCCGGAACACCCGGGTGTCGGAGCGACCGGCGTGCCCGATGACCGCACCGTGGTACTTCTCGCTGGCACCACGGGAGGCACGCAGCTGGAAGAAGAGCACCGCGTCAGCGCCGTGCGCCACTGCCTGCCAACTCCACAGCCGCATCAGACCGGGGCGCTTCAACGGGTTGACGTCGCGGCACGCGGTGAAGCTCGGCGTCTGTTCCATCAGCCAGAACGGCTGGCCGTCCTTGAGCCCGCGCATCAGGTCGTGGGTCAGCGCCATCCAGGCCGCCGACTCGTCGTCGGGCGGGTAGTTGTCCCAGGAGACGAAGTCCAGATGGGGGGCCCAGCGGTGGTAGTCAATCGGCCGGTACATGCCCATGAAGTTCGTGGTCACCGGCAGCGTCGGGCTGGACTCCCGGATGGCGGCCTTCTCGTCGCGGAAGTTGGTCAGCATCGCGTCGGAGGTGAACCGCAGGTAGTCCAGTGTGATGCCCGGGAACGCGGTGTGGTCCGGGCCGCGCCAGTGCTCGGTCAGCGCCGACGGCGGCTCGATCTCGTCCCAGTCGCTGAAGGTGTGCGACCAGAAGGTGGTGTACCAGGCATCGTTCAGCTCGTCGAGGGTGCCGTAGCGGTGGCGCAGCCAGCTCCGGAAGCCGGCCGCGCACAGCGCGCAGTAGCAGGCGCCGCCGTACTCGTTGCCGACATGCCAGGCGAGCACCGCCGGGGTGTCGGCGTAGCGGCGGGCGACCCGGCGGGCCAGCTCCGTCGAGAGCCGACGGAAGACCGGCGAGCTGGGGCAGGAGTTGTGTCGCTGGCCGAAGCGGTGCTTGCGGCCCTCGAAGTCGGTCCGGGTCACTTCGGGGTACGCCCTGGCCAACCAAGGTGGGTGGGCGCCGGTGCCGGTGGCCAGGCAGATCCCGCGTCCCTCGGCACTTGCCCGCTCGACGATCCTGTCCAGCAGCGCGAAGTCGTACGTGTCCTCGGCGGGCTGGGTGAGCGCCCAGTCGAACACCCCGAGGGTGAGCAGGTCGATCCGTGCGGTGTCGAAGAGACGGTAGTCCTGCTTCCACACGTCCTCGGGCCACTGTTCCGGGTTGTAGTCGCCCCCGAAGGGCACCTTGGCGCTGAGGGGCAGGCTCACGAGGTGAACTCCTTCCGGATCAGATGGATCATCGGGTCGCTGATGCGCAGGTACGCCAGGACCGCGATCGACGCGAGCAGCATCAGCACCGCCTCGGAGAAGACCGTGGTGATCCCGGCCGCCGCGGCCAGCAGCAGGGCGTTGCCGACGGGAACACCGGGGGTACGCACGAGGAAGTGCACGGCCAGCCGGAGCACGTCGCGGGTGCGGAAGTCGAACAGCGAGGTGATCACCAGGGCGTTGGCCGCGCAGAGCGTCACGCCCACTCCGATCAGCACCAGCGGCACCGCCCACCAGCTCGACAGTCCGACCGCGCCGGAGTAGGCGAGGTTCACGGCGAGCACTGTCAGCCACAGCAGCGTCGGCACCCAGACGCGCAGCACGCCGAGCACGTTGGCCCGGTAGCCACGCCAGAACAGGGTGGCCGGACGCAGGTCGGTCAGGTCGGTTCGCTGGTGGCGCAGGGCGTACAGGGCGGCGGAGATCGCCGGGCCGACCGGTACCAGGAGGAGCGCGGCCAGCGGCAGGTTGCTCGGATCGCGGCCCAGTACCAGCAGCGGGAGCAGGGCGGGCAACGTGGTGAGCAGCAGGAGCAGCTCGACCACGAGCAGGATGTAGACGCGCGAGGTGATCCGCGACAGTGGTCCGTCGCCGAACTGTCGCCGGGTCTGAGTCGCGCCACTCACTGTCGCTCCCTCCGGTCGACTCAGCTGATCCCTGGTCGCCGGGGGTCCGGCCGGGCCGCGAGAGGCCGCCCGACCGGACTCCCGCTGATCAGCCGTTGTTCTTCTGGAACCGCTCGTACGCCTTGTTGACCAGGTCGATGTACTGGTCGGAGTTCTTGGCCTTCAGCTCGGCCACGTACGCGTCCCACTCGCTGAGCGGACGCTGACCCAGGGCGAACTTCAGCGTGTTCTGGGTGACGAAGTCCTTCAGTGGGGTCTCCCAGAGCGACACCTGCTCGCGCTCCTCGTCGCTCAACGGAGCGGGCGGGGGCACCAGCCTCGGCTTGCGGGCGTCCATCACCTTCTGGAATTCCAGTTCCTCCGGCGAGAAGAACCCACGGACCAGGTCGGGGGTGCCACCGTAGGAGAAGACGCCGTTCTGGAAGCCGAACTCCTTCTGCAGGTGCTTGGTGCCCTTCGGGTTGACCCCCAGGAAGTCGACGTCGGGCGTGACCGAGCGCTTACCCGAGGCGTCCTTGGTGAAGGTGGTGCCCTCGACACCCCACTTGGCGAACTCCATGCCGGCGTCGGAATACCAGAGCCAGTCGATGAACTGCATCATGGCCACGAAGTTCTTGCTCTCCCGGGCCTTCGTGGAGATCATGATGCCGTTCTCCAACCGCGGGAACGGGTTGATCTCGCCGGCCGGGCCGATGGGCAGCGGAATCTTGGCCATCTTGGCGTTCGGCAGGGTCTTGGCCAGGTCGGGCCGGTGGTTGTTGACCAGAGTCTGCGCGTTGCCGGTGACCACGAAGGACTTGCCGTTGGCGAGCTTCTGGCGTGCCTGGTCGTCGGTCTGGGTGAAGCTCTCCGGGTCGAGCAGGCCCTCGGCGACGAGCTTGTGCAGGTAGGTGAGCATCTGCTTGTACTGCTCGGACGCGCCGGTGTAGTTGAACTTCTTCGCCGCCGGGTCCCAGGTGGCGTGCTGGTAGTCCCAGCCCGCCTGGGTGCCGTGGGCCGAGCCGAGGATGTTCAGCAGGGCACCGGTCGGGTTGGGCTTGCTGAAGAGGTCGGAGTACGGGTAGACGTTCGGGTACTTCGCCTTCATCGCCTTGAGCACGGTGTACAGCTCGTCCCAGGTCTTCGGGACGGCCAGGTTGAGTTCCTGCATGATGTCGGTGCGCACCAGGACCGTGTAGTCCTGCGTGGGCTTCTCGTGGACGCCGGGGAGCAGGTAGAACTTACCGTCGGACTGTCGCAGGTTGTCGATCTCCGGCTTGAGGTTCCACTTGCCGATCTTGTCCTTGAGGTTGGGCATCAGGTCCAGGTAGTCGCTCACCGGGAGGATCGCCCCGGAGGACACGAACGCGTTCTCCTGCGGGTGGTACGTCTTCGGGATGATCAGCGGGGCGTCCCCGGCGCCGATCAGCAGGCTGCGCTTCTGCTCGTAGTCGCTCAGCGGCACGGCCACCGGATCGATCTTGACGTTGGTCCGCTTGGTGAGCTCCGACCAGAACAGCCAGTCTTCCTTGAGCGGGTAGAACGTGTGGTTGTTGTAGAGGGTGGAGAACGAGAGCGCCTCGGTGGCCTTGAACTGGTCACCGACGCCGTAGTTGGCCATCGCGCCGACCCGGTTCCCGGAGAGGTCAGTCGACTCGCCGGGGTCCTCGGAACAGGCGGTGGCAAGGGAGAGCGCAAGCAGACCCGCGGTGGCTAGTGCCACGCGGCGCCACGTCTTGTGGAGCATGGCTCGTCCTTTCGGTGGTGGGGGGGTTGCGTTGGGGAAGCGGTGTGGCGCCGGCGTCATCCCTTGACCGCGCCGAGCATCACGCCGCGGACGAAGTACCGCTGGACGAAGGGGTAGATCGCCAGGATCGGCAGGGTGGTGAGCACGATCGTCACGGCCTGGAGGGTGGCCGCGGCCTGGACCTTGTCGGCGTCGGCAGCGGCCGACTCGGCGCTCGTGGCGCCCGCGATGAGGTTGCGGAGGTACACGGTGACCGGCAGCAGATCCTGCCGGTCGATGTAGAGGAACGCGGTGAACCACGAGTTCCAGAAGGAGACCGCGTAGAAGAGCACCATCGTCGCGATGATCGCCTTCGACAGCGGCAGCACGATCCGCAGCAGGATGCCGTACGTGTTCAGCCCGTCGACCGCCGCGGCCTCCTCCAACTCGCTCGGCAGACTCTCGAAGAACGCCTTCATCACCAGCAGGTTGAACACGCTGATGGCGTTGGGGATCACCACGGCCCAGATGGTGTTCTTCATGCCCAGGCTGGTGACCAGCACGTAGTTGGGAATCAGGCCACCGGAGAAGAACATGGTGAACAGCGCGACACCGATGAGGAACGGACGCCCCTTGAGCTGCGGCTTCGACAGCACGTACGCGTAACACGTGGTCAGCACGATCGAGATGAGTGTGGCGACCACCGTGTACACCACAGTGTTGCGGTAGTTCGTCCAGAACATCGCGTCGGACATCAGCAGCTTGTAGGCGGTCAGGTCGAACCCACGCGGAACGATTGTCACCTTGCCGGCGATGATGTAGGCCTCTTCGCTGAGCGAGCGGGCCACGATGTTGAGGAACGGGTACAGCGTCACGACCACGACGCCGAGCAGGACGACAGTGTTGACCACCCGGAAGATCCGGTAACCCCGACTGTCCACCGGCCCGCGCGTCGTCGGGGCGTCGATCTTCGTACCGAGGGTCACCACAGGCTCGTCCCCACCGTGCGACGGGAGATGACGTTCGCCGACAGGACGAGGATCAGCCCGATCACCGCCTCGAAGAGACCGATGGCGGCCGCGTAGCTGAAGTTGCTCGACTGGAAGCCCATCCGGAACAGATAGGTGGAGACCACGTCGGCTGTCGGATACGTCAACGGGTTGTAGAGCAGCAGGATCTTCTCGAACCCGACCGCCAGGAAGCTGCCGATGTTGAGGATCAGCAGGGTCACCATCGTCGGACGGATGCCGGGCAACGTGACGTGCCAGGTCTGCCGCAGCCGGCCGGCGCCGTCGATCCGGGCGGCCTCGTACAGGTCCTCGTCGATGGTGGTGAGGGCGGCGAGGTAGAGGATCGTGCCCCACCCGACGGTCTGCCAGACCTCGGACGAGACGTAGATGGTGCGGAACCACTCCGGTTTCTGCAGGAACGCCACCGGGTCGCCGCCGAACAGGCTGACGATCTGGTTGGCAGTGCCCTCGATCGAGGTCAGCTGCATGACCATCGCCGCCACGATCACGATCGACAGGAAGTGCGGCAGGTAGGACACGGACTGGACGAACCGCTTGAAGCGGCGGGCCCGGACCTCGTTGAGCAGCAGCGCCAGCACGATCGGCAGCGGGAAACAGAACAGCAGGGTCAGCGTCCCCAGCACCAGGGTGTTGGTGAACACCTCCCAGAACGTCGGGTCGCTGAGGAACATCCGGAAGTAGCGCAGCCCGACCCAGTACTCACCGAAGATGCTGCCGCCCGGCTTGAACCGGCGGAACGCGATGATGTTGCCGATCATCGGCAGGTACCGGAAGACCAGGAAGAACAGCAGCGGCAGGACGGCAAGGGAGTAGAGCTGCCAGTCCCGGCGCAGTGCCTGCCGCCAACTGCGACGGCGTCGTGGCGAGCGCGGGGCAGGGCTCTGCGCCTGCTGGGGAGAACTCGGCGGCGCCGGCGGCGGTGGCCGCAGGGTGGATGTCATCCGTGGCCTCCTATGCCGACTGTGGAACGGCCACGAGTGGCTCGACCCGCACCGAGCTGAGCAGTTCCCGCTCGAAACCGACCTGGCGCTCGGTGCCGACCAGTCGCAGCGGCAGGGCCGCCACCACGTCGCCGCTCGATCGGCCGAAGCGCAGCTCGACGTCGCCGGGCTCGACGATCCGTTGGCCGGTCAGCCCGGTGAACGACGCCACGTCGGCCGGTACGCCGAACGTCACGTGTGCCACCTCGCCGGGCGCCAACGGCAACCGGGTGTAGCCGATCAGCCGGACCACCGGACGGGTGGTCTGCGCGACCGGGTCGTGCAGGTAGAGCTGCACGACCTCGGTGCCGGCCCGCTCACCGGTGTTGGCGACGGTGATCCGCACCCGCACCTCGCCGTCGACCGGCCAGGCAGTCGGATCCTCGCGCGGTTCTACCACCGTCGCGTCGGACCACTCGAAGGTGGTGTAGCTCAGCCCGTGGCCGAACGGGTAGGCCGGGGTCGGGTCGATCGAGGAGACCTTGTTGCGCCGGCCGAGCGGCGGCGCCAGGTAGGTGCTCGGCAGCCCGCCGGCATCGCGGGGAACGCTGACCGGCAACCGCCCGGAGGGCTCGACCGCGCCGGTGAGCACCTCGGCGAGGGCCTGCCCACCGAGCTGGCCGAGGAAGAACGCCTGCACCACGGCCGCCGCGTCGTCGAACTCCGGGCCGAGCGCGTAGGGGCGACCGGTCATCAAGACCAGGACGACCGGGGTGCCGGTGGCGAGCACGGCGCGGACGAGGTCGCTCTGCACGCCCGGTAGTCGAAGGTCGACGGCGTCGCAGCCCTCACCGGAGGTGCCCCGGCCGAACATTCCCGCCCGGTCGCCGACGGCCAGCACGCACACGTCGGCGGCGGCGGCCGCGGCGACGGCGGCCGGGATACCCGAGGTGTCCTCGCCGGTGATGGCGCAGCCCAACTCGTGGGTGAGCAGCGGGACGCGGCGGGCGAACTCGTCGCGCAGGGTGGGGATGTCCAGGCCGAGGCCGAAGTCGCTGTGGTTGACGCCCACGTGGTTGGGGAACGAATAGCAGCCGAGCATGGCCATCGGGTCGTCGGCGACCGGGCCGACCAGGGCGACCCGGCTCCCCACGGGCAGCGGGAGGACGCCGGTGTTGCGCAGCAGGACGACCGACTCCCGGGCCAGGCGAAGGGCGATGTCCTGGCTAGCCTCGTCGTCGAAGCGCAGGGACGCCACGTCGTCGGGCAGTTCCTGCCAGCCCTCGTCGAGCAGACCGAGCTCGATCTTCTGGATCAGCACCCGACGCAGCGCGCAGTCGATCAGCGCCTCGTCGACCTCGCCGCGGCGAGCCGCCTCCACCAGCGGTTCGCCGAAGGCGTCCACTGTGGGCAGCTCGACGTCGATTCCGGCCCGCAGGGCGAGCTGGGCCGCGTCCGCGGCATCCCCGGCGACTCCGTGCAGGGTCTGGAGAAACCGTACGGCGAAGTAGTCGGCCACCACTGTGCCGGTGAAGCCCCACTCGTCACGCAACAACCCGGTCAGCAGCCCACGGTCGGCTGCGACGGGCAGGCCGTCGATCTCGGCGTAGGAGTTCATCACCGAGCGGGCACCGCCGAGGCGCAGCGCCATCTCGAACGGCGGCAGGATGACGTCGGCCAGCTCGCGGTGGCCCATCGGCACCGGCGCGAGGTTGCGTCCGCCCCGGGAGGCGGAGTAGCCGGCGAAGTGTTTCAGCGTGGCCACCACGCCGGCCCGCTCCAGGCCCCGCACGTAGGCGGCGCCTGTCGTCCCGACCAGGTAGGGGTCCTCGCCGATCGTCTCCTCGGTGCGGCCCCAGCGGTAGTCCCGGGTGACGTCCAGCACCGGGGCGAGGCCCTGGTGCACACCGGCGGCGCGCATCGACCGCCCGATCCGATCGGCCATCGCCTCGACCAGTTCGGGGTCGAAGGACGCGCCCCAGCTGAGCGGGGTCGGGTAGACGGTGGCCCGCCACGCCGCGAACCCGGTGAGGCACTCCTCGTGCACCTGCGCCGGAATGCCGAACCGGCTGGCGGCCACGATCTGCGCCTGCGAGGCCGCCAGCGACCGGGCGCCGAACACCGGGTCGACCGGGGCGGTGCCGAACGGGCGGGTCAGCTGGCCGAGCCCGTACCGGATGACAGTCCTCCACGGCGGCAGCTCGCTGATCATGTCCGACTGGTGCGGTGCGACGCCCTCGCCGCTGGCGTCGGCGCCGACCCAGACCCCGACGAGCTGGGCGATCTTCTCTTCGAGGGACATCAGTGGCAGGAGCGCCTCGGCGCGCTCGGTCGGCGACAGCCGCTGATCACGCCACGGCGCGGCGCCGCCGTCCTCGAGCGACTGACTTCTCATGCCATGACCCCTTAGCTCCGGCCACATCCCCGTGCCCTCGTGAACCAGCTCCGTGGCGGACGTTTCTCACGATCCGAAACTTTCCGGAAACCTGCGTAACCTTTTCGGCAACCTAAGTGCCGCATCGATGCCTGTCAAGAGCCTCAATCGGACTACCAGGGGGTGTTTCCTGCACACGGTGACCCCACGATCGGCGCTCCGTCGCGGACGAGCCGCGCATTGTCCCGCGAATGCGCAGCCCGAGCACGACACCCACTGGCGTGAATGTCTCATCATGTTAAGGTCGCCCGAAACTTTCGGATGTTGTATGAGGCCGCGATGACAGAGCACCGCCCGCTCGACCCACCCGCCTCCACCACCATCGCGACCATCGCCAACGATGTCGGCGTCTCGGTCGCGACCGTGTCCAAGGTCCTCAACGGGCGCGGCGACGTCGCCCCCGGCACCAGGGCCCGGGTGGAGGCGAGCCTCGACCGCCACCAGTACCAGCGCCGCGCCCGCCGACACGCCACCAGCGGCGGCCGGGTGGACCTCGTGTTCCACGAGTTCGACACTGGTTGGGCGATGGAGATCCTGCGCGGCGTCGAGGCGGTGACCTCCGCGGCCGGCATCGGGCTGTCGATCGCCCAGCTCGACGGCGCGCACCGCCCGCCGGCGCGATGGCTGGAGGCGTTACTGGCCGACCGCCCCCTGGGCGTGGTGTTCGTCCTCTCCCACCTGGCCGAGGCCCAACAGCAGCACCTGCGCCGGCAGGGCATACCGTTCGTCGTCGTCGACACCGACAGTGCCACCTCGGCCTCCGTGCCGACCGTCGGGTCGAACAACTGGAACGGCGGCCTGCTCGCCGCCCGACACCTGCTGGAGCTGGGGCACCGACGGATCGCCATCATCTCCGGGCCACCCGACGTGCTGTGCAGCCGCGCCCGCGCCGCCGGCTTCCAGTCGGCCCACGACGAAGCCGGGATAGTGGTCGACCGCGAGCTGATCCGCTACGGCAGTTTCTCCGCCGGAGCGGGGCACGCCCACGGGCTGCAACTGCTCCAGCGGCCGGACCGACCCACGGCGATCTTCGCCGGGTCGGACATCCAGGCCATGGGGGTGCTCCGGGCCGCCCGTCAGTGCGGCCTGCGAGTGCCCGAGGACCTCTCGGTGATCGGGTACGACAACCTGCCGGTCTCGGCCTGGACCGACCCGGCGCTCACCACGATCAACCAGCCGTTGCGCGACATGGCCGGCATCGCCACCCAGATGTTGCTCGACCTGACCAGGGGGAACGAGCCGGCGACCAGCCGGATCGACCTGGTGACCGAGCTGGTCGTCCGGGAGAGCACCGCGCCCCCCGCCCACCCGCACTGACCCGGCCCCTGCGAGGACCCGTGCCCCACTCCGCCTCCACCTTCGACGACCTCCAGCGATACGCGCCCGAGGTCACCGAACCCGACGACTTCGACGAGTTCTGGCGGGACACGCTCGCCGAGGCGTCCGCCGTACCGGTGCTCGTCGACGTCCGCCCCGAACCCACCGACCTGCGGCTGCTCGACTCCTGGGACGTCACGTTCGCCGGCTTCGGTGCTGACCCGGTCCGCGCCTGGTACACCCGCCCGGCCGGAGTTCGAGAGCCGCTGCCGGCCGTGGTCGAGTACGCCGGCTACGGTCGCGGGCGCGGCCTGCCCCATGAACGGCCGACCTGGGCGGCGGCCGGGTACGCGCACCTACTGATGGACAACAGGGGCCAGGCGGGGCAGCACGGCGCCGGGGACACCCCCGACCCGCACGGCGCGCCCGGCGGTCCCTGGCCGGTCACCTGGGGGATCCTCGATCCGCGCAACTACCACTACCGCCGCCTGATCACCGACGCGGTGCGGGCGGTCGAGGCGGTCCGCGCGCTGCCGGGGGTCGAGGGTGACCGGGTCACGGTGGTCGGCAACAGCCAGGGCGGCGGCGTCGCCCTGGCGGTGGCGGGTCTCGTCGAGGATCTCAGCGCGGTGCTGACCACCGCCCCGTTCCTTTGCGACATGCGCCGGGCCGTCGCGCTCACCGACCTCGCGCCGTACGGCGAGATCGCCCGGTACCTGGCGGTGCACCGGGAGGCCGAGGAGGCGGTGTGGCGCACATTGTCCTATGTCGACGGCGTGAGCTTCGCGCGTCGGGCGACGGCTCCGGCGCACTTCGGGGTCGGCGCGCGCGACACCGTCTGCCCGCCGCGAACCGCCTTCGCCGCCTACAACCACTACGGCGCCGCGAACCGGAGGCCGGTCCCGCCCGAGCGGGAGATGCACGTCTACCCGTTCAACGGCCATGAGGGCGGGGAGGCCGTGCACGTCGGGCGTCAGCTGCGTTGGCTGCGCTCGGTGCTCCCCACAGCGCGAGCCTGAACGGCCCACCCCTTCCTGGTCACGGCTCCAGCAGGCTCTGGACCGGGGCACACGCGCGGCAGGGCCAGACGCGTACGGTGCCGTCGTCATGCGTCGAGACGAGCCGCTCGCCGTCCGGGCTGAAGTCGACGGCTTCCACTGAGGCGCCGAACCCCCCGAAGGTCACGGACTGCGCGGCCTCCGAAGCGCGCCACAGCCGGGCGGTGCCGTCCTTTCCAGAACTGATCACCCACTGCCCATCCGGGCTGAACGACACGTGCCAGACGGGACCCTCGTGCCCTCGCAACACCATTGGCGCGATGCCGCTCGTGACGGAGTGGATCTGCACGGTGCCGTCGAAGCCGGCACTGACGACCCGTTGTCCGTCCGGGCTGAAGGCCACGGCCCATACCAGTCCCTCGTGACCGGGAAGCAGCAGTGGTTCGGCAGTGCCGAGGGCGTCCCAGATCCGTAGGGTGCCCTCCGCGCCAGCTGTGGCGACCCTCCTGCCGTCCGGACTGAAGGCGGCGTACCGGATCTCGTCGGCGCCTCGATGGACCACCGGGGCACTCTGGCCGGTGAGGTCCCAGATTCGCAGGCTCCCGTCGTTGCTGACGCTGGCCAGGCGACGGCCGTCAGGGCTGAAGTCGGCGATCCACGCCTGCTTCTCGTGCCCGCGAAGCACCACAGGATCGTGTCTGCCGGCGAGGTCCCAGACTCGTACGCTGCCGTCGCGTCCGCCGGTGGCCACACTCGTCCCGTCCGGACTCACAGTGAGACCGTAGACGTCGCCGTCGTGGCGGCCGAGCACCCGAGGCTCGGCTGGTGTGGCCAGGTTCCAGACTCGCACCGTGCCGTCCTCGCCGCCACTGACCACCCGCTGCCCGTCCGGGGTGAACGCGGCGGCCCAGGTGGCCTTCTCGTGGCCCCGCAGGATCAGACGATCGCTGCCCGGGTCCCAGATCCGTAGCGTGCCATCATCGGCCGCGCTCACCAGCCGGGATCCATCCGGGCTGAACGCCAACGCCCAGACCCGGTTGGTGTGCCCGCGCAGCACCAACGGGTCACCAGCGCCGTTGGCGTTCCAGATCCGTACGGTCAGATCGTCACTGGTGGTCGCGACCCACTGCTCGTCCGGGCTCAGCGCGAGCCCTTCCACAGTGCCCTCGTGCCCACGCAGCACCACCGGGGCCGCCGACCCGGTCAGCGGCCACACCCAGGCCGTACCGTCGGTGCTGGAGCAGGCCAGGCGGGTGCCGTCCTGGCTGAACACCATCGTCCTGGTGGCCTCTCGTGGCCCGGTGAGGATCGTCCTGGTGGATCGTGCGGCCAGGTCCCAGAGCCGTACCGTCGCGTCGTGGCTGCTGCTGGCCAACCGGCGCCCGTCGGGGCTGAAGGCCACACCGACAGCGACCTTCGTGTGCCCACGCAGCACCACCGGTCGGCCGCCGCCACGGGCATCCCAGACCCGAACTGTGGTGTCCTCGCCAGCACTGGCGACCGTCCGTCCGTCGGGGCTGAAGGCCACTCCCCAGACCGGGCCCTCGTGCCCGCGTAGGACGAGGGGCCCAGCGGTTCCATCGACCTCCCAGATCCGGACGGTGCCGTCCGAGCCGGCGGTGACCAGTCGCTTCCCGTCCGGGCTGAACATCGGGCTCCAGACCTGTCCCTCGGGTCCGCCGGTGAGAGCCAGACCTGGCCCAGAGACGCCCTGCCCGGCCCAGGTCCACACCCGCACCTCGCCGTCCGCCCCGGTGGCCGCCACCCGCCTCCCGTCCGGACTGAACGCCACGCCCAATGCCTTCTTGCTGCTCATCGGCACGATCGCCTGCAGTCGGTCATCGACGGCGGCCTGGCGAAGCACCATCTCCGCACCGACGGTCGGGCGGGTGGTCAGAGCGCGTCGGGCGAGGCGCTGCGCCTGCTGCGGATCGATCTGCAGTTGGTTGTTGGCCTCGACCGTCAGCTGCCGGGAAACAGCGAGATCTCGTTCGGCGGCCGCCCGGTTCGCTTGCACCAGTGCCACCGCCGCGAGGACGCTCACCACGACAACGATTGCCGCGAGCCCGGTCAACGCCACGCTGGTCCGCCGCCGTCGGGCTGCCCGACGGCGGCTCTCTCGTGCACGGCTGGTCTCCAGGAAGTCCCGTTCCAGGTCACTGAGGTCCATCACCTGGTGCGTTGCCCAGAGCGCCAACTGGACCCCCCGATACAGGAATCCGTCCACGCGGTCGTGCCGGTCCCACTCGGCGGCAGCCTCCGTCAGCCTACGGTGGGAGCGCAGCAACTCCCGATCCTCGGTCAGCCAGCGACGCAGCCGGGGCCACTCCTGGATCAGGGCCTCATGGGCCACCATGACGCCCTTCTCGTCCGCCGTCACCAGCCGCGCGGCCGTCAACCTGCCCAGCACCTCGGCCGCGGCCAAGGGGTCTGCCCCGCCCACCAACTCGGCCAGGGGTGCCCGGCGTCGGGTGTCCTCGGTGCCGTCACCGAGGGCGGTCAGGCGCAGGAAGATGTCCCGTGCCAGCCCTCGCTGCCCCTCATCGAACTGCGCGTACACCCCCTCGGCGGTACGGGTGATGGCGCCATTCACGCCGCCCGACTCGCGGTAGTGGGCCAGTGTGATCCGCTTGCCCTGCCGCAGGCGCGACGTCTCCAACAGCGCGTGGGACAGCAGCGGCAGCGCACTCGTCTGACCGCCGACGTCTGCCACTGCCATCTCCACCAACGCCGGTTCCACCAGCAACCCGGCCCGCTCGGCGGGGCCGGTGATCGTCCGACGCAGATCCTTCTCGTCCATCGGGCCGATCAGCAGCTGGTGCTCATGGAGAGCGGCCACCAGGGCCGGGTAGGCGGCACACCGACCGTAGAAGTCAGCTCGCACTCCCAGCACCACGCGGACCCTGGGGACCTCCGCCGCGGCGAGCAGCGCGGCAATGAACCCCGACCGCTCCCCCTCGTCGCGACAGAGCGTGAAGAGCTCCTCGAACTGGTCCACCACGATGAGCATGTTCGCTCCCGATGGACGGGCATCGAGAATCTGCGCGATCGTCCCGCGAATGCTGGCCGGGTCATCGGCCAGGTGACGCTGGACCGTGTCACGATCCAGGTCCTGTTCATTGACGAGCTGGAACGCGAGTTCTTCCATTGGATGTTCGCCCGGCGTCATCAGCACAGTGGCCCAGATCGGCTGACCCTTGACGGGATTCTCGACCATGGCCGCTATCAGACCCGCTCGGAGCAGGGATGACTTGCCGGCACCAGACGGGGCGAAAACCGCGACGAACCGGAGATTGGTGAGCATTTCACAGAGCTGAGCCACTAGGCGCTCGCGTCCGAAGAACCATTCTGAGTCCTCCGGCTGAAACGCCGCCATTCCCCAGTACGGCCCGCGGCTGCCCCCCACCGCCCCGGCGGACGTCACGCTTGCGATCAGGCTGTGCCACCGTTCGGTCCATTCGGCCGGGTCACCGCCACAGGCGGCCACGTACGCCAGTGTCACCTGAAGGCTCGGCACGGTCTCGCCGCTGGCCGCCTTCGCCAGTGTGGTCACCGAGAAGTGCGCGCGTCTGGCCAGTTGACGGTAGGTCGGCGAACCCGCCTTCGTCCGCAGCTGGCGTAGGTCGAGCGCGAACCGCTCCAGCTCGCCTGCCTCCGGGTCGAGCGGCCGCTCAGGTCTTCCCACGATGTCCCCCGTCACAGAGTTGTTTGTCAGCCTGGCGACATGATTGGCAAACAATCCATTGGCGACTATATCTAGTTCCGTGGACGCCGATCGGCGAGTGTCGGGTAGCAGCCACCGCGCGCCTAGGCGTGCGGCCACGTTCGACGACCCAACGCGATCGACGACACGGAGGAGGGCCGGGAGGGGGTGTGTGATGCACGCCAGAAACGGCACCGGCGCTGTTACCCACAGCACCGATGGCCGTCCTGGGTACGGGGGGCGTCACGCAATCCCGGATAGACAAGGGGGATTCTTATTCGATTAGGATTTCGCTATCGCGGCTGAACGTGGCCCGTTTGGGCAGTTCGCCTCGGGAATCCAACGTTCGGTGCGTCATCGATTCGCGACCCTCGCGGTCGCCGCCGGTGTCAAGTCGGCAAGGAACAGGACCAACTCCCTCCGCGTCGCCTGCTAGGGCGTGCGGTGACGGGGCGGCGACAGGTCCCGTCGCCGCCCCGTCAGCCCGCGGGAGGTCACCGCTCCACGGCGCGGTAGAGCCGGCTCACGGTCTCGGCCACGCAGACGGGCTTGCCGCCGCTGTCGCTCTCCACGGTGACCGTCACGACCAGCTGCACACCGCCGCTGACCGGCGACACGTCGGCGATGGTGGCGGTGGCGCGTACGGCGGCGCCGACCCGCAGCGGCGCGGGGAAGCGCACCCGGTTCAGCCCGTAGTTGACGCCCATCGCCACCCCCTCGACCCGGTAGAGCCCACCCGCCAGAGCCGGCAACAGTGACAGGGTGAGGTACCCGTGGGCGATCGTCCCGCCGAACGGCCCCGCCGCGGCTCGGACCGGGTCGAGATGGATCCACTGGTGGTCGTCGGTGGCGTCGGCGAAGAGGTCGACGCGGCTCTGCTCGATGCGCTGCCACGGACCGGGCCCGAGGCTCTCGCCGGTCGCGGCGGCCAACTCCTCGAACGAGGTGAACACTCTCATGCCGGATCTCCCTACAGCTAGAAGGCGTTGACGCCGGTGAGCGCGCGGCCGATGAGGAGTTGCTGAATCTGACTGGTGCCCTCGTAGAGGGTGGCCACCCGGGCATCGCGCAGGTACTTGCCGACCGGATACTCGTCGATGTAGCCGTACCCACCGAAGACCTGGACCGCGTTGTTGGCCGCGCGGACGGCGGCCTCGCTGGCGAACAGCTTGGCCGTCGACGCCTCGGTGGCGAACGGCTGGTCACGGTCGATCAGGTCGGCCACCTGCCACACCAGCAGCCGGGCGGCGGCGGTGTCGACCGCGATGGCGGCGAGCAGTTGTTGGACGAGCTGGTGCCCGGCGATCGGCTTGCCGAACTGGGTGCGCTGCCCGGCGTAACCGACCGCCGCGTCGAGGCAGCCCTGGGCGATGCCGACGCACCCGGCGGCCACCGACATCCGACCCTTGGCGAGGGTGGCCAGGGCCAGCCGGAATCCGGCGCCCTCGGCCCCGAGGCGGGCCGCGTCGGGCACCCGCACCTCGTCGAAGCCCAGCTCGCCGGTGGCCTGACCGCGCAGGCCGAGCTTGCCGTGGATCTCCCGCCGGGTCAGCCCCGGTCTGTCGGTGGGCACCAGGAACGCGGTGATTCCTCGGTGCCCGGGCCCGCCGGTGCGGGCGAAGACCAGCGCGACGTCGGCGGTGGTGCCGTTGGTGATGAACGTCTTCGTGCCGGTGAGCAGCCAGTCGGTGCCGTCGCGGACCGCACGGGTGCGCAGTGCGGCCGCGTCCGAGCCGCTGTCCGGCTCGGTCAGCGCGAAGCAGCCGAGTGCGCTGCCGGCGCAGAGCCTCGGTAGCCACTCGGCGCGCTGTTCGGCGCTCCCGTGCGCGGCGATCGACTTCGCCACCAGGCCGAGGGAGACCGAGACGATGCCGCGCACCGCCGAGTCGCCCCGGCCCAGTTCCTCAAGGACCAGGCAGTACGCGAGGTGGTCGCCGCCGGCACCGCCGTCGGTCTCGGCGATGGTCAGCCCCAGGAAGCCCAGGTCACCGAGCATTCCGACGATGGTGGGGTCGACCGATTCGCGGCGATCCCAGGCGGCCGCGTGCGGCAGCAGCTCGCGGTCGGCGAACTCGGCGGCCAGCTGGCGGACCGCCGCCTGCTCGGCGGAGAGGGTGAGGTCCATGACGCTCAAACTAGCGGTGATAGTTTAACCCGTCCAGACCGGACGGTCACCGGTCGGAGGCCAGACCGACGTGCCGCTCGGCGGTGAACGCGCGAGCCAGCTCGGTACGCGACCGGATGCCCAGCCGGTGGAACACGTTGCGCAGGTGGTGGTCGACAGTACGGGTGGAGAGGAACATCCGGGCGGCGATCTCCCGGTTGGTGGCGCCCTCGGCGACCAGCTCGGCGATCCGCAGTTGCTGGCCGGTCAGCAACCGCGCCGCGGGCAGGTCCGGCGGACCGATCGACTCACCGGCCGCCCGCAGCTCCGTGGTGGCCTGCTCGGCCCAGCGCTCCACCCCGAGCAGGCTGAACATCTCGCGGGCCTGGTGCAGGTGCGTCCGCGCGTCGCGCGGGCGTCGACTGCGGCGCAACTCCTGGCCGAAGAGCAGTTCGGTGCGGGCCCGCTCGAACGTGCCGGCCTCCGTCGGGTGCAGGCGCAGCGCCGCCTGGAAGTCCCGTTCCGCCTCGGCACCGCCCCGAGGGGCGAGCAGCGCGTGGCACCGCGCGGACAGGGCCCGGCGCAGCGGGCTCGCGGTGCTGCTGGCCCACCTGTCGAACGCCGCGAGCGCGGCGGTCGCCGCCGGTCGGTGCGCCAGGTGCGCCGCCGCCTCCACCAGGTACGGGGTGGCCATCACCTGCACGAGGACCTGGCCTCGACCCGTGCCGAGCCGAGCCAGCGACGCCAACCGGTCCGCGGCCTCGGCGTGCCGGCCGTCGACCAGGTCGAGCACCGCCAGGGCCCACGCGGCGAGGGCGTGCGGGCGGCTGCCGGGCGTCGGTGACTCGCCGATCTCGCGGACCCGCCGCAGGCTGGTGTCCCGGTCGGCCCGGATCGCGGCGAGGACGGCGAGCATGCCCAGGTGGACGTTGGCGCAGTTGACCTGGCCGGTGGCCCGGGCGACACGCAGCCCGTCGCGGGAGGTCTCCGCCGCCGCCTCGTGTCGGCCCAGCCAGTACTCGGCGAC
>NZ_JAGPXY010000009.1 GCF_018070325.1 Micromonospora sp. H61
GACCTGCTGGCCCGGGTGCCGCTGCCGGTCGGCGTGGGGCTGCTCGCCGAGCCCGCCTACCGCACCGTCGACGTCCCCGGCCCGGACGAGGCGTACGGAACGATCCTGCGCGACGGTCTGCGCCAGCACCTGCGTCCCGGCGACACCCCGGTGCTGGCGGCGGCGCTGGCCGCAACGCCGCTGGTGACACCGGATCCGCTGACCTGGTGGCGCGCGTACGTCGGCCTGCTGGTGCCGGCGGTGCTGCGCAGTTGGCTCAGTCACGGCGTCGTGCACGAGGCGCACCTGCAGAACGTGGTCGTCGTGCTCGACCGGGATCGCCGTCCGGTACGCATGCTGCTGCGCGACCTGGAGGGGGTGAAGCTGGACGCCGACCGTTGGGGCAGCTGGCCGGACGGCGTCCCGGCGCAGGTCCGCTACGGTCCCCGGGCCGCCCACCGCCGGATCGTCTACTGCCTGTTCGTCAACCATCTCGGTGGGATCAGCGGGGCCCTCGCCGACGCCCGGCCGGGAGTCGAACGGCGGCTGTGGCAGGAGCTGCGCGCCGTCGTCGAGGCGGTGGCCGCCGACCTCGGTGAGCCGGCGGAGCTGCGCGCGCTGCTGACCGGGGAACCGCTGCTGGCCAAGGCGAACCTGCTGGTCCGGTGGCGGCGTGACGCCGACCGCGCCGCACCGTTCGTGCCGGTGCCGAACCCGATGGGTGGACCACGATGACCCGACCGGTCTACGTTCACGACCTCGACGCGCTGGCCGGGCACGCCAGAGCCGTCCGGGCGGCACTGCCCCAGCCGGTTGAGCTGCTCTACGCGGTCAAGGCCAACCCGGATCCCGGTGTGCTGCGAACCCTCGCCCCGATCGTCGACGGGTTCGAGGCCGCCAGCCGGGGTGAGCTGCGCAGGCTGGCCGAGGTGCTGCCGGGACGGGCGCCGGCCGCGTACGCCGGGCCGGGCAAGACGGACGCGGACCTCGCCGCCGCTCTCGCCGCCGGGGTGCACCGCATCCACGTCGAGTCACCCAGCGAGTTGGCGCGACTCGGCGCGCTGGCCACTGCGGCGGGCCGGTCGGCCCAGGTGCTGCTGCGGGTGAACCTGCCGGTCGACGCGCCGGGCGCGAGCCTTGTCATGGGCGGTGGACCCAGCCCGTTCGGCATGGACCCGGCCGACGCGATCGCGTGCGCCCGCCGCCCGCCGGCCGGCATCGACGTACGCGGAATCCACGCCCACCTGGCCAGCGGACTGGACGCACCGCTCGCCGCGACGGTCGCCGCCGCCGTTGTCGGCTGGGCTGCGGCCGAGGTCGACGCGGCCGAGGTCGACGTCGGCGGTGGCATGACCGTCGACTACACCGACCCGGACGCGCGGTTCGACTGGGAGGGCTACGGCCAGGCCCTGGCGGACGTCCTCGGCAGGCACCCGGGCGTGCGGCTGCGCATCGAGCCGGGCCGGTCGGTCACCGCCTACTGCGGGGCGTACCTCACCGAGGTCGTCGACGTGAAGCGCTCCTACGGCGAGTGGTTCGTGGTGGTGGCCGGTGGGACGCACCACCTGCGGACTCCGGCGGCGAAGGGCCACGCGCAGCCGTTCACGGTGCATCCGCGACCGGGTGACGGCGGCCCCCGCACCGACGGCGGGTCGGTCACCGTGGTCGGGCAACTCTGCACCCCGAAGGACGTGCTGTCCCGGTCGGCCACCGCGGGGCCGATCGCCGTGGGCGACGTGCTGGCCTTCGCCATGGCCGGGGCGTACGCCTGGAACATCAGCCACCGTGACTTCCTGCTGCACGAGCCTCCACATTTCCGCACCGGTGACCTGCACGAAGTGGTCGCCGAGTGGGCGGCCCGGCCGCTCGGGACGTGAGCCCGAGAGCCTCGATCGGCTCAGCGTGTTATCGATAACATGCTATCTTTCATCCGGGAGTGAAGGGCACACTCCCGGTCACCCGAGCCAGCCGGCGAAGATCTGCCGAGGGGCACGCCCCCTCCGCCGCCTTCCCGGTCGGTGACCAGTCCGGGCCCCCGTCAATGCCAGGCGACCATGGTTGGTCGTCGAACGGCAAGGAGCCCAAGCAATGCTCAAACGTAGATTCTTCCTCCCATCCATCGCGGCTGCGGCGCTTCTCCTCGCGGCCACCACCGGCGGCGCGTTGAGCGGCGGCTTCGGTGCGACGGCGGTGGCCGCCACCAACGGCACCCTCGCGGCGACCGCCGGCTGCGGCAAGGCCCCCACACTCGCCAGCGGAACGCGGACGATTCAGAGCAGCGGCCAGAGTCGTACGTACAACCTGCGGATCCCGGACGGGTACGACCGGAACCGTCAGTACCGGCTGATCTTCGGCTTCCACTGGTTGAACGGCTCGGCCAACAACGTCACCTCGGCCGGCTACTACGGGCTCCAGCCGCTGTCGAACAACAGCGCGATCTTCGTCGCTCCACAGGGTCTCAACGCCGGCTGGGCCAACACCAACGGGCGCGACCTGACCCTCTTCGACGACATCTCCCGGCAGATCGAGAATGATCTCTGCGTGGACACCACCCAGCGCTTCGCCCTGGGCTGGAGCTACGGCGGGGCGATGAGTTACGCGGTGGCCTGTGCCCGGCCCACTGTCATCCGTGCGGTCACCGTCATATCCGGCGCCAACCTCAGCGGATGCAACGGGGGCACCCAGCCGGTCGCCTACTTCGGCATCCACGGCATCTACGACAGCGTGCTGAACATCTCCCAGGGTCGGCAGCTGCGCGACACGTTCGTGCGCAACAACGGCTGCACCGCGCAGAGCCCGCGCGAGCCGAGCCGGGGCAGCCTGACCCACATCACCACCGCCTACTCGGGTTGCCGGGCCGGCTACCCGGTGCAGTGGGCGGCCTTCGACGGGGACCACACCCCAAGCCCGGTGGACGGGTCGGGCAGCCCCAACGACTCGCGGACCTGGACCTCGGGTGAGATCTGGAGGTTCTTCAGCCAGTTCGAGTCGACCACGCCGCCGACGACCCCGCCGCCGACCGACCCGCCGCCCACCGATCCGCCGACCACCCCGCCGCCGACCGGGGAGCCCGGCGCCTGCGCTGCCACCTACCGGACGCTCAACACCTGGCCCGGCGGGTTCCAGGCTGAGGTGACAGTTGCCAACAACTCCACCGCGCCCCTGAACGGCTGGACGGTGGGCCTGACCCTGGCCAGTGGTCAGGCCATCAGCAGTCTCTGGAGCGGCACCAACACCGGCACCACCGGCAGCGTCACCGTCAGGAACGCCGCGTACAACGGCACAGTTGGCCCGAACGCGTCCACCACCTTCGGGTTCACCGCCACTGGCAACGGTGCCACCGCACCCAGCAACGTCACCTGCACCAGCCCCTGAGTTCCACAGCAGGAGGGCCCGGAGCCATTGGCTCCGGGCCCGCGGGTGACATCCGCTGGCGCCGGTTGCCGCCGGCGGTACCGGGCCACGCTGCGCTCAGGTCTCGCTCTCCAGCAGGTCGCGAAGGGTGTCGAGGGCGGCGATCTCCTCCTCGAACGTCTTGCCGACGACCGGGCCGAGGAAGCGCGACAGCCCGCTCGGCTGCCACGCCAGCTTCAGCGTGAGTCGCGTCCCACCGCCGTCGGCCGGGGTGAGCGTGTATTCGCCCTGGGTGCGTACCACGTTGCCGGTTGCCTGGAACGCCAGACGTCGACCCGGCTCGAACCCGGTCACCTCGTAATCGGCCGGGATGCGGCTCCCACCGGGGCCCTTGAGTCCCTGTTTGTAGCGAGCGCCGACCCCCTCGCCGGAGACGCGCGCGACGTCGAGCACGTTGGGACGCCAGCGCGCGTCGTTCTCGCCACGGGCGAGAAAGGCGAAGACGACCTCAGGGGTCCGTCCGATCTGCACAGTCTTCTCTGCCGAGGGCACAAGAAACCTTTCTCAGGGGTCAGGGAACGATCTTCATCTGTGCCATCATCCCACTCGCCGAATGGTCGATCATGTGGCAATGGTAGACATATCGGCCAAGGTACGGCCCAAATGTCGCCTGGAGCCGGACCGTCTCGCCCGGTCCCACCGCGATGGTGTCCTTCACCCCGGCCTCGCCCGGCGCCGGCGGCTGACCGTTGCGGGTCAGCACCCGGAACTGAACCAGGTGGGGGTGGAAGTTGTGCGGGATGCCGAAGAGCGTGTCGCCGTTCGTCACGGTCCACACCTCGGTCGTGTTGCGTTTGATCTCGGTATCAACCCGTTCGGCGTCGAACTGCTGCCCGTTGATGAGGAACTGGCCGGTCGACGGGTTGAAGTTGAGCGTGAACGCCCGCTCCTTCGTGGCCTCCGGCAGCGCGGGGATGGTGCTCAGCCGGTCGGGCACCCGGCTGGTGTCGGCGGCGGCCCGGTTGACGTCGAAGCGCAGCACCGGCCCGGCCACCGCGTCGTCGAGGAAGACCTGGCTGCCGACCGGGAACGCGCCGAAGTCGACGACGATCTCGACCCGCTCGCCGGGCGTCAGGCTCCACGAGCGGATCGGCGTCGGCCCGGCGAGCAGCCCACCGTCACTCGCGATCTGGGCGACCTCGGTGTCGTTGCCGAGCCGCAGGGTGAACGTGCGGAGGTTGGACGCGTTGACGAAGCGCAGCCGGTACTTGCGGGCGGCCACCGGGAAGTAGGGCTGCGGCTTGCCGTTGACGAGGATCGTGTTGCGGAACTGGAAGTCGTCGTGTTCGAAGACCAGGCTCGCGTCGTCGGCGAACCGCGCGTCGCGCAACATGATCGGAATGTCGTGGTTGCCGGTGGGCAACCGAAGTTCGGCCTGGGCCGGGTCGTCGATCAGGAAGAAGCCGGCGAGCCCGCGGAACACGTGCTCGGCCTCCATGTGATGGGCGTGGTCGTGGTACCAGAGCGTGGCTGCCCGTTGTTTGTTGGGGTAGTTGTAGATCCGGCTCTTCCCCGGGTCCAGCACATCGGTGGGGAACCCGTCGCTGCTCGACGGTGTGTGGCCTCCGTGCACGTGCACCGCGGTCGGCATGTCGAGGTGGTTGCTGTGGGCGATGACCGCGAGCCGGCCCGTCTTGACCCGGAACGTCGGGCCGGGAAAGAGCCCGTCATAGGTCAACACTTCGGTACGCGTCCCGGGCAGGATCTCCGCTTGAGCCTTACGGGTGGAAACGAGGTAGAAGTCGGTGTTGGCTACCGAGGCGATGGGCTGCTGCACTGGCGGTATCGGCATCCGGACAGCGAACGGGGCGGTGACGGCCGCGACGTGTGCAGTCTTACCGTGGCCGGTGTGGGTGCCGTGGGCCGGTGTCGCGGACGGGGTGGAACCGCGCGCCGCTGCCGCCGCGGTGGCCGTGACCAGCGCGGCTGCTCCCGCGGTGGCACCGGCCTTCATGACGTTGCGTCTGCTCACCATTGGTCGCTCCACTCCTGGTGGTCGAGGTCTCGGGTGAACTGTCGGGGAGGTCCCTCGACGCGCCGTCGAAAACTGGTCGCGGCCAAATATGGATTTCACCTTAAGTTTTGGTGTGACTACCAAAAGCTAAGCTTCGATGCTTCCAACGACGCGCGGTGAGACCGTAGACTCGTGCGAGTAGTCGGCCGTGACAACTCATAAGAGGCCGATCCGATCTGAGTGCTTTGTCGCCCACGCATGGGGGGTCGGCGACACGGCGGGCAGCCGGCGCTGGGGAGAGCCGCGCGAGCCCGCACCTGGGGAGCAATAGGGCACACACCGGGGGATCCGCAATGGTTGTTGGAAACAATGCGCTGCGGAGGACCGCTGCCGAGGTTCTCGAACGCAGGCATCAACCGATTCTTGCCGCCTACCGTCAGCGTCTCGCCGCTGTGAGTGACGACTTCGAAGGGGCCGCTGGCCTGATCGACAGCTACGCGGCGCAGGCCGACGTTCTGCTCCGGGAGACGACGGCCGAGATTCGCCGTGAGACCACCGACCCGCTGTCGACACCGCCGCCGACAGTGTCCACCGAGGACGTCGAGCTTCACCCAAGCGAGTGCTTTCGCGCGGTCGTCGCGCTTGCCGACATCGTGTTGGCCGACGCGCTGGAGCAGTTGACTGGCCAGCCCGACCAGGGCGCGATACTGGCGCTGGTCGCCGACGCGCTCACCCGTACGACACTGACCCGGCTGGCCGACGCGAGTTCGCGCTATGCCGCCGGCCTGATGAACGAGGTCCACCAGGCGCAGATCGCCGAGCGTTCGTTGATCGCGCGCGAGCTGCACGACCGGCTGGGCCACAGCCTCAGTGCGGCGTACCGCAACCTGGAGGCCCACGAACTCGCCCAGGAACGACGCCACGACGACGTGGACCGTCGGGTGGTCATCGCCCGGGAGTCGCTCCACGACGCGGTCGGCTATCTGCGTGTACTCATCGCCGACCTTCGGCTCTCTCAGCCGCTCGGGTCACTCGACGAGGCGCTGGCCAACTTCCTGTCGACCGTCGAAACGGGCGAGACACGTCTGCACACCGAGATCAACGGCGACGAGTCGTGGGTGCCTCCCGAGGTGCTCGACGAGGTGTTCCTGGTCGTCCGCGAAGCGTTGCGCAACGCGGTGGCGCACTCCGGCGCTCGGGTGATCCATTCGGTAATCGACATCACCCCGCACGAGCTGCGGGCGACCGTGGCGGACGACGGGGTGGGCTTCGACGTCGCGGCGGCTCGCGACGGCTCCGGCCTGCGCGCGATGGCTGAGCGCGCGGCGGTCGTCGGCGGTCGCCTCGCGGTGCGCGCGGTGAGCCACCAGGGCGCTTCGGTCGAGCTCGTCGTGCCGCTGCTGTCCGTCGAGGCGGGGGTCGGCCGGTGACCGTCACGATGATCGAGCCGACCCGCATCGTGCTGGTCGACGACCACGTCGTGGTGCGCGACGGCCTCCGGGAGATCCTCGACGCCCAGCGCGACCTCGTGGTCGTCGGCGAGGCCGGTGACAGCGGCGCAGCGATCAACGAGATCCGAATCCGTCAGCCCGACATCGTGCTGCTCGACGTGCAGATCCCCGGCGACGGGGTGACCACCACGGTCCGCCGGATCCGTGACGTCGCGCCGGCGAGCCGGGTCATCATCCTCAGCATGTTCGACGGCCCGACGCTGTTGCGCGAGTTGTTGACCCTGGGCATCTGCGGCTACCTGCTGAAGAACTCGACGCGCCAGGAGTTGGTGGCGGCGATCCGTGGCGCCTGCGCCGATGACGCGCCGGTGATGCTGGCGGTGTCGCGGGAGAGCCTGACCCAGGTGCAAGGGCCGGTGCACAGCACGCTGTCGGACCGTGAGCGCGAGGTCCTGCAGTTGGTCGGTCAGGCGATGAGCAACGCCCAGATCGCCGGCCGGCTCTGCCTGTCGGAGGCGACGGTCAAGCGCCACCTGCGCAACATCTTCGCCAAACTTGGCGCGGTGTCCCGGATCGACGCGGTCAACAGGGCCATCGCGGCCTCGCTGATCGTCCTGCCGAGGCTCTGCGATCCGACGTTTCACGGATAGCAGGCCGCTCAAGGATTGCTCTGGGTAACTTGCCCGCAAACGGGCACTCGTGTTGGACTAATGCCGTGAATAGCACTCGCCTGTTCGTACTCGGAGCGCTCGCGCGCGGGGGCCCCATGCATGGGCACCAGATCCGCCGGGCGGCCCAGGTCGACCGTACCGAGCTGTGGAGCGACGTCAAGCCGGGGTCGCTCTACGGCGCGCTGCACCGAATGCAGGTCGAGGGCGTCATCGAGGCGGTCCGGACCGAGCAGGAGGGCAACCGGCCCGCCCGCACGATCTACGCGCTCACCTCGGCCGGCGCGGCGGAGCTGATCGACCACCGCGACGAGGCGCTGCGCGACACCAAGCTCCGTCACGACCCGGTCGACCTGGCCCTGCAGAACGTGATCGACCTCGGAGAGGACGCGCTGCGCACGATCATCGTGGCGCGGCGGAAGGCCCTCGCCGAGCAGCTCGACTCGTGGCTCGCGCTCCGAGAGCTGGCGGCGCCGCACATCCGCGGTCTGGAGTGGACGACCTTCCGTCATACCGAGCTCCGGCTCCGTACCGAGCTCGCCTGGCACGACGAGCTGCTCGACCAGTTGCCCAAGCTGATGGCCAACCAACCGACCTCGATGACTACCTCGTGACGGTGCCAGCCCCGGCCGCGGTGGCACCTCCGGGGCCGGGGCTGGCGGCATGTCACTGAGCGGGCTCGGGCTGAGTGGTCACGTTCCAATCGGGCTTGCTCGCCTCGGCCCAGGGCTCTTCGGGCCGGCGGGGCAGCAGGTAGACGAGAAGGAACGTGAGGATCACACCGACCAGGACGACGCCGACGGTCCACTGGACCGCCCGGTTGAAGTTGGTCTCCAGCGCCGACGTGGCCGCGCTGTCGAAGGCCGCGCCGACCGGACCCGGCGCCGAGTCGGCGCAGCCGGGCGGCGTGGCCGTCGGATCTGACGCACGCGACTGGCGGATGAAACAGTCGGCGAAGGTGGTCGTCGCCGCGCTCGCCTCGGCCGGCGGCAGGCCCGCCGCCACGAGCGATGCCTGGAGCTCCGGGCTCGCCTTCTCGGCGGCCGTCCCCGAGTAGGAGCCGAGCGTTCCGAAGAGGACCACGCCGGCCACCGCGACACCGATCGCCTGGCCGAGACGCTGGGCGGTGCCGAGCACACCGCTGGCCGCGCCAGCGTCCTGCCAGGGCACGCCGGCCAGCACGATCTCGACGCTCGGCGCGATCACCAGGCCCGAGCCGAAGCCGGCGAAGAGCAGGGCCGGCAGTAGCTCCAGGCCGGAGCCCCACCAGTGGATCGTGGCGATGATGCCCACCATGCCGACGATCACGATGCCCGCGCCGAGCATCAGGACGCCACGACCGAGCGCCCGGGCGACGTTGTCGGAGATGGCCGCGCCGACCAGTGTGCCGAACGAGAACGGCAGCAGGATCAGGCCCGTCGTCAGGGCGGACTTCTCCAGGCCGATCTGCAGGTGCAGCGAGAGCGCGAAGAGCAGGCCGATGAAGCCCGCGAAGTAGCAGAGGCTGATGCCGACGCCGGCGGAGAACGAGCGGTGCGCGAAGAGGCGCATGCTCACCAGCGGGACCTGGGCGCGTCGGGCACGGCGCAACTCCCACACCGCGAAGACGGCCAGCGCGGGCAGCGCCGCTGCCATCGAGACGAACGTCCATGCCGGCCAACCCAGGCGCTGGCCCTCGACCAGGGGGACGGCCAGCAGCAGAACGGCGACCGAGACGAGCAGCATGCCGATCACGTCGAGACCACCGCGGCGGCCCCGCGACTCGGGCACCAGGATCAGCGCGGCGATGAACGTGGCCAGGCCGATCGGCACGTTGAGCAGGAACACCGGCCGCCAGTCCCAGCCGTTGAGGTCCCACGCGATCAGCAGGCCGCCGAGGAGGGGGCCGCTGGCCGTCGCGATGCCGCCGATCGCGCCGTAGATCCCGTACGCCTTGCCGGTCTCCTTCGCCGGGAACGTGGTCTGGATCAGCGCCAGCACCGGCGGGTTGAGGATGCCGGCCATCATGCCCTGCACCACCTGGAACGCGATCAGTTGACCGGGTGTGGCAGCGAGCGCCGACGCCGCCGACGCGAGCGTGAACCCCGCGACGCCGGTGAGGAACAGTTTGCGGTGGCCGAAGCGGTCGCCGATCCGGCCGGCGGGGATGAGCAAGAGGCCGTAGCCGAGCGCGTAGCCGGCGATGACCCACTCCATGGCCGTGTAGGTCGACCGGAGGTCGCGCTGGATCGGCGCGATGGCGACATTGACGATCGTCGTTGCCAGCAGAATCATGAATGCCCCGGCCAGGATGACGGCCAGGATCAGCCATCGGCGCGGATTGGGTGGGGCGGCGCTGCGTTCGTCGGTCCAGCTCTCCGTCATCGCGTTCCTCCTGAAGTCGGACGGGGTCGACAGCGGACCCACCCTTCGACTACACGCGTTCGCGTACGATTAGTCAAGTACGGCTATTTGCGTATGACCAGTACGGCACATGAGGAGGGCCCGGGTCAGGAGCTGACCCGGGCCCGATGGCGCAGAGGTGGTTACGACCAGTCGGAGGAACCCGAACCCCACTCGGACGAACCGGAGCCCCACGCGGACGTCGCCGGCCACGCCAGGTCGAAGGGGAAGTCGTTGGCGCGAAGCTCCAAGGTGCTCTCCAGCACGGCGTCGGTCAGCCGGTCGACGTCGGCGTCGCTGTGAGCGCCGCCGGCGAAGAGCATCGGCATGCCGAGCGTGTAGATGCCGCGCTTGCGCAGCAGCAGCGTGAGGATGAACGTCGCCGGGTTGAGTGCCCGCGAGTAGACCCGGTAGTCGGTGTAGGAGTCTTCCGGAAGGAACTGGAAGCACCCGATGTAGTCGCCGAACCCCACCATGCGCAGCGGGATCCCCTCGGCCGCCCGGAACGCGGCCAGCCGCGCCTGGACCCGGTCGACCTTGGCCCGCAGGTCGGTGTAGTAGGCGGGCCCCTTGTCGCGAAGCAACTGGAGCGTGGCCAGCGACGCCGCCACCGACAGGTAGTTGCCGGTGTGGCTGCCCTGCAGGCCGGTCTTCTGGCCGAAGTCGGTCCAGGACTGCCCACTGGTCTGCGAGATGTCGAGGATGTCGGCCCGACCGCCGATCGCCGACAGCGGCAGCCCGAGCCCGCTGATCACCTTGCCGTAGGTGACGAGGTCGGTCGGGATGTCGAACTTCTGCGCGGCGCCGCCGAGCCCCGAACGGAAGCCCGTCAGCACCTCGTCGAGGATGAACGGCACCCCGAGCCGCTGGGCGGCCACCGCCACCTCGCGGATCATCGGGATCGTCGTCTCCTCGAACGGGAACGACGAGGCGGCCGGCTCGGCCAGGATGCACGCCAACTCGCCCGCGTGGCGCTCGATCAACTCGACCGCGAGCGCTGTGTCGTTGGGCAGGATCAGCAGGTCACGCGGCTCGGCCGGGGTGACGCCGGCGAACGCCGAGACCAGCGGAATGCCGTCCTTGCCGATCTCCGGGAACGGCACCGCGGGATGCCCGTGATACCAGGGGGCGGTGTTGTGGACGGCCAGGTCGTGGGACCCGTGCAGGGTGCCCTCGAACTTGGCGACCATCCGCCGCCCGGTGTGGGCACGGCAGAGCCGGATCGCCGACTGGGTGGCGCCCGTACCCGAGTGTTGGAAGGCGAACTTCTCGTTGTGCGGGAGGAGTTCCCGCAGCAGCGTCGCCAGCTCCAGCTCCAACGCGTTGGTGTAGCCGTTGCCGGTGCCCTTGCCGAGGTGCTCGCGGACGAAGTCGACGACCGGCGCCGGGTTGTGCCCGTGCAGCGCCTGAGCGCCGTATCCCATGTGGCAGTCGAGGTAGTCGTTGCCGTCGATGTCGGTCAAGGTCGATCCGCTGGCGGTGGCCGCGATCACCGGAAACGGCGGTGCCTGGAACGGCCAGAACACGTGCGCGGCGGCGTCGACCGCCCTCAG
The DNA here is from genome assembly GCF_018070325.1 of Micromonospora sp. H61. Taxonomy (GTDB): domain Bacteria; phylum Actinomycetota; class Actinomycetes; order Mycobacteriales; family Micromonosporaceae; genus Micromonospora; species Micromonospora salmantinae. The sequence goes on from NZ_JAGPXY010000009.1 coordinate 11,402, forward strand.
TTGCTCGACGTGCGCGGCCGAGGCACCCTGGCGCGCGCCGATCTCGCCGAACAGCTCGTAGACCCACTTCTGCTGCATGAGGTCCTGAATGACCTCGATCGCTCCGCGCTCCTGGTGGCTGGCGCCCATCGTGTCCCCTTCGCATGGCGGCCGTGACAGGCGCAGCCTGCGCCCGCCCACTCGAACCCGGCTGGAGAACCGGTCGATCGACGCGGCTTCGAGCAGGTCTCGAGCGCCGTCGTCGAAGCTCGCCGCCATGACGGAAAATCGGGTCAATCTCTACTCGCTGACCGACACGATCACGCCGTGGGCAGTGCGGGCCGCGGCGACGCTCGGCCTCGCCGACCTGATCGCCGCGGGCACCACCACGCTCGACGAGCTCGCCGCGGCGACGAAGGCCAATCCCGACGCGCTGCACCGGCTGCTGCGCTACCTCGCGGTCCGCGGCGTCTTCAAGGAGACCGAGCCGCGGGTGTACGCCCTGACGGAAGCCGCCGAGTTCCTCAAGACCGACCACCCCGCCGCCCAACGTCCCTGGCTCGACGTCGAATCGATGGCCGGCCGGATCGAGGGCACGTTCAGCTCGCTGACCCACTCGATCCGCACCGGCGACGCGGCGTACCCAGTGCGTTACGGCATCGAGTTCTGGGACGACCTGGCCACCAACCCCGACCGGGCCACCTCGTTCGGCGCGCTGATGGCCACCCACGCGAGCTACTTCGACCAGGTCGTCCAGGGTTACGACTGGAGCACCGTCAACCACGTCATCGACGTCGGCGGCGGCACCGGCGCCCTGCTCACCGAGATCCTCAAGGCCCAGCCGCACCTGCGCGGCACAGTGGTCGACCTGCCGGGTGTCGTCGAGCAGGGCCGGGCCCGGTTCGAGGCGGCGGGCATCGCCGACCGCGCCGAGGTCGTCAGCGGGAGCATCTTCGACCCGCTCCCGACCGGCGCCGACGTCTACATCCTGTCGAACGTCCTGCACGACTGGAACGACAGCGCCGCCGAGAAGATCCTCCAGCGGGCGGCGGACGCGATCGGCACGACCGGAAAGGTGCTGATCGTCCAGATCCTCGTGAAGGACGAGAACGACAACTTCCCCGACGACCCGGCTCGGCTGATGTTCATCACCCAGATGGACCTGCGCCTCCTCTCGCTCATGGCGGGCAAGGCGAGGACCTGGCGCGAGTACGCCGAACTGGGCGAGAAGGCCGGGCTCCAGGTGGACGGCAGCACGGTGATCCCCACCGGGCAGACCCTGCTCTCGCTCCGCCGCGGCTGAGCCGACGGGCCCCTTGCTGACGGTTTCCGGTTGGGAAGGGGCCCTCGCTAACGGACCGTGCGCGCGTCGTACCGTTGCGGACATGAACCCGGCCGTCAGACGAACCGCGATCGATGCCCTCGTCGCGGTCGTCGTCGCGGCCGTCGTGGCGGTGGCGATCCGGGTCGCCGACGAGCCCGGCGCCCGGCCGCCGGACGCGCGCGCCTACGCGATCGGCGCGGTGATCGGGCTGCTGCTGGTCTTCCGGCGCCGCTGGCCGCTGCTGGTGCTGGTCGGCTCGGTCACCGCGCTGATGATCTACTACGCGCTCGAGTACCCGGGCATCCCGCCCGCACTCCCGCTGGCCGCCGCCCTCTTCTCCGTGGCGGCCGCCGGCCGGTTCACCTGGGCGCTCGTCGTCGCCGGGTTCTTCGTCGTCCTTGAGCTGATCATGCGGTACACGCTGCTCGGCGAGGGTTTCTTTCCCGCCCTCTCGGCCACCCTCGAAGAGGGCTCGCTGCTCGCGGCCGTGGTGCTGCTCGCCGAGACGATCCGCACCCGCCGGGACCGGCTGGCCGAGGCGCAGCAGCGTCTCGCCGTGATGCGCCAGGAGCGTCAACACGAGGTCGCCCAGGAGCGGCTCCGCATCGCCCGCGAGGTCCACGACGTACTCGGTCACACGATCGCCGCGATCAGTGTGCAGGCGAGCCTCGCCGACGACATCTTCGACAGCAAGCCGGCCGAGGCGCGGGCCGCGCTGCGGAGCATCCGGGGCGCGGCACGCGACGCCATGCACGAGGTGCGCTCGGCGATCGGCATGCTCCGCGACGCCGGGGAGGTGCCCGATCTGGCGCGAGTCTTCGCGGTCGCCGAACAGGCCGGCGTGAAGGTGCGGTCGGGAATCGCCGGCACCCCGCGCCCGATCCCGCCGGAGGTGGCGCTCTCGGTCTACCGGATCGTGCAGGAGTCGATCACCAACACTGTCAAACACGCCGGAGCGACGACCGTCGACGTCACCATCGCCTACGCGGGTGACGCCGTCACTGTGGAGATCGTCGACGACGGGGTCGGGCCCGGGGCGAGCCGGCGGGGGCACGGGGTGGCCGGCATGCGGGAACGGGCCACGGCGGCCGGCGGGTCGCTCGAGGCCGGGCCCCGGCCGCAGGGCGGTGGGTTCCGAGTGGCCGCGCGGCTGCCGGTCGAGGTGGAGGAGACAGCGTGACGATCCGGATGGTGCTGGCGGACGACCAGACACTCGTGCGGGCCGGCTTCCGGGGCCTGCTCGACCACAGCGACGACCTGGAGGTGGTCGGCGAGGCATCCAACGGCGCCCAGGCTGTCGAGATGGTCGCCGCGACCCGGCCGGACATCGTGTTGATGGACGTGCGAATGCCGGTGCTCGACGGCGTGCGGGCGACGGCCGCGATCGTCGAGCGGTTCCCGGCCGTGCGGGTCATCGTCCTGACCACCTTCGAGCTCGACGAGTACGTCTTCGAGGCGCTGCGCGCCGGCGCGAGCGGGTTCCTGCTCAAGGACATCGAGCCTGACGAGCTGCGTCAGGCAGTGCGGGTGGTGGCCGGCGGCGACATGTTGATCTCGCCGCGGGTGACGAGTCGGCTGGTGAGCGCGTTCGTCAGCAAGGTCGCGCCGACGCCGGTCGACGGCGGCCGGCTGGCGGTGTTGACCGACCGCGAGCGCGAGGTGATGAGCCTGGTGGCCAACGGGCTGACGAACGAGGACATCGGGCGCAGGCTGTCGATGAGCCCGGCCACGGCCCGTACCCACGTCCATCGAGCCATGGTCAAGCTCCGCGTCCGTGACCGCGCGCAACTCGTCGTTCTCGCCTACCAGACGGGGCTCGTCGCGCCCGGCAGCTGACTACGGCAGTTGTTTCGCGGGCGGTGCCGGCTACGGCGATCGCCGTACGCACCGGCCGTTCCTCAACGGATGCCGGGTGGTGCGCATCCTCCGTATGTTGGCGTCATGTTTGAGGTCGGAGAGAACGCCGACGGGATCCTGGCCGGGGTCCTGTTCCTGATCTGGCTGTCCGCGGCGATCCTCGCCACGCGGCTGGCCTGGCGCCCGACGCCCGAGGCGCTGCGCAAGAGCGCCCGTCGGCTGCTGCGTCTGCTCGTCGCCGCGCTTGTGGTGCTGGTCGTCAAGTGCGTCGCGATCGGGCTGATGCTCGCCGTCGACTGGATCTTTGCCGACAACCGCGTGATCGTGCAGATGCCGCTCCTGCTGTTGCCGATGCTGGCCGTCGCCATCTGGACCGTGCCGGGCCTGCGCGCCCTGGCCAACCGCGACGACGCACCGGTCGACGTCGAGACGCGCGCCGCCGCCGCCGATCCCCGATTCGTCGTGCCGGTCCAGGTGACGGCCGTGGCGACGGTCATTGGCGTCTACTTCGCGTACGTGTCCCGTCCGGTCCCGTCCTACCTCGACGACATCGCGACCCACGCCGCGCCGATCCTGCTGTCGGTGTTGGTGCTGTGGTTCTGGCAGGGGCGTCGCCTGCGGGTCGTCACCGCTACCGACTTCGCACGCCGTGGCCGGCGTGCCAGCGCCCTGCGCGCCACAGCGCAGGCTGCCGTCGTGGTGCTGGTCGTCGCCGCCGGCATCACCTACGTGGCGCAGAGCAGCAGGCTGCCCGACCGGATGAGCATGGCGTCCCACGACAACGTCGACTACGGCGGCGGCCCCTCGATCGGTCACGGTGGTCATGGCGGGACCTCGGTCGACGAGCTGCGCGGGCCGCGGACCGGCAAGCCCAACAAGGCATTCACCCTGACCGCGAAGAACGCCACGGTACGCCTCTCGTCCGGTGCCGAGATCAAGGCACTGACGTACAACGGACAGTCGCCCGGGCCGGAGCTGCGGGTCCGTGAGGGCGACCTCGTCGAGGTGACGCTGCACAACGAGATCCCCGACGAGAACGTGACCATCCACTGGCACGGCCTCGACGTCCCCAACGGTGAGGACGGCGTGGCCGGCGCGACGCAGAACGCTGTGGAGCCGGGCGGCACCTTCACCTACCGGTTCATCGCCGAGCAGGTCGGCACCTTCTGGTACCACACCCACCAGAACCCGCTGGAGGCGATCCGGCGGGGCCTGTTCGGCGCGCTGATCGTCGAGCCGCGCGACGGCCCCCCACCCGGCGAGCGGGACTTCGTCGTGCAGGCCCACGAGTGGCGTACGCCCGACGACAACATCGTCTCGTTCGGCACCAGTGACACCTTGCAGCGCCAGGAGGTGGCCCCGGGCACGCCGGTGCGGCTGCGTCTGATCAACACCGACAACAACCCGTCCACCGACAGTCGTCCGCGGTCCCTGACGGTCAACGGCACGCCGGTACGGGTGGCGGCGATCGACGGGGTCGACGTCAACGGTCCGACCCCGCTGACCGACCCGCGGTTCGGGTTGGCGACCGGTGGACGCTACGACGTGACGTTCACGATGCCGGCGGGCCCGGTGCGCCTGACCGACCTCGCCAACCGCGACGCCGGGCTGGTCCTGGCGCCACCGGGTGACACCTCGACGCCGAAGATCGTCGACGACGGGGACCAGTTCGACCCGCTGTCGTACGGCTCTGGCGGCTCCCGGCCCTTCGACGCGGGCTCGTCGTACGACCGCTCGTTCACCCAGCTCCTCGACGACCGGCTGTCGTTTTACAACGGGGGCCTCCACCTGGTGCCGATCATCAACGGGCACAGCTTTCCCAACACGCCGACGCTCATGGTCCGGATGGACGACGTGGTCAAGGTGCGGATCGTCAACCGCAGCCACCAGAACCACCCGATGCATCTGCACGGCCATCACGCGTTGGTGCTGTCCCGCAACGGGGTCCGCGCGACCGGGTCACCGTGGTGGATCGACAGCCTCGACGTGATCCCCGGTGAGATCTACGAAATCGGCTTCAAGGCGGACAATCCGGGGCTCTGGATGGACCACTGTCACAACCTCGACCACGCGGCCAACGGCATGGTGATGCACCTCGCCTACGAGGGCGTGACATCCCCCTATGAGCTGGGGCGGGGCACTCCCAACCAGCCGGAGTAGGCGGACCTGTCGAGCCTTCCTCCACCGGGCCTCGAGGCGACGGCGGCAGCGTCGTTCGCATCCGAACCCCGCATGCTGAGGAGAACCCATGCTCGACGCGATGCGACGAACGTTGTCGCTGGCTGTGCCGCTGGTACTGGTGGCCGGCATTGCCGCGCCCGCCACAGCGGCCACCTCGACCACTGGGCGACTGACCGTCGTCGCCCGCAACCTCGACAACCCTCGCGGTGTCGCCATCGACCGGGCCGGCATCGTCTACGTCGCCGAGGCCGGGCTCGGCGGCGACGACGTGTGCATCCCCGGCACGTTCGGCACCAACCTCTGCTATGGCTCGACCGGTGCGATCACGGCGGTCCGTCACGGCTGGCAGAAGCGAGTCGTGACGGGCCTGCCGTCGCTGCGTAGCACCGGCGGCGGCTTCTCCGTCTACGGTGCCCACGACCTGGCCTTCGATCGGCAGGGCAAGCTCCTGGTGGCGATGGGCTACAGCACCGACCCGGTCTCGCGCGACCTGCTCGGTGCGGCCGGGGCCACGATGGGAACCATCCTCCGGGTCGAGGGGAAGCGCCGCTGGTCTGTCGTCGGCGACCTCTCCGCCTTCGAGGGGCAGAACAACCCCGACGGGGTGATTCCGGAGAGCCAGCCGTACGCCGTCGTCGCCGACGGGCGTGACGTCTACGCGCTCGACGCGGCCGCCAACGACCTGCTGAAGATCGACCGTCGTGGCGTGGTCACTGCCGAACACGTGTGGCCGCAGGAGCAGGTTCCCGCGCCGCCGGAGTGGGGTCTGCCGCCCGGCTCGACGACGCCGATCCAGTTCGTGCCGGTCACCATCACCCGTGGGCCGGACGGCGCCTTCTACATCGGACAGCTGACCGGGCACCCCTTCCCGAACGGCGGCGCCCGGGTGTGGCGGCTCGTGCCCGGACAGGAGCCGACGATCTTCGCGACCGGCTTCACCAACATCATCGACATCGCGTTCGACAAGCGGGGTCGACTGGTCGTGCTGGAGATCGCGAAGAACGGGCTCAGCTCCGGGGATTCCACCGGCGCGTTGATCCGGGTGGAGCGCGACGGTAGCCGCCGGGAGTTGGCGAGTACCGGACTGGACTCCCCGATGTCGTTCGCCATCGCTTCCGACGGCAGCTTCTACATCGCCAACAAGGGCCTCGGCATCGGCGAGTTGGTCCGTCTGTCCATACGAGACTGACGGAATCGCGCGGCAATCGTGGCGTTCTTCGTGTCGGGAGGACGCCACGATAGCTGTGGTGTCACACGTCCGCGATACGGTGCCAATCGTGTGCACGCTGGCGGCGGGGATGGGGTCTGGGGGTTAGGTTGACGCGGTCCGACGGCGGGTCTCCCGCCGGCGCCACCACCATCCTCATAGTCGACGACCACGCTCTCGTCCGCGAGGGGCTGCGCTGGGTGCTCGAGGTGCACGCCGACCTCGACGTGGTCGACGAGGCGGGCGACTCGGCCACCGCGGTCGCCAAGGCGGCGTCGGAACGCCCCGACGTGGTGCTGCTCGACGTCGAGATTCCCGGCGACGACCCGGTGGTCACGGTGCGCCGCATCCGTGAGGTGTCGCCCGACAGCGCGGTCGTCATCCTCAGCATGTACGACAGCCCTGACCTGCTGCGCCGTCTGATCGCCGCCGGGGTTCGCGCCTACCTGCTCAAGAGCGTGGGCCGTGAGGAGCTGGTCGCCGCGATCCGCAAGGCCCGGGACGGCAGCGGCTCGGTGCTGCTCTCCGTCTCCGGTCAGAGCCTCGTGCAGGTGCAGAACGCGGAGTCCGCCATTCTGTCCCCCGTCGAGCTGGAGATCCTGCAACTCGCGGCCGAGGCGATGACCAACGCCCAGATCGCACGGCGACTCGACCTGACCGAGGCCACTGTGAAGAGCCACCTGCGTCGCATCTTCGCGAAGCTCGGCGCGGTCTCCCGCATCGACGCGGTCAACAAGGCGGTGGCAGCGTCACTGGTGACGCTGCCACACGACCGGTTGGTGCCACGCCCGCGCCGCCCGCCGTTCTAGGGCCTGTTTCATAAGAACTGGCTCGACCGCCCTTATGAAACAGGCCCTGGCGACCGGCGACGTTCCTCAACAAGCGGCCTTGAGGTCGGCGGCGCGGTCCGTGCGCTCCCAGGTCAGGTCCGGGAGTTCACGGCCGAAGTGGCCGTAGGCGGCCGTCTGCTGGTAGATCGGACGCAGGAGGTCCAGGTCGCGGATGATCGCCGCCGGACGCAGGTCGAAGACCTCACCGATAGCCTTCTCGATGCGGTCGAGCGGCACCGTCTCCGTGCCGAACGTCTCCACGAACAGGCTCACCGGGTGGGCCTTCCCGATCGCATAGGCCACCTGCGTCTCGCACCGTTCGGCAAGGCCCGCGGCGACCACGTTCTTCGCCACCCACCGCATCGCGTACGCCGCCGAGCGGTCGACCTTCGACGGGTCCTTGCCCGAGAACGCGCCACCACCGTGTCGGGCGTACCCGCCGTAGGTGTCGACGATGATCTTCCGCCCGGTCAGGCCGGCGTCGCCCATCGGGCCACCGATCTCGAACCGACCGGTCGGGTTGACCAGCAGCCGGTAACCCTCGGTGTCGAGGTCGAGCGCCTCCAGCTCCGGCGTGATCACGTGGTTCCGGATGTCGGGGGCGAGCAGTTCGTCGAGGGAGATGTGGGCGGCGTGCTGCGTGGAGACCACGACGGTGTCGAGCCGGACCGGGCGTAGGCCGTCGTACTCGACGGTGACCTGGGTCTTGCCGTCCGGCCGCAGGTAGGGCACCGTGCCGTCCTTGCGGACGGCGGCCAGACGACGGGCCAGCCGGTGGGCCAGCGCGATCGGCAGCGGCATCAGCTCCGGCGTCTCCGAGCAGGCGAAGCCGAACATCATGCCCTGGTCACCGGCGCCCTGGGCGTCGAGCCCACCGCCGGACGAACCGTCGCGCAGCTCGATCGCCGTGTCGACGCCCTGCGCGATGTCGGGCGACTGGGCACCGATCGAGATGCTGACGCCGCAGGAGGCGCCGTCGAAGCCCTTCTTCGACGAGTCGTACCCGATGCCCAGGACCGTTTCCCGCACGATGCGCGGGATGTCGGCGTAGGCCTGCGTGGTGACCTCGCCCGCGACGTGGACCTGGCCGGTGGTGATCAGGCTTTCGACGGCGACCCGGCTGTGCGGGTCCTGCGCCAGTAGCGCGTCGAGGATCCCGTCGCTGATCTGGTCGGCGATCTTGTCGGGATGACCTTCGGTGACCGACTCGGAGGTGAAGAGGCGGCGCGACATGTGTGACTCCTAACCCGAGGGGCGTGGGGGCCCGGCGAGTCTTCCCGCCCCTGGTGGAGGTTGCCTGGAGGAAGCATCGAGCGATCAAAGGGGTATCCGCCGTACAACTTTCGACACGCATCGATCCTCGGAAGAACCCGCGATGTCGCTACCTGCGGTCGTTCCGACACCCTCCGCCCATCCATAGCTTGAGAGCGTCTCGACGAGTGCTATGGGGAATGGGGGGACCACTGTGGTCAGGTACGAGATCCTCGGGTCGCTGGAAGTGATCCACGAGGGCCGGATCTGCACGCCGACGCCGCCGAAGGTGCGGACCGTGTTGGCGCTGCTGGTGATGCGGGCCAATCGGGTCGTTCTGGTCGACTCGATAATCCGTGAGCTGTGGGGTGACGATCCGGCGCGCAGCGCCGTCACCACAGTGCAGACCTACATCTACCACCTGCGCAAGCTCTTCGCGAAGGAGGGCATAGAGACCCCGGACCGGACGGTGCTGGAGAGCCGTGCCCGCGGCTACCTGCTCAGGGTGGAGCCGGGCCAGCTCGACGCCGAGGTGTTCGAGACGATGCTCGACCAGGGCCGTTCGCACATCGAGTCGGACCGGCCCGAGGAGGGCGCCGAGGTGCTGCGGCGGGCGCTGGCCATGTGGACGGGGCCGGTGGGCGCCAACGTGACGTTCGGGCCGGCGTTGGAGGCGCACGCGATCCACCTCCAGGAGCAGTGGATCCGGGCGTTGGAGCTGCGCATCCAGGCCGACATCACGCTCGGCCGCCACCGCGAGTTGATCGGCGAGCTGCGCTATCTCGTGGGCACGTACCCGCTCAACGAGTGGTTCCACCGCCAGCTCATCGTGGCGCTCAACCGCTCCGGGCGCCGTGGTGAGGCGTTGCAGGCGTACCACCACCTGCGCCGGGTGCTCAGTGAGGAGTTGGGCCTGGACCCTTCGCCTGACCTCCAGCGGCTCCAGCGGGAGGTGTTGGCCGCCGGCGGGCCACTGCGCCCGGGGCTCGCCAGGGCCTCGTGACAGGCCCTCGACCGACGCTCCAGCGCCGTTCGACCGGCCGTCCCTAGCTTTCACACGGACATCGCGGCCAGGAGGTCTTCCATGACGAGCACATCCGACCGTCGGGTGGTCATCACCGGGATTGGCGTCATCGCCCCCGGTGGACTGGGCACCAAGGCGTTCTGGGAACTGTTGACCGCTGGCCGCACGGCCACCCGTACCCTGTCGTTCTTCGACGCCACCCCCTTCCGGTCGCGGGTGGCCGCGGAGGCCGACTTCGACCCGGTCGCCGAGGGACTGTCGCCGCAGGAGGTCCGCCGGATGGACCGGGCGGCCCAGATGGCGGTGGTCTGCACCCGGGAGGCGCTGGCCGACAGCGGCTTCGAGGTCGCCGACCCGACCCGGGTCGGCGTGAGCGTCGGCACGGCGGTCGGGGCCACGATGAGCCTCGAAGAGGAGTACGTCGTGGTCAGCGACGGCGGCCGGAAATGGCTGACCGACCACCGGTACGCCACCCCGCACCTCTACGACTATCTGGTACCGAGCTCGTTCGCCCGCGAGGTGGCGTGGTCGGTCGGGGCGGAGGGTCCGGCGACTGTGGTCTCGACCGGCTGCACGTCGGGCCTCGACTCGGTCGGCCACGCCCGGGAGCTGATCCGGGAGGGCTCGGCCGACGTGATGATCGCCGGCGCGACCGACGCCCCGATCTCGCCGATCACCGTGGCCTGCTTCGACGCGATCAAGGCGACCACGGCCCGCAACGACGACCCGACGCACGCCTCGCGGCCGTTCGACAACAGTCGCGACGGGTTCGTTCTCGGCGAGGGTTCGGCGATGTTCGTCCTCGAAGAGCTCGAGCACGCCCGCCGGCGAGGTGCGCAGATCTACGCCGAGCTGGTCGGGTTCGCCTCGCGCTCCAACGCGTTCCACATGACCGGCCTGCGGCCCGACGGGCGGGAGATGGCCGAGGCGATCCGGGTGGCGCTCGCCGACGCCCGGCTGCCCGGCGACGCCGTCGACTACATCAACGCGCACGGTTCGGGTACGAAGCAGAACGACAGGCACGAGACTGCGGCGTTCAAGCGGAGCCTCGGTGACCACGCGTACCGCACCCCGGTCAGCTCGATCAAGTCGATGATCGGCCACTCGCTCGGCGCCATCGGCTCGATCGAGATCGCGGCTTCGGCTCTGGCGATCAAGCACGGGGCGGTGCCGCCGACGGCCAACCTGCACGAACGCGACCCGGAGTGCGACCTCGACTACGTGCCGCTCACCGCCCGTGAGCAGCAGACCGACGTGGTGTTGAGCGTGGGCAGCGGGTTCGGCGGCTTCCAGAGCGCGATGCTCCTGGCGCGTGTGGCATGACCACTGTCGTCACCGGGGTCGGGGTGGCCGCGCCCAACGGGTTGGGCCGCGACGCCTTCTGGGCGGCCACCGTCGCCGGGGTGGGTGGCATCGGGCCGATCAGCCGTTTCGACCCCTCGGGTTATCCCGCCCAGTTGGCCGGCGAGGTGCCCGGGTACGAGGCGGCCGATCACATCCCGAGCCGGCTGATGGCGCAGACGGACCACATGACCCGGCTGTCGTTGACGGCGGCGCAGTGGGCGCTGGCCGACGCGTCGGTCGACCCGTCGGCGCTGCCCGAGTTCGGCATGGGTGTCGTCACGGCCAGCGCGTCGGGCGGCTTCGAGTTCGGCCATCGTGAGCTGGAGAAGCTCTGGAGCAAGGGCTCCGAGCACGTCAGCGCCTACCAGTCGTTCGCCTGGTTCTACGCTGTCAACACCGGCCAGATCTCCATCCGCCACGGGATGCGTGGGCCGACCGGCGTGCTCGTCACCGAGCAGGCGGGCGGGCTCGACGCGGTGGCGCAGGCCCGGCGCCAGGTGCGCAAGGGCGTGCAGCTCGTGATGACCGGCGGCGTCGACGCGTCGCTCTGTCCGTGGGGCTGGACCGCCCAGCTCGCCAACGGTCTCCTCAGTACGGGGCGTGATCCGGCCACGGCTTACCTGCCGTTCGACGCCAACGCGTCGGGTTACGTGCCGGGCGAGGGCGGGGCGATCCTCGTGTTGGAGGACGAACACGCCGCTGCCCGGCGCGGGGCCGCCGTCTACGGGGTGATCGCCGGTTACGGCGCCACGTTCGACCCCCGGCCCGGCTCCGGCCGTCCGCCGGGTCTGCGTCGGGCGGCCGAGATGGCAGTGTCCGACGCCGGTCTCACACCGGCCGACATCGACGTCGTCTTCGCCGACGGCGCCGGTGTCGCGGAGCTCGACCGCGTCGAGGCCGAGGCGATCACCGCGGTCTTCGGCCCACGTGGGGTGCCGGTGACCGCGCCCAAGACGATGACCGGCCGGCTCTACTCGGGCGGGGCGGCGCTCGACCTCGTCTCCGCGCTGCTGTCGATCCGGCACTGTGTCATCCCGCCCACCACAAACATCCGCCAGCCGGCCGAGGGCCTGCACCTCGACCTGGTGCGCGACGTCGCGCGGGAGACACCCGTACGCGCGGCGCTCGTCCTCGCCAGGGGCTACGGCGGGTTCAACGCGGCCATGGTCGTGACCGACGAAAGGAATGGACGATGACCGACGCCAGCCTCGCCGCCGTCGCGAACTTCGACGAGCAGCAGGCACTCGACCTGCGTGAACGGCAGATCGCGGTGCTGGGAAGCGCCAAACAGATCGCCAACGTGATCTACGTGGTCACCGAACTCGGCGTCGCCGACCTGCTCGTCGACGGACCGGTGCCGGTCGCCCAACTGGCGGCGGCGACCGAGTCGCACGAGGACGCGCTGCGGCGGATCCTGCGCGCGGCCTGCGCGGTCGGCATCTTCGACGAGCAGGAGGACGGGTCGTTCGCGCTGACCCCGCTCGGCGAAGGGCTGACGTCGGCCCGGATCGGCGGGCTGCGGCCGATGGTGCAGTTCAGCGGCGCCGACTTCAACCGCCTCCCGTACGCGGAGATCCTGCACAGCGTCCGCACCGGCGAGCCGGCCTTCAACAAGGTCTTCGGCATGGGCTTCTACGACTACCTCCAGGCCCACCCGGAGGCCAACCGGTTCTTCGAGGGCTTCATGGCCCACTGGAGCCGGCGGCTCGCCGACCGGTTCGCGGCGGAGTTGGCGCCCGAGCGGTTCGGCCGGATCGCCGACATCGGCGGCAGCAACGGCTACTTCCTGGCAAAGATGCTCCAGCGTCATCCCGAGGGCACCGGTGTCCTCTTCGACCTGCCCGAGGTCGTGGCCGATGCCGAACCGCTGCTCAAGGAGCACGGTGTCACCGAGCGGGTCGAGGTGCGGGGCGGCGACTTCTTCACCGACGAACTGCCGGCCGGCGCGGATGCGTACATCCTGAAGTCGATCGTCCACAACTGGCCGGACGACACCTGCGTCACGCTGCTACGTCGGATCCGCGCGGCGATCGGCGACGCCGACTCCCGCCTCATCGCGATCGACCAGATCGTGCCGCCGCGCAACCAGTGGGACCACGCCAAGATCATCGACATCGACATGCTGGTGCTTTTCGGCGGCAAGGAGCGCGACCTCCGCGAATGGCAGGCGCTGTTCACCGCGTCCGGTTTCGAGCTGGTCAACACCCCCGCATCCCGCGGCTGGGCCCTGCTCGAAGCGCGTCCGATCTAGGAAAGGAAGCCCGCAATGGCACACATCGGCATCGACCAGCCGGTCGTGACGATGGTCAACGTCTTCACCGTCGAGCCGGCCAACCAGCAGAAGCTCGTCGACATCCTGATCGAGGCGACCGACGCGGTGATGTCCAAGGTCGACGGGTTCGTGTCGGCGAACATCCACGCCAGCCTCGACGGGACCCGGGTCGTCAACTACGCGCAGTGGAAGAGCGAAGAGCACTTCACGGCGATGCTCCAGAACCCCGAGGTCCACCCCCACTTCGGCGAGGTACGCGCGATCGCCACGCCGGAACGCCACCTCTACAAAGTCGTCTACACGGAGGACGCTCATGTCTGACGGAAGCACCGACGTCCTGATCGTCGGCGGCGGCCCGGTCGGTTTGTCGACCGCGCTCTTCCTGGCCCGCAAGGGGATCCGGCCGATCCTTGTCGAACGTCGGCCTCGGCTGTCGACGATCCCCCGCGCGACCGGCCTGCACGCCCGCACTGTGGAGATCTTCCGCACCGTCGGCCTGGAGCCGGCCGTGCAGCAGGCCGGCATGAAGATCGTCGGGCCGGGCGCCGAACTCGACCTCGTCCGCGCCGGCCGCGCCACGCCACTGGTCATGCTCGGCGCCCAGTCCCTGGCCGACCTCCACAAGTCGTTCGTCATGGAGGCGCACGACGTCGACTACGACAAGTTCACGCCGAGCTGGCCGATCTGGTGCGGCCAGGACCACTACGAGCCGCTGCTCTACGACGCCGCCGTCGAGGCGGGCGCGGAGATCCGCTTCCAGAACGAGCTGATCGGGCTGACCCAGGACCCTGACGGGGTGACCGCGACAGTCAACGACAACGGTACGACGCGCACGATCCGGGCGCGCTACGTCGTCGCTGCCGACGGCGTGAAGAGCCCGGTCCGCGAACTGCTCCAGATCGGAAACCGCAGCAACGGTGTCGCCGGGAACTTCGTCAGCATCATCTTCCGCGCCAAGGTCGACCTGCCCGAGTCGGCACCACGCTTCACGCTGATCTACCTGATGAACCAGCTGGCCCAGGGTTTGCTGCTCTTCATCGAGCCGGGGCGGTGGATGTTCGGCGTCAACTACTACCCCGAGCGGGGACAGTCGCCGGCCGACTTCACCCCGGAACGGTGCGTCGAGCTGGCCCGGATCGCGGCCGGTGACCCCGAGCTGGAGGTCGAGGTCGAGTCGGCCCAGCCCTGGGACGCGCGGCACATGGTCGCCGACGCGTACCAGGCGGGGCGGGTCTTCCTCGCCGGCGACGCCTGCCACGCCCACCCGCCGGCCGGCGGCTTCGGTGTCAACGCCGGCATCCAGGACGCGCACAACCTGGCGTGGAAGCTCGCCGACGTCCTTCAGGGGCGAGCCGACGAGAGCCTGCTCGACTCCTACGAAGCCGAGCGTCGTCCGGTCGGCGCGGCGACCGCCGACCAGGCGTGGATGCTCTTCCGCACCCGGGGTCAGCTCGCCGACGAGGACAAGGCCGCCTACCGGGACTTCGTCATCGTGACGATGGGCTACCGGTACACCTCCAACGCGATCGTCGGCGCGCCCGCCGACACCGAGCTGCTGCCCCGCGAGCTGACCTTCACCGGCCAACCCGGATCGCGTGCCCCGCACGGCTGGGTCGACCACGACGGCGCTCGGGTCTCCACGATCGACGTGCTGACCGAGGGCTGGACGTTGGCCACTGCTCCGGGCGACGACGCCTGGCTCGCGGCGGCCGAGGCGGTCTCGGCGGAGACCGGGCTTCCGATCAAGGCGCTGACCGCCGGCCCCGACGGTGACCTCGCCGACGACGGCTCGTGGCTCGCGAGCTGTGGGGTCGGCCCCGGCGGGGCGCTGTTGGTACGCCCCGATGGCATCGTCGCCTGGCGCAGCGCCGGCCCGGTCGACGACCGGGCGCAGACCCTTGCCGCCGCCCTGGCCACGATCCTGCGGGGAGCGTGAGCACATGTCCTACCGCGCCCTCATGGTCATGCGGATGGCCCCCGGTCACGCCGACGCGGTCGCCGAGCTCTTCGCCGAGCACGACAAGGGCGACATGCCGTACGTCGTCGGCATCTCGCGGCGCACGCTCTTCCAGTACCAGGACCTCTACATGCACCTGCTCGAGGCCGACACCGACGTCTTCGACAAGCTCCTCGCGGCCCGAGCCCGAGCGGACTTCCAGGAGGTCAACCGCCGACTCTCGGCCTACCTGCAGCGCTACGCGCCGGACAGCATGACCGAGTTGCAGGACTCGAAGGCCACGCCCTTCTACACCTGGAGCCCCGAGACAGGGAGCATCACGTGACGCTGACCCGCCGCGACATCAACGACATGATGCAGGCATACAAGAAGACGAGCCTGCTGCGTACCGCTGTCGAGCTGGGTGTGTTCGACGCGCTCGCCGCGGGCCCGGCCACGGCCAGCGGGCTCGCTCCGAAGCTCGGCATCCACCCGCGGGGCGCGCGCATCCTGCTCGACGCGCTCACCGCGATCCGTCTCACCGACCGGACCGGCGAGCACTTCTCGCTCACCCCGGCGGCCGCCGACCACCTGGTCAGCACCCGTCCGGACTACCTGGGCGGCATGGTCAAGGTGATGTCGAGCGACTGGGAGTGGGACGCGTTGCGCGACCTCAGCGCCGCCGTACGGGCCGGCGGCACAGTGCTCGACGTGCACGCCGAGACCCCGGAGTACACCTACTGGGAGGACTTCGCCGCGTACGCGACGAAGGTCGCCCAGCCGACCGCCGAGGTGATGGCCGAGGCGCTCGCGCCGTGGACGAAGGAGCGCGCCGAACTCGACATCCTCGACGTCGCCTGCGGCCACGGCGTCTACGGCTACACCCTCGCGCAGCACAACCCACAGGCGGCGGTGACCTCGCTGGACTGGCCCAACGTGCTCGCCGTGACGGAGAAGCACGCCGAGCGGCTCGGTGTGCGCGACAGGGCGTCGTTCCTGCCGGGTGACATGTTCACCACCGATCTCGGCGGCCCGTACGACGTCGTGCTGCTCACCAACGTCACCCACCACTTCTCCGAGGAGCGGGTGCACGAACTGGTGAACCGCCTCGGTTCCGTGGTCAAGCCGGGTGGCCGGCTGGTCATCGTCGGGTTCACCACTGGCGACGAGTCGCCGGCACTGGACCCGGCGCCGTACCTCTTCTCGGTGTTGATGTTGGTCTGGACCTTCGAGGGGGAGTCGCACTCCGTCGCCGCCTACAACCGGGCGCTCGCCGCGGCGGGCTTCGGCCCGGCCACCGTCCACCCGACGGACCTGCCGTTCCGAGTGCTCGTCGCAGAGAAGGGATGATCATGCATCGGCAACCGATCGTGAAGGTCGCCGCCACCGACGTGCCCGGCATCAACCGGATCGGCGGCGAGGTGCGGATCCTGCTCAGCCCGAAGACCGTCGACGCGACGGAGGGCTTCATGGGCACGGTCCGCCTGGAGCCGGGCGAGTTCCTGGCGGAGCAGTACAACCCGTACTCGGACAAGTTCTGTTATCTGGTGCGCGGCGAGGTCGTGATCCGCGTCGACGGCGCGGAGGTCAAGCTCGCGCCCGACGAGGCTCTCATGGTCCGTCGCGGCCAGCGGCACCGCATCGTCAACGCCGGTGGCGAGACCGCGCTGATCGTGTTCCAGATCAGCCCGCTCGCGCCGCGCCCCGAGCTGGGCCACGTCGACACCGAGGAGGTCCCGCACCCCGAGTCGCCGGTGCCACAGGTCGGCGGCGTGCGCGACGGGTGGCAGCGACCGACGGGAGGAAACTCATGAGCCAGCTGACCCTCGACGACCTGCGTCGGATCCTGGAGACCAGTTCCGGCGTGGTCGAGCAGACCGACTGGGCCGATCCGGCGACGCTCGACGCGCCGTTCGACGACCTCGGCTACGACTCGCTCGCGCTGCTGGAGCTGGCGGCGCGGGTGCAGCAGGAGTACGAGGTCCGCATCCCCGACGACGCCGTGTCGATCATGAAGACGCCGCGGCTCGCCGTCGACTACATCAACCAACGACTCGCGGATCGGTGACCCCATGGCCGGACACACGGACAACGCGGTCGTCATCAACGCACCGTTCGACCTCGTCTGGGACCTGACCAACGACATCCCCAACTGGCCCTCCCTGTTCAGCGAGTACGCCAGCACCGAAGTGCTCTCGACGTCCGCCGACGGGGCCGTCGTCTTCCGGCTGACCATGCACCCCGACCCGGCCGGCCGGGTCTGGAGCTGGGTCTCCGAGCGGGTGCCCGACCGCAGCGACCGGGTGGTCCGGGCACGGCGGCTGGAGACGGGCGCCTTCAAGTACATGAACCTGTTCTGGGAATACACCGAGATCCCGGACGGCGGCGTGCGGATGCGGTGGGTACAGGACTTCGAGATGCGGCCGGGCGGGCACGCCGACGACGAGGGCATGACCGCCCACCTCAACCGGACCACACGTGAGCAGCAGGCACGCATCCGGGAGATCGTGGAGAAGGCCGCGGCCGAACGCGGGCAGTCATGACCGCCACCGTCAACACGCCCGTCGGCAAGAGCTGGCTGATCTGCCCGGGCTGCCGGGCGTTGCTCTACCAGCGCCGGGTCGAGCGCAACCTGGGCGTCTGCCCGGAGTGCGACCACCACGACCAGGTCACCGCGCACCAGCGGATCGAGCAGCTCTTCGATCTCGACTCGGTCGAGGAGCTGCCACCGGTCGGCGCCTTCGGTGATCCGCTCGGGTTCGTCGACACCCTGCCCTACCCGCAACGGATCGAGGCCGCCCGCCGGCGCACCGGGCTCGACGAGGCGGTCGTCTGCGTCAGGGGCACTGTCGAGGGGCAGCCGTTGATAGCGGCGGTCATGGACTTCCGGTTCCTCGGCGGCAGCCTCGGCTCCGGCGTCGGTGAGCGGATCACCCGGACGGCCGAGTTGGCGCTCGAAACCCGTACGCCGCTGCTGATCGTCAGCGCCTCCGGCGGCGCCCGGATGCAGGAGGGCGTGCTGTCGCTCATGCAGATGGCCAAGACGAGCGCGGCGCTCGGAGCCCTCGACGAGGCCGGGGTACTGACGATCTCGCTGGTCAGCGACCCGACCTACGGTGGCGTCGCGGCGTCGTTCGCGACGCTCTGCGACGTCATTCTCGCCGAGCCGGGAGCGCGCCTCGGCTTCGCCGGGCCGAGGGTCATCCAGCAGACGCTACGTCAGCCACTGCCGGCCGGCTTCCAGACCGCCGAGTACCTCTTCGCCCGCGGCATGCTCGACGACCTGGTGCCCCGCTCGAACCTGCGGCCGACCATCGGCCGGCTGCTGGCCTTCGCGGGGGCCGACCGGTCCGCGCCGGATCCTCACCCGGTACGGGCGACCGCGCCTTCCGAGTCGGCGGACCCGTGGGCGGTCGTGGCGCTGTCCCGCGATCTCGGTCGACCGTCCACACTCGACTACATCGGCCACTTCGTGGACGGTTTCGTGGAGCTGCACGGCGACCGCCTGGCGAGTGACTGCCCGGCGATCGTCGGCGGCGTCGGCCTGATCGACGGCCGACCCACAGTGGTGATCGGCCACCAGAAGGGCCACACGGTCGCCGAGGTGGCCAGCCGCAACTTCGGCATGGCCACACCGGCCGGCTATCGCAAGGCGGCCCGGCTGATGCGCCTGGCCGAGAAGCTGGGCACGCCGATCGTGACGCTGATCGACACGCCCGGCGCCTACCACGGCATCTCGGCGGAGGAGAACGGGCAGGCCCTCGCCATCGCCGACAGCATCCGGCTGATGGCCGGGCTGACGGTTCCGGTCGTCGCGATCGTGACCGGCGAGGGCGGCAGCGGAGGTGCCCTCGCCCTCGGCGTCGGCAACCGGGTGCTGATGCTCGCCAACGCGACGTACTCGGTGATCAGCCCGGAAGGCTGCGCGGCGATCCTCTGGAACGACTCCGGTCGGGCCGACGAGGCCGCCGCGCAGCTCAAGCTCCAGGCCGGCGACCTGCTGGCGCTCGGCATCGTCGACGGGGTGGTTCCCGAACCACCCGGCGGGGCACCGGCCGATCCCGGGGCGACCGCCTCGGCCGTGCACCGGGCGGTTGTCGACGCGTTCGCGGAGTTGGCCGGTCTCAGCCGCGAGGAGGTGCGGGCCCAGCGCCGGGCCCGCTTCCGACAGATCGGAGGTTTGACGAATGCCGGAGGGTAACGCCGACCCGCTGGATGCCGCGGTCCGCAGTCTCGCGCGGCTGATCGGGTCGACGCCAGGTCCGGTCCGCCGTGCGCGGCTCCAGCACGGCGACCTGGTGGTCGAGGTGGAGTGGCCGGACGGCGCACCCGGGGTGGCGGCGGTCCCGGCGGTCCCGCCGGTGGAGGCCGACGCCGGTCTGCACTACGTGTGCGCACCGATGGTCGCGACGCTCTACCTCGCGCCGTCGCCAGGCGCTGACCCGTTCGTCAGTGAGGGCGACCAGGTCGTGCCCGGCCAGCAGGTCGCGATCCTCGAAGCGATGAAGATGATGATCCCGGTCGAAGCCGACCGCGCGGGCGAGGTCGTGAAGGTGCTGGTGCCCAACGCGACCCCGGTCGAGTACGGCGAACGGTTGATCGCCTTAGCTGTGTCGGAGGGCTGACCCAGTGTTCGAGTCGGTGCTGATCGCCAACCGGGGCGAGATCGCGGTCCGGATCGCCCGGACCTGCCGGGAGATGGGGCTGCGTACCGTGGCGGTCTACTCGACCGTCGACCGGGACTCGGCGGTGGTGCGGCTGGCCGACGAAGCCGTCCAGATCGGGCCCGGTCCCAGCCGGCGCAGCTACCTGAGCGCCCCGGCCATCATCGAGGCGGCCCGCCGCACGGGAGCCGACGCCATCCACCCGGGCTACGGATTCCTCTCCGAGGACCCGGACTTCGCCGAGATCTGCGAGGCCGACGGGATCACGTTCATCGGGCCGCCGCCCGCCGTGATGGCCGCGCTGGGCGACAAGGCCCGGACGCGGGGCATCATGGCGGGCCTCGGCCTACCCGTGCTCCCCGGCACTACCGACGCCGTCGAGTCGGCGGCCCACGCCCGCGCGGTCGCCGACGAGATCGGCTTCCCGCTGATCATCAAGGCGGTCGCCGGTGGCGGCGGTCGGGGCGTACGGGTGGTCCGCGACCCGGCCTCGTTCCTGGGCGAGTTCGCGTCCGCGCGGGCCGAGGCACAGCTGCTCTTCGGCGACAACCGGGTCTACATCGAGCGCTACCTGGAGTCGGCCCGCCACGTCGAGGTGCAGGTGCTCACCGACCGCTACGGCAACGGAATCCACCTCGGCGAGCGCGACTGTTCGGTGCAGCGGCGTCACCAGAAGCTGATCGAGGAGTCGCCCGCGCCCGGGTTGCCGCAACACATGGTCGACCGGATGACCGCCGCCGCGGTCACCGGCGCGCTCGGTGTCGGCTACGTGGGCGCGGGCACCTTCGAGTTCCTGGTCGGCGGTGGGGACGACTTCCACCTCATGGAGGTCAACTGCAGGCTCCAGGTCGAACACCCGGTCTCCGAGCTGGTGACCGGCGTCGACCTGGTGCGGCAACAGATCCTCGTCGCGGCCGGCGAGCGGCTGGCGCTGACCCAGGCCGACGTGACGCCGCGCGGTACCGCGATCGAGTGTCGCCTCAACGTCGAGGATCCGGCGCGCGGCTTCGTACCGACGCCGGGTGAGCTGACCCGCTTCGACCTGCCCGCCGGCCCGTTCGTCCGGGTCGACACGCACGGGTACGCCGGCTACCGGGTCCCGGCCGACTACGACTCCCTCCTCGCGAAGGTGGTCGTCTGGGCGCCGGACCGCACCCAGGCCCTGGCCCGGATGGCCCGGGCGCTCGACGAGTGCGCCATCGAAGGGCCTGGTGTGGCGACCACCCGGGACTTCCTCCGATCGACGCTCGACCACCCGCTGTTCCGCGCCGCGAAACACGACACCTCGCTTGTCGACACCATGCTCACCGGCCTCCAGCCGGACACCACCGAAGCTCCAGGGCGCCACTAACCGAAGGGTTCACACTGCTGCCGGTTCGCGGGTTTGCGGCCCGTGCGTCCACGCGGGCGCCCGCGGACGGAAGGTGGCCGACATGGCAATTGACAACGCTTCTCGAGGTGTCAGCCGACGGCGATTATTGGCCGGAGTCGGCGCGGGGGCGCTCGTGGCCGGCACCGGGGGAGTCCTGCTCGACGCGACGCCGGCGGCGGCCGCGTTCTCCAACCGGTTCGGCCGAATGTTCCCGTCGCTGCCGGCATTCGGGTCCGCGACGACCCAGATGCGGAACGCGCTGATCGACCTGTCGCGCGTCGGCGGCCCGATGGACGCCCGCGACCCGCTCAGCGTCGGCGCGGAGGCGCTCGCCGACCAGCAGCAGCACAGCATCAACAACCCCGACAACTTCTCGATCCCGCAGGGCATGACGTACTTCGGGCAGTTCGTCGACCACGACCTGGCCTTCGAGACGACGGCGCCGCTGGGCACGCCGGTCGACCCGACCACTGTGCCGAACCCCCGGACGCCGGCCCTCGACCTCGACTCGCTCTACGGTGGTGGGCCGACCGGAAACCCGGAGTTGTACAACTCCGCCGATCCCGCCAAACTCAAGATCGAGTCGGGCGGGCGCTTCGAGGACCTGCCGCGTAACTCCAGTGGCAGGGCGATCGTCTTCGACGTCCGCAACGACGAGAACCTGCCGATCGCGCAGATCACGGCCGCGTTCATCCTCTTCCACAACCGGGTGGTCGACCTGGTGCGCGCACAGGGCACCCCGGCGGCGCAGGTCTTCGGCGCCGCCCGGCAACTCGTCACCTGGCACTACCAGTGGATCGTGCTCAACGAGTTCCTCCCGCTGATCGCCGGCCCGGGCACTGTCTTCACAGTGCTCAACGGCGGTCGCCGCTTCTACAAGCCGGAGCCGAACGCGACGTTCATCCCGGTCGAGTTCACCGCGGCGGCGTTCCGCTTCGGCCACAGCCAGCCACGACCGGCCTACCTGGTCAACCGGACCGGCAACGGTGGCGACGAGTTCTACGCCATGCTCTTCGACCCGGCGCTGAGCGGCGCCGACCCGGCCGACCTGCGCGGTGGGAAGCGGGCCGCCCGCCGCTACCTCGACCACCAGTTCTGGTTCCAGTTCTTCGACGGCCAGGTGCGCTGGAGCAAGTGGGTCGACGTCCGCAACTCGACGCCTTTGTTCGGCTTCCCGCTGCCACCGCCGCCGTCCGGCTCCCCGTCGGCCAACCTGCTCGGACGTGACCTGCTCCGTCAGCTCACCTTCGGCATCCCGTCGGGCCAGCGGATCGCCGCACACATCGGGGCACCGGCACTCGGCAGCTTCAACTTCCCGGAGCTCAGTGGGTACGGCCTCGGCCTGGACTCCAACACCCCGCTCTTCTACTACCTCCTCAAGGAGGCACAGCTCCAGGCCGGCGGCGGTTCACTGGGCGCGGTAGGTGGGCGAATCGTGGCGGAGGTGCTCATCGGCATCGCCCAGCTCGACCCGGCCAGCTACCTGAAGGTGCAGCCCAACTGGCGTCCGACCCTGCCGGCCCGCTTCTCGGGCCAGTTCACGATGGCCGACCTGCTCACGTACGCCCGGGTCGACCCGGCCAGTCGCAACTCCTGACGGCGCGTGCTCCGCACCCGGGCCCGGGGCGGCCCGGTGTGTGGAGCACGGGCGCGGTTGAACGGGACTCCAACGGTCCTCGACACTGGTGCGGGAGGGTGCGGACATGACTGGCGACTTCAGCGATTTCAAGGTGGCGGATCTTTCGTTGGCGGCCTTCGGGCGTAAGGAGATCGAACTGGCCGAGCATGAGATGCCGGGTCTGATGTCGATCCGGAGGGAGTTCGCCTCGCGGCAGCCGTTGAAGGGTGCGCGGATCACCGGCTCGCTGCACATGACGATCCAGACGGCGGTGTTGATCGAGACGCTGGTGGCGCTCGGCGCGCAGGTCCGGTGGGCGTCCTGCAACATTTTCTCCACCCAGGACCACGCGGCGGCGGCGATCGTGGTCGGCCCGACCGGCACCCCGGACGCCCCGGCGGGTGTGCCGGTCTACGCCTGGAAGGGCGAGTCCCTCGACGAGTACTGGTGGTGCACCCAGCAGGTGCTGCTCTGGCCGGACGGGCAGGGCCCGAACATGATCCTCGACGATGGTGGTGACGCCACACTGCTGGTGCACAAGGGCGCCGAGTTCGAGGCCATCGGGGCGGTCCCGTCGCCGGAGAGCGCCGACTCGGAGGAGTACGAGGTCATCCTCGGTGTGTTGACGCGGTCGCTGCGGGAGGACAACCGCCGCTGGACGCGGGTCGCCGCCGGGATCAAGGGGGTGACCGAGGAGACCACGACCGGCGTGCACCGGCTGTACGAGATGCAGCAGGCGGGAAACCTGCTGTTCCCGGCGATCAATGTGAACGACTCGGTGACCAAGAGCAAGTTCGACAACAAGTACGGCTGCCGGCACTCGTTGATCGACGGGATCAACCGGGCCACCGATGTGCTGATCGGTGGCAAGGTCGCCGTGGTGTTCGGCTACGGCGACGTCGGTAAGGGCTGTGCCGAGAGTCTGCGTGGTCAGGGAGCGCGGGTCATCGTGACCGAGGTGGACCCGATCTGTGCCCTGCAGGCGGCGATGGACGGCTACCAGGTCGCGACCATCGACGACGTGGTCGAGACCGCCGACATCTTCGTGACCGCGACGGGCTGCTTCAGCGTCATCACCAACGAGCACATGGCGCGGATGAAGCACCAGGCGATCGTGGGGAACATCGGCCACTTCGACAATGAGATCGACATGGCCGGTCTCGCGAAGCGCGGGGACGTCGAGCGGGTCACTGTGAAGCCGCAGGTGGACGAGTGGCGGTTCGCGGACGGCCACTCGATCATCGTGTTGTCGGAGGGTCGGCTGTTGAACCTTGGCAACGCCACCGGGCATCCGAGCTTCGTGATGTCGAACAGCTTCGCCAACCAGACCATCGCGCAGATCGAGCTGTTCACCAGCACCGACCAGTACCCGATCGGTGTCCACACCCTTCCGAAGCACCTGGACGAGAAGGTGGCCCGACTCCACCTCTCCGCGCTGGGTGTCCGCCTCACCGAACTGACCAAGGAACAAGCCAACTACCTCGGCGTCCCGGTCGAGGGGCCGTACAAGCCCGACCACTACCGCTACTGAGAGGGCCCGCCCCGCATGATCGCCGTATCCGGCTCGATCGCGACCGACCATCTGATGCGCTTCCCGGGGCGGTTCGCCGAGCAGCTCATCGCCGGCAGCCTCGACACCGTCTCGCTCTCGTTCCTCGTCGACGACCTGGTCGTCCGTCGCGGCGGGGTCGCTGCCAACATCGCCTTCGGGCTCGCTCAACTCGGGCACCGGTCGGTGCTGCTCGGTGCGGTCGGCGGCGACTTCGGCGACTACCGCAGCTGGCTGGAGCGGCACGGGGTCGACTGCTCGGAGGTGCAGGTCAGCTCCGTCGCACACACCGCCCGGTTCATCTGCACCACCGACACCGACCTCTGCCAGATCGCGTCGTTCTATCCCGGCGCGATGGGTGAGCCCGACCGGATCAGCCTCGACGGTGTCGCCGCGCGGGCCGGCGGGCTCGGGCTCGTCATCGTCGCCGCGGAGAACCCGGAAACGATGCTCGCCCGCGCCGCCGCCTGCCGCCGGCTGGGCCTGCCCTTCGCGGCCGACCCGTCACAGCAGCTGGCCCGGATGCCGTCGGCCGACATCGAGGCGATGATCAACGGCGCTCGCTACCTGTTGACGAACGAGTACGAGGCGGCGCTGCTGGAGTCGAAGACCGGGCTGAGCGAGGACGACATCCTGCGCCGCGTGGGCGTGCGGGTCGTGACCCTCGGCGCCAACGGGGTACGCGTCACCGGGCAGGAGGGTGACTTCCTGGTCCCGGCGGCGCGGGTGGGCCGCATCGTCGACCCGACCGGCGTCGGCGACGGCTTCCGGGCCGGCTTCTTCGCCGCGCTCGCCGCCGACCTGCCCATCGAGCGCGCGGCACAGGTGGGCTGCGTACTGGCGGCGCACGTGCTGGAGGTCGAGGGCCCGCAGGAATACACGGTCGACGCCGACGCTTTCGAGCGCCGCATCGCCGACTCCTACGGCCCGGACGTCGCTGTCGACGTGCGGGCGCTGGGGCTGGCTCGGGTCTGACCGGGCCAGCCGGCCGAGGCGGACGCGGCGCGCGAGGTTCGGTGCCGCGTCGGAACGAGCCGGAGCGGACTCTCCGGGATGATCGGATAGCCTGCACGTGTGCGTACACCGCTTCCGGCTCCGAGTTCCACTCGCCGGGGACTGTTCGCGGCGGCGACGCTGGCACTGCTCGGGGCGGGGGCGTGCGCCGACGCCGAGCCGAAGTCCGAACAGCAGCGAGGGCCCGATCCTGAGCTTCTGATCGACGAGCTGACCGCGGGCCTCTCCCGGGACAATCCCTACCGTGACCCGGACGCGGGGGAGCGGGCGGCGGCCCAGCGGGCAGCGCGATCGCTGGTCACCGAGCCGGACGCCGGCGCCGACCTGGATCGGGTCTTCGACGACCTCGGCTTCCGGGCTTACCACGGGGCGGACCCGGTCACCGGCCGGCCGTTCAGCCTCTACCTCGCCGACGGGTCCGACGACCGTTCCTGGGGTGCCGTGTTGGTGGACCGGAGCACGACCCCGCGCACGGTGATCGAGGTGCCGCACCCCGGCTTCGACATCAACACGGAGAAGCTGGGGCTGGTGTTGTACCGCAAGGCACCGGCCAGCGTGCTGCTGGTCGCTGGGGCCCACCGGCAGGCCGCCGACGGCGACGCGGACGTTGCCCACAATGACCGGTCGCTGTTCCACGCCCTGGCGACCGAGTTCGCCGACAACGGCCTCGACCAGATTCAACTGCACGGCTTCGCCGACCGGAACCTGCCCACGTCCGACGCGGTGGTGTCGACCGGTTCGGCTCCGGTGACCCCGGTGGCCCGCCGGATCGCGGACGGCCTCTCCGGGGCCGGGCTGAACACCTGCCGGGCATGGGTGAAGAAGTGCGGCCAACTTGAGGGCAAGACCAACGAGCAGGGCCGGGCGGCGGCGGCACTGGACGCCGTCTTCATTCACCTGGAGCTGAGCTGGTCGGTCCGGCGGGACACCGAGGCCCGTAGCCGCGTCGCGACGGTGCTCGCGGAGCAGCTCACCGTGACCTGACCCGACGGTCGGTTGCTGTCGAGGTCAGATCCGGCGGGCCGTCCGCCAGCGCAGTGCCCAGTAGCCGGTGCCGTCCAGGATGGACTCGCCACCCAGGTCACCCATCGTGGGGCCGTTGGCGGTGGTGCGGCTGGAGATGAACCGGTGGTGTCCCCGGTCGTCAACGCCGAGGTACATGCCGGAATGCTCGATGTTCGCGCCCTGCACCGGCCCGGCGTTGAAGAAGAGAAGGTCGCCGGGGAGCAGCCGATCCAACTCCCGGGCCCGCTTGCCGGTGTTCGGCATGAGCAGGGCCCCTGGCCCCACCGAGGCCATCGCGGTCGCCCGCCGCGGCAGACCGGGGCCGGCGTTGTTGGTACCGAGCAGCGGATAGCCCATCCGGTAGCCGTAGACCATGCGCAGGAAGCCAGAGCAGTCCAGGCTGCGGATGTGCGACGGTGCCGGCTTCTCCTTCTTGTCGGGGAACTCCCACGGCACCCCGAGGTAGTCGTAGAAGTCGGAGTTCTCCGCGCGACCGTCCGGGTCGATGTCGGAGAGCGGCCCGAAGGCGGCGTCGCCGGAGTACTGCCGGCCCTTCGAATCCTTCTTCGGTACGGCGACGTAGGTGTATTCCCGGGCCACCGCCAGCACGTCCGGGGAGCGGTCCGTGCGAGCTTTCCGGAACCAGTCGGTAAACCACTTCTCTTTCTCGGCGCCCGCCCGCCACTCTCGGGGGGCGAGTCGTACCCAGAGATCGGCGGGCACCTTGGCCTTCGTGAACCGTGCCTCGGCGAACGTTCGCTGCGGGCCGCTGATGTGCACGGTGCGAGCACCGTCGGTCATGATCGCGACGGTCTTCCCCTTGGCGTCGAGCATCTGCGTCCGGTCCGGCGCGGTCAGCCGTCGGTAGCTGTAGCCGGCGCCGCTGGGCGGGGCGGCCTGCGCGGCCTGCGCGCCGAGGCTCAGCTCGATCGGATCCGCCGCGGTGTGCCGGACGACGACATAGGTGAAGGTGCTGCCAGCTGTCAGCAACGCGAAGGCGGCGACGGTCATC
Source organism: Micromonospora sp. H61 (assembly GCF_018070325.1). GTDB lineage: Bacteria > Actinomycetota > Actinomycetes > Mycobacteriales > Micromonosporaceae > Micromonospora > Micromonospora salmantinae. The sequence goes on from NZ_JAGPXY010000009.1 coordinate 38,841, forward strand.
AGCACGGCGCGGCCCCGGGAGTAAGTCCGGTAGTTCATGCCTGTCCCTTGTCGGTGTCCGGTTTCAGGTGACCGGCACGAAGCCGGCCACGACGCCGCTGAACGCCACGCCGTAGGTGATGGCGGTGACCATGACGGTGGCCAGCACGGTTGCTTTCGGTGGCTGCCGCACGAGCTGGTAGGCGATCAGCCCTGGCGCCACGAAGCCCAGGGTCTGATGCGCGAAGAGCAGCGGCAGGTCGCGTTGGACGATCACGAACAGCGTCATCTGGAGGAGGACGCTGAGCAGGACGATCGCGGCGAAGAGGCGCTTGCCGTAGAGGATCACCATGCGCTGCATCACCCGGGTGAGAACGTACGTGACGACCGTCATCACCACGATCACCGCGGCTTGGAGCGGGTCCTCGATCAGCGCGAGCGCGATCCAGCCCGGCGTGATCATCCCGCCGGGCGAGAGGTTGGTGGTCAGATAGCAGAGCAGCGCGAAGACCAGGCCGATGCCGAGGCAGGCGGTGGCGAGCTGCGCGCTGAGTTCTCCTCCGAATGTCACCGGTAGGTCCTTCCGAGAAACACGGTCTCGCCGTCCACGTCCGAAGTGCGCGCGGTCGGCGGACGGAGCATCGATTCGGCGCTGGTGTGGTCGTTCGGTTCCCAGCTCGGCAGCGCGGCCAGCTCGTGCAGCAGCACCTCACCCTGCCCGTGGATGTTCCCGACGGCGACGATGGAGGCGTCTTCCGCGGTCACCGCCATGACCTCGCTGATCAGCCGCTCCGACGGGAGTTTGCCGCCCAGGTCGACCACCCGGCTCTGCAAATCGGCGGGCACGTTGACCCGGGCGCTGCGGGTCATCTCTCCGATCAGGACGATGCGTTGCGGCTGGACCCGGCCGGCGAGCGTACCCATCTGACCGTTCCGCTCCACCCGGTCCGGTCGGCAGTTGATCACCATGGTCAACGGCTGGCTGATCAGCCGTTGCTTCTCGAGTTGCTCGATGTTCATGAACGTCGACTCCGGGTCGTTGGCGGCGAAGATGTTGGCGAACCTGACCCGCTTGTTGCCGTAGAGGACCCGGGCCACCGAGAGCACACCCGGATCGGGTGGTGCCGACCACATGCCGGCGAGGGCGCTTCGCCGGTCGACGCCGAGCTGTTCGGCAACGGCGAGCGCGATGGCCACGTTCTCCTTGAAGGTGATCCAGCCGAACCCCGACATCTCCTGATCGGTCACCGACTCGGGGTCGACAGCGATCAGCTGGCAGTTCCGGTTGGCTGCCTCCTTCTCCAGGATCGCCAGCCGGTCCTTTTCCGCGGTGATGCAGATGCCGTCCTCGGGCATCGACCGGCTCAGCGACCGAGCCACGTCGTCGAGAGTCGGCCCCATCTCCGCGAGGTGGTCCTCGCGAACGTTGCAGAGCACCCCGATGGTGGACCGGATGAGCTTGCTCTGGTTGATCTCCTGCAACGCCGGCATGACCGCCATGCACTCGATGACCAGCGCATCCGGGTGATAGACAGCCGCCCGTCGAACGATGCCGATCTGCTCGACCACATTGGCGATCCCGAACTTGCGGTGTACCGGCTCCTCGCTGGCATCCGGGAAGATGAACCGGGCGGCGGTACCGGTGGTCTTGGCCACCACGACCTTGTCGCCGCCGCGCAGCGCGCCCGCGCAGAGCCGTGTGATCGAACTCTTGCCACGGATGCCGTTGACCAGCACGCGGTGCGGGATGGTGTTGAGGTTGCGGTTGTGGTTCCGCTGTTCGATCACGCCGGCCACCAGGAGCGCGAGGCAGCAGAGGGCGTAGACGGTGTACAGGTAGAACATGCTCAGCCCCTCGTCGCCCGGTTGCGCGTGCCGGCCGCGTGCCGGACGCGGGCGAGGACGCTGGTCCGGTCGGCTCCCGCGCCACGCAGCCGCAGCGCACCACCGAACCGGGCGGACCCGGTGTGCCGGACCTGGCGACAGATTTCCAGGCACATCGCGATCGCGCCGATGTCGTCGTGGCGCTGTGGCGGAACGGGCAGTTCCACAGTCCCGTCGCTCATCCGCTCAGCGAAGGCACTCAACCTCCGCAACGGCCGGACGAAGATGTAGAGCTGCCACACGTGGGTGAGCAGGGCGATGCCGACCACTGCGCCAGCCAGCAGCAAGGTCCAGCGCCGCTCCACCATCGTCGGTAGGCGCAGCCCGGCGACGTCCTGCTCCAGCACGACCGCCCACTCGAGGTGGGCGACGGTCGTCGGCGCGGTCAGACCGGAGGCGGCGATCATCGCCGGGGCGCCGTCCTCGGTGATCGACCGGCCAACCGTGCTGCCCGGCAGCACCTCGACCGCAATGCTGCGGGCCAACTCGCCCTGCAGCGGCTGGAATGCCTGGAAGCCCTCCGAATCCAGGATCGTCCGCAGCTCCGCGTCGACGACCCGGACCCGACCGTCGACCCGACGGACCAGCCCGAGAAGACGGTCCGGGTCGAACTCACCAACCACCGCGTAGCCGTCGGCGCGCTGGTTGAAGGCGTACACCAGCGGCAATCGATCGGCCGTGTCGTCGAGGTGAATGCCGACCTCGCCGGGCAGCGGCGCGACGGCCCGCAGCGGTTTCCGACCCGCCCCCGCCACCTTTTTTCCGTCGCGATCGATCAGGTACAACGCCCGGAGCCGCTGCTCGTCGGCGAGTTCCCGGTCGAGTTCCCGGTCCGCCTGGGCGAGGTCCTTCGAGGTCACCCCCTGCGACACCCGGGAGACGGTGGTCAGGCCGTCGTCGAGCAGGTGTCCCAGCGCGTTGCTGGCCTCCTCGGCTCGGCTCTCCTCGTCCCGCACCAACTGCACGGGAATCGCCGGATCGGAGGCCTGCAGCGCGAGCACCGTGGCTGCCACTGGCCAGAGCATCGCGATCACCACGGCGACGGTCAGGCCCTGGAGAACGGTCGGCCGCCACCGCCGGTCCGGCGGGTACTGGTCGCCTGAGGTCAGGGCCAGTGCCCGCGCGATCCGGTGCGCTTCGCGGATGCGCATCGGCGCGCGGTGCCGCGTCATCGCGCCGCAGGCGTCGGCCTTCGCCTGATCCAGCAGCGCCCGGACCGGCCGGACCAGGGACATGCGCATGAGTACGAAGCTGAGCAGGGCCACGACCAGCAGACTGAGCCCGAGCAACGCCCCCTTGGTGCCCGAGGTCCCCCCACTCACCTCGGAGGCGAGCAGGGAGACGACAACGAGTCCGGTCTCACCCACCGGCGCGGACGACACCACCAATCTGCGGTCCTTCCACTCCTTGACGACCACCTCACGGCTTTGCGGCGAGTCGGACCCGGCCTGGCCGGCGAAGACCGCCGGCAGGTGCACGGCGTCGACCGCATTGGCCCCCTGCATCAGGCTGCTCTTGCCGTCGGGGGTGATCATGTGGATGCCATGTCCCGCATCGGGGTTGAGTCGTAGGTTGCGCATGGTGACCGGCTGGATCGCGAGCACCGACCGGGTGTCGTCCAGCGCGACGGAGTAGACCAGCATGGGGCCATCCGGCGTGGTGACGGCGATGGTCCTGTCGACGTCAAGCACCGGCGGCAGCAGGTCGATCGGCAGCGCCGCGCCCTTGGCGGCGAGAGGTCGCCGGGAGGCGGTCTCGACGATCGCCGCGCCGGTGAAGCCGCTGCCCTCTTCGACCAGCCGGTTCAGCAGGTCGGCCTCACTCGCGGCGCCGCGATCCAGCATCGTCCGGCTGAGATCGGTCGCCAGGCCGCGGGCTTCGACCTGCATGCTCGACGCCAGCTTGGTCACGACGTCACGCTGCGAGTCGACGACGGCCGGGAGTACCCCGGGCTGGGCGCTGACCGCGAACCCGAGGATCGCCACGGCAACCACGAACATTGTGGTCCAGAGGTAGACCAGTGAGGGCGCGCTCGCACCGGCAGGGAAGGCCGCTGCTGGCAACTGCTGGTCGAGCGCCCGTCGCCGCCACGCCAGCAACTGTTCCTGGTCGTCTGTGGGGCCAGCCGCCGACTGCCATGGCGCATACTGCGCCGACCTGCCTGACACGAAACGACAACCTTCCCCGTGGAACTGCCCCCTGGACCGCTACTCGTCCAGCCCGTCAGCCGGGGACAGCCGCCGGCCGTCGCGAATGCTAGCAAGGTGCACCACCACGAGATCCGTGATGATTTCGCTTTCGTTACCGGCTGTTTCGGGTTCGTTATCGGCGCGGTACGCCGCGTACCACCAGGCCCGCCGTGTCAGCGGCCCTGGTTAGGAGGTTGCCCTCGATCCGCTCGACCGCGGCCTCGTAGATGCGGCGTCGACCGGGGGACAGGGTGGGATCAGCCAACGCCCGCTCAAGATCGACCATACGGATGTCCGGGTTCAGATCAACGAAGGTGGGAATCGCCTCGATGGCCACCACCTTCCACCTCTTCGTCTCGCCGGCCGGACCGAACGTCACCCGGGTCATCGCGCCGTCACGGTTGGCGTTGACCGGCTCGGCATGCCGGGCGATCTGGTTGCCCATCCCGTAGACGATCCAGGTGTCGCCGATTCGCTCCACCGGCTGAACCACGTGCGCGTGGTGCCCGAAGACGACGTCCACGTCGTCGATGGCGGCGATCTGACGGGCCCAGGTCTGCTGGTCAACGTCCGGCTCGTGCTCGTACTCGGTGCCCCAGTGCAGGCTGACCACCACGATCTCCGCGCCCGCATCCCGAGCCGCCACGGCGTCCCGCCGGATCACCTTCGCGTCGATCAGTTTCGCCACCCACTCCTTGTCGGCGGGCGGGCGCAGGCCGTTGAAGCTCTTGGTGTAGCTGAGGTGCCCGATCTTCACGCCCTTGGCCTGATAGATCTTGGCGATGCGGGAATCGCGCTTGGTCCGGTAGCTGCCGGTGTGCCCCAGGTTCGACTTGTCCAACGCGTCGAGGGTCCGCTTGACGCCGTCGTACCCCTGGTCGATGGTGTGGTTCGAGGCGGTGGAGCAACCGTCGTACCCGACGCCCTTGATGCCCTTGACCACCTCCTGCGGCACACTGAACTTCGGGAAGCCGATGTACGGGCCTCCCGGCGGTGCCAGCGCGGTCTCCAGGTGGCACAGGGCCAGATCTGCGCTGGAAACGGTCTCGCGCACCGGGGCCAGCATCGGGCCGAAGTCCAACTCGCCGCCGCCGTCGCGCCGGGCCTGGTCCCACAACTCGGGGTGCACCAGGATGTCCCCCGCGCCGAGCACGGAGACGGTGCGTCCGGCGACCTTCACCGATGCGCCCAACGGGCGGGGCGGGTCGGCCGGCGCGGGCGATTCAACCGACCAGGGTCCGAGGGCGTAGATCGCGCCTACCCCGACCGCTAGTGCGATCACACAACTGAGGATCGTCCGTAGCGTGCCGGAGAACCCGCCGCTCGGCTGAGAATTGCTCGCCACCGCGACAGGCTAGTACGCCCCGGACCGCGCCCTCCTGGCGGCGTCTGGGCCAGCGACCCGGCGACGGCAGGATTGACCACTTTTCGAACGGAGAAGACGGCAGCCCCTCGCACCGGCCTCGCGCGAACCATGGCTTCACACCTTGGCAGCGGCGCGCGCCTCCGCTAACGTCCATGGGAACGCTCCCATGAACTTAGATACATCTATGTGATCTGGAGGCAACACGTCGTGGCTATCCTCTCCTCGCTCCGCCGCAGATCGGCGGCCATCAGCGTGGCAGCTGTCGCGGGCGCTACCGCCGTCGGCGTCTGCCTCGCCGTCAGCAGCGCCTCCGCCGGCACGCTGTCCGGGTCGCTCTACCGTGACCCGAGTTCGGCCGTCGTCCGCTGGGTCGCCGCCAACCCCGGTGACTCGCGTACGGCCGTCATCCGCGACAAGATCGCGAGTCAGCCGCAGGCGCGCTGGTTCGCCAACTTCAACCCCTCGACCGTGCAGTCCGAGGTCTCCGGGTTCATCGGCGCCGCCAACGCGGCGCAGCAGATCCCGGTCCTGGCCGTCTACGAGATCACCAACCGGGACTGCGGCGGGGCCAGCGCCGGTGGGGCGCCGGACCTCAACCAGTACCAGACGTGGGTGTCCAACTTCGCCAGGGGACTGGGCAACCAGACCGTCATCATCATCCTGGAAACCGACTCGCTCGCTCTCCTGACGTGCCTGAGCGGCGCCGAGATCAACGCGCGCAACGAGGCGATCTCGACGGCCACCCGGACCATCAAGTCGGGCAACCCCAACGCCAAGGTGTACCTCGACGGCGGCCACTCCACCTGGAACAGCGCCGGTGAGACGGCCAACCGGCTCCGGGCCGCCGGCGTGCAGTACGCCGACGGCTTCTTCACCAACGTGTCGAACTACAACTCCACCTCCAGCGAGGCGAACTTCGGTCGGGCGGTCATCTCCGCCCTCAACGGCATGGGGGTCTCGGGCAAGCGCCAGGTCATCGACACCAGCCGCAACGGGGGCGCCAGCGGGGACTGGTGCGGCGACGACAACACCGACCGGCGCATCGGGCAGTACCCGACGACCAACACGGGTGACGGCAACATCGACGCGTACCTGTGGGTGAAGCCGCCGGGGGAGGCGGACGGCTGCCGCTTCACGGCCGGTTCGTTCCAGCCCGACCTGGCTTTCAGCCTGGCCAACGGCGCGCCCAACCCGCCCACCACCGCCCCGCCGACGACCACTCCCCCGACCACGACCCCGCCGACGACCACGCCGCCAACCACCCCTCCGCCGGCCGGTGACGGCTGCTCCGCGTCGATAGCGGTCAACCAGTGGGCTGGCGGTTTCACCGCGAGCGTGACTGTCACCGCCGGCCAGTCCGACATCAACGGCTGGAACGTGACCGTCGCGCTGCCCGGCGGCTCGGTCACCAGCGCCTGGAACGCGCAGGTCAGCGGCACCAGCGGAACCGTCGGGTTCACCAACGTGAGCTACAACGGACGGGTCCTCGGCCGGCAGTCGACCAACTTCGGCTTCCAGGGCACCGGCACCGGCCCGGGCGTGTTGGCCGACTGCGTGACCAGCTGACCCACCCGATGCGGCGGCCCGGCGCGGAGGACCACTCTCCGCTCCGGGCCGCTCTGTGCCACCCCGGTGAACGCTCAGGTCGCGCTCGCGCCCCCGTAGCTCAGGGGATGCCGCACCGTCTATGTCCGTACGCTGGTCGCCTGCGGCTTCTCGGCATCGCGGCCGTGGATCGGGCGTGCCGACCAACTGCTGTGGTCGGGCTTGTGGCTCTTCCCTCTCCTGCGGGACATTTCGTGGCCGGCGAGCAACGCCATCGCCACGGCTGTCAGCAGGCCACCGAACAGTGGGATGACGCGCACACCGGCCGTCGCCAGCAGACCCGCGCCTATCAACGAGCCGGCCGCGAGGCCGAAGTTGAACGCGACGCTGAGGCTGGCCGACGCCATGTCGGTGGTCGACGGGGCCACCTGCATGACGCGGTGCTGAACTCCCGCGATCAGCGAACTGAACGACATCCCCGCCACGGCGAGCAACGGGATCGTCAATACCTTGCTCGCGCCAACTCCATGGAGGCCGAGCATCGCGGCGGTGAGGAGCCCCAGGAGAACCAGCACGACACCGAGCGGAAACCGGTCCAGGACCCGACCGACCGCCCAGGTGCCGGCGACGCCGAACGAGCCCTGGACGAAGAGCAGCAGGCCGAGAGACGCTGCGGCGAACCCGCTGACGTCGAGGAGAAACACGGTCATGTAGGTGAACGCGCCCATGGCACCGGTGACCGCGAGGACGGTGGCGAGGAGAAGTACGACGAAGCGTGGCCGGTCCGGCATCGGCCCGATGTCGCCCGCACTCTGCTGCGGTGTGACGCTCGGTAGGAGCAGGGCGACCGCGACGCAGGTGACGAAGCCGAAGACGGCCATCGCGACGAAGGCGGCCCGCCACCCGGCCTGCCCGCCCAACCAGGTGCTCAGCGGCACCCCGAGAACCGGGCCGAGCGCGTTGCCGATCGACAGTCGAGCCACGATGCGGCCTCGGATGTTCGCGGGGAACATCGAGATCGCTACCGGGAACACCACCGCCCAGAAGACGCCATTCGTGGTGGCGGACACCAGCCGCGCGGCGAGTAACACCTCGTAGGAGGTTGCGAAGGCCGACACCGCCGTCGCCGCGGCGAACACACCGAGGGCACCGGCGAGCAGCGGGCGCCGGGGCACACGCCTGGTGACCCGGGTCAGCGGGAGCGCCACAACCATGACCACCACTGCGTACCCGGTCACCAGCAGACCGGCCTCGGACCTGGAGCGTCCCAGGTCTGGCGCGATCAGCGTGAGCAACCCGATCGGAAGCACCTCGGTGGTGACGTAACAGAAAGTGGCTGCGGACAACGCGGCGAGGGCATAGACCGCGCGTCGTTGGTGCACCATTGGCTACCTCCCAGATCCTGGACGAGGTGTAGCGATCAGCCGCCCGGGATGAGGCATCGTGATCCCGGCTAACTTGGTTTTGACGGTAGCATAGCTAACCGTGGATCCCCGTTTTTCTCACGTGCGTAGCAAGCAGACGTGAGGTGCAGGCGCGGTGCGTAACTGTCTTAAACGGTTTAGGTGGTAGCGTCGGCGGTATGCCACTCGACGTGTGCCAGCTACCGTTGGTCGGCGGCCACCCGGCACTCGATCTGGTCAACACGCTGGAGCGAGGGGGGGAGTCGCCGCACGATTTCCTGTCCGACAGTTCCGCTCTGCTGCGGTGGTCGGTCCCGGTGGGCGTGATCAGCGACGCGGAGGCCGACCAGGTGGGCCGGGCGTGGCGCGACGAGCCCGCCGCGGCGCATGCGGGACTGGCCGCCGTGCGGGACATCCGTGAGGGGTTGTACGTCGTGATGCTCGCGGCGATCACCGACGCGGACGGTGGCACGGCGGGCGACCCCATCGCCGCCGGTGCCGCGCTGGTCGCCCTACATCAGCGCTGGTCCGGCGCGGCCGCCCGAGCGAGACTCGTGCTCGACTCGTCGCAGGTGCGACTGGTCTACGGCACGGTGCCGGCCATGTTGGTGCCCGACCGGATCGCGGAGGCCGCCCTCGACGTCATGCTGACGGCCGACCTGGCCCGGGTGCGCCGCTGTCCGGTGCCCGAAGGGGGCTGTGGCTGGCTGTTCCTCGATCAGAGCCGCAACGGTTCCCGCCGCTGGTGCCGCATGGCCGACTGCGGCAACGCGGTGAAGGCGCGACGGCTCACCGAGCGTCGCCGCGCGGCCCGGCCCGCCAGCTCGTAGCCGGTCGACGATGGTGATCGATGGTGTGCGTGGTGAGTTGCCGCCGGCGGCGGACCGGTCCTGACCTCATGTCGGTTCCACTGGCGTCCCGTCGGGTTGTCGCCCTGTGCTGGGACAACAGGCGTCCGGGTGGCGGGGCGAGCGCCTGCCGCTCCCTGCCACCCCAGCTGGAGGCCCGGGTCGCTAGACTGGGCCCTCGCGCCCCCGTAGCTCAGGGGATAGAGCATCGGTTTCCTAAACCGTGTGTCGCAGGTTCGAATCCTGCCGGGGGCACCTCGAAGACCAGCGGTCAGTCAGGCGGCGTAGATGAGCTTGACGCCGTCCAGGCCGAGTGCCGCTGCCCGTGTGCCGCGGATCCGCTGTTGAGGTTGCGCCAACTGTTGTTGCTGGCGGCCTCGTGCACCCACCCGTCGACGACGTTGTAGATGTGCTTCACCCCGTTGACGTTGAGCGCGGCCAGCGAGGTGCCCTGGGCGCCGTGGATGCCGGTCCACAGGTTGGCCCAGCCCGCGTTGCTGGCGGCCTCGTAGACCCGGCCGCCGTCCAGTGTGTAGAGGATCTTCGTGCTGCCCACTGTGATCGCCGCTACCGCCGAGGCCGGGATGCCCGTGTTCAGGTTCCGCCAGGCGTTGGCGCTGTGCGCCTCGTGTACGTAGCCGCCGACGATGCTGTAGACGTACTTGACGCCGTTCAGCGCGATCACCGAGATCGAGGATGAGCTGGCACCACCGACGCCGGTGTTGAGGTTGCGCCAGCCGTTGTTGCTGGCGGCCTCGTGCACGTACCCGTCGACGACGTTGTAGACCAGCTTCACCCCGTCGAGGTTGATCGCGGCCAGTGCGGTGCCCTGGGCGCCGTGGATGCCGGTCCACAGGTTGGCCCAGCCGGTGTTGCTGGCGGCCTCGTGGATCCGGCCGCCGTTGAGGGTGTAGAGGATCTTCGTGGATCCGAGGGTGATCGCGGTCGTCGCCGTGCCGGTCACCGCGCCCGCGCTGCCGGAGACCGGCAGGGCACGCCAGCCGGCGTTGCTGGCCGCCTCGAACACCTGACGGGGCTGGTCGGCTGGGTTCTGCTGGATGAAGACCAGCGGGTTGATCCGGGTGCCGGACGGGTCGATCATGTGCCAGTGCAGGTGTGGGCCCGTCGAGCTGCCCGAGCCGGGTGCGCCGGCAGCGCCGCCGGAGCGGCCCACGATCGTGCCCGCGCCCACGCTGGCACCATTGCCGAGCAGGAACTGCGACAGGTGCAGGTACTGGCTGCGGTACCCGTCCGCGTGGTGGATCGGGACGGTGTGCCCGCCCGTGCCGTTGTTGGGAATGTTCTGGATGGTGCCGGCGCCGCAGGCCGGCAACGCCGTGCCCACCCCCATCCCGAAGTCGATGCCGCCGAGTGACCCGCGGCGGAGGTGACCCTCCCAGGTGTCGGTGATCGGGTAGGCGCTGAACGGGTTGTAGATCGACGGTGCGGCCCGCGCGGCCTCGGGAATCAGCAGGCCACCGGTGCTGATGGCGCCCGCACCCAGCACCGCCGCGCGTAACATCGTGCGGCGACTCACGGCGGAGGTGGTCGTGTCGTCGCCGCAGCAGCTACCTTCGCGACCGTCAGCCATTCCCACTCCTTCTGCACCCGCCGAAATATCTACGGAGGCTAATGGGTGGGGTGGTCTGGCGGTACCGCGGCCACCAGACGTTGATCAGAGCGTTGGCAGCTGTTCGGCTCGGGTGACCACCTGGTCGATGAGACCGTATTCCCGGGCCTGCTCGGCGGTGAACCAGCGGTCCCGGTCCCAGTCTCGCTGGATCTCGTCGAGGGTCCGTCCACTGTGCTGGGCGATCAGCTCCTGCATCGTCCGCTTCACGTGCAGCATGTTCTCCGCCTGGATGGTGATGTCGGCGGCGGTTCCGCCCATCCCGCCGGACGGCTGGTGCATCATGATCCGCGAGTGCGGCAGCGCGTACCGCTTGCCGGCCGCACCCGCGCAGAGCAGGAACTGCCCCATCGAGCCGGCGAACCCGAGCGCCAGCGTCGCCACGTCGTTGCGGACGTAGCGCATCGTGTCGTAGACAGCCATTCCCGCGCTCACCGAACCGCCCGGCGAGTTGATGTAGAGGTAGATGTCGCGGTTGTCGTCCTCGGCGGCGAGCAGCAGGATCTGCGCGCAGATCTGGTTGGCCGACTCCTCCGTCACCTCGGTGCCGAGGAAGACGATCCGCTCCCGCAGCAGCCGCTCGAACACATGGTCACCGAAGGACGGCTGCCCGCCCTCCAGCATTCGCACGTCGTACCCGATCATGTGCCGCCGCCTTCCGCCGTGCCGGCGGGCGGTGGGGACCACCCGGTGGACCGGCCCCTTCAGCGTGCGGGCGACGGCAGTGGCTGGCCCAGTGATTCTGCCGCCGGCAGATCCGCCGACGGCAGAACCCACGCGGCCTACGCGACGGTCACCCGCCGCAGGCCCAGCCGGGCCTGTGCACAGTCAGCCAGGGCGGCGGTACGCGGACCGGGGCGCGAGCCACCAGCGGAGGCTCTTCCGTCGACGCTGAGGGTCGGCTCGCTCGCCACCGGCCCGCGGTGCAGGACGAACCCGCCGACACGTGGACCCACCAGCAGTGTGGCGTTGCCGATCTCCCGCCGAGTCGCATCGACCCGCTCCAGGTGGGTGAGCGCGGCGCGCGGCGCGGCCGGGAGGCGGGGTTCGACCCGGCGCATGTCGTCGCGGGCCTCGCCGAGCAGGTCGGCGAGGCTGATGCCGAGCGCTCGGCAGATCGCCGCCAGCACCTCCGACGAGGCCTCCTTCCGGCCCCGCTCGACCTCCGAGAGGTAGGGCACGGAGACGTCGGCCGACGCGGCCACCTCGCGCAGCGTGCGGCCCTGACGCTGGCGGTGGCGGCGCAGCACCCCGCCGATGACTCGTCGCAGTAACGACATGCCGGCCTCACTTTCGCGGTCGTCGTCGGGAACACCCTCATCATGCCCGTCCGCGGCCGTCCGGACCGACCCGTCCGGGCCCGCGCCGCTCCGTCGGCGGGCCCCGGGGCTCTCACCGGTGGGCGCCGCCGGTTGTCCGCCGCGACCCGGACGTGCGGTCGACGGTGTACCCGCTATGTTGTGGGCGTGCAGGCGACGGCGGGGGAGCAGGTTCGACGGTGATCCATTTTCCCGCGCAGCGCCGGGGCCCACTGAGCGCGCTGAGCCTTCGGCTCGCCGCCGCCCTGGGCCTGGTCTTCGCCGTGGTCGCCGCGGTCTACCTGGGCCGGGACGGCTACCGCGACGTCAACGAGGATGGCCTCACCCTCCTCGACTGCTTCTACTACGCGGTCGTGTCGCTCTCGACCACCGGCTACGGGGACATCACCCCGGCCGCGCCGTCGGCTCGGCTGGTCAACGTCCTCTTCATCACCCCGGCCCGAGTGATCTTCCTTATCATCCTGGTCGGCACCACCCTGGAAGTTCTGACCGAGCAGTACCGGACCGGCCGTCGCCTGTCGCGGTGGAGGAGAGCCGTGAAGGACCACGTCATCATCTGCGGCTACGGCACCAAGGGGCGCAGCGCTGTGTCCGCCCTGATGGAGAATGGTCTGGACCGCTCGCGGATCGTGGTGGTGGAGCGCAGTGCCGCCGCCCTGCGGCAGGCCACCTCCGCCGGGCTGGTGGCGATCGAGGGCTCGGCGACCCGGTCGTCGGTGCTGAACGAGGCGCACGTCAAGAGCGCGAAGGCCGTGATCATCGCGACCGACAGTGACGACGCGTCGGTGCTGGTCGCGCTGACGGTACGGCAGCTCACCGCTGGACAGGTCCGCATCATCGCGGCGGCGCGGGAGGCGGAGAACGCTCCGCTGCTCAAGCAGAGTGGCGCGCACCATGTGATCGTCTCGTCGGCCACGGCGGGCCGGCTGCTCGGCCTGTCCACCTCGGCGCCGCCGCTGATCGACGTGGTGGAGGACCTGCTCACCCCCGGTCAGGGCATGGCGCTGGCGATGCGTTCCGCCGAGCGGGACGAGGTGGGTCGCTCGCCGCGCGAGCTGGAGTCGTTGGTGATCGCCCTGGTGCGGCGGGGCAAGGTGGTCACCCTGGCCGACCGGGCCGGCGCGGTGATCGAGACCGGCGACATGCTCGTGCACGTACGCGACGACCGCCCCCAGTCGGCCACCACCGCCTGATCGTCCCACCGCGATCGGTCGGTGTGACCGCCGGCATGACGGCACCGCTGTCGCCGCTGTGGTGAGCCGGCGTCAGCAGGTGTCGTCGGCGACGCAGATCGCCTCGGTGCAGCTGACCGCCGTGCCGGTGGAGGCCCGGCTGAGCAGTTCGTAGAGCGTCTCCCGTTCGGCGGGATCAAGCGCGCCCAGCACCTCGTCCTCGGCGCCGGCCAGGGCGCATTCGGCCTCGCTGAGGCGTTTTGCCCCATCTTCGGTGAGTTCGACGACGTGTCGGCGGCGATCCTCGGGTGAGCGCCGACGCTCGATCAGCTGCTTCGCCTCCAGGTCGTTGAGCAGCCCGACGATGTTGGTGCTGTCCATTTCGAGGATGGTGGCGAGCGCCTGTTGCCCGGTGCCGCCGCCGGCACGCAGCACTGTGAGTGCGACCAGATGCCGGGGGCGTAGCCCCAGCGGCGCCAGCACCGACTCCGACCGCAGCCGCATCCGTCGGGCCAGATGGTCCAGGAGTGCGCCCGAGCGGTGCTCGGAGGAGTCGAGCGGCTGCGCGGACATGTGACCCAGTCTACCGACTCAGCGGAACATCGGCCTGCTATAAATAGTTGGTGCCTCACGAACGATCCCTGAAGGAGGAATGATGCATCTGCTGCATATCGATTCGAGCATCCGCGGTGACTGGTCGGTCAGCCGGCGGCTCACCGCCCGTGCGGTCGACGCATGGCGTGCGGCCCACCCGGACGGCACCGTGGCATACCGGGACCTGGGCGCCGAGCCGCTGCCGCACCTGGACGCGGACGGCGGGCTGGCGCGAATGACCCCTCCGGACCAGCACACGCCGGCCCAGCGCGAGTCCTGGCAGCTCAGCGAGCGGCTCGTCGACGAGGTGAAGCAGGCCGACGTGGTGCTGCTCGGCCTGCCGCTCTACAACTACGGCGCGCCGAGCAGCGTCAAGTCCTGGGTCGACCACCTGATCGTTCCCGGGCTGGCGTACGACCCGACGACCCAGGAGGGCCTGCTCGGCGGGCGCGATTTCGTGGTGCTGGCCACCCGGGGCGGCGGCTACGGCGAGGGCGCTCCTCGCAACGGCTGGGACCACGCCGAGCCGTGGCTCCCGCACGGCCTGTCGATGACCGGCATGGAGCCGCGCTTCATCAGCGCCGAACTGACCCTGGCGCCGTCGGTGCCGGCGATGGCCGAGCTGATCCCGCTGCACGAGGCGAGCCTCGCGGCGGCCGAGAAGGAGATCGACAACCTCTGGATGCCGGCCACCGCCCAGCGCTGAGAAAGCGCCGGTACGACGAGAGCGGCCGCCCCCGATCGGGGACGGCCGCTCTCGTCGGTACGGAGGGGTCAGATGATCGTCCAGGTGTCGCCGCTGCCCAGCAGGCCGGCGAGCTGCTGCTCGGGGGTCTCGGTGACCTTGGCCTTGGCGGCCGCGAGCTGAGCCTGCACCACGCTGTCGTAGGACGGTCGGTCCACCGAGCGGAACACCCCGATCGGAGTGTTGCGCAGGTCCAGGCCGGGCAGCCGGGACAGCGCGAAGGCGTAAGCAGGGTCGGTCACCGTCGCGTCGTGCACGACGATCTCCTCCGGGCGGACCGAGTTGGTGTCCCGGACCTCCAGGCCGAAGCCGCCCGGCGGGTGCACCACGCAGAACTGCCCGTCGGCCCCGAAGGTGATCGGCTGGCCGTGCTCCAGGCGGATCAGGTAGTCGTCCCGCGTGGACGGGTCCTTGAGCTGCTCGAACGCCCCATCGTTGAAGATGTTGCAGTTCTGGTAGATCTCCACGAACGCCGAACCCTCGTGCTCCGCGGCGGCCCGCAGCACCGACTGGAGGTGCTTGCGGTCCGAGTCGATGGTGCGGCCCACGAAGCTGGCCTCCGCCCCGAGCGCGAGCGAGAGCGGGTTGAACGGGGCGTCCGCCGAGCCGGCCGGTGTCGACTTGGTGACCTTGCCGACCTCGGACGTCGGAGAATACTGGCCCTTGGTCAGACCGTAGATCCGGTTGTTGAACAGCAGGATCTTGAGGTTGACGTTGCGCCGCAGCGCGTGGATCAGGTGGTTGCCACCGATGGAGAGCGCGTCGCCGTCGCCGGTGACCACCCAGACCGACAGGTCCGGCCGGGACACCGACAGGCCGGTTGCGATGGCCGGGGCCCGACCGTGGATCGAGTGCATCCCGTACGTGTTCATGTAGTACGGGAAGCGGGACGAGCAACCGATCCCGGAGACGAAGACGGTGCGCTCCCGGGGGATGTTCAGCTCCGGCATGAACTGCTGGATGGCTGCCAGGATCGCGTAGTCACCGCAGCCGGGGCACCAGCGCACCTCCTGGTCGGACTTGAAGTCCTTCGCGGTGAGCTTGACGGCGACGGGCTCAGACATTCTTCAGCACCTCTTCCAGCGTCGTCTCCAGCTCGGCGGCCGTGAACGGAAGACCGCGGACCTGGTTGTAGCTGATCGCGTCGACCAGGTAGCGGGCCCGGATGACGTGGGCCAGCTGGCCCAGGTTCATCTCCGGGATGACCACCTTGTCGTACGAGCGGAGCACCTCACCGAGGTTGGCCGGCATCGGTGCCAGGTGCCGCAGGTGCGCCTGAGCGATGGAGAGACCACGCTGGCGGACCCCGCGGCACGCCGCGCCGATCGGCCCGTACGTCGAGCCCCAGCCGAGGACCAGCACCCGGGCGTCGCCGTCCGGGTCCTCCACCTCGATATCCGGCACCGGGATCGTCTCGATCCGGGCGGCCCGGGTGCGCACCATGAAGTCGTGGTTGGCCGGGTCGTAGGAGATGTCGCCGGTCTTGTCGGCCTTCTCCAGACCGCCGATCCGGTGCTCCAGGCCCGCGGTGCCGGGAATCGCCCACGGCCGGGCCAGGGTCTCCGGGTCACGCAGGTAGGGCAGGAAGGTGGTGCCGTCCTCGCCGTTGGGCTTGGTGGCGAACTCGACCCGCAGGTCGGGCAGCGACTCCACGTCCGGCAGCAGCCACGGCTCGGAGCCGTTGGCGACGTAGTTGTCGGACAGCAGGATCACCGGGGTGCGGTAGGTGAGCGCGATCCGGGCCGCCTCCAGCGCCGCGAAGAAGCAGTCCGACGGTGACCGGGGCGCGATCACCGCGACCGGCGCCTCACCGTGCCGACCGTAGAGCGCCATGTTGAGGTCGGCCTGCTCGGTCTTGGTCGGCATGCCGGTGGACGGGCCGGCGCGCTGCACGTCCACGATCACCAGCGGCAGCTCCAGCGCCACCGCGAGCGAGATCGTCTCGCTCTTGAGCGCCACGCCGGGACCGCTGGTGGTGGTCACGCCGAGCGACCCGCCGTAGGAGGCGCCCAGTGCGGCGCCGACGGCCGCGATCTCGTCCTCGGCCTGCACTGTGAGAACGCCGAAGCGCTTGTGCTTGCTCAGCTCGTGCAGGATGTCCGACGCGGGCGTGATCGGGTACGCGCCGAGGAAGACAGGCAGCCCGGAGCGGACCCCGGCGGCGACCAACCCCAGCGAGAGCGCCGCGTTGCCGGTGATGTTGCGGTACGTGCCCGGCTTCATCTTGGCCGGCTTGACCTCGTAGCGGACCCCGAAGTCCTCGGTGGTCTCGCCGAAGTTCCAGCCGGCCTTGAAGGCGGCGACGTTCGCGGCGACCAGCTCCGGACGGGCCGCGAACTTGCGCTCCAGGAAGCGCAGCGTCGACTCGTAGGGCCGGGAGTACATCCAGGAGAGCAGCCCGAGCGCGAACATGTTCTTCGACCGCTCGGCGTCCTTCTTGGACACCTGGTGGGCGGCGAGCGCGCCGACCGTCATCGAGGTCAGCGCCACCGGGTGCACCACGTAACCGGCCAGCGAGTCGTCGTCCAGCGGGCTGGCCTGGTAACCGACCTTGGCAAGGTTGCGCTTGGTGAACTCGTCGGTGTTGACGATGATGTCCGCGCCGCGCGGCAGATCGGCCAGGTTGGCCTTGAGCGCCGCCGGGTTCATCGCCACCAGCACGTTGGGCGCGTCGCCCGGCGTGAGGATGTCGTAGTCGGCGAAGTGCACCTGGAAGCTCGACACGCCGGGCAGGGTGCCGGCGGGGGCCCGGATCTCGGCGGGGAAGTTTGGCAGCGTAGAGATGTCGTTGCCGAGCTGCGCCGTCTCCGAGGTGAACCGGTCGCCGGTCAGCTGCATGCCGTCGCCGGAGTCACCGGCGAACCGGATGACCACCCGGTCGAGTTGACGGATCTGCTTGGTCACTGTGCCACCTTCGTTCGCGACTGCGGGGCTTGCCCGGCCACGGAACCTCCTTGACGCAACGCTTCACCGCACCGCCCAGGGCTGGTCCGGCCGCTGTCGTTCCTCACCTGAGAGCCTACGTCTAAGGGAGCCCTAACCATCCCCGGAGGTCCGCCGACTGGGACCGGATCGGGATGCGAAATGCCCACTTCTGTGGGGTTACGCACCGCCCGCCGTAATTCAGATCACCACCGGGTCGCGCCGACGACCCCGGCCGCGCGCTGCCGGGGTCGTCAGTCGATCAGTCGACCGGGTTGGGCGCGGGCTCGGGCGGCGGACCGCCGAGCCCGCGGCGCAGCGAGGTCGTGGCCAGCGTGAGAGCCAGCACCATCAGCAGCGTGGAGACCGCGATCAGGATGACCGCGGTGCGCTGCACCGAGGTCAACCCGCCGTCCCCGGTCGTGGCGCCGGCGGGCAGTACGCCCTGCGAGCCGGTCGGCGCGGGCGGGGAGACCACCGGCGTGGCCAGTGCGGCCGCCGCGGTGATCCGGAAGCTCATCTGCACCCGACGGGTCGGGCCGCTGCGTGGATCGAGTTGACCGATCACGGCCCCGGACAGCGGCGCCTCCCGCTGCGCCTGCGGCGTCGCCTCCACCGGTAGCTGCACCTCGGCGGTCGTGCCCGCCAGCACCAGGCCGGCGTCGCAGCGGGTACGCGTCGGGTCGACCGCCACGCAGCCGAGCGGTGGGGTCGGCACGGTCACCCCGGCCGGCAGGACGACCTCGACCCGGCCGGCGGCGTCCACAGCGCCGGTGTTGCCCAGCCGGAGGGTGAGGGTGCTGGGGCCGCCGCTGATGTCGAAGGGCTCCTCGTCGGCGGCGAGCGCGATCCCGGGCACCGGCGGGCCCGCTGGGAAGAGCACCGCGAAGCCCTGGTCGTCGGTCGCCTCCCCGACCGCTCCCGGCGCGTCCGCGATGACCTGGACGGAGCCGCTGAGCGGCATCTGCTTCCACGCCGTGCCAGCGACCCGCAGCCGGAGCACGGTGCTGAACCGGACGCCCGCTCCGGCGGTCCAGGCACCGCATCGGTACGTCCCACCACCGTCGGCGACGCAGCCCTTCGTGCCGGCGTCGGTCAGCCCGGCGGGCAGCGTGTACGAGAGTCGGATCTGTTCCGTGGTGGTACCGGTGTTGTGCACCGTGACCTGGAGGGTGGCTGCCGTGCTCGGCGTGTTCCAGTACGCCTCGGTGAGGGTGACGTCGCCGGTGGTGACCTGCACGCCCAGCGGGCTCTGCGGCGGCGGCGCCGAACCCGGGGCGGGCGGGCGGACCGTCGGCGCCGGCGGCGTTGGCGGGGCCGGGGGTGTCGTCGGTGGCACCGGGGGAGTTGAGCTGGGCGGTCGGGTGGTGCCACCTGGTGCGGGCGCGCTGGTGGTCGGCGCTGGCGGGATCTCCGGGGCGGTGGTCACCGGCGCCGGTGGCGTCGACTCCGGTGGTGGTGCGGTGGTCTCCGGTGCCGGGTCGGTCGGCTCCGGTTCACCGCCCGGGTCTTCGGTCGGGGTGGGCTCCTCCGCCGGTGTGGTCGGCGGCCCCTCGCCTCCCGGTTCGTTGACCGGCTCGGCCGAGGTCGCGACCGGGTCCGCGTCCGGTGCGGCCGCGCTGGCCCACGCCGGCCCCACGGCGAGCGCCGTGAGCAGGCCGAGCGCGAGCGCGGTCGCCAGCAGGGGCGTGGAACGCCGCCCCTCCGCCCGGTTACCGGGCGATGCCTTCACGCGGGCCATCTGTCCTCCGGTGACATGGGTGGGTGTCCAATATTCGGTAACAGTTGCCCCGGTGCACTAGTCCCATCTGGAAACAAATCCGTAACGTGTTTGGGACGACCCCTCCGGGCGGACGGTAGGCTCCCGACTGTGAACGGATACCTGGGCTCGTACGCGACGCTCGGGCTCCTGCTGCTCGCCAGCGTTGTCTTCTTCGTTACGGCGTTCTCGGCCAACCGGGTGTTACGCCCGGCGCGTCCGGCCGACCCGCCGGGCAAGCGGGCCAGCTACGAGTGCGGGCTCGACCCGGTCGGCGCCGACTGGGCGCAGATGCAGATCCGCTACTACGTGTACGCCTACCTCTACGTCCTGTTCGCGGTCGAGGCGGTGTTCCTCTTTCCCTGGGCGGTGGTCTTCGACCGGCCGGGCTTCGGTCTGGTGACGGTGGTGGAGATGGCGGTGTTCGTGGCCGTGCTCGCGCTCGGCATCCTCTACGCCTGGCGTAGGAACATCCTCCGCTGGACCTGAGCGCCACTGCCTCCGGCGATCGTGTCGGTCCGTCCGGCCGTTCGCGGTCGGTTACGGCGACGACCGGTCAGGCGAGCCCTCGGCGGGTGGCAGTGGGCGGGCGGTCGCCTCGGATCGAGGCCACCATGTCCAGCACCCGGCGGGTCGGGCCGACCTGGTGGGCCCGGAAGACCCGGGCGCCCGACCAGGCCGAGACGGCCGTCGCGGCGAGCGTCCCCTCCAGCCGTTCGGCCACCGGCAGGCCCAACGTCTCACCGATGAAGTCCTTGTTGGAGAGCGCCACCAGCACCGGCCAGCCGGTCGCGGTCAGCTCGTCCAGTCGGCGGGTGATCTCCAGCGAGTGCCGGGTGTTCTTGCCGAAGTCGTGCGCCGGGTCGATGAGGATGCCGTCGGGGCGTACCCCTGCCGCCACCGCGCCCTCGGCGAGCCCGGTCACCGTCGCGACCACGTCGGCGACCACGTCGGTGAAGGCTGCCCGGTGCGGCCTGGTCCGCGGCGTCAGCCCGCCGGCGTGCGAACAGACCAGGCCGGCGCCGGTCCGGGCGGCCACCCGGACCAACGCCGGGTCGACGCCCGACCAGGTGTCGTTGAGGAGGTCGGCCCCGGCCGCCACGGCCTCCGTCGCCACCTCGGCCCGCCAGGTGTCGATGGAGATCACCACCTCCGGAAACGCGGCTCGGACGGCGGCGATGGTGTCCACCGTGCGCCGGATCTCCTCGGCGACGTCCACGTCCGCGCCGGGGCCGGCCTTGACGCCGCCGATGTCGATGATGGCCGCGCCCTCGTCCACCGCCCGCTCCACAGCGCGAAGAGCGCTGTCCGCGGCGTAGGTGGCCCCGCGGTCGAAGAACGAGTCCGGCGTGCGGTTGATGATCGCCATCACCACCAGCTCGCCGGGGGCGAACGTGTGCCCACCCAGCCGAAGCGCCCCGGCCATGCCCGCCTCCTGGAAGTTCACGCCGTCGCCGCCGCGTCGGCCGGTCCCGACGCTAGTCGGTCGCCCGTCCACGATTCCGGCCGGGCGTCGGCACCGATCGTGATCGAGGCGGGTGGCGGGGTCGCTCCCGGCCGGCTGCCATGCCACGATCAGTACATGGGTCAGCTTCTGCTCCTCCTGGTTGTGGCGTTGACCGTCGCGGCGGTGATATTCGGCGTGACGGTGCTGGTCAGCGGGCGTGATCCCGGCCTGGTGCCGGCCGAGCCGGATTCGCAGGCCGTGGCGTTGCCGGGCACCCGCCCGTTGCGCGAATCCGACGTGGGGGCGGTCCGTTTCGACACCGGGTTGCGCGGGTACCGGATGGACCAGGTCGATCAGGCGTTGCGCCGTGCCGCCTACGACATCGGTTACAAGTCCGAGCTGATCGGCGTACTGGAGTCGGAGGTCATCGCCTTGCGTGAGGGGCGCACCGACGATGCGGACGTGCTGCGGCAGGCCCGCGAGCAGTCCGCCAGCAAGGTGGCTCCCGCGGAAGCGGCTGAGCCGGGCGAGGCGGCCGAGCCGGGCGAGGCAGTGGATTCGGGTAAAGACGTGCCGCTGACCGGCGAGGCGGGCTCGGCCCCGGTCGGCTCGACGACTCCCGGCCCGTTGCCCGCCGCCAGCTCGTCCCCGGCGGATTCCGACGGGGTGGCTCCCGCCGCCGCGCCCGCCGACGACGAGTCGGCCGATCGCGAGCAGACCGCCGGCACCGAGCAGCGCGACGCGGTGGTTCGGTCGGAGTCGGCGTGACCGAGCCGGAGGGCGCTGACGATCTTCGCGACGCGGCCCGACCCGGCGCCGGTGAGGTGACCGCCACGGTGATCGTCGAGGCCCCGGCGGCGCGGGTGTTCGCCGCGCTGCTCGCCTGGGAACGTCAGTCCGACTGGATCCCGTTCACCCGCGTCCGGGTGGTCGAGGGCGACGGGCGCGAGGGCAGCCGGATCGAGGCGGTGACCGCGCTCGGCCGGGCGACGCTGCGCGACGAGATGCGGGTGGTCCGGGTCGACGAGCCGTACGAGATCGGCGTCGTGCACCACGGCCAGCTGCTGCGTGGCCCGGGGGTGCTGCGCTGCACCCAGCTGGACCGGGACCGCACCCAGGTCGTCTGGCACGAGTGGTTCCACCTGCCGGGCGGTCGGGCCGGTCGGCTGGCCTGGCCGGTGCTCTGGCCCGGCTCCAAGCTCGGCCTCACCCAGGCGCTGAAGAGGTTTGCCCGTCTGGTCGAGCAGGGCCGGCTGCCCTGACCGGCGAGCCCGGTGCCGGCTGCCAGCCGGGTGCGCGGAAGAGATGCCCGACCCGGTGCCGCCAGGTCACCGCGGCGCGCACGTCCCGGGCGATCGAGGCGTACTCGTGGAAGGCCACCCGGACCGGGTTGTAGCTGCCGAGGTTCTTGGTCAGGCCGTACACGCAACGTTCCCGTTCCGGCGCGAACGACTTGAAGAGCCGGTCCCAGACGATCAGGATGCCGCCGAAGTTGCGGTCCAGGTAGCTGCCCTGCGACGCGTGGTGCACCCGGTGGTGCGACGGGGTGTTGAACACCGCCTCGTACCAGCGCGGCATCTTCTCGATCCGCTCGGTGTGGATCCAGAACTGGTAGAGCAGGTTGACCGAGCCGCAGAACGCGACCACGGCCGGGTGGACGCCGGCCACGATCAGCGGAATGTAGAACACCCAACTGGTAAGGCCGGTCCATGGCTGGCGCAGCGCTGTGGAGAGGTTGAACCGCTGCGACGAGTGGTGCACCACGTGCGAGGCCCAGAGGATGCGGATCACGTGGTGGCCGCGGTGCGACCAGTAGTAGCAGAAGTCCTGCGCGAGCAGGATCAGCGGCCAGGTCCACCAGAGTTCGGCGACCCGCAGCGGGGTGAGCGCGTAGAGCAGCGCGTACGCGGCGGCGATCGGCACCTTCCAGAGCAGGTCGGCGAAGATGCTGCCCAGCCCCATCGTCAGGCTGGTCGCTGTGTCGGCGCCGCCGTAGCCGACCTCGTCGTCGTCGCGGTGCAGCAGGTAGGAGACCCGCTCCAGCACGATGAGCAGCACGAAGGCCGGGATCGACCAGGCGATGACGTCCGGGAACTCCTTCACCGCGTGGCCTCCGCTCGCCGTCACCGGTCGGGGCGCACCGTCGGGTGACCTCGACCTACCGGTCGGTAACAAGCACCATAGGCAGCCGGGCGGCCGGTGGCAATGGGCTGTCGGACGGATGCCCTAGCGTGTACGAGGTGACTGACCTGGTGATCGGCGCGGATGGGCTGGCTCGCTGCGCCTGGGGGTCGAGCACCCCCGACTACGCCATCTACCACGACACGGAGTGGGGGCGGCCGCTGCGCGGCGACGACGCGCTCTACGAGCGGATGACGCTGGAGGCGTTCCAGTCCGGGTTGTCCTGGCTGACCATCCTGCGCAAGCGTCCGGCGTTCCGGCTGGCCTTCGACGAGTTCCACATCCCGACCGTCGCCCGCTACGACGACGCCGACGTCACCCGGCTGCTCGCCGACGCCGGCATCGTCCGCAACCGGGCCAAGATCGAGGCGGCGATCGCCAACGCCCGCGCCGCACTGGAGCTGCCGGAGGGTCTGTCCGCCCTGCTCTGGTCCTTCGCGCCGGAGCCCCGGCCAACTCGCCCCGCCTCGTTCGCCGAGCTGGCACCGATCACCCCGGAGTCCACGGCGATGGCCAAGGCACTCAAGAAACGCGGCTTCCGGTTCGTCGGCCCGACCACCGCCTACGCGCTGATGCAGGCCACCGGGATGGTCGACGATCACATCGTCGGCTGTCACGTCACCCTCCCACCGGCGACGTGATGAGATGGCAGGCATGACGACCGAGACCGCGCACCGGGCCGGTGCGGCCGGCAACGCCGACGGGGTGGGCACCTGGGCGGTGCTGCTGCCCGCCGAACGGTACGAGGCCGAGCGGCTCGTGCACCACGACACGCTGGAGCTGACCGGGCTGACCGACGTCGCCCGGCCAGGGCTGGGCGACCAGGTGGCCGTGCTTGTCGACGCGCCGCCACGGCTGGTGGCCCTCGGCCGGGTCACCGCACCGGGACGACGCCACCGCGAAGACCCGGACGACCCGCAGTCCCCGGTCGAGCCGGGCACGCTCGTCGTCGCGTACACCCGGCGGGCCTTCGACGAGCCGGTGCCGGCCGACCTGCTGACGCTCGACGGGCCGGTCACCGCGGTGGAGCCGGCGGCCTTCCGGGCGCTGGCCGACCAGCTCGGCCCGCCTCCGGCGCGGCGCACCTGGCTGGTCAGCCTCGACCTGCCGATCGAGGCCGGCACACCGGCCGAGGCGGTACGGCTGTTCTGGTCCTACGTGCAGGAGCTGGGCCCGCGTGAGCTGCCCGCCTTCGTCTCGCCGGCCGGCGACGAGCTGGCCATGCAGGCGTTCGTGCTGGGCGAGCAGGCCAACCAGGACCCGGAAGAGGACGACTAGAAGAGCTTGTCCACTCGTCCCCGCCAGTCGGCGAGGATGGGGCCCGGGTCGGTGTCCAGCACCCGCTCCAGCAGCGTGGCGTAGACGTCCCGGAAGTCGGTGGTGTATTTCAGGTCGCCGTCGTCGAGGTCGGTGAGGCTCGGTGGTGCGCCGTGCCAGCCGCCCCGGACGCCCGCGCCGAGCAGCAGCACGTCCGAGGCGGTGCCGTGGTCGGTGCCGTCCGAGGCGTTGGCCCGTACCCGACGGCCGAACTCGGAGTAGACCGCCACCACCACCTTTCGGCCCGCCTCGGTGCGACTCATCCGGTCGGCGAACCCGGTCAACGCCCGGTCCAGCTGACCCAGCAGGACGGCCTGCAACTGCTTCTCGTCGGCGTGCGTGTCGAAGCCACCCAACGACACCGAGAAGACCCGGGTGGACACTCCCGCCTCGACGCACTGCGCCACCAGGTCGAGCTGCGCGTCCAGTGGGGTGCGGGCCCCGCCGGTGGCCGTCGCGGGCGCCTGTTCGCCGTCCGGGTCCGTCGTGTCCGGGTCGGCGGAGTCGCGTACCTGGCGGATCATCTCGTCCACCGACCGCAGGTCGGCGAAGCAGGCGGCGGCCCGACCCCGGGCCGCCGACTCGCCCGCCTCGGCGGCGGCGAACGCGGTCAGTGTTGCCGCGGGCAGCCCCTTTGCGGCCTTCCGGTCGGTCACCGGCACGGCCGCGCCGGCGCTCTGGGCCCCGGCCAGCAGCGGTGGCAGCGCCGGCTCGAAGGAGACCGCCAGCCGGGGATCACCGCCGGCGCGGTCCAGCCACCGCCCGAGCCAGCCGGTGTTGCCGGGCCGGTCCGGTTGCGCGGTGTGCCAGATGTCCATCGAACGGAAGTGGCTGCGGTCCGGCTTCGGGTAGCCGACTCCGCGCACGATCGCCAGCCCACCGCCGGACCAGCGCTGGTGCAGGCCGGCCAGCGCCGGGTTGAGGCCGAAGCCGTCGTCCAACCGCCGCACCTCCCCGTCCGGGTACGCCAGCTCCGGGCGTGCCGCCCGGTAGGCCGGGTCGCCGTACGGAATGACGGTGTTGAGCCCGTCATTGCCGCCGTAGAGGGTCACCAGCACCAGGGTGCGGGACTGCGGGTCGCGGTCCCCGCTGGTGTCCAGCAGGTCCCGCAGGCTGTACGCGCCGGCCCCGGCGGCCAACGCGCCCGCGCCGACCACCCCGCTGGTCAGCAGGAACCTGCGTCGGGTCAGGGTGTCCATGTCGACTCCTCCGCTCAGCTGACTGTGTATTCGGGGCTGACCAGGCCGGCGGCCAGCAGTTTGCGGGGCTCACCGGCCAGCGGGGTGAGAGCGGCGCGGGTGCGCGCGCCCCAACCGTCCACCACCAGCAGTCGGGCCAGCGCGTCCGGTCGGCCGGCGGTGGGCGCGGCGGTCAGGCGGGCCAGCACCGCTGGTGCCGTGGCGGCGGCGAGCACCCCGGCCGTCCGCAGCCGGGCCTGTAACGACGAGGTGGTCAGCCACGCGGACCCGGCCGGCCAACCGCCCACGCTCGGTGGGCGCAACGGCACCTGGTCGAGCGCGTTCAGACCGGCCAACAGTTGTTTACGTTGCTGCTCGGGCAGCGCGGACGGTCGGATGCCGAGCTGCCGCAGCGCACCGACCAACCACTCCACCGGCTGCTTCACCAGCGTCCCCCGGGTCTGCGCGAAGGCCGGTGCGGAGAAGAGCGCGCGCACTGTCGCGATGGTGTCCTCGCCGGCCAGGCCATCCGGTGCCGGGGTCTCGGTGCCGGCGTAGCGGAACCAGAGCCGACCGGCCACGAAGGTCGCCGCCGCCGGTTGGGCAGCCAGCAGGCCGGCGTACGCCTCGGCGTCGAACCGGCCACTCTGCCCGAGGATGCGCTTCTCGCCGGGGTCGTGCCGGCGGGCCTCGAAGCGGGCCGCACCGGTACGCCGGTCGACCACCCAGCCGGTCAGGGCCCGCGCGCCGGCCTTCACGTCGGCCTCGCTGTAGGCGCCGATGCCGAGGGTGAACAACTCCATCAGCTCGCGGGCCAGATTCTCGTTCGGTGCCTTGCGGGTGTTCTTCTGCCCGTCCAGCCAGACGATCAGGGCGGGGTCGCGCACCATCGCGGCGACCAGCGGGCCCAGCGGCCCACGACCGTGCCGGCGCAGCGTCTCCAACTGGCCCACCATCAGCCGCGCCGACTTGACCTTCTGCGCGCTGGTGGCCCAGTGCCCGTGCCAGAAGAAGAGCAACTTCTCGGTCAGCCCGTCCTCGGCGGCCACCATCCGGTCCAGCCACCACTCGGTGACCTGCTGGAGTTGCTTGCGGCGCTCCGCGTTGGCCTGCTGCCGTTGCTCACGGGTCGAGTCCTTGGTCAGCCCGGCGTACGGGTCCGGGGGCAGCGTCGGGACCGGTGTGGCCGCCGCACCCCGGTCCGTCCCTGTCGGGGTGAGCAGCCGGTCCAGTGTCGCCGCCGGCCCGGCCCGCTCGGCCGCGTCCACCTCGTCGGCGGTCGGGCCGAAGGTGGCCCGGCGCAGCAGGTGCGCCACCGATTCACGATCGCTCATACCGGCCGACGCTAGGCGTCCCGTGTTCGAGGACGGTAAGGGCGGCGTCCGGATCGCGTTCAGCGTCCCTCGAAGACCGGTTTCTGCTTGCCGACGAAGGCGAGGGTGGCCGCCCGGTGGTCGGCGGTGGCGCCGCAGATCGACTGGGCCTGCGCCTCGGCGGCGAGGGCGTCGGCGAGGGTGCCGGCGTCGGCGATGGAGAGCTGTCGCTTGATCGCCCCGTACGCGACGGTCGGGCCGGCGGCGAGGCGGGCGGCCAACTCCTGGGCGACGGGCAACACCTGCTCGTCGTCGTCCGTCAGCCGGTTGAGCAGGCCCAACCGGCAGGCCTCCTCGGCGCGGACCGGCTCGGCCAGCATCAGCAGCTCCACGGCCTTGGCGTGGCCGACCAGTCTGGGCAACGTCCAGGAGGCGCCGGTGTCGGCGGCGAGACCGACCTTGGCGAAGGCCATCAGGAAATTGGTGGTCGGACCGCCGATGCGGATGTCGGCCAGGAACGCCAGCGACGCGCCCGCCCCGGCGGCCATCCCGCGAACCGCGGCGATCACCGGCTTGGGCAGGTTGGCGAGCCGGGCGGCGATCGGGTTGTAGTGCGCCCGCACGGTGCCCAACGGGTCACTGGCGGAGTTTTCCAGGATGGCCACGTGCTCGCGAAGGTCCTGCCCGGCGCTGAACGACCCGCCGGCCCCGGCCAGGACTACCGCGCGGCAGGACCTGTCGGTCTCCAGTTCCGCGAGGGCGTCCCGCAGCGCCTCCTTGAGCGCCACGTCGAGCGCGTTCATCGCGTTCGGCCGGTTCAGCGTGAGGGTGACGACGGCATCGGTCCGGTCGACCAGCAGCGGCTCGGTCACGTGTCTAACGACCCTTCTGTCGGACGATGCGGTTGCCGGCGTCGAGGCACTGTTCGACGTACCGGTCGGCGGCCGGACGCAGGCGGGCTGCGTGCCGGTCGAAGAAACTGGCCGCGGCGGTGCCGGGCCACCGCTCGGGCAGCAGCGCCGGGGGCAGCTGCGGATCCTGGAAGAGGAACGTACGCCACGCGTGCACGAGGCGGAATCGCGCCGCGTACGCCTCCTCGTCGCTGCTGCGCACGGTGACCGCGGCGAGCAGCGGGCGCTGGTCCGCGACGAACCGCTCGTAGGCGCGACCGATCTCGGCCAGGTTCCAGGCGCGTCGGACCACTCCCATCGCGCCGGGGGTGCCGGAGAAGTGCGAGGCGGTGAACCGCTCGAACCGGATGCCGGTCTCGGCGAGGAGCAGGTCGACATCCTCGGCGGGGCGGGTGGCGACCCAGGTCTGCTCGTCGAGCGTCCCGTAGCCGAGGAAACTCAGGTTGGCGGCGAGCCGCTGGCGGTCCCGCCGGGCGCCCGGGGCCTCCAACACCAGCAGATCGAACCGGCCGTCCCAGGTGACCCGGCCGGTCCGGTAGATCCGGGCCGCTGCCTCGTCGAGTCGGCGGGCAGCTTTAGGTGTGATCGAATATCCCGGTCCGGAGACCAACCGGAGGGGCTCGAGCCAGCCTTGACGCACCATCCGGGAGACGGCGGTGCGAACTGCTGGCGGTGCGATTCCCAGCGGCGCCAGTAGCTTGACCAGGGCAGCAACCGGTGCCCGGCCACCCCTCGGACGGAGGTGGTCGCCGTACAGGTCGAAGAGTGCCGACCGTGCCTGCATGACCGCACATTGTGACAGGCCTTCTCAAGATAAGCTAGATGCTGTTACATCAATGCTGCTCCGGTTTGGGTCCGGCGGTGTTCATCAGGGAAAATCGTTGGTCGACACCCCCGTGACCGTTGCGGGTGGTCGTGACGAAGTGGCTGTGGGGCAACCCACCGACCCTGGTGTAGGTCTGAGGGGAGACAACATGGCGGCGATGAAGCCGCGGACGGGCGACGGTCCGCTGGAAGTCACCAAGGAGGGGCGGGGCATCGTCATGCGGGTCCCGCTGGAGGGCGGTGGCCGGCTCGTCGTCGAGATGACTCCCGACGAGGCCAACGCGCTCGGTGACGCACTGAAGGCAGCGGCCGGCTGAGTAAGGAGTGCTCCGGGCGGCTCACGCCGCCCGGAACGTTCTTCAGGCCCTGAGCCACCGGAATCACCGGTGGCTCAGGGTCTTCAACGCTGTGGGCAGGTGGGTTCGCTGCCGGCCCGCGACACTTTCCTGGAGGTACGGTTCCGCGTGCTCGCCATCCGTCTGATCGCTGAGCCGGACCGGCTCGACGTCCTCGTCCTGCCCGTCCGCTCCGCCGATTCGACGGCGGAAGGTGACACCTCGGCCGAGCCGGTATCGACCGCCGTGGCGGGCCCGGACGGCACGGCCGACGAGGCGGGCGCGCTGGCGTCAGCGGCCCGGCTGACGGGCCGAGCCGGCGAGATCCACACCCAGCTGCGCCCCGGACGCACCCCCGGCCGGCTGCTGCTGCTCGGCATCGGCGACGGCGGCGAGGCGGCCTGGCGGACGGCCGGCGCGACCCTGGCCCGCTCAGCTTCGGCTGAGACGCATATCACCATCGCGTTGCCGGCCGAGGTGGCCCCGGCCGCGGTGCGCGGCTTGACCGAGGGGCTGCTGCTCGCCCCGTACCGGTTCCGACTCACCGAGGCAGGCGACCGACCGGCACTCACCGGCGTCGACCTGCTGCTCGACGACCCCACCGGGTACGAGGACACCGTCGCCACGGCCCGCACCACGGCCGCGATGACCCATCTCGCCCGGGACCTGACCAACACCCCCTCCTCGGTGAAGACCCCGCAGTGGTTCGCCGACCAGGTGGCCTCCGCCGCAGCCGACGTTGCGGACCTTCGGCTGCGGGTCCGTGGCCCGGCCGAGCTGACCACCGAGGGCTTCGGTGGGATCCTCGCCGTGGGCGGTGGCTCCGCCAGCGGACCCCGGCTGGTCGAACTGGACTGGCACCCCGCCAACGCGCGCACCCACGTGGCGCTGATCGGCAAGGGCATCACCTTCGACACCGGCGGCATCTCGATCAAGCCGGTGGCGTCGATGAAGTTGATGCGCAAGGACATGGCCGGCGCGGCCGCGGTCGTCGCCGCCACCCTGGGCGCCGCCGCGCTGCGGCTGCCGGTCCGGATCACCACGCTGGCCCCGCTGGCCGAGAACATGGTCAGCGGCTCGGCGTTCCGCCCCGGCGACGTCATCCGGCACTACGGCGGTACGACCAGCGAGACGACCAACTCCGACGCCGAGGGTCGGCTGGTCCTCGCCGACGCGCTGGCGTACGCGGTGCAGCAGCTCAAGCCGGATCTGCTGCTCGACCTGGCCACGCTCACCGGCGCGAACTCGGTGGCGCTGGGCAAGCGCACCGCCGCCCTCTACAGCGAGAACGACGAGTTGGCCGCCAGCGTGCTGGCCGCGGCCGAGGCGGCCGGCGAGTCGGCGTGGCGGATGCCGCTGCACACCGACTACGTCGAGTACCTGGGCAGCGAGATCGCCGACCTCTACAGCGCACCCGCGCAGGGTGCCGGCTCGGTGCTGGCCGCGCTCTACCTGCGCGAGTTCACCGGCGAACTACGGGACCGCTGGCTGCACCTGGACATGTCCGCCCCGTCCTGGGCCGACGGCGACCAGGCCGAGGTCAGCCGCGGCGCCACCGGTTGGGGCGTCCGCTCGTTGCTGCGCTGGCTCGCCGACGTCAACTAGCGCCTGTCTCAGAGCCTCGGCTTGATCGAGGCGCTGACCCACCCTGGGGTCGGATCAGCACTTCACCGCGGCGAGTAGTCCGTGCCCGACCGGAAGCAGCGCGGGGATCCAGTGCTCCGACTCCCGGACCGCCTTGATCGTTTCGCGAACCGTCACCGTCTCCGCGTCGCGGGCGGACGGGTCGCCGATCCGGTCGCTGGCCAGCACACCGTTGAGCGCCAGCACTCCCCCCGGGCGCAACAGCCGCAGCGCCGCCTCCACACAGGCGTGGAAGCCGGTCGCCTCCGCGTCCACGAAGACCAGGTCGTACGCACCGTCGGCGAGCCGGGGCAGCACGTCGAGCGCCCGACCGGTGATGATCCGGGTACGCCCGGCCGCGAAACCGGCCTCGGCGAAGATCCGCCGGGCGATCCGCTGGTGCTCCACCTCCACGTCGATGGTGGTGAGCACGCCGTCGACGCGCATGCCGCGCAGCAACCAGACGCCGCTGACCCCGGTGCCGGTGCCGATCTCCACCACCGCACGGGCGTTGCCGGCGGCGGCCAGCAGTCGCAGCGCCGCCCCCGCGCCGGGGGTGACCGCGTCGAGGCCCACCTCCCGGGCCAGGCTGCGGGCGGTGCGCAGAACGAGATCCTCGGTGACGTACGACTCGGCGAAGTGCTGGGCCTGTGTCGTCGAACTGCCGGAACCGGCGACCGTGGCGATGGGGCACCTCCGGGGGCGGTGCGTGGTGCGGGGGCGGGTTGGCACTGTGAGCGTAGAGGCGACCGTCGTGGGGCGCAGCCGCGCCTCCGTCGGAAGCGATCACCGGGGGCAACCGCTGACTGCACCGCGTCCATCCGTGCAATCCTGGAGGCGGTATCCCGTCAGCCGCGACCAGACCGGCCCGTGGCCGGGCGACGCGGCGCGGGATCCGGGGACGGACTGGGAGGCACCGACGTGACCGACGGCTGGGACTGGCGCCGGGGCGGTGAGACTCCGGCTCCGGCGCGACCGCCCGGGGCAGGAGCCCCGTCGGTGGGGCCGCCGACCATGCCGGGGGCTGACCGCTCGCCCCTCGCCCCGCCAGGCAACGGACCGGCAGCGGGCTGGCCGGCGTCTTCCGGCGGGCCGACTCCGGGCTGGCCGGGGTCTTCCGGCGGAACGGCACCGGGCTGGCCGGCGCCGGCCGCGGGCGGGCCCAACTCGGCCGACGCGTCGGCCTGGTGGTCGGACGCGCTCGCCGACCCCTGGCGCGACCCGGCGGCCCCGACCGCGGTGGTGGTGCCCGGGGTGGTGGCCCCTGGCACCGAGCCCGAGCCGGTCACCGATCCCGACGCACCGGGCCGGCCGACGCTGCGCCACCTGTTGCTCATTCCCGTGATCACCGCGCTGTTGGCCGGCACCCTCGGTGGTGCGTTGGGCTACGCGTTCGCGGTGCGCGGCGGCGCTGGTGCGGCGGTCCTCGGCGGTGCGCCCGCAGAGGTGCCGGCACTGGCGCAGCGCAAACCGGAGTCGCTGGCCGGGGTCGCCGAACGGGTCCTGCCCAGCGTGGTCACCGTACGGGTGAGCAGCCTCGGCGGGACCAGTGAGGGCTCCGGCTTCGTCGCCACCGCCGACGGCCATGTGATCACCAATGACCATGTGGTGGCCGGCGGCACCGGCAAGGCCTCGGTGGTCTTCAACGACGGCAGCACCGCGCCGGCGACCATCGTCGGCCAGGACGCCGAGTCGGACATCGCGGTGATCAAGGTGAGTCGTCCCGGGTTGCGGCCTGTGGAGTTCGGCGACTCCGACGGGCTGGCGGTCGGCGACCCCGTGCTCGCCATCGGTTCGCCGCTGTCGCTCGCCAACACGGTCACCGCCGGCATCGTGAGCGCGCTGGACCGGACGATGCAGGCCGGCGAGCCGGGCGGCCCGGTGCGTTACTACGCGGCCATCCAGACCGACGCCGCGGTCAACCACGGCAACTCGGGCGGCCCACTCGTCGACGGCGCCGGCCGGGTGGTCGGAGTGAACTCCACCATCAAGTCACTCGTCGCCGAGGGACAGGAGGCGGGCAACATCGGGCTCGCCTTCGCCATCCCGATCAACCAGGCCAAGCGGGTGACCCAGGACATCATCGGCACCGGCAAGGCCCGACGTACGGTGATCGGCGCCCGGGCGGACGGCCCGACCGGGGTGGTCGGGGGCGGCCTGCGGCTGGCAGAGGTCGAGCCGTCCGGTCCCGCGGACGGCGCCGGGCTGAAGGTCGGCGACGTCATCCTCAAGATCAACGGACGGCCGATGACCGAGCCGACGGATCTGACCGCGTTGGTCCGCAAGTACGCGCCGGGCTCGGTCGTGACCGTCGAGTATCGGCGGGGCTCCGCCCGGCAGAACACCTCGGTAACTCTCGCCGCGGACGCGAAGTGACTCACCGCGGAGGCGAAGTGAACAGCGGCGCACCCCTTGCCCGAAAGCCGTCCGCCGTGCGTAGTCTTGCTGCTGACGCCGAGAGGAGGCCCGCGGGATGCTCGACAACCTGAACTGGTGGGAGATCGGTGCGCTGCTGCTCCTGGCGCTGCTGATCTTCGGCGACCGGCTCCCCGCCGTGATCACCGACGGCCTGCGGTTGGTGCGCAACCTGCGCAACATGGCCCGCAACGCGACCGGCGACCTGAGCCGTGAGCTGGGCACCGACATCCAGCTGGAAGACCTGCACCCGAAGGCGTTCATCCGCAAGCACCTCCTCAGCGAGGAGGACGAGGCGGCGATCCGCAAGCCGTTGCAGGGCGTCTACGACAACCTGCGCGCGGACGTCAGCGGCGTGCACAACGACCTGAAGGACGTGGCGAACGCCGCCGACCTGCGGTCGAACGAGACTCGGTCCGGCACGGCCACCAGCAGCCCTTCGGCTCCGGCCCCCCGCGCCAGCTACGACGACGCCACCTGACCGACCCGTACCCCGACCGGCTGGTCCGGCCCTGCCCGCCCACGCCGGCCCTGCCCGCCCACGCCGGCCCTGCCCGCCCACGCCGGCCCTGCCCGCCCACGCCGGCCCTGCCCGCCCACGCCGGCCCTGCCCGCCCACGCCGGCCCTGCCCGCCCACGCCGGCCACGCCGGTCAGCGGCCCGGCTGGACCATCCACCGACACGATTCAGCCCGCCGGCCAACAGTGGCCGACGGGCTGACGGTGTTCCGGGTGGTCAGCGCCCAGCGGGCTTGAGACCGAGTGGCTTGCCGAGCAGTGACTCGCGGCGCAGGGCGAGCCGGTCGGCGATCGTGCCGAGCGCCTGAGCGGCCGGGGACTCCGGCTCGGCCAGCACGATCGGGTTGCCGGCGTCGCCGGCCTCGCGGACCCGGGTGTCCAGGGGGATCTGACCGAGCAGCGGCACCTGGGCGCCGATGGTCCGGCTCAGCGACGCGGCCACCGCCTCACCACCGCCGGTGCCGAAGATCTCCATCCGGGAGCCGTCCGGCAGCTCCAGCCAGGACATGTTCTCGATGACGCCGACCACCCGCTGGTGGGTCTGCAGGGCGATCGCCCCGGCCCGCTCGGCCACCTCGGCGGCGGCGGTCTGTGGGGTGGTGACGATCAGGATCTCCGAGTTGGGCAGCAACTGGGCCAGCGAGATGGCCACGTCGCCGGTGCCCGGCGGCAGGTCGAGCAGGAGCACGTCCAGGTCGCCCCAGTAGACGTCGGCCAGGAACTGCTGCAACGCCCGGTGCAGCATCGGGCCGCGCCACACCACCGCGGCGTTGCCGGAGGTGAACATGCCGATGGAGATCACCTTCACGCCGTGCGACTGCGGCGGCATGATCATGTCCTCGACGCGGGTGGGCCGCGCTTCCGTGCCGAGCATCCGCGGAACCGAGTGGCCGTAGATGTCGGCGTCGACCACGCCGACGGAGAGTCCACGGGCGGCGAGCGCCGCCGCCAGGTTGACAGTGACGCTGGACTTGCCGACGCCACCCTTGCCGCTGGCCACCGCGTACACGCGGGTGCGCGAGCCGGGCTGGGCGAACGGGATGACGGGCTCCTCGGTGGCGCCGCCGCCACGCAGCTGCGACTGCAACGACTGTCGCTGCTCGGGGGTCATCACCCCAAAGTCGATCTCCACGCCGGTGACGCCGGGCACCGCGGCGACGGCGGCGGTGATGTCCGTACGCAGCTTGTCCTTCAGCGGGCAGCCGGCGACGGTGAGCAGCAGCTCGACGCGGACGACACCGCTGGCACCGATCGTGGCGGAGCGGACCATGCCCAGCTCGGTGATGGGCCGGCGGATCTCCGGGTCGTTGACGGTGGCCAGGGCGGCCTGGATCGCGTCCTCGACGGTGCTCACGGGTGCTGACATGCCCGCAATGCTACGTCGCGGGGCATCCGTTGCCGCCGCTGCCCGGGGCGGTGTGAGCCAATCGATGACCCGCCGGTCAGCTCTCTGACCGGCGCGGGCCGGTGCCGTCCGGCCGGGCGTCCCGGGTGAAGTCGCCGTCCAGGTCGTCGCGGGGTTCTTCCAGGCCGACCCCGTCGGTCGGCCGCTGGCCCCGTCGCTCCTGCCGGCTGTCCTTCTCCTGCTGGCGGCGCTCCAGTCGCTGCCGGCGTTGCCCCACCTCGTCCAGTTCCTCGGCCAGCCGGGCCAGCTCGGAGCGGAGGAAGTCGCGGGTGGCGACCTCACCGAGCGCGATCCGCAGGGCTGCGATCTCCCGGGCCAGGTACTCGGTGTCCGCCTTCTGCGCGGTGGCTCGCCGCCGGTCCTCCTCCAGGGCCACCCGGTCCCGGTCGGCCTGCCGGTTCTGGGCCAGCAGGATCAGCGGGGCCGCGTAGCTGGCCTGCAACGACAGCACCAGGGTCAGGAACGTGAAGGTGTACGGGTCGAAGCGCAGGTTCGCCGGGGCCAGGGTGTTCCAGACGAACCAGATCGCGATCACCACCGTCATGACGACGATGAAGTTCGCGGTGCCCATGCCCCGGGCGATGCCCTCGGACCACCGACCGAACGCCTCCGCGTCGAACCGGGGCAACTTCACGCCCCGGGGCTCGCGTGGCTGGTCGAGACGCTCCGTCCGACGCCGGTCAGCCATCTGCGCCGTCCAGCGCGGGGTCGGTGGTACCCGGGGCGGCCAGGGCGTCGCGGTCCCGCCAGTCCCGGGGCAGCGAGTGGTCCAGCACGTCGTCGACCGTCACGGCGCCGACCAGCCGGTTGTTGCGGTCGATCACCGGCATGGCGACCAGGTCGTAGGTGGCCATCCGGCGGGTGATCTCCGGCAGCGGCGTGGTGGGGCGCAGCGGGTCGATGTCGTTGACCACCACCTTGCCCAGCAGGTCGGCCGGGGGTTCGCGCAGCAGCGCCTGGAAGTGCACCATGCCCAGGTAGCGGCCGGTCGGTGTGTTCTGCGGTGCCCGGGTCACGAAGACCTGCGCGGCGACGGCGGGAGAGAGCTGCGGCTCCCGGATCCGGGCCAGCGCCTCGGCGACTGTGGCGTCCGGCGGCAGGATGACCGGCTCCGAGGTCATCACACTGCCCGCCGTGCCGGGGGTGTACTTCAGCAGTTGGCGTACCGGGTCGGCCTCGTCCGGCTCCATCAGGTCCAGCAGCACGTCCTGCTCGGGTGGGGGCAGTTCGTTGAGCAGGTCCGCGGCGTCGTCCGGGTCCATCTCCTCCAGGACGTCGGCGGCCCGCTCCCGGTCGAGGGCGGCGAGGATCTCCACCTGGTCGTGCTCCGGCAGCTCGCTGAGCACGTCGGCCAGGCGCTCGTCGTCCAGGGCGGCGGCGACCTCGTTGCGTCGCGCGTCGGGCAGATCCTGCAACGCGTTGGCCAGGTCGGCGGGGCGCATGTCCTCCAGGACGGCGAGCAGGTTCGCCGTACCCCGGTTGTCGGCGATGCCGCTGAGCCCGCGCACCCGGTCCCACTCGACCTGGTGCAGGTGGCCGCGGCGGCTGAGCCGACCGGTCTGCTCGCGTACGGCGACCCGGGTCAGCGACCACTCGCCACCGCGGCTGCACTCCATCGCGACGTCCACGACGGCGCCGGGCTGGCCGCCCGGGTCGAGTTGCACCCGCCGGTCGAGCAGTTCCTGGAGCACCAGCAGTTCGTTCGGGCGCTTCTCGAACCGGCGCAGGTTGAGGGTGCCGGAGCCGAGCACGACGGCGTCCGCGTCGATGGAGGTGATCCGGTTGATGGACAGGAAGATCCGGCGACGCATCGGCATCTCGGCGACGAGGCCCACCACCTCCGGCGGACGCTTCGTCGCCCGCAGCCGTGCCACGGCGTCACGAACCCGGCCCACCTGATCGCCGTTCGGGTCGAAGACGGCGACTCCGGCGAGACGGGCGATGTAGACCCGGGTCGGCGTACTCACGGGCACCAGCCTAAGCGCCTAGTGTTTATCAACATGTCGACCTTGGCCTACGAGATCGTGGACGTCTTCACCGATCGCCCCTTCGCCGGCAACCCGCTGGCGGTGGTGTTCGGCGCGGAGGCGCTGGCCACCGAGCAGATGCAGGCGCTCGCGTTGGAGTTCAACCTGTCCGAGACGGTGTTCGTGCTGCCTGCGACCCAGGTCGGCGTCACCTACCGGGCCAGGATCTTCACCCCGGTGGAGGAGCTGCCGTTCGCCGGGCATCCCAGCGTCGGCGCGGCGGTCACCGCCTGCCGACGGGGCATGTTCGGTGTGGGGCAGGTCACCCAGGAGTGTCGAGCCGGTGTGCTGCCGATCGAGGTGACCGCGTCCGGGGCGACGCTGACCGGTGGCGCCCCGACGCTCGGGCCGGAGCTGGACCCGGAGCCGTTGCTGGAGATCGCCGGGCTGCTCGCCGAGGACCACATCGGGCCCGCCCCACGGGTCGCCGGCTGCGGGCTGGAGTTCCCGTACCTGCCGGTGCGTCCGGAGTCGGTGGCCCGCGCCCGGGTGGACCCGGCGGCGGCGCAGCGGTACGGGGTGTCGCACGTCAGCGTCTTCTCCTGGGACGCGGCCGCGCAAACCGCGCACGCCCGGGTCTTCGTGCCGGGGATCGGCGTTCCGGAGGACCCGGCGACCGGTTCGGCGGCGCTCGGCCTCGGTGTCTGGCTGGTGGCGAGTGGTCTGCTGCCCGGTGAGGGGCGGTCGGAGTACGCGGTCCGTCAGGGCGTGGAGATGAACCGTCCGTCCGCGTTGGCCTGCACTGTCACCGCGGCGAACGGGGTGGCGGTAGGCGCTACGGTCGCCGGCCAGGTGGTGCCGGTGGCTCGGGGCGAGATCGCCGTGCCGCCGTTCGTGGGCTGAGCGGAGGAGCCGATGCGGGAGGATGCGGGTGTGACGGACGAGGACGCCCCCGGGGGCACCCCACTGGTCGACGAGGCGATGAAGAAGGCCGCCGTGGCCTGGGTCAGCGTTGCGGGTGGGCCGGCGCTCGCGCTCTGGTGCGCCCCGCGGGAGGGCGCGCTGCTGGTGGTCAGCGGGCCGGGCGAGCAGGCCGCACCGGGTCTGGCCGACGCGACCGAGGCCCAGGTCACCCTGCGCGGCGACCACGGCGGTCGGATCGTCACCTGGCCGGCCCGGGTGAGCCGGTTGCTGCCGGGCACCGAGGCGTGGGACGTCACCGCGCCGCTGGTGGCGGCGAAGCGCCTCAACGCGCCCGGTCCGACCATTGACCTGGTGGCCCGATGGGCCGCCGACGGATGCGCTGTGAATCGCCTCGCCCCGGCCGGTACGCCGCTGGCCGGAGCGGAGTTGCCGGCCGACGCGCAGGCCGAGCCACCCCGGGCGACTCCGGCGGTCCGGGCCACCCGCAAGCCGTTCCGCCTGCACCGGGTCCGCCGCCGCTGATCGGTTGATCAGCCGGCCCGACCGCCGACGCCCGCCACTGCGGCGTCGGCGTCGACGAGGGCGAGCACCTCGCCCAGGGTGCCGAGTGTGGGGCCGCGCCAGTCCCGGTCGGCGTTGAAGACCATGTGCGTGGCCAGATCCGGTGCGGCGAGCCGGACAGCGGTCATTCCGGCCCGCTCGGCGCCGGTCAACTCCTGGCTGCCGCCGTCACCGACGTAGAGGCAGTCGACCGGCGCGAGCCCGAGCCGCTGGCAGGCCGTCAGGTAGAGGGTCGGATCCGGTTTGCACCGCCCGACCTGCACCGAGAAGACCCGTACGTCGAGCAGGGGGGCGATTGCGAGCTGCGGCAGGAAGGCCGGCAGTTCGTGCGTACAGTCGCTGATCACGCCGGTGTGCAGCCCGCGCTGGCGCAGAGCCGCCAGCACCGGCACCGCGTCGGCCCGCAGCCAGGTGTCGGCGCGGACCGCCCGGTGCCGGGACGCCACCGCTGCCCGTACCGCATGGTCGCTGGGGTGTACGCCGGCCTGGGCGCACACCCAGCGCAGTGTCGCCTCCGCGTCGCCGAGTCGGCCGCTGGCCCGCTCGTAGTAGGTGCGGTTCAGCACCTCGGTCAAGATCTCGGTGGGACACCCGAGCAGTTCGGCGGTGCCGACGTGCGCGACACCGCGTTGTACCGAACGGGTCAGGGTGCCGAAGAAGTCGAACAGCACCGCCTGGTAGCTGGGCATGGGGGAGCGCCTCCGGGCGGTCGAGGGTCGCCGGCGCGAACCCGCGTGATCGTAACGGAGTGATGACCCTCCGTGCTGACCGTCATACGTGTGAGGATTACGTCCCGTGCCCCCACCTTCACCCCGGCCGTCCCTGGACCCGCTGACCACCGGCGCGGTCGGGCTGGCCGTGGTCGCCGTGTCGTCGTCCGCGCCGCTGATCGCGTACGCCGCCGCCCCCGCGCTGGCCATCGCGTTCTGGCGAAACCTGCTCGCGGTGGCCGTGCTGAGCCCCTTCGCCCTGGTCCGACGCCGCGCGGAGTTCCGCAGACTGACAGTGGGCGCGGGCCGGCGGGAGGGCCTGTTCTGCGTTCTGTCCGGGGTCGCCCTGGCCGGGCACTTCGCGACCTGGGTGCCGAGCGCCCAGCTCACCTCGGTCGCCACGTCCACCGCCCTGGTCGCCACCCAGCCGGTCTGGCAGGGGCTGATCGCCCGCGCCCAGGGGCGTCCGCTGCCCCGGGTGGTGTGGATCGGCATCGCGGTGGCGGTCGGCGGCGCGGCGGTCGCCACCGGAGTGGACGTGGGGGTCTCCGGCCGGGCCGTCCTCGGTGACGTGCTGGCGCTGATCGGCGCCGTGTTCGCCGCCGTCTACACCGCCTTCGGGGAACGGGCCCGGGTCAGCATCAGCACCACCACCTACACCACCA
Organism: Micromonospora sp. H61; assembly: GCF_018070325.1. Taxonomy (GTDB): domain Bacteria; phylum Actinomycetota; class Actinomycetes; order Mycobacteriales; family Micromonosporaceae; genus Micromonospora; species Micromonospora salmantinae. The sequence goes on from NZ_JAGPXY010000009.1 coordinate 78,490, forward strand.
TCTGCTACGGGATCTGCGCGCTGATCCTGCTGGCCCTGTGCCTGGTCGGCGGCGTACGGCTGACCGGCTTCGACGGGCGTACCTGGCTGGCCATCCTGGCCCTGGTGGCCGGCGCCCAACTGCTCGGGCACTCGATGTTCAACTACGCCCTGCAAAAGATTCCGGCGACCACGGTGAGCGTGCTGATCCTGCTGGAGGCACCCGGCGCGGCAGTGCTCGGCTGGGCCTGGCTGGGTCAGCTGCCCCGCCCGTACGCGCTGCTCGGCATGGCGTTGCTGCTGGCCGGTGTGGCGGTGGTGGTGCTCGGCGGCCGGCGGACCGAACCCACCGCACTGCCGGCCGACCCGACCCCGCTGGCCGACTGATCGCCCCACCCGGGCGGGCCGAGGCCCCCACCCGCCTACCGGTTCAGCCCTCGTGCACCTCGACGACCCGGGTCGTCGGCGCGGCTGCACCGAGGGCGGTACGCAGGGCCGCCCGGTCCGGGTCGGCGAGGAACGACTCGTAGCCGACCCGACCGTCGAACCGGATCACGTGCACCTCGGTCTGCCCGTCGGTGCCGCGCAGACGCCGCTCCAACCGGCCGCCGTGCCGATCGAGCAGGGCCAGGACGGCGTCCTCGTAGCGCCGCCCGGCGGCCTCCGCCCCGACGGTGAACTCGACGATCGCGACGAGTGTCAGCGCACCGTCCCGGTCAGCCATCGAGACCGACCGCCTTGGCGCTCGCCGTCCACAGCCGGGCGGCGAGCTGCGGATCGGCCGCCTTCCGTAGCGGTCGACGCGGCCGGCGGTCGACGTAGTAACCCCCGTTGATCAGCCGGGAGCGCTCCTGGTTGGCCAACCACACCAGGGTCTCGGCACCCTTCTCGGGGCTGCGGAACGGCATGAACCGCATGCCGAACGCGACAAGCCTGCTGTCGTTGGCGAACCGGGTACGGACCACCCCGGGGTGGAAGCTGTACGCGGCAACGTCCGGCCAGCGTCGGGCGGCCTCGGCGGTGAAGAGGACGTTCGCCTGCTTGCTGGTGCCGTACGCGCCCATCGGCCGGTAGTCACGCAGTGGCTTGTTCAGGTCGTCCGGGTCGAGTGCGCCGAAGCGGTGCGCGCCGGAGGCGGTCACCACGACCCGGCCCACCCGGTCGGCGAGCAGGTTGGTCAGCAGAAACGGGGCCAGGTGGTTGGCCTGGATCGACATCTCGAAACCGTCGACAGTCCTCAGTGGTTGCAGCGCGATCGCTCCGGCGTTGTTGGCGAGCACGTCGATCCGGTCGTACGTGGCCCGGAGCTGCTCGGCCAGTCGGCGTACGTCGTCGAGGATCGCGAAGTCGGCCCGGAACAGTTCCGGACGTTCACCGGAGTTCTCCCGTACCCGAACGGCTGCCGCCTGCAGGCGGGCCGGGTCCCGCCCGACCAGCACCACCTGGTCTCCCCGGCAGGCCAGGTCCACGGCGGCTGCCAACCCGATGCCGGAGCTGGCCCCGGTCACCACCACCAGTCGGCGCCCAGTGAGATCTTCCACAGGTCCATTCACCCCGGTCATGGCGCGAGGTTACCGTGGCGTCACAACGCCCTTTGGGATCGTTAAGGTCCCGGATCTGTCGTCAGGTGGCGTCGGCATGCCCGCCGGACGCTGGAAGGAGCGCATCCATGGCCGCAGTCGGTCGCCCCCGCAGGTCCTGCCTCGCCGTGCCGGGCTCCAGCGTGAAAATGCTCGGCAAGGCCCAGGGTCTCCCGGCCGACCAGGTCTTCCTCGACCTGGAGGACGCCGTCGCCCCACTGGCCAAGCCGGACGCGCGCAAGAACATCGTGGCCGCCCTCAACGAGGGCGACTGGGCCGGCAAGACCCGCGTGGTCCGGGTCAACGACCTGACCACCCCGTGGACCTACCGGGATGTCATCGAGGTCGTCGAGGGCGCCGGCGCCAACCTGGACTGCATCATGCTGCCGAAGGTGCAGACCGCCGCCCAGGTGCAGTGGCTGGACCTGACGCTCACCCAGATCGAGAAGACGATCGGCCTGGAGGTCGGTCGGATCGGCATCGAGGCGCAGATCGAGAACGCCGCCGGCCTGGTCAACGTGGACGCTATCGCCGCCGCCTCGCCGCGCGTGGAGACCATCATCTTCGGCCCGGCCGACTTCATGGCGTCGATCAACATGAAGTCGATGGTGGTCGGCGGCCTTATCCCGGACTACCCGGGCGACCCGTACCACTACATCCTGATGCGGATCCTGATGGCCGCGCGGATGCACGACAAGCAGGCCATCGACGGCCCGTTCCTGCAGATCCGCGACGTCGACGCGTTCCGCGAGGTGGCCAGGCGCTCGGCCGCGCTGGGCTTCGACGGCAAGTGGGTGCTGCACCCGGGCCAGATCGACGCCGCCAACGAGGTCTACCAGCCGGCGCAGGCCGACTACGACCACGCCGAGCTGATCCTCGACGCGTACGAGCACTACACCTCGGAGGCCGGCGGCCGGCTCGGCGCCGTGATGCTCGGCGACGAGATGATCGACGAAGCGTCTCGCAAGATGGCGCTGGTGGTCGCGGCCAAGGGCCGGGCCGCCGGGATGAGTCGTACCTCGTCGTTCACCCCACCGGCGCAGTGACCGGCCGGGCCGGGACGACCGCCGCCGGCTGTCGGTCCGGCCCGACAATCGGCGGTACGCCGGCCCGCCCGCCGGTCAGTAGCTGCTGCTGTTGTCGCTCGTCGCGATCGCGTAGATGATCGCGGCGGCGTAGATGGCGATCACCAGCACCAGGAACCCGGTGAGAATCCAGCCGACGATGATGGCGGCCTTCGCCATCCCCGCCCCACCCTCGCCGCTGAGCCGGATCTGCTTCTGCGCCACGTGGCCGAGGATCGCGCCGATCGGCGCGGTGATGCAGGACGTGAAACCGAGCAGGGCCAGCACGAACGCCGCGATGGCCAGCCCGTTGGTCTTCGGCGCCTGCGGGTAGCCGTAGCCGGGGTACTGCGGCGGGTATCCGGGCGGGGCGTATCCGGGCGGAGCGTAACCGGGCATCGGCTGGGCCGCCGGCTGCTTCGCGCCGGCGTACGGGTCGACCGGGGCGTACGGGTCCGGGGCGTATGCGGTCGGGGCGTACGGGTCGGGGGTGTACGGGTCGACCGGGCCAGGTTGCGCGGGCACCGGCTGACCGGCCACCACTGTCGGGTCCGGTGCGGGGCTCGACGGCTGGGCCGACCACGTGGGGTCGCTCCAGTTGCCGGGCGGCGGGGGATTGGTCATACGAACTCTCCGTCAGGTTGGGGTGCGGAGACAGGGTAGCCAGCGCCGCCCAAACCCGACGCCCCTGCTTCCGGGTGCCGCGTTGCTCGGGCCGGTCGTAACGGGCAGGATCCCTGACATGGCATACGACGCGCGCGCCGCGGACCGCTCCGGCAGCCGACCCCGACGGGACGTCAGCCGCCCGGGTGCGGCCCGACGCGCCCGGACGGCCGCCCCGGCGGGCAGCCCCGGCCCCGACGAGCCGGTCGCGCTCACCGACCCGGTCACCATGCGCCTCGACGGGCGGGTCGCCCTGGTCACCGGGGCGGGCAGCCCGGACGGCATCGGGTACGCCACCGCCCGGCGACTCGCCGACCTGGGCGCGCGGGTGGCGATCGTCTCGACCACCCGACGTATTCACGAGCGGGCAACCGAGCTGGGGGTGACCGGCTTCGTCGCGGACCTGACCGACGAGTCCGAGGTCGGCGCGTTGGCCGATGCGGTCGCCGAGCAGTTGGGCGACGTCGAGGTGCTGGTCAACAACGCCGGCCTGGCCAGTCGCGCCAGCCAGGGGGTGCTGCGGCCGGTGGCGCAGCTGACCTACGACGAGTGGCGCGGCGAGATCGACCGCAACCTCTCCACCGCGTTCCTGTGCAGCCGGGCGTTCATCGGGGGGATGGCCGAGCGGGGTTGGGGTCGGATCGTCAACCTGTCGGCCACGGCCGGCCCGGTCAACGCCCTGCCCACCGAGGCCGCGTACGCAGCGGCGAAGGCCGGGGTCGTCGGGCTGACCCGGGCCCTGGCCATGGAGATGATCGCCGACGGGGTGACGGTCAACGCGGTGGCGCCCGGCACCATCTACACCGCGGCGTCCACCATGGCCGAGATCAAGCAGGGGTTGGGCACCCCGGTGGGGCGACCGGGCACGCCGGACGAGGTCGCCGCGGCGATCAGCTTCCTCTGCTCGCCGGCCGCCTCGTACATCACCGGGCAGATGCTGGTGGTGGACGGCGGCAACAGCGTCCGCGAGGCCCGCTTCCGCTGACGGCGCCGGTCGGCACCGGCCCGTTCGTCAGTAGCCGCCACCGTCACCGGTGTTGCTGCCGAAGGCCACCAGCGCCAGCCAGCCACAGCAGGCCAGCACGGTGAGCCCGGTGAAGACGTAGCCAAGGATCAGCCCCCAGGTGGCGAGCTGGTCGCCCTCCTCGCCGCTGGTGCGGATCTGCCGCTTGGCCAGGTGGCCGAGGACGGCGCCGGCCGGCGGAAAGACGAAGGCGAACACCAGCGACAGGATCGCCAGCACGTTGGTGCCCCGACCCGGCCCGGACGGCGGTGGGCCGTACTGACCGTAGGGACCCTGCGGTGGGTACGGCGGTTGCTGGCTCCAGTGCGCCGACTGCTGCGGCCCCTGGTGGCCGTACGGTGACGGTTCGCCCGCCGGTGGCCCGTACGGTGACCGTTCCGTCGGCAGTTCGTACGCCGGCTGGTCCGGCTGTGGCGCGTACGGCGACTGGCCGGCCGGCGGTGGCGCGTACGGCGACTGGTCTTTCGGTGGCTCGTAGGGTGACGGCGGCGGCTCGTCCTCGGGCGGTCCCGACGGCGGCGGGTAGCTCACAGCTGTCCTCCTCCTGCCGGTGCCGGAAAAGTCCCTCTTGCCGGACGCTACCCGCAGCGGTGAACCTTTTCACAGCGGTTGTGTGGACTGGTCACCTTGGCCTCGTCGACCCGAGGGGCCGATACTGACCCAGCGTTCAGTTACCCATGAGTAGTGCGCGGATCCCCGGAGGCTGAGATGGCCCGACTCGCCCAGACGCCCGGCCTGACCGATGTGCAACAGTCGATCCTGGAGACCGTTCGGGACTTCGCCGACAAGGAGATCATCCCGCACGCGCAGCGACTGGAGCACGCCGACGAGTACCCCACCGACATCCTCGACGGCATGCGCGAGATGGGGCTGTTCGGTCTCACCATCGACGAGGAGTACGGCGGCCTCGGCGAATCGCTGCTCACCTACGCGCTGGTGGTGGAGCAACTGTCCCGAGGCTGGATGTCGATCTCCGGCATCGTCAACACCCACTTCATCGTGGCGTACCTGATCTCTCAGCACGGCTCCGCCGAGCAGAAGACCCGCCTGCTGCCGAAGATGGCCACCGGCGAGGTTCGCGGCGCGTTCTCCATGTCCGAGCCCGAGACCGGCTCCGACGTCTCGGCGATCAAGTCCCGGGCCGTCCGCGACGGCGACCGCTACGTGCTCAACGGGCAGAAGATGTGGCTCACCAACGGGGCCTACTCCTCGGTGGTGGCCACCCTGGTCAAGACCGACACCGGCGCGGAGTCCGTCTACGGCAACATGAGCACCTTCCTGCTGGAGAAGGAGCCGGGCTTCGGCGAGACCGCCCCCGGCCTCACCATCCCCGGCAAGATCGAGAAGATGGGTTACAAGGGTGTCGAGACAACCGAGATGGTGCTCGACGGCGTGACCGTGCCCGACTCCGCGATCCTCGGCGGCGCCGACCAGGTGGGCCGCGGCTTCTACCAGATGATGGACGGCATCGAGGTGGGCCGGGTCAACGTGGCCGCCCGTGCCTGCGGCATCTCCATCCGAGCCTTCGAGCTGGCGGTGAGCTACGCCCAGCAGCGCAAGACCTTCGGTCAGCCCCTCGCCAAGCACCAGGCGATCGCCTTCAAGCTCGCCGAGATGGGCACGAAGATCGAGGCCGCGCACGCCCTCATGGTCAACGCCGCCCGGCTCAAGGACGCCGGCCAGCGCAACGACGTGGAGGCCGGGATGGCCAAGCTGCTCGCCTCGGAATACTGCGCCGAGGTCGTCCAGGAGGCGTTCCGCATCCACGGCGGCTACGGCTACTCCAAGGAGTACGAGATCGAGCGGCTGATGCGGGAGGCCCCGTTCCTGCTCATCGGCGAGGGCACTTCGGAGATCCAGAAGACCATCATCTCCCGCGGCCTCCTCAAGGAATACAAGCTCTAACCCGCCCCGCCCCGCCCCGCCCCGCCCCGCCCGTCGCGATCTTGCACTTTCGGTTGCCCGGTCGACCCTTATGTCAGGTATGCCGGGACAGTAAGTGCAAGATCGCGGGGGATGGGGAGGGTGGGTCAGGTCAGGCGGGTCAGGTTGGCGGCGGCTCGTTCGACGATGAGGCAGCGGTCTTCCACGTAGTCCATGCCGGCCTCCTCGGCGATCCGCCGCGCCTCGGGCGAGACGATGCCCAGTTGGAGCCAGACCGCGGGCGCGCCGATCGCCGCCGCGTCCCGGACCACCTGCACGGCGTCGGCCGCCGGCCGGAACACGTCCACCAGGTCAACGGGGTGCGGAATGTCGGCGAGGCTCTTGTAGGCCCGTTCCCCGAACAGTTCGTCGACCGTCGGGTTGACTGGGATGATGCGCCAGCCGTACTGCTGCATCTGCAACGGCACGCCGTGCGCGGCCTTGAACGGGTCGCGGGACGCACCCACGACGGCGATCACGGCGGAGTCGGCGAGGATCTGCTGAGCGGTACGCACCCGCCGACTGTAGCTCCGACTACAACAGCGTCAGCTGCTCGGCCGCCGACGGTGGCGGTGGCTCGGGCAGGCTGCGGTTGTCGCCCCGCTCCCCGCGGTGCAGCCCGTGCCGGCGGGCGGCGATCCGCACCCGCGCGGTCAACTCCCGCTGGTACGCCTGCGGGGCGTACGCACCGGCCCGGTAGAGCTCGCGGTAGCGGGGCACGAGGTGCGGGTGCTCACGGGCGAGCCAGTGCGCGTACCACTCCCGGGCGCCGGGACGCAGGTGCAGGGGCAGGGCGGTCACGCTCGTCGCACCGGCGGCGGCGATCGCCGAGACGGTGGCGTCGATCGACTCGTCGCCGTCGCTGAGACCGGGCAGGATCGGTGCCATCAACACGCCGACGGAGAAGCCGGCGTCGGCGAGTGCCCGGACGGCGTCGAGCCGGCGGCGTGGGTGCGGTGTGCCCGGCTCGACGGTGCGCCAGAGGTGCTCGTCGACGAACCCCACCGAGAAGGAGATGCCCACCGTGGTCACCTCGGCGGCCTCGCGCAGCAGCGGCAGGTCGCGCAGGATCAGCGTGCCCTTGGTGAGGATCGAGAACGGGTTGGCGAAGTCTCGCAGGGCACCGATGATCTGCGGCATCAGCCGGTAACGACCCTCGGCACGCTGGTAGCAGTCCACGTTGGTGCCCATCGCCACGTGCGCGCCCCGCCAGCGCGGCGCGGCCAGCTCACGCCGGACCAGCTCGCCGGCGTTGACCTTGACGATCACCTTCCGGTCGAAGTCCGCGCCGGCATCGAGATCGAGATAGGTGTGAGTATTTCTCGCGAAACAGTAAGTGCAGGCATGAGAGCAGCCCCTATATGGGTTGATCGTCCACTCGAACGGGACGCGGGACTGCCCGGGCACCCGGTTGAGGATGGACTTGGCCTGCACCTCGTAGAAGGTCATCCCGGCGAACTCGGGGGTGTCGAAGGTGCGGGCGACGGCGCCGGGCAGCGCCAGCGGCAGGGGTGGCGTCGCTGGCGCTGCCCGCTCGGGGTCTCCCTCGACCGGGGGAGCGGTGAGGTTGTCCCAGCGCATGGCCATCATTCGAACACGTGTACGAGGCGAGCGCAAGTGACCCGCCGTACACCGGTGGGCGTTCGGGTGGTCGGAGAGGGGAGGATGGGCGTCATGGAGACGTCGACCTTCGTCTACGACGGGGACTGCGCGTTCTGCACGAGCTGTGCGGAGTTCATCGAGCGCCGCATCCCCACCGCCGCACGGGTGGTGCCCTGGCAGTTCGCCGACCTGGACGCGCTCGGCCTCACAGTGGCCGAGTGCGAGGAGGCCGTGCAGTGGGTCGGCGCGGACGGCTCGCGCGCGGCCGGCCCGGACGCCATCGCGAAGCTGCTCGCCGCGAGTGGCCCGCTCTGGCGGGTCGCCGGCGCCGGCCTGCGGATTCCTCCGGTACGCGTCGCGGCCTGGCCGTTGTACCGCTGGGTGGCGCGTAACCGGCACCGACTTCCCGGTGGCACGGCGGCCTGCTCCCTGCCGCAGGAGGCCCGGGAGCGGCTCTACGGGCCGGCCGGTCGCCCGACCACCGGCGCCTGATCGTCGAGCGCCGGCCCCGCGCCGGCTGTCACCGGGCCCTGGTCGCCCGGCGCCGGGTCGACGTCGGCCGGGCGCGGTTCCGGGGCATCCGTCGTCGGCTCGGGAGAGCCACGGCCGAGCAGCCGGCGTGCCCAGACCAGCGGGCGCACCCGCTCCAGCGGTAGGAAGCTGGTCATCGCGGCCAGGTGCGGTGCGAACGAGATCGTGATTGTCGCGATGGTGACCGCGTGGAACGAGTAGAAGAAGCCGACCATGGCGAGTCGCCAGCGGGGTGGCAGGAAGAAGACCATCGGGCTCAGCAGCTCGAACGCCACGATGCCGAACTGGGCGACGATCAGCAGGTACGGCACCTGGGCGATGAGGTCCGCCAGGTCGGTGCCGCGCCGGATGATCGCGCGGGCCAGGACCGAGCCGGTCAGCCAGTCCAGACCGCCGAAGCGCAGCTTGGCGAAGGCCGCCAGGAAGTACGTGCAGATCACCGCGATCTGGGTGACGCGTAGCGCCCAGCCGCCGGCCTCGGTGCGGGTGGTGTCGCCGTGTCGGGCGCGACCGGCGGTGGGCAGCACGGCCAGTGCGACGAGCAGCCCGAACCGGTCGTGGTCGACCTTCCCGTAGCTCATCGCGATGATCATCCACTCCAGGTACAGCGCGCACACCGCCCAGCCGAGCAGCCGGGGCGCTCGTCCGGTGGCGGCGAGGAGGGCGAGCAGCAGCAACGCCCAGAAGATCACCGTCACCAGCGTCTCGGTTGGCGTCGGCAGTGGGAGCAGGCGGCCGATCAGGAGTGGCTGGTACAGGTCGCCGGGCACGCTGACCCGGGTGCGTACCCAGGGGGTGAAGATCACCAGGTCGGCGGCGACGAACAGGTAGATCAGGGTGCGGAAGGCGGCTACCCGGCCCCGGGGTACGGCCTCGGTCAGCCAGCGGTTCATCGGGTGGCCTGCCAGCGGACGACGGTCTCATCGGTGTGTTGGCCGGTCGGCCGGCCGGCGCGGATGCCGTGCCAGCGGATGACGATGCGGACCTCGACCAGCGCGGGGGCGTCCGGGTGGCGTTCGGCGTACGCGTCGGCGACCTCGGTGAGCAGTGTCGGGTCGGCGGCGTACCGGGCCTGCTGACCCTCGATCTCGGCGCGGCGGATCCCTGTCGCGTTCTGGTCGAGGTCGATCACCGCCCCGGAGCTGTTCACCCCCTCGACACGGGTGTCGGGTGCGGGTGCGTTCGGCGGGTTGGAGGTGGAGTACATCCGGAACGGGCCGAACGGGAAGTCGTCGTCGCTGCCCCAGAAGGTGCCGACGACGAGCAGGACGAGGCCCAGTGCTGTCGCGCCCAGCCGGGTCACGCGCCCGCGGGTGGTCAGGTTCTCCATCGGGTCGTGACGATACGGGATGTACCGACGGCCTCGGGTCCCTCCGACGGCCAGTTCGGCCTGACCAGGCAGGTGATCATGCGGGAGTTGGTGGGGGTACGACGAAGGCCGGGCCCGCATCGGGCCCGGCCTCGCGTGTCGTCGTGGGGACGACTCAGTGGTTGTGCTCGGCCAGCTGCTTGCGGACGTCGTCCATGTCCAGCGCCTCGACCTGCTCGATCAGGTTCTCGAGCGCGGACTCGGGAAGCGCGCCCGGCTGGGCGAAGACGATGACGCCGTCACGGATCGCCATGATCGTCGGGATCGAGCGGATGTCGAACTTGGCGCCCAGCTCCTGCTGAGCCTCCGTGTCGACCTTGCCGAAGACGATGTTCTGGTGCTTCTCCGAGGAGCGCTCGTAGACCGGGGCGAACCGCTTGCACGGACCACACCAGTCGGCCCAGAAGTCGACCAGGACGATGCCGTCGTTGCCGGTCACCTCGTCGAAGTTCGTCGAGGTCAGCTCAACGGTTGCCATTGCACTCTCCGATCACCGCGGTTTATCTACGTCCCGTAGAACCAGGGCTGACCGTATCGAATTCCCGTGCGGTGGGGCACGAAACGTGCCCAGGGCTGCCGGGGGGTGCCGCAGGTCATCGACGAGCATCTGTTCACACCCGACCTGCGGAACGCAAGTGCATGACGCACTTGCGTGACCTGCGGTAATGGGAGCGTTTCCAGGGAGATCCACGCGATTGAGCACTACGAATCGGTAACTTGGGCCTTGACAAGGAGGTATCCGGCCTGCGGAGATCGCTGATCAACCTCCGCGTCGTCACTGACAGTAGTGTTACAAAAAGATAAATGTGACCGCGATCTCTGTTGAACCTACGCAGGCGTAGGGCAGAATTCCTCACATCAGAGCGTGGGCGGCGGGTGCCGGGGAGGGCCCCGCCGCTCATTGCGTCTCCCCCCAGGCGAGTGACCGGTGTGACATTTCCGCCGCCGTCGCGCCCCGCCGGTTGCCTTAACCATCGGTAAGGCATGCTGTGCCGAACTCCATCGCCGCCCGTCGAAGGGACCAGCATGCAGTTCGGTCGCTACTACGAGGAGTTCGAGGTCGGCGCGGTCTACCGGCACTGGCCGGGCAAGACCGTCACCGAGTACGACGACCACCTCTTCTGCCTGCTCACCATGAACCACCACCCGCTGCACATGGACGCGCACTACGCCGCGACGGCCAGCCAGTTCAAGCGCAACGTCGTGGTCGGCAACTACATCTACTCGCTGCTGCTCGGCATGTCCGTGCCCGATGTGAGTGGCATGGCGATCGCCAACCTGGAGGTCGAGTCGCTGCGACACGTCGCGCCGACCTTCCACGGCGACACCATCTACGGCGAGACCACGGTGCTGGACAAGCGTGAGTCCGGCTCGAAACCCGACCGGGGCGTGGTGTCGGTGGAGACCCGCGGCTACAACCAGGACGGCACCATGGTCTGCGTCTTCCGGCGCAAGGTCATGGTCCCCAAGCGGGAGTACGCGGCCGCTGCGGTGCCCGACGGAGTGGATCCGGAGCGGCCCAGCTTCCCCGAGCCGCGCTGACAGCCGCGCGGCAGGCTCGACCGTCGACGAACACCGGGCTCCTTCCCCGCCGCGGGTCTGCTGGGGAAGGGGCCCGGTGCCCGTCGCGGGGCATATGCTGACGCCGGAGGTTCCGATGAGCCACTCCGTAGCGGGAGAGCCGTCCTCTGCCGGCCGCCGAGCCGCACCCTTGACCACAGCTGTCTACTCCGCCGCCGAGTGGGACCTGCTCACCAGCCTGCCCGGTCGGGTTCTCGTGGCCGCCGCGGCACCCGGCCCTGGCCGGACGGAGCGTGGAGTCATGGCCGGCCTGGCCGGTCTGGATGCCGTGGCCGCGGGCCGAGCCTCCGACAGCGACCTGGTCCGCGCGGTGGTCGCCACGATCTACGCCCGCCACGACGGCACCCCGCAACCCGCCGAGCGGCTCACCGACCTGGTGGACCTGCTGGCCGCCTGCCGTGCGGCGAGCCGGGTGCTCCGGCGGCGGGCCGACCCCGCCGACTCGGCCGCGTACCGCCAGTGGGTGCAGTCGGTCGCGGCCCGGGTCTGTCGCGCGGTGCCCGGCACCGTCGCGCGCCGGGTGGACCCACCGGCCAGCCCGGCGGACCGGCGCTTCCTGGACCGGCTCGGTGCCGCCCTCGACCTGGGCTGACCGGCAGGTCGTCGCGGCCGACGCCGACGCGGTCCGTACCCTCTGATGACCGTGACCGACGACCAGCTTGAGGTGGGCGTGGGCCCCTGGCCGGGGGACCCACCGGACGACCCCCGTTACGACAGACAACTGCTCGCGGAGGGGGACCGGCGCAACGTCGTCGACCGCTACCGCTACTGGCGGCACGAGGCGATCGTCGCCGACCTGGACCGACACCGGCACGGCTTCCACGTCGCGATCGAGAACTGGCAGCACGACTTCAACATCGGCACCGTGGTGCGCAACGCCAACGCGTTCAACGCCGCAGAGGTGCACATCGTCGGACGGCGACGGTGGAACCGGCGCGGCGCGATGGTGACCGATCGGTACCAGCACGTACGGCACCACGAGACGATCGAGGAGTTCGTCGTCTGGGCGGCCGAGCGGCAACTGCCGGTGTTCGGCATCGACAACCTGCCCGGGTCGCGTCCGCTGGAGACCGGCACCCTGCCGCGGGACTGCGTGCTGCTGTTCGGCCAGGAGGGGCCCGGCCTCTCCGCGCCGGCCCGTGCCGCCTGCGACCAGCTCTACTCCATCGCCCAGTACGGCTCGACGAGGTCGATCAACGCCGGCGTGGCCAGCGGAATCGCCATGCACGCCTGGATCCGCGCGCACGCCGGTACGCCGCCGGACTGACCCACGTACGGTGCCGAATCGGACGTTCCGGCTTGACGTGCCGGCGGTCCGGGGGAACGGTGGGGATGTGAGTGTCGCGGTGAGTTGTCCGAGATGCGGGGGCCCGGTACGGGCGCCGGATCTGATGAACACCGACTCGAGGTGTGTGCGCTGCGGCCCGGTTCCGCCGTTGCACGTGCCCGAGCACATCGGAGCGGACATCGTGGCGAGCGTGGTGGAACGGATCACCGCGACCGGCGATCCGCCGGTGACGCCGTTGTGGTGCCCGTGGCCGCTGCCGCCCGGTTGGACACTCACCGGCGTGGCGTACGCCGGGGACGACCGGACGGGCGTGCGGGCGACGGTGGTGGCCTGCGCGGGCCCGGCGCCGCTCGGTGGCGGCCCGGCCGATCTGGTCTTCGTGGCCGAGGAACCCGGTGTCGGCCTGGGCACCCGGCTCGCCGGTCTGACCGGCCCGGATCCGGGACCGGAGTTGGTGGACGCGTTGACCGACCCGGGGTCGGGTCACCCCGACCACGTCGGACAGGCGAAGATCAAGGTCGGCGGGCACCCTACTCCACTGTGGTTGGTGAATTCACCGACGGATCGAAGCGCGTACGCCGGCGAAGCTCGGGGAATGTGGCTCCATGCGATAGCCTGGCCGGCGAGTGCGGGTCACCTGCTCGCGGAAGATGTCGTGCTTCACGACCTGACCGAGTGGACTCCGCCCGAGCTCGTGTACGGCGCACCGTCCCCGTATCTACCCGGTAGAGCTTGACAACTCTTCCGGATTGACGGAGAACGGACGCAGATATTCACTGTACGACACCACACTGATACTCTGGGTGCCGCTGCGGTAATGGGACCCGGCGCCGCGCGAGAGGATGGCCCGCCATGGTCAAGAAGGTCCTCACCTGGGCCGGAATCGCATTCTTGATCTTCTTCGTCGCCTACCGGCCAAACTCTGCGGCAGACGTGTTCAAGTCGCTCGGCGGCGGGATCATGGATATCGCCCAGGGGTTTGGCGACTTCTTCACCAGCCTCGTCGCCTAGCCGCCGATGGGCAGCCCCTCCGGTCCACCCTTCGACCCGGACGACCCCGACCGGGAACGTCGCGAGCGCGACACCGAGCCGATCCCGCGGATCGGGCCTGATGACGGCCCGGGCTACGGGGCCGGTCCCGGCCTGTCCGACGGTCCGTCCCTTTCGGACGACGTCGGCTATGGCGACGGGCCCGGCTATGCCGGCCAGGGCCGTTCCGGTCGGGGGTGGGTCCGTGATCCGGAGGCCAGTTACCAGCCGCCGCAGATCTCCGAGGACGAGCTGGCCGGGTTGCGCGCCGACGCGACCGGCTCGACCCCCCGGCGGGTGCTGCCCCTGGAAGACGAGCCCAGTTCGCTGGTGGCTCGCTACCTCTTCCCCACCGAGCGCTACCGGGGCGAGTGGAAGCGACACTGGATCCACCTCACCAACCCGCTGTTGATCGGCGTCGCGGCGACCTTCGTGCTCGGCTACCTCTCCGGCTTCCTCGCCGGCCAGGACGTCGGCGCGTTGACCACCATCGCCGTACTGCTGTGGTTCGCGGTGATGGGCTGGGTGGCGTGGAAGGTCGCCGACTGGTGGTATGACCGGTTCATCCTGACCAACAAGCGGGTCATGGTGGTCAACGGCATCGTCACCCGCAAGGTGGCGATGATGCCGCTGGTCCGGGTCACCGACATGAAGTACGAGCAGACCCCGACCGGTCGAGCGCTCAACTACGGCACCTTCGTGCTGGAGTCCGCCGGCCAGGAGCAGGCGCTTCGCGAGATCAAGAACCTGCCCAACCCGAACGAGCTCTACCTACGCGTCGTCGAGGAGATGTACGAGCCTCAGGCCGTCGAGGCGCGGCTCGGCAAGGAGGCCGACGAGGCCAAGGCCGACGACGGGGCGTGAAGGTTTTCGACCGAACATCGGAGCAAGTGCGCACCTTTCGTCATGGACCAGAGCGCCCCTGACGTGGCACTCTGCCAGGACGGCGGGGGTGTGGAGGTGGGCGGTGGCGAGCAAGGACTCGTTGGAGGAGCAGTTCCGCGAGTTCGTCGCGGCCCGCTCCGCCGCGCTCCTACGCACCGCTTATCTGCTCACCGGCGACTGGGCCACGGCCGAGGACCTGCTCCAGACGGCGCTGACCAAGACCTACCTGGCGTGGAAGCGGCTCGGCGGGATCGAGGCGGTCGAGCCGTACGCCCGGCGTGTGATGGTCAACACGTCGACCAGTTGGTGGCGGCGGCGCTGGCACGGCGAACGCCCGACCGAGGTCCTGCCCGAGCGGGCCGGTGTCGACGAGATCGAGCAGCAACTTGACCGTGACCTGCTCTGGCGGCATCTCCGGGAGTTGCCCAACCGGCAACGGGCAGTGCTGGTGCTGCGCTACTACGAGGACATGTCGGAGGCGCAGACCGCCGCGATGCTGGACATTTCACCGGGCACTGTGAAGAGCCAGGCGTCCCGGGCGCTCGCCACGCTGCGTCGGCGACTGGGCGCGGACGCACCGGAGCTGGCAGCCGCCGCCGGCATCGCCGGCCGGTCTGCGGGTGCAGGGGCCGCGACCGGTGCCGCCGGCCGGACGGCGGGCTCGGGTTCCCGAATCGGGCGAGTTCCGGCCACCGGTGCCGCTGCCACACCCCGTCCCGCAGGGGCGGCTGGCCGACCCGTGCCCCGCCCGACCGCTCCGTGCCCAGCCGAGCCGCGTGCGATCACCCCGCAGGTCGTCCTGCCCACCGCCCCGGCGGCCGTGCCCGTCGGCACGGGCTCCGGGGAACAGCAGTGAGTCACTTCCCAGGCCGGCGCGACAACCTGACGGACGGCCCGCAGCGTTCATACCAGGTGCGGCCTGACGAGATGGAAGGTGCGGTGCGGGAGACACTCTCGCACCAGGTCGCCCTTGCCCGCCCACTGAGCGTCGATCCGGCCGGCCAGGCCATCCGTCGCGCGAACCGGATCCGGCGTCGACGCACCGCCGCCGGCCTCGCCCTCGCGGCGGTCACCACAGTGCTGCTCAGCGCCGGCATGGCCCAGCTCGGTGCCGAGACCAGGCGGGACGGCTCACCCATCGTCGTGATCGGCGACCCGGACCCGACCAACCGACCGCTCCCGACGGCCAGCGTCCCCGGCCCCGCCCCCTCGCCCACGACGTCGACCTCTCTCCTCGTCAGCGAGACGCTGGTCAGCGCCGACGGGCGGCGGCTGGTGCTGCCCGACGTCGGGCCGGCCGAACGCGTCCAGCCGCTGCCCAGCGGCGGCGGTTGGCTGGTGGTCGGCGCGCAGAGCACCGCAGGACGCTCCCTGTGGGTGGTGCAGGACGACGGCCTGGTGCAGGTGCTGCTGGCTGGTGCCGGCGCGATCGTCCTGGCCCCGGACAGCCACCAGGTCGCCTGGCGCGACGGAGACGATCTCCTGATGGCGGGCGTGGTCGGCACCCAACTCATCGGGTCGGTGCGCACCCCGGTGCCGGCGGCGGCGGAGCCCGTCCGGTTCGTCGGTGACAGCGTGCTGGTCCGACTCGACAGGGCCAGCGCCGGTCACACGCTCTGGCGGCCCGGTGCGGGGCCGTTGCCCGACGCCCTCGACCGGGAGAGCCTCAACGTCTACGGGCGGCTGCCCGACGGGCGACTCGTCGGCCAGGTCACCACTACCGATCCCGGCCGGACCTGCCTCGCCATCCTCACCCCGACACGTCACCTGGACCCGGTACGCACCGGCTGCGGTCCAGACCTGAGCCAGGACGGCGTCGGCGGGGTTTCGCCGGACGGGCGGTGGCTGCTGGTCAACGAGGGGAGCGGCACGGCCGGCCGGTCCCTCCTGGTCGACCTCCAGCGGCTCGGGCCGGGCGTGACCGCCGTTGCGGCCGGGCCGCCGATGACCGGGGCGATCGTGTGGAGCGACGAGACCCAGGCCTCCTACCTCGACGGCACCGGCGAGCTGGTCCGGGTCGACGTCGGCCAGGTGCGGGCGGGAAAGCCCGCCAGCCCCGCGGCGGTGCCCGGCGTGCCAGCCGGAGAGCGGCCGATCCTGGTGAACGGCCTCTGACCCCCGGGTGACCCAGGTGAGCCAGGCTCACCGTTTCCTCGGTAGCGTCGGGCGGTGACCTCGCGTACCGGCTCCGTCCCCCGGATCGACCTGCACGCCCACTCGACGGCCAGCGACGGCACGCTGACCCCGGCCGAGCTGGTCGGCGCGGCGTTCGACGCCGGGCTGGACGTGCTGGCGATCACCGACCACGACACCACGGCCGGCTGGGCGCCGGCCGTGGGCGCGCTGCCGCCAGGTCTGCGTCTGATCCGGGGTGCGGAGTTGTCGTGTCGCTGGTCCGGTGCGCAGCCGGCGGTGCCGCTGCACCTGCTCGCGTACCTGTTCGATCCGGACCACCCGGAGCTGGTGGCCGAGCTGGCGCGGGTCCGGGCCGCCCGGGAAGAGCGCGGCGAACTGATGGTCGACCTCCTGCGGGCCGACGGCATCGACGTGAACTGGCCGGACATCCTGACCGGCGCGGGTGGTGGCACCGTGGGACGCCCGCACATCGCGCAGGCACTCATCCGCGCCGGCCTGGTCGGCAGCGTCCGGGAGGCGTTCGGCCCGGACTGGCTGGGCGAGCGGTACCGGCTGCCCAAGGAGGACATCGACGTGTTCCGCGCCGTCCGGCTGGTCCGGGCGGCCGGAGGCGTGCCGGTCTTCGCCCACCCGCGAGCCACCCGACGCGGCCGGGTGGTGCCCGACGAGCTGATCGCCGAGCTGGCCGCCGCCGGGCTCGCCGGGCTCGAAGCCGACCACGAGGACCACAGCCCGGCCGAGCGGGAACACGTGCGGGCGCTCGCCGCCGAGTTGGGTCTGCTCGTCACCGGCTCCTCGGATTTTCACGGCACCCACAAGACCGTTCAACTCGGCGCGTTCGGCACCAGCGTCGAGGCGTACGAGCGGATCGTCGCCGAGGGGGTGACCGAGGTCGCTTCGGGCTGATCCGGGTATTTCGCCCATCGCGACGCGGCTAGGTTGATCACGTGGATCTGAAGCTGTTCGGCGAGGTTTTCGTGACCCTGCTGGTGATCACCGATCCGCCGGGCATGATGCCGATCTTCCTGGCGCTGACCGGTCCGCTGCCCGCCCGCGACCGCAACCGGGCAGCCTGGCAGGCCGTCGCGTTGGCGCTCGGCGTCATCGTGATCTTCGCGGTGGCGGGGCAGACCCTGCTCGACTACCTGCACGTGGACCTGCCGGCGTTGCAGGCTGCCGGTGGGCTGCTGCTCGTGCTCGTCGCCCTTGAGCTGCTGACCGGCAAGGCCGACGACCCGAGCCAGCAGGTCACCTCCAACATCGCGCTGGTGCCGCTGGGCACGCCGTTGCTGGCCGGCCCGGGCGCCATCGTGGCCACCATGCTCTTCGTCCAGCAGGCCGACGGGCTGGGAGAGTTCAGCGCCATCGCCGTGGCGATCCTCGCCGTGATGGTCGCCGTCTGGATCGTCCTGCGCTTCTCCGGCGGCATCGTGAAGATCCTCCGGCCGGGCGGGATCGAGGTGCTGACCCGGATCGCCGGCCTGCTGCTGGCCGCGATCGCCGTGCAGCTCATCGCCGACGCGGTGGCCGCCTTCGTCACGCAGTACGTGAACATGGCCTGACGGCACGCGCGCGATGTCGGAGGTGGGTGGCAGGATCTCAGGCGTGCGACGATCCTCATCAGCGGGGCGGCCGGCCGCCGGCGGCCGGGCCCCTCGGCAGCGCGCCGGCGACGCCGAGCAGCTCGGCTTCGAGGGAATGCCGGAGCGGCTGTTCGTCTGCACCCCGAGCAAGCTCGGCGCGTACGCGGACTGCCCGCGTCGCTACCGCTACTCCTACGTCGACCGGCCCGCCCCGCCCAAGGGCCCGCCGTGGGCGCACAACTCGCTCGGCGCCAGCGTGCACACCGCCCTGAAGAACTGGTATGCGTTGCCCGCCGACCGGCGGCGTCCCGAGGCGCTGGCCACGCTGCTCAAGGGCACCTGGGTCCGCGAGGGCTACCGCGACGACGAGCAGGAACGGGCCGCCTACCGGCGGGCGTTGGGATGGCTGGAGGCGTACGTCGAGACGCTGGAGCCGGATTCCGACCCGCTCGGCGTGGAGCGGGTGGTGGCGGTCAAGACAGCGGTGTTGGCGTTCAACGGTCGTACCGACCGGATCGACTCGCGGCCCGGCCCGGAGGGGCCGGAGCTGGTCATCGTCGACTACAAGACCGGCCGCACCGGGCTGGACACCGACGACGCCCGGGGCTCGCAGGCGCTGGCGCTCTACGCGTACGCCGCCGAGCGGGTGTTCCGTCGGCCGTGCCGCCGGGTGGAGCTGCACCACCTGCCGACCGGCACGGTCGCTGGCCACGACCACACAGTCGAATCGCTGGCCCGACAACTGACCCGCGCGGAAGAGACAGCCCGCGACATCATGGCCGCCGAGCGGGCAGTTGCCGACGGCGCCGACGCGGACGAGGCTTTCCCGGTGGCGCCCGGCCCGCGCTGCGGCTGGTGCGACTTTCGGCGGCACTGCCCGACGGGCGCGCAGGTCCCGGGCAAGGAGCCGTGGGCGGCCATGGACCGGCCCGCCGACGGCTGATCCGCCTGCCGTGGGCCGGTCAGCCGGCCAACGAGGCGGCCGCGTGCCGCGCGGCCCGCTCCTTTGCTGCCTGTATCAACGGCCCCTCCAGGTAGCGGCGGGGGACGGCGGCGAACGCGAGCCGCAGCGCGCGCACAGTCAGGTCCGCCGACAGGGCGGTGGTCGGTAGACCGAGACCTCCGTACATCCGGTGTGCCCACGTCGGCAGCAGGGCGAACGCGGTACCGGCGATCCCCAGGTACGCCCAGCGCGGCGGGCCCAGCGTGAGGCCCAACCGGACCGGCAGGCTGAGCTTCCACGGCAGCGGCGGGGCGGTGAGGAACACCGCCGTCTCGGCGGCCTCCCGGGTCATCCGCAACTGTGGCCGTACGGCCTCGTAGTAGTCCGCGACCTCGGCTGCGGTCCCCGGGACGGTGGCCGGGTCCAGGCCGACAAGGGCGGCGGCGCGGCGCTGCTCGGTGTAGTAGCCGTCCACCTCGTCGTCGCTCAGCGGCAGCCCGGCGCGTCGGGCCGTGCTCAGGAACGACTCGACCTCGGTCACGTGTACCCAACGCAGCAGGTCCGGTTCGTCGATCCGGAACTGCTCACCGGTGAGCGTGTCGGTGGCCCGCAGCCGGTCGTGCAGGCGGCGTAGCCGGGCCCCGGCGGCCTCCGCCTCGGCGGTGGTCCCGTAGACCGTGGTCGCCACGTAGGTAGCGGTGCGGACCAGTCGGCCCCAGGCGTCGGTGCGGTAGTTGCTGTTCTGCGCGACCCCGGCCATGGCCCGGGGGTGCAACGCCTGGAGGTAGAGCGAGCGCAGGCCGGCGACGATCAGGATCGGCTCCTCGTGCACCTTCCACGTGACCGAACCCGGACCGAACAGGCCGAGGTCATCGGAGTCCACCGCACAAGAGTGCCACGGTCGGGCAGACCTCGCCGGTCACGTGCCGCCGGCGCCGCTGATCAGACGTCGGCGGAGCGGCGGGCCCGGCAGTCCGGGCAGAGGCCCCAGAAGGTCACTTCGGCCTCGTCCACCTCGAACCCGTGCGCGCTGTTCGGCTCCAGGCACGGCGCGCTGCCCACCGCGCAGTCGATGTCGGCGATCTCGCCGCAGCCCCGGCAGACCACGTGGTGGTGGTTGTCGCCCACCCGCGCCTCATAGCGGGCGGGACTGCCCGCCGGCTCGATCCGACGTGACAGCCCGGCCCGGGACAGCGCGCCCAGCACGTCGTAGACAGCCTGGGTGGACACCGAGTCGAGGCGTTCGCGAACCCGCCGGGTGATCTCGTCGACCTCCAGGTGGCCGCCGTCGGCCAGCACGTCGAGCACCGCGAGGCGGGGGCGCGTGACGCGCAGGCCCCTCGACCGCAGCAACTCCTCGGCACCCGACATTGGCCAATGACAACACGCCCGACCCGCATCGACAACCGTCGCCCGCTCCGGGTGGCCACCGACACAGCCAGGCAAGATCGGGAGTACGGCCCAGAGGATGAACCCGATCGACGCGGCGCGCGTGTCACCGGTCGAGGGCCTGGGGACGATCGGCGGACCATAGGCTGACCACCCCTGACCATGATCCACCTGGAGGGTTCGATGTTCGAGGAGATCCTGGGTCTACCGGTGCACGTCCTGGTAATCCACGCGGTCGTCGTGTTCGTGCCGCTGCTGGCGGTGCTGGCCATCGCGTACGTGGGGCTACCGCGGTGGCGGCACCGGCTGGACTGGGCCCTGGGCCTCCTCGCCGTGGCCGCGCCGGTGACCGCCTACGTCGCCGTCAAGTCGGGTGAGGCACTCACCGACGCGCTGGTGGCCAGGGGCTTCCAGGGGCCGATCCTCGATCAGATCTTCGAGCACTCCCGCTACGGTGACATCCTGTTACGCGTCGTGGTGCCGCTCGGGATCGTGGCCATCCTGCTGCTCGTGGCGACAAGTGGCCACCCCCGGGTGCCGCAGTTGCCCGCGCTGGTCATCCCGGTGCTGGCGGTAGCGGCCGTGGGGCTCTCCATTGCCGCTTTGGTCTACGTCTACCTGACCGGCCACTCCGGTGCCGAGACGGTTTGGGGCACCACCCTCTGAGCTGCTGCTCGCTGCCGCTGCCCGTGGGCGGGCATCAGAAGATGACTCGCGAGCAGAGCAGACAGAGCAGTACCAGCAGCACCACGCCGGCCGCTGCGCCGAAACCGTAGGTGACCCGCTGCGATCGCTGCTCGGCCGCGTCCAGTTCGGCCATGTCCTGCGGCGGCAGCTGTCGCGGCGGCGCCGCCTGCAGATGTACGGGTGGACGCCAACCCGCCGGCGGCGGCACGCTCGGCGGCGGGCCGGAGTACCCGCTGGCAGTGCCCCCAGCCGGCGCTGGTCCGGCCGGCGGCGGGCCGGCGTTCCCGCTGGGAGGGCGCCCCGTCGATGCTGGGCTGGCCTGCTCGTTCCGCGGTGGATCGCTGGGCCCGCTTGTCGGTGGATTGGTGGGCCCGGTCGGTGCTGTGGTCGCGGGCGCGGCGGGAGGTTGGTCCGCCACCGCGTCGTCACCGGTGTCGGGCCGTCGCCAGTAGTCGTCCGGGTTGCTGCCACCGCTGGGGGTCGTCACGCCGTCCGACGCTACCAACGCCACCGGCGGCCCGGTCGCTTCTGGCCGGCGCGCCCACTGTCGGCGGTCCGGCCGGCTCTGCCTGGCGTGCCCACCGCCGATGGCCCGGTCCACCGCCTTCGGCTGGGCTAGTCTTGCCGCTCGTGAGCACCGAGGACCCTGGCACGCACGGCGCACGTGGAGACGATGACCGCGCCGTCGACCTGAGCGAAGACTTCGTGGTGCTGCCCGAGCAGACCACTGACGACACCGACCGTGGTTGGGGCGAGCGGTCGGGCGGCAACGACGACTGGCTGCTCGCCGAACGCCCCCCGCACTGGGACTGAACCCCCAGTGGTGCGGCCAGACCCCCACGACCTCGATCTGACAGCCGACCGTGGGATGAACGGACCGGACGGTCTCGCAGCGGAACCTGCCCCGGCGTGGTCGTACCCGTCGGCGGGCGGGTCAGCCCCCTCCGGTGCCGGCCCCCGCTGACGGCGGTGGAGTCCGTGGTGGCGGGGTTCGGTCTGCCACCGACGGCGCGTCGGAGGGCACGGGGGTCGGCGGGCACCCGGTCGGGGTGTGCAGGACCGCGGCGGCCAGGCCGAGCAGCGCGGCGACCAGACCGGCCCGGAGCAGGGTGCGCCCGCCGGGCAGAGTGAGCTGGCGCAGCGGGCGCAACGCCCGCGCGGAATCCGGATCGAGCATCGCCTCTGCCGCCTCCCGTCCCCGAGCGCCGCAGTGGCACCCGTGTACGGGGAGGCTAGGCAGTTTCCGCCGCTTCGGCCGACCCACTGCCGACGCCTGTGGACAACCGCCCGGCCTGTGGAAAACGCGCATCCGACGGCGCGATCTGCTATGGCAGCCGCCTTGATCGACTCGGGATCAAGGAACCCGGGCGGTCAGAGCGGCGGGGACAGGCCGACTTCCTGAAACCGAGTGGGTCGAGGCCCGACCCGTGGTGGGGTCGGGCCTTCGGCGATCAGGACGTGGAGCTGGCCGCTGCCGTCTTGCCGCCGCCCGATCCACCCGAGGACGACCCGGAGGAGGACGACGAGCCCGAGGACGAACCGGACGAGGACGACCCGGACGAGGACGAGGACCCCGAAGAGGACGAGGAGCTGTCACCGGAGGACGACTCGGACTTCGCCGGCTTGGTGGCCGTGCCGCCGGCGGTCGTCTCGGAACCGGCCGCCCGGGAGTCGGTGCGGTAGAAGCCCGAACCCTTGAAGACGATGCCGACCGAGTTGAAGACCTTGCGCAGCCGCCCCTGACACGCCGGGCACTCGGTCAGCGGCTCGTCAGAGAAGGACTGCACCGCCTCGAGCTGCTCACCGCACGTGGTGCAGGCGTACTGGTACGTGGGCACGTTCTCCTCCGGATCTGGGCTCAGCCAGTTGGCACTCGACGTATTCGAGTGCCAATGGTGCGTCATTCGGCCCGGGTTCGTCCAGCAGACGTGTGGGGCGCGACACCGTGCGCCGCACCCGGGCCGCCGTCAAGCGTACGCACCCCGTCGGCGGGAGTGACGACCGCGCGCACCCGGCGGTCGTGGGGCTCCGCCGGCAGCGCCTCGACCAGCTCACCGTCGTGCAACGGCACCACCGTCAGGGTCGCCTCGGGTACCCGGGCGAGTGCGCGATCGTACGAGCCGCCGCCGCGCCCGAGCCGCCGACCGTCGCCGTCGACAGCGAGAGCCGGTACGACCACCAGCTCCGCGTGCGCCACGGCGGTCACCCCGAGGCGGGCACCCACTGGTTCTCGGATACCCCGCCCCGCCGCGATCAAGGCACCGGGCCCGGTATACGCCGCCCAGTCCAGATCCAGGTCGGCGAGGAGCACCGGCAGCAGCAACTCGGCTTCCGCCGGCAGCGCCGCCCGCAGCACCTCGGGCAGGTCGGCGCCGCCGGGTTCGGAGCCGACCGGCACGTACGCCGTCATCCGGTGCGGGCGCAGCCGGCGTACCAGGGCGACCAGCTCGGCCTGCACGCGCCCGGCGGCGGCTGCCCGGGTCTCGGCGGGCAGCGACCGGCGGCGAGCGAGCAGCTCGACGCGGGTGTCCCGCTTCGCCATCCGGGTCACTTCCGCTTCATCAGAAAATTCCGGCACGCAACACTCCTGACGCAACGCCTCTCCCACGGTTGCACTGTGTCAGCATCGCAAGCAACGGAGGCGGAACTTCCGGGGGGACCGAGTGACGCTACGCGGGCGGTTGACGGCAGCCTTCCTCGTGGTGGTGCTCGGGCCGGTCCTGCTCGGCGCGCTCTTCGTCGCCTCCACCGTCGCGGCGGGCGACCGCAGCCGCTCCACCGAGCGCCTGGCGGTGGCGGCGTCCACCGTTCGTACCTCGGTCGACGCGCTCTGCCAGCAGCTACGCGCCACCGCCGACGCGGTGGCGCTCACCGCCGATCCGGCCGTCGCCGCCGCGCAACTGGTCGGCCGGGGTCTGGCCGCCGCGGTGCTGGTCACCGACATGGCCGGCCAGATCACCTACATATCGCCCGGTGCTCCGTCGACCCCGTGGCAGGACTGCGCCGGCTCGACCGAAGAAACGAACGGGGGCACGAACGGGGGCTCGGCCGGCCCGGTCCGTGCGTTGGCCGCCCAGGTCGACCTGCACGATCGTGCCGGCACCCGGCTGGGCACTGTGACCGCCGCACAACTGCTCGACCCGGCCTTCGTGGCCCGACTGGCGGCGGTGACCGGGGTGGCGGTCACCCTGCTCGACAGCGGGGCGAGCGCCGCGCGGGTCACCCACACGACCGAGTCCCGTGACGTCCGCGACGCGGTGCTGGCCGCCGCCGTCGGCGTACGGGGCGAGCAGGTCACCGAGACCAACGAGGGCCGGTATGTGCGCAGGCTCGGGCCCTCCGACGCGCAGCCACTGCCACTGGTGCTCTCCGTGCCCAGTGAACGGCCACCGGGGCTGCACGCCACGCTGGTCGGGGTGGTGGTGCTGGCCGGGCTGCTCGCGGTGCTGACCGCCTGGCGGCTGGCCCGGTTGACCACCCGGCCGCTGGCGGAACTGGCCGGCGCGGTCGACCGGGTGGCCCAGGGCGACCTGACCGCCCGGGTGCCGGTACGCAGCCGCGACGAGTTGGGACGGTTGGCCGCCGCCTTCAACCGGATGACCCGGGAGACCGGCTCCTACGTCGCGGCGTTGACCAGCAACCGGGATCAGCTGCGCGGGCACCTCGCGGTGCTCGGCGACACCCTGGCCAGCACGCACGACCTGCAACGCATCCTGCGGGTGATCCTGCGCAGTGCCATCGGGGCCACCGGCGCACGGGCGGGTGCCGTGCTGCTGGTGGAGACCGGCGGGGTGCTCGTCGCGCAGTGCACCGAGGGGTTGGACGGGCGCTGGCCGGCCGAGGAGGCGGACGGGTCGCAGACGCTCCGGGTGCCGGTCGGCGTCGGTGTGGTCGGTGAGGTCGCCGCCACCGGGGAACCGCAGCGGGGCAGGGCGGAGCCGACCGGGGCGCCAACGGGTGAGCCACGCTGTCGCACCTACGTCGCGGTTCCGTTCGCCGCCCCGGCCGGCGGTGCCACGGCCACCCTCGGCGGGCCCTCGGGGCCGGTCGACGAGGCGGGCGCGGCGGCCGCGCTCGGCGTACTGGCCCTCTACGACCGGCTGGGCGCCGACGAGTTCGACGACGACGACCTGGCCACCCTGCGCACCTTCGCCGGCCACGCGGCAGTGGCGGTGGACAACGTCCGGGTGCACGAGGAGGCGCAGCGGCTCTCCCTCACCGACCCGCTCACCGGGCTGTGGAACTACCGCTACCTGCGCGAGTCGATCCGGCGGGAGGTGGAACGGGCCAGCCGCTTCGGGCGGATGCTCAGCGTCCTCGCGTTGGACCTGGACCGGTTCAAGGACGTCAACGACACCTACGGGCACGCCGCGGGGGACACCGTCCTGGCCGAGTTCGCCCGCCGGGTGCGCGGAGAGATCCGTGAGGTCGACCTGGCCTTCCGCCAGGGTGGTGAGGAGTTCGTGCTGCTGCTGCCGGAGACCGACGCGCGGGGCGCGGCGATCGTGGCCGAGCGGCTCGGCGCGGCGGTGCGCGACACGCCCATCGCCGTCGAGGCGTACGCCGGGCCGGTCCTGGTGACCGTGTCGGTGGGCATCGCCGTCTTCCCGGACCACGGCAGCACCGGGCGGGAGGTGCTGGAGGCCGCCGACGACGCGCTCTACGCGGCCAAGGCGGCGGGCCGCGACACGTACCGGGTCGCCGAGGTGCGCTCGGAGCTGCCGACCCGGGAGATTCCGGTGCTCGCGTGTGCGGTGAGCCCACCCGACGGGCTGCCGCGCGCCGGCCAGCCGGTGCAGGTCAGCCGGGAGCCGGGCGGGCCCGCCCGGTCCGACCCGGCGGCGGGCGTACCGGAATCATCGCTGGCGGGTCCGGCGGACGCCCGACCGGATTCGGTCGACGACACGCCGGACAGCGCGACGGGCGCGGCGCGGGCCGGCCCGGACGCGGCGCGGCCGGGGCCGGGTGGCGGCGCGTCTTCTGGGCCACACCCGCCGCGGCAGAGCCGTGGCCGATAGTCTCGCGGCATGTCGGAGCACTCAGCGAACCCCTCATCGACGGTCGCCGCAAACGGCCGTCCCCTGGCGGTCAAGGCCGTCATCCCGGCCGCCGGACTGGCTACCCGGTTCCTGCCGGCCACCAAGGCGGTGCCCAAGGAACTGCTGCCGGTGGTGGATCGGCCGGTGTTGCAGTACATCGTCGAGGAGGCCACGCAGGCTGGCATCGGTGACGTGTTGCTGATCACCGGTCGGGGTAAGACGTCGATGGTGGACCACTTCGACCGTCGCCCGGACCTGGAGACCAGGTTGGAGGAGAAGGGTGACTCCGAGCGGCTGGCTGCCGTACGTCGGCCCAGCGAGCTGGCCGAGATCTACACAGTGCGGCAGCCCGAACAGCTCGGGCTCGGCCACGCCATCGGGTACGCCGAGTCGCACGTCGGCGACCAGCCCTTCGCGGTGCTGCTCGGCGACGAGTTCGTCAAGCCGTCGGAGCCGCTGCTGCCGGCCATGCTGGAGTTGCAGGCCCGCACCGGCGGTGTGGTGCTCGCCTTCTTCGAGGTCGACCCGTCCGAGACCAAGCGGTACGGGATCGCCTCCGTCGAGCCGGCCGAGTCGGAGCTGACCGACATCGGCGAGGTCGTCAAGGTGACCGGGATGGTGGAGAAGCCGCAGCCCGAGGACGCCCCGAGCAACCTCGCCGTGCTCGGCCGCTACGTGTTGCCGGGCAAGATCTTCGACGCGATCCGGCGGACCAAGCCGGGCAGCGGCGGCGAGATCCAGCTGACCGACGCGATGGAGCTGCTGCGTACCGAGGGCGTCCCGGTGCACGCGATCGTCTACCGCGGCACCCGCTACGACACCGGCATGCCGCTGGGCTACCTCCAGACGGTGGTGCAGATCGCCGCCGAGCGCGAGGACCTGGGCACCGAGTTCCGGTCGTGGCTGGCCGACTTCGTCAAGGCCGACGCGGCAGGCGGATCTGGTACATGACCGCGACGGCCGACGCCGAGGCGGCCGCGAACGAGTTGACGCCGCTCGCCGACTACCTGGGCAGCGTGCTGCGCAGGTTGCGCGCGCTGCCGCCACTCGACCTCGACCTCACCCAGGCGCACGGCAACGTCCTCGCCGAGGACGTCGTCGCGCCGCACGCCTTCCCGGCCTTCGACCAGGCGGCCGTGGACGGCTACGCCGCGCGCTGGGAGGACATTTCCGGAGGGGGCCGGGGGCCGAGCTACGTCCCGGCCCCCTCCGGCACGCCAGGCGGCCGCACCATCCGGCTCAACGTGGTCGGCGATCTCGGCGCCGCGAGCTGGCGGCCGGTCCGGCTCACCCCCGGCTCGTGCTTCTCGGTGGCCGCCGGGGCCCCGCTGCCGGTCGCCGCCGACGTCGTGGTCCCGGTGGAGTGGACCGACCAGGGCATGGCCGCGGTGGAGATCTTCCGCACCCCCAAACGGGGGTACGGGGTACGCCGAGCGGGTGAGGAACTGCCCGCCGGCACCCTGCTCGCTCGGGCCGGCACCTACGTGTCCCCGGCCCTGGTCGCCGTCTTCGCGGCGACCGGCATCGGGCATGTGGTGGTCCGGCCCAGCCCACGGGTGGTCATCGTGGCCACCGGTGACGAACTCGTCGACGTGGGCCGGGGCAGTCAGCCCGGTCAGGTGGTAGATGCGAACTCGCACGCGCTGACCGCCGCGGCGGCCGAGGTGGGCGCGCTGGCGTACCGGGTGGGGATCTGCGACGACGACCCGGAAGGGCTGCGCGGGCTGTTGGAGGATCAGACGCTGCGCGCCGACCTGATCATCACCACCGGCGGCACCGGCACCGGCCCCGGAGACATGGTGCGTCGGATCCTCTCCCGCCGTGAGGGCGGTCGCGCCGGGCCGGTCACCTTCACCGACGTGGCGCTCTATCCCGGCACCGCGCTCGGGTTCGGCACTGTCGGCGCCGAGGAGGTGCCGGTGGTCTGCCTGCCCGGCGACCCGGGCGCCGCGCTGATCGGCTTCGAGGTGCTGGCCCGCCCCGCCATCCAACTGCTCGCCGGCGCCGAGCCGGTGTTCCGACCCAGTGTGCGGGCACACCTGCTGGAGACCGTGTCGTCGCCGACGGGGCTGCGCGAGTTCCGGCCGGCGCACGTCGCCGAGCGACGCGGCGGCGGGTACACGGTCCAGCCGCTCAGCGGCGGACCGTTCACCCTCTCCGGGTTGGCCGAGGCCAACGGGCTGCTGGTGCTCGGCGAGCGGGTCACCACGGCCGCGGCCGGCTCCACGGTGGACGTCCTGCTGCTGGACCGCCGCCGGTGACGCGTCCCGGCCGGTCCGCTCGCGGCCCGCGTCGGATGACCGTCGGATCTTCGCGGTGAACGCGGTGGGGCCACTTGTGCGCGACACGGTCCCGCGCGGGAGACTGTGCGGGTGAGTCTCTTCGGACCCGCGCGGGCACCGGGCTGGCCGGTGGAGTTGGCCGACGGCCCAGTGCTGCTGCGGCCCTACCGGCGCTCCGACGCGGCGGCGTGGTCGGAGGTGCGGCGGGCCAACCGGGCCTGGCTGGCACCCTGGGAGTCGTCACTGCCCGGCGGTTGGGACGAGTTGAACTCGCCGGCAGCGTTCCGCTGGGTGCACCGTGACCAGCGGCGTTCGGCCCGCGAGGGTGAGGGCATGCCCTTCGCGGTCTGCCTGCGTGAGTCCGACCGGGACCGGCTGGTCGGGCACATCAACGTGGGCAGCATCGTGCGGAGGGCCCTCTGCTCCGGGTACGTCGGCTACTGGGTGGACGCGCGGGTCGCCGGCCGGGGCGTGATCCCGACGGCGCTGGCGCTCGCCGTGGACCACGCGTTCGGCCCGGGCGGGCTGCACCGGGTGGAGGTGAACATCCGTCCGGAGAACCGGCCGTCCCGGCGGGTCGTGGAGAAGTTGGGCTTCCGCGAAGAGTCGTACCACGTGCGCTACATGCACATCGACGGCGCCTGGCGGGACCACGTCGGGTACGCGATGACGAGTGAGGAGATCGCCGCCGAGGGTGGCCTGCTGGCCCGCTGGCACCGGGTTCGCGCCAACGCGCGGTAGGAGGATTTCCCGACATCCGCCCACTCGTCCCACGGACGGGATCGGCGCGGCGCGGTGGCATCCCGGTCGGTGCGCCGTAACCTCAAGTAACTGCAAGCTGCGGCAAGCGCTCCCCGGCCGGACGATCCACGCGCCCAGGCGTGATCGATGGAAGATCCTGCGGTCGGATGGCGGTTGCTTCGAATTCGGTGACGGGAGGGGTGAGGGTGCCGACCTCGGTGCTCCTCGCCGTCCTCGCCGCCGCCGGCCTGCTCGCCCTGGCCCCGGCGTTGGTTCGCCGGTACGACGCCACCGAGCGGTTGGTGGCGGAGCGGGCGCAGTCGACGGCGCGGGTGCTCCAGCGCCGTCGGCGGCGCCGCACTGTGCCGGGACGGCGACCCGTCCATCCTCCGCGCTCACTGATCGTCACCCTCAGTGAAGACGCGACTACCGGCGCGTTGAGCGCGCCGGTCTCCGCGCCACCGGCCGGCCGCCGCTCCGGTCGACTGCGCGCCGTGCCCGCCGCGCCGAAGCGGCCCCGTCGCCGCCCGCCGCCGCGCCGACAGCACACCCCCGCCGTGTACCGGCGTCGCCGGGTGCTCGCCGCCCTGCTCCTCCTCAACGTCGTCGAGCTGGTCGGCGTGCTGTTCGTCAGCCCCGGCTTCTGGGTCGGCTTCGGGGTCACCTTCCTGCTCCTGGCCCTGTACGTCGTGCACCTGCGGGGTCAGGCTCTCGCCGGGCGTCGCCGCCGCCGCGCCCGAGCCCGGGAGGCCGCCTGGTTGGCCGCCCGGCAGGCCGAGGTGCGCCGGGAGCAGGCCCGCCGGGCCGCAGCCCGCCGGGAGGCGCAGCGCCGCCTCGCCGCCCAGCGCGAAGGGGTACGCCGAGCCGCCATGGGCCTGGACCGGCCGGGAGACCTGCCGGCTGCGGTCAACGGTGGATCGGTCTCGTACCGGCGGTCGGGCGGCCTGCGCGGCCGCCCCTACGAGGCCGGCCGAGGCGCCTGACGCGGTCCCGGCCGCGCCTGGCCGGGGGCGGATTCGCGGTGGAGGCCGACGACCTGTTAGCCTTGCTGCCGGCCCGCCCGGTGTAAGCCGGGTGGGACCGAAGCCGGTTCGCCGGCGGGGGGCTGTGGCGCAGACTGGTAGCGCACCTCGTTCGCATCGAGGGGGTCAGGGGTTCAAATCCCCTCAGCTCCACCCCAGGTCAAAGGCCGTTTCCGCAAGTCGGAGACGGCCTTTTCGATCTTCCGGGTGACAAGCCGTGCCCATCACGTACGCCCCATCGACACGTCGCGTGGCCACCCGCCGAGATTCGCGAACTGGCGAAGGTAGCGCTCGCATCTCTGGGTGAACTCGCCCGGCTCAGGTGGCAGTCGAGTCGCCGTGATCATGTGGCGCGGGTGGGTGTGGCCCGGCTGTAGGAGCTGGATCTGGTCGTCGGTGAACTGGCCGCCAGTGCGGTCGGCGACGGCAAGTGCCATGGCCAGCGCTACCACGACACTCACGCAGGTGCGGTAAGGGCTGAAGACGGCCTCTGGGACACAGCCGGTCTCCGGCTCGTGGTCGATGACCAGGAGCCAGGCACCGTCCTCGAACCCCGAGACGTCGATCTCAAGGTGGATCGAGCCTGGCATTCCGTTGGGCTGGCGTTCAATGCGGTCGCCGATGGTGGTGGACAGGAGTTCCGCCGCGTCGAGGCGGCGACCGGAAGTGACGCGGCGTCCCCGCTCGTAACGTCGGTCGGTGAACAGGCTCAGCTCGGGTGTCGTGTCCAGGCCGAGGAGTTCGGCCAGGGTGGCCCGTGTGGCGATCACCATCTCGGCGAGCGAGATGGGCCGGGCCAGCGTTGCCTCAAGATCGACTGACACTCGAGCCTCCGGTCTCGTCGGGTGGTCCGGTGGCCAGTGCCATGCCCTAGGAGAAGCGTTCGGTCGTCACGGGTATCAAGCCGTGCTGGCGCAGGACGTTCGTCAGCTCGGACAGGGCCGAGCCGAGCAGCATGGTGGCGTCGGTCCTCAGTAGTGCGGTCACGTCGAGACACCAGGCGAGCGAGTGCCCGACGCGGCGCAGATCCCAGGTGATCTGGTCGCCGTGCATGTCGAGACGACCGGTCGCGGCGGATGCGCCCGTGCCGCCCGCTGGTGTCCGCCAGGCCGTCCGGAGGCTCGCCACCTGCTCGGCGCCGAGATCCTTGGCGAAGAGGACCCGGTACACCCGTCGCTCGTGGAAGCCGGCCGGTGGCTGCGCCGGGCCGAGCCGCAGCGGCGGGGCGGTGGCGATCGGTTGACGGTCGAGGAAGTGCGTCCGAAGCACCGGCTCGTTCGGCAGTTGCCCGCCACCGAGCGCGCGGTAGACGTCCTCGGCCTCCCGGCGGGAGGTGGGGAGCACCCGCCCCAGCACCTCGGGGTCGGCGCGCATGCCGCGGCTCAATGTGGCGGAACTCCACCAGCCGGCCTCCGGCGTCCAGCCGGCGCTGTCCAGCCCGGTCGTCGTGTAGTCGTGGTGGCGAGCGAACTCCTCGACGACGATCCCTTCCACAGTGGTGGCCGGGCTGCGGTCGTCGAGTCGAGATAGGACCAGGTAGTAGTCCAGGGGCGGTCCCGCGTCGGGCACCAGCACGGGTACGGCCCGCAGCGGCTCGGTGGTCATCAGCACAACCTAGCGAAGGAGAACGGTTAGCATCCGGACCTCTACGTGAGGAGCCCAGATGACTTCGGTGGCCCAGACCCGGTTCGGCATCGTCGGCAGCGGCTGGCGAGGTGAGTTCTTCCTTCGCCTGGCCCGGTTGCTCCCCGAGCGGTTCCGGGTGACCGGGGTGGTGACGCGTACCGAATCGCGGGGAGCCGCCGTGACGGCCGACTGGGGCGTGCCGACCTTCCGCACGACGGCGGAGTTGCTCGCCCACGAGCGGCCGGACTTCGTCATCGTGTCGGTGCCGTGGCCGGTGACACCAGAGGCGACCCGGGAGTTGGTGGCGGCCGGCGTACCGGTGCTCGCCGAGACGCCGCCCGCCCCCGACCTGGCGGGTCTGCGCTCGCTCTGGGCCGACGTCGGAGGCAGCGGCCTGGTGCAGGTCGCCGAGCAGTATCTGCTGATGCCCGGGCACGCGGCGCGGCTGGCGTTGGTCCGCGCCGGGGTGCTCGGTGAGCCGACCTCGGTCCAGATCTCCTCGACCCACCTGTACCACGCGGTCTCACTGATCCGGGGTCTGCTCGGCGTCGGTCATGAGAGCGCCGAGGTGAGCGCGCGCGCCTTCGTCGCGCCGCTGGCCAATCCACTCTCGCCGGCCGGCTGGAGCGGCGACGACACCCCGCAGCAGCTCTCCACCACCCTCGCGACCATCGACTTCGGCGGGCGGATGGGGCTGTACGACTTCACCGACAACCAGTGGTGGAACCCGCTGCGGACCCGCCGGTTGGTGGTCCGGGGCTCGCTCGGTGAGCTGGTGGACGACCGGGTGGTCCGCCTGGTCGACCCGAGCACACCGGTGGAGTCGCTCCTGACCCGGCGGCAGACCGGTCTCGACCTCAACCTGGAAGGGCTCGACCTCAAGCACATCAGCTTCGACGGCGACGTGGTCTACCGCAATCCGTTCGTCGGCAGCGGACTGTCCGACGACGACATCGCGGTCGCCGACATCGTCGCCCGCGCGGGGGCATGGGCGCGGGAGGAGGGCCCGGCTCCGTACCCGCTTGCCGAAGCCTGCCAGGACCACCTGATCAGCCTCGCCATCGAAGAATCGGTACGCACCGGCCGGCCGGTCGTCACCGCCACCGAGGCATGGGGGCGGTAGCTCCGGCGGATCCACTTCTGTCCCTTGGCCGACAGTTCGCAACCGTGAAGCCAGCTCACCTGTGAAGCCGGGTATCAACCGAATGCCCGGGAGCACCCGGGCCCCACACGGGGAGCAAGGATGAACCGAAGCACTCGACGCCGGATGCTCGCAGCCACCGCCACCGGTCTGTTGGCCACCTCACTCGGCGTCGCTGTTTCCGCGACCGCGACCGCCGCGCCCGCCGGGGCCGCCCTCCGCACCTGCAAGATCAGTACGCTGCCGTACCCGACCGACACCTATCGCGCCGACGCGAACGCGGTCGACCCGACGGGTCGCTACGTCGCGGGCACCGCGCTGCGGGTCGGTGAGACCGAGAACCAGTACCTGCTGCTGTTCTGGGACGGGCAGCGGGTCACCGAGCTGGAGTCGGAGGGTTCGGCCACCCCCGTCGACATCAACGCCGACGGCGTCGTGATCGGCAACGGATCGGCGGAGACCGGCTACGGGCAGCCGTGGAGGTACCGCGCCGGCAAGCTCGAGCAGTTGCCGGTGCTGCCGTCCACCGGCATCTTCGTCAGCGCCATCAACGATGCCGGCGACATCGTCGGCTACGGCTCCGACATCGTCCCCGGGGAACTGGTCGCGCTGCGCTGGCCTGCCGCCCGTCCGGGCACGGTCGAGGTGCTCGACGCCCCCGTCGACGCCCAGGCTGGTGGGATCACTGACAACGGGACCATCGTCGGCAGCGCCGGGCCCTTCGGAGACTGGAGCAGCTGGGTCCGCCGGCCGAACGGCCGGATCGACGCGCTCACGTTCCCGGGTGCCGAGTGGAGCACGGCCGGCGCGGCGGCGGGCCGCTGGGCGATCGGCCAGGCATGGCTCGGCGGCAGCACCTCGACCAGGGTGCGGTGGGACCTCCGCAACGGCTCGCACACGTTGCTCGACCAGGAGATGCCGGCACTGACCGGCATCAACGCCAAGGGCGTCGTGGTGGGTGGTGACCGCGTTGCCAGGGGCTCCACCTCCCGGGTCCTGCCGGGCGGCGGCGAAGGGGTGGCCGTCGGGGCGCGGTCCATCTCCGACTCGGGCACCATCGTCGGGTTCCGCAACGTCCTCGCCGACCGGGTGACTCCGGTGCGCTGGACGGGCTGCTGACCCACCGACTCTCCCACCGCGTGGGGCCGGCCCGGACGGGTCGGCCCCACGTCGCGTCAGCGCGTCACGGCTTCCAGGAACCGGCGGTCTGGAACTGGTCCTGGTATTCCAACGCGCCCGAGGTGTCGTGCACGTCGAACACGACGCTGCCGGTGCGTCTGGTGCCGGCGGTCAGGTCGTCGACGGCCGGCATCGGTTTGCCGCAGCCGGAGAAGGCTCCACCGATCGCTGTGGTCTTGGTGCCGTCGGCGGCGACCCACTGGAAGTAGAGCGGGTTCGTCGACACGGTGCCCTTGGTGACAGCAACCGTCACGTCGGCGATCACGTACATGCCCTCGCCGGGCTTCAGCCCGTGGGCCTTGCAGGGTTTGGTGGCGCTGCTGAACTTCGTCACGGTGATCTCGACGGTGCCGGCCTCGTTGTTGACGACCAGGGTGTCGCCCGGCGACAGGTCGCGGGTGTCGCCGTTCGCCGGCGGCGGGGTCGGTGGGGTGGCCTGTGCCTCGCTCACAGTGGTCGAGGTGCCTTTGGCGCCGATGACGACCGCCACGATGCCGCCGGCGCAGGTGAGCAGGGTGAGTACGGCCGCGGTGACCGCAACGACAACGACGGACTTCTTGGCGCGGTCGGTCTGCGCCGGTGGTGGTGCGATGATCGGGTAGCCGGAGCCACCGGGTGCCCGATATCCGCCGCCATCGCCCGGGTGCCCGCCCGCCGCCGGGTACGCAGCCCCCGAGAACGGCGGCTGCGGTGTCGCCGCGAACGAGCGGGTCGGCGACTGCGGGTTCGGCTGTCGGGGGTCGTGCGGCCTGACGCGGGGCTGGGGGTGGGTCACCGTACTCCTTGACGCTTCGGTACGTGCGGTGCGGGGAACTCTTCGACGTTACCGTGGGTGGCGGAACGCTCAGTGGCCACGCTGGAGGGCTTTCCATCGCGAGGATACGAAGTCGCTCTGGCCAGCGTGGACGGTGTTCAGTCGGTCACCGAACGCCAATGTGGATCGGTATTCCATTCATCGCTATGAGTAACCAGACGAGGTCAACGTGCCGGAAGTGCGGCGGCGGTGCGGACCAGACCGTCGGCGATCACGAAGCGGCCGCTGATCGATGTCGGCGGGTTGTCGACCCCCGCCGCGTCCACCCGGGCCGGTGCGATCCGGGCAGTGAACGTGCCGGCATCGGGGTCGATGTCGAGTAGGGCGTCGTGGAAGTCCAACCAGCCGTGGACGATCGGATGCCACACCTTGTAGACGGTCTCCTTCGCACTGAACAGCACAACCGGCCAGTAGGTGCCGCTGGGCAGCCGTGCGCAGGCGGCCTCCTCCTCGGGCAGCAGCACGAGTCTGCGTACTCCCGGATTGACCTCGCGGTGCTGCTCGGCATCCATCCCGACGGACCGGATGTCGGTGGTGTGCGCCGCCGCTGCGGCGCAGTAGCCGGCGGTGTGGGTGATGCTGCCGACCACCCCGGCCGGCCAGACCGGCGCGCGGTCGGCGGCGGCCGGCACTGCGGTCGTCGGCAGGCCCAGGTCGCGCAATGCCCTGCGGGCGCAGATCCTTCCCGCGGCGAAGTCCCGCCGACGGGTCTGCACCGCCTGCTCACCGAGACATGCCTGCTCAGCGGGGAGCAATTCGCCCGTCCAGTCCTCGGGCCCGGCGACGGCGACGGCGACCGTCGATGGCAGCAGGTCACGCATTCCGGTGACCTACTGGTCGGTAGGAATGACGCATCGAGTTAACCGTCAAATTTCCGACTCCCACGACCGCCGAAGGTACCGCAAAGATGTAACACCGGAGGGACGCGCAGCGCTCTCCCTGATGGCTCCGGGGGGACCACCATCAATGCTGGCCGGCACGGCAGCCGCCAGTCCCGTGGACATCTGGAAGGACGTGCGATGACCGATGGCCTGGAACGGCCGGGGGTGCGGGCTGACGAACACGCCCCGAAAACCCCCTGCTGGAGCTGCGGCTCCTGTGGTGACGAGTGGCCGTGCGCGACGAAGCGCACCCGGCTGCTGGCGGAGTACGGGGGTGACCGCGCAATGCTCAGCGTCTATCTTGGCTCCTGCCTCGCCGCCGCCACCGAGGATCTGCGCGCAGCCCCGGTGATGTCGCTCCAGGATAGGTTCATCGGCTGGTTGCCGCGCGGCTCGCGGCGTAGCTGAGTCTCTGGTGGCCCCGCCGCTGGGCGGGGCCACCAGAGGTGGCGTTTCAGCGACGTCGAGGGCGTCGGGTCATCGCGAAGCCGAACACGCCGGCCACCGCGGCGAGCGCGCCGCCGATGCCGGTCCAGACCCAGCGCGAGCCGAGATCCGGCAACCAGTCCGCCAGCGAGCCGCTCTCGTCGTCGGCCTCCGCGTCCACCGGAGGTACGGCGTTGAGCACCGTGCCGGCCTTGGTGTTCGGCACCAGCGGGGCGGCCAACTCGCCGTCGTCAGCCGAGGCGCCCCGGTCGGCGATGGTGCCGACCAGCAGGTCGACGTCGATCGGCGCACCCAGATCCGGCTCCGGCAGCTCGATCACGGAGAGTCTCACGACGTAGGTGCCGGGCAGTGGGTCGGCCGACCAGGGCTCCGCCCACGACCGCACCTCGCGCAGCGTGCAGCCCAGCACCACGTTCGACGCCTTCGCGTCGACGGTCGGGGTCTGGGCCCCCGCCGTGCACGCCTGGCGTCGGCGCAGCCCGTCGAAGACGTCCACCGTCCAGGTGGAGGCGCCGCTGCGTCCCTTCGGGAAGGTGACGGTGGCGTTGATCTCGTGCACCTGGCCGGCCGTCGCCGGGAACGACCAGTAGAGGTGGTCGCCGATCGAGGCGTCCACCCGCACCGGTTGCCCGGCGGTGATCGGGGTGGCGGTGAGGAACGACGTGCCGGCACGGTTCACCGGCGTGGCACCCGGGGAGGGGGTCGGTGCGGCGGCGGCCGCAGCGGGGAGCAGAGCGGCCACGCCGGCGGCGAGCAGCGCCGCCGTCGACCGGAACAGTGCGGTACGCATCAGTTCTCCCTCCAGGTGGCGACCCACCAGCGGGTGAGCAGACCGGCGAGCAGGCCGGTGATCAGCCCGGCGATGGTGAGCAGTGCGAGCAGCGCCCAGCCCCGGCCGAGGTCCGGTCCGTCCGGTGCGGGCGCGGCGGCGACCACGTCGATGGTCAACTCCACCGGCATGCCCGGGGTGGCCGCGGTGCCGGGACGCGGGGCGAACGAGTTGCTGACCACCAGGCAGACGGTGGTGGGTTCGATGACCGGCGCGGAGCTCTGCTCGGTCTCGGCGGCATCCTCGTCGTCGGCGGTGGCTGACCAGCGCAGCCCGGCGGAGAGCACGTCGGCCCGCCCGCTGCCGGCGTCAGCGCCGCGGACGAGTTCCCGGCCGTCGGCCGCGGTGGCCCGCAGCAGCACCCCGTAGTCGCGGTTGACGGCCCGGTCCAACGCCATGCTCACCGAAGCCCGCAGCTCCTGCCCGGGGCGGACCGGCACCCGGTAGTAGCGATGCTCGGAGAACGCCTCCCGGTCGGCGTAGACGCCGGGGGCGAGCAGTGGCGCCGAGTCGCACGCGCTCGTGCCGCCGACCACGGTCGGGGCCCGGGTGTGCGTGTCTCCGGCCCGCTCGACGAGCTGTTTGATCCGGTCGGTCAGCTCCTCGGCGCTCTGCGCGGCGGTGTAGGTCCCGCCGGTCGCGCTGGCGATGCAGAGAAGTTGCCGGCGAACCTTCTCGTCGGGGGCCAGGCCGAGGGTGTCGACGACCAGGCTGGTGCCCTGGGCGGCCAGTTCCCGGGCCACCTCGCACGGGTCCGGCGGAGCACAGGTGTCCTCGCCGTCGGTGATCAGCACGATCCGCCGGGTGGTGGCACCGGTGCCCAGGTCCTGCGCGGCGGAGCGCAGCGCCAGCCCGACCGGAGTGAACCCGGTCGGGCGAAGTGTCGCCACCGCCGCCTTGGCGGCGGACCGGTCCACCGGCCCGACCGGCACGATCTGCTGGGTGTCCTGGCAACCGACCTTCTTGTCCTTGCCGCGGTAGGTCGCGCCGAGCACCCGGATGCCGAGTTGTGTCTCCCCGGGCAGCGCGTCCACCACGTCGTTGAAGGCCTGCTGGGCGACCGAGATCCGGGTGCGTCCGTCGATGTCGGCGGCGCGCATCGACCCGCTGACGTCGAGCACCAGCTCGACCCGGGGCGGCTCGGGCGCCGGCTCCTCGTCGGCCTGCGCCGGCCCGGTCAGCGCGGTGGTCGCCAACAGTCCGAGAAGGACCGCCGTCGATCGTCTGAAGTTGATCACGACCCGCAGTGTAGTGAGATCCACTTTGGATGATCGTTTGGGTGGAGGCGTGCGGAACCGACGACGCCGGCCAAGTCGGCAATCGCCCCTGACCGGCCACGCCCGCGCTCAGGGTCCACGCCGGGTCACCCTCGGTCAACTGTGTGAGGGAAGGTGTCGGCTCGGCCAGCATCCGTCGGAAATCTGACCCAAGTCGACCCGTTGTGCCGGTGGTGCGCGGTGGTTAAGCTCTTCATGCGCGCCCCAATCGCCCGCTTCCCCCGTGGCAGGCGATCGGGGCGCGCGTCTTTGTCAAGAAGGGCCCGCACGCTTCGGCGTGCGGGCCCTTCTTCCGTCGCGCTGTGCGGCGCGTCGCCTGTCGATGCTTATATCCACCGACCGTCGAGCCACATCCGGGACAGCCAGTCCGAGTAGGGAATCACCCGACCCACGAAGATCGGATAGAAGTACGCGAAACAGAGCGCCACCAACAGCACGTACGCCCCCGCCGCGATGCTGCCCACCAGTCGGCGCTCATAACTCGGGTCACCGGGCACCAGCGGCGTCACCGTACCCACGTCACCCCCGGCGGGCGCGATCAGCGCGCCCAGCACGTACACCACTGCCAGCACCAGGAACGGCACCGCCGGCGCGGCGTAGAACGAGAACATCGTCCGGCCGTCGAGGGCGAACCAGAACCACGGCAGCAGCCCGGCGGCCACGGTGAGCAGGATCGCGCCGGCCCGCCAGTCCCGACGGGCCACACCCAGCCAGGTCAGCGCCACCAGAGCGGGCAGGAACGACCACCAGAGCAGCGGGGTGCCGAGCAGCAGAATCTCCGAGGCGCAGCTCGCCGCGCCGCAGACGCCGTCGCCGGCGTAGTGGAACGCCACCGGCCGGCCCAACAGCAGCCACTGCCACGGCCACGACTGGTACTTGTGCGCGTCGTCAAGCTGGGCGTGGAAGCCGTACGCCGCGCGGTGGTACTCGAAGAGGTTGATCAGCGGACCGATCACCGGCCGGTCGCTGAGCCGGGAGCCGGGGTAGGACGACGCGAGCCGGTAGTAACCGTCGTCGGTGAGCAGCCAGCCCGACCAGGTGGCGAGGTAGGTGCCCACCATGAGCACGCCGGCGAGCACCAGCCAGGGCAGCTCGTCGACGAGCGTGTCCCGCCAGGGCCGGCGGACCCCCGCCGAGCGGCGGACGCCGACCTCCCAGAAGATCACCAGCAGCGCGAAGGCCGGCACGAAGTACAGGGCGCTCCACTTCACCGCACAGGCGCAGCCGATCAGCACCCCGGCCGCCAGCCGCCACCACGGCCAGGTACGCCAACCGGTCGGCGGGCGGCCGGCCCGGCCCGGCTGGCTCGGATCGAGCCCGTCGTCCAGGGCCCGGGCCCAGCGTCGACGGCGGGCGTCCCGATCGAGCACCAGCGCGCCGAACGCCGCCAGCACGAAGAAGAGCAGGAAGATGTCGAGCAGGGCCGCGCGGGACAGCACCAGGTGGAAGCCGTCCAGGGCGAGCAGCAGGCCGGCCGCGCAGCCGAGCACCGTCGAGCGGAACATCCGCCGACCGATGCGGACCAGTAGCAGCACCGACAGCGTGCCGATGACCGCCGCAGAGAATCGCCAGCCGAACTCCGGCGCGGTGGTCATCAGGTGCCCGGGGACGGAGACCTTGGAATCGGCGTCCTGATAGCCGAACGCCCACTCGCCGACGCCGATCAACCACTTGCCCAGCGGCGGGTGCACCACGTACGACGGGACGTTGTCCTTGTAGTTCCACTCCACGCCACGCGAGATCAGCCCGTAGGCGTCCTTGGCGTAGTACGTCTCGTCGAAGATCTTGCCCTTCGGGCTGGACAGCCCGACGAAGCGCACGATCGCCGCGATGGCCACCACCACTGCCGTGGCCAGCCAGGAGAACCGGTCCACCTGGGTGTCGACGGTGGCGAACCGTCGCCGGACCACAGCGGCCACCCCACCGCCCTCGGCGCTCGGTGCCGTCGGCTCCTGGGTGGCACCGGGCTCGCCCGTCGCCGGGATCATCTTGTCCGGATCGGCGCTCGGGCTCTGCGCTGTCGACGCACTCGTCACCCGGCGATCGTAGGCTGCCAAGGTGTCCGGTGGCGTCCGTCGTCCCTGATACCGGTATTCCCAGCAATGAATGGAGACGAATCCGTGGGTGAAATGTCCGAAGTTGGGCGCCTGATTCTGCTCGGTGCTCCGCTCGGCAACCCCGCCGACGC
The DNA here is from genome assembly GCF_018070325.1 of Micromonospora sp. H61. Classification (GTDB taxonomy): domain Bacteria; phylum Actinomycetota; class Actinomycetes; order Mycobacteriales; family Micromonosporaceae; genus Micromonospora; species Micromonospora salmantinae. The sequence goes on from NZ_JAGPXY010000009.1 coordinate 119,211, forward strand.
CTCGGCCCGACTCCGGGAGGTGCTGATCAGCGCCGACGTGGTCGCCGCCGAGGACACCCGCCGGCTCACCCGGCTGGCCCGCGATCTCGACCTCACCGTCGGCGGTCGAATCGTCTCCTACTTCGAGGGCAACGAGGAGCGGCGCACCCCCGAACTGGTCGAGGCCATCCTCGGCGGGTACGTGGTGGCGCTGGTCACCGACGGCGGGATGCCCAGCGTCTCCGACCCCGGCTACCGGCTGGTCCGTGCCACGTTGGATGTCGGGGCGCCGGTCACCGTCGCCCCCGGGCCCAGCGCGGTCACCACCGCGCTGGCCGTCTCCGGGCTGCCCTGCGACCGGTTCTGCTTCGAGGGCTTCCTGCCCCGTACCCCCGGCGGCCGCCGATCCCGGCTGCGCGCCCTCGCAGCCGAGGAACGCACCCTGGTCTTCTTCGAGGCCCCGCACCGGATCGGGGCGACGCTCACCGACCTGGCCGACACGTTCGGGGCGGACCGGCCGGCCGCGCTCTGCCGCGAACTCACGAAGACCTACGAGGAGGTGCTCCGCCGCCCCCTCGGCGAGCTGGCCCGGTGGGCCACCGAGGGGGACCCGCGCGGAGAGATCACCCTGGTGGTGGCCGGAGCCCCGGTGACCGCTGCCGAACGCCCCGACGACGACACCCTGCGCGCCGCCGTCGCCGAGCGGGAGGCCGCCGGCCGGTCCCGCCGGGACGCCATCACCGACGTCGCCACCGAGTACGCGCTGCGCCGCCGGGACGTCTACACGATCGTGCACAGCTGACCGCTGTGGTCCGGTCCGCCGGACGGCGGGTTCACCACGCGGCGGCCAGGAAGCCGACGGTGATCAGCGCGGGGCCGGCGATGGCGGCGGCCACTGCCCAGCGGCGGTGCCGGCGACCGGGCAGCCGGGCCGACCCGGTCCACCGGACGATGCCGGCGCTGCAGGCCAGCACCACCAGCAGACCGGGCAGCCACCGCAGGTGC
>NZ_JAGPXY010000090.1 GCF_018070325.1 Micromonospora sp. H61
CGCGCCGAAGGCCGCACCACCAGAGAAATCACCCGCTGCCTCAAGCGCTACATCGCCCGACAGCTCTACCGAACCATCACCACCCACCACCGCACCCCTTGACAACCCCCACTCACAGATCGGCGCGGGAGTTCGGGGGGGTCTACAGGGCTATGCGGACTGCTGCGGTGAGGACCAGTTGGGCCAGGGATGCGGGTACGAGGACCAGCCAGCAGAGGCGCTGGAGTTGGTCCTCGCGTAGCCGGGGGTAGGAAACCCGGAGCCATATGATCACGAAGGAGACCGCGAAGATCTTGAGCAGCGTCCAGAGCCAGCCCAACTGGTCGTCGGCGAACGGGCCCTGCCAACCACCCAGGAACAGCACAGTGGTCAGCGCGGCGATCACCACGATGCCGACGTACTCGGCGAGCAGGAAGAACGCGAACCGCAGACCGGTGTACTCGGTCATGTAGCCGAAGACCAGCTCCGAGTCGGCCACCGGCATGTCGAACGGTGGCCGACGGATCTCGGCCAGCCCGGCGACGAAAAAGATGATCATCGCGGGTGCCTGCCAGAGCAGCCACCACGGCTGCCACGCCTCGACGATGCCCGACAGGCTGAGCGTGCCGGCCGCCATCGCCACCGACGCGGCGGCCAGCACCAGCGGCAGCTCGTAACCGAGCAACTGGGCCGCCCCGCGCAACCCGCCCAGCAGGCTGTACTTGTTGGCCGACGCCCACGCCGACATCAGCACCGCCACCACCCCGACGCCGACCACGGCCAGCACGAAGAAGAGGCCGATGTCCAACGGTTGCCCGACCAGGTCGTTCGGACCGAGCGGAATGACCAGCAGCACCAGCAGGTAGGGCACCAGGGCCACCGCCGGCGCCAACCGGAACACCGCCCGGTCCGCCTCGCGCGGGGTGATGTCCTCCTTCTGCACGAACTTGACCCCGTCGGCCACGAGCTGCGCCCAGCCGTGGAAGCCGCCCGCGTACATCGGGCCGAGCCGACCCTGCATGTGCGCCATCACCTTGTGCTCGGCCTGGCCGACAAGCAACGGCAGGGTGAGGAACGCGACCACCACGCCGCCGATCCGGAGCACCAACTCCACCCAGAGCGGCATCAGGCCGTACCCCCGTCGTGATCGCTCCGGCCATCGCCGGGCTTGTCAGGTGCGGCCGTGCCGGGCGCGGGCTGGTCGGCCGAGCCTGCGCCGGGCGCGGGCTCGGCGGCCGGAGCCGGGCCGTCTGTGGCGTCGGCCGGTCGGGGAGTACGCGCCGGACGGGCCCCCGGGGCGGGCCGCGCCGGACGCTCACCGGCCGGCCTGGCCGGGGTGCCGCCACGCGGGCCCTCCCCCACCCCACCGGCGCCGGCCGGCGTGGGCGTGGGCCCCCACTCGCCCGGAGCGGGAACGCCCGGCGGGCGGATCGGTCGACGCCCGCCGCCGGCCTCGGACTCGCCCGGCTCCTTCGCACCCGGCCAGGGCTTCGCCACCCGGGAAGCCAACACGAACTCCTTACGCAGCGGGTGACCCTCGAACTCCGGCGGCAGCAGCAGCGGCAGCAGTTCCCCATGCCCGGCGAAGTCGATGCCGAACATCTCGTGCGTCTCCCGCTCGTGCCAGGCGGCACCGGGGTAGACGTCGACCACCGAGGCGACAGTGGGCGCACCGCGCGGCACCCGGGTACGCAGCAGTACGCCGTGGCGCAGTCGCGTCGACCAGAGGTGCGCCACCACGTCGAAGCCCTCGGCCAACTCGTCGACGGCGGAGAGCCAGTCGAAGAAGTCGCAGGCCAACTCGGCGTCGTCACGGGCGGCGGAAACCGCTGTCAGCCAACTCTCGGGCGGCACATCGACTGTGGCCCGGGCGAACCTCTGCCCGCCGGAGACCGACGGGGTCGCCTCAACCGGCGCGAGCAGCGCGACCAGCCGAGCGCCGACCTCTTCGGGAGTCATGCCGCTGATCCTAGTGCCGGCCGAGCCCGCGCCTGGCCGCCGCCGATGCCCAGCGATCTGCCGGCTTTGGGCGCGGCGCACGCCTCGGCGGGGAAAGATGGGGGCGTGCGCGCTGTGACAGTGAGACCAGGGGTCGCCAATTCGCTGAACCTCGTCGAGGATCAGCCGGAGCCGGCTGCCGAGGAGGGCTCTGTCCTGGTCGAGGCGCTGGCGGTGGGGATCTGCGGCACCGACCACGAGATCATCGCCGGGGAGTACGGCGAGGCGCCGCCGGGTGCCGACCGCCTGGTCATCGGGCACGAGTCACTGGGCCGGGTCATCGAGGACCCCAGCGGCACCCTGCAACCTGGTGACCTGGTGGCCGGGATCGTCAGGCATCCCGACCCGGTGCCCTGCCCGAACTGCGCGGTCGGCGAGTGGGACATGTGCCGCAACGGCCAGTACACCGAACACGGCATCAAGGGACTGGCCGGGTTCGCCCGCGACCGCTGGCGGGTCGAGCCGCGGTTCGCTGTCGCGCTCGACCCGACACTGGCCCAGGTGGGAGTGCTGCTGGAGCCGACAAGTGTGGTGGCGAAGGCCTGGGACCACATCGAGCGGATCGGGCACCGGGCCGAATGGCAGCCGCAGACCGTGCTGGTGACCGGGGCGGGGCCGATCGGTCTGCTGGCCGCGTTGCTCGGCACCCAGCGAGGGCTCACCGTCCACGTGCTGGACCGGAACACCGAGGGGCCGAAGCCGGAACTGGTCGCCGGGCTCGGCGCCACCTACCACACGGTGCCGGTCAACGACCTGCCCTTCGAGCCGGACGTGGTGATCGAGTGCACCGGCGCTCCCACAGTGGTCCTCGACGTCATGTGCAAGGCGGCCCCGACCGGGATCGTCTGCCTGGCCGGGGTGTCCAGCGGTGGTCGGAGCATCGACTTCGACGCCGGGGCGCTCAACCGGGCGCTGGTGCTGGAGAACAACGTGGTGTTCGGCTCGGTGAACGCCAACCGGCGACACTGGACCATGGCCGCGCAGGCGCTCGCCCGCGCCGACCAGGTCTGGCTCGAGTCGCTGATCACCCGACGGGTGCCGGCGAACCGGTACGCCGACGCGTACACCCCCGGGCCGGACGACATCAAGGTGGTGCTGGAGTTCGCGTCCTGAGCGACGCCGCGCCCGATCAGATGCCCGGCAGCCGACCGTTGCGGAACAGGTCGACGAAGAGCTGATGGTCCTGGCGGGCGCGCACCCCGTACGCGTGCGCGAAGTCCACCAGGTGGGCGACGAAACCCGGCTCGTCGGCGTCCACCGCCGCGACGATCGCCTCCTCGGTGGAGTAGTCCACCAGGTCGTGACTGGATTCGTCGTCGGCGACCGAGTGCATCCGGGCCACCGCCCGGCCGAGGTCGACGAGAACCCCGGTCAGCTCCTCCGGCTCGTTCACGTCCGACCAGTCCAGATCGGCGGCGTACGGGGAGACCTCGGCGACCAGCTGACCGGTCCCGTTCAGCTCGGTGAAGCCCAGCCACGGGTCGGCGTGCGCCTGCAACGCCCGCTGCGACTCGGCGGTCCGGTGACCCTGGTGCTGGAAGTAGCCGCGGACCGACTCGTCGGTGACGTACCGCGCCACGGCCGGCACCTGCGCCTGCTTCATGTAGATGACGACGTCGTTCTCCAGCGCCTGGGTGTGCCCCTCCAGCAGCAGGTTGTACGACGGCAGCCCGGCCGAGCCGATGCCCACCCCCTTGCGCAGCACCACGTCCTTGATCCGCGCCGCCACCGGGCGCAGCTGCGCCGAGGCGGTTGGCAGGGTGCCCAGGTAGTCCTGGAAGGCGGCGCTGACCAGGTCCCGGGTGGCGGCGTCGATCTCGAAGACACCGTCGCCGATGGAGAAGCGTCGCTCGTAGTTGTCGATGGTGGTCTGCGCGGCGAGCAGGTCCACGCGGGTGTTGAGCCGGGCCCGTTGGAGCACCCGGCGCAGCACCCCGTCGGCGTTGTCCAGGGTGATCGAACCGATCGCGTCGTCGCCACCGGCGGCGATGGCCCGCAGCTCGGTCAGGTACGACCGGGCGAACCCGGCCACCAGCTCCCCGATCGCCGTGTCGGAGAGTGCCTTGCCGTAGCCGAGCAGCGCCACGCTGGCCGCGAGCCGGCGCAGGTCCCAGGTGAACGGCCCGACGTACGCCTCGTCGAAGTCGTTGACGTTGAACACGAGCTGCCCGGAGGCGTTCATGTAGGTGCCGAAGTTCTCCGCGTGCAGGTCACCGTGGATCCACACCCGGCTGGTCTGCTCGTCGGAGAACCGGTCGTCGGCGAAGTCGCCGAGCTGGTCGGCGTAGAACAGCGCGGCGCTGCCCCGGTAGAAGGCGAACGGCGACGCCGCCATCTTGCGGAACTTGCGGCGGAAGGCGGCCGGGTCGATCGCCATCGACGCGCCGAACTCCTCGGTGAGCACGTCGACGATGTGGGTGGACCGCTGGTCCGCTGAGCTGGTCATAGTGCGCAGGCTAGTGCGGCGGGTCCACAACAGGGTGGCGAGCGCGCCGTCGTGGGTGGTGACTCACGCCGTCAGCCGGCGGTGGGTGGGCGTACCGGTGGAGCGGTGAGCGAGTCGACCGAGCGTGGCGGGGCGGCCTCACGCGGCGGGGCGTCCAGCGGTGCGGCCAGCACGTCCCGTTGCGGCACACCCCCGATGCCGGACTGTTCGGCGGCGATCTTCTCCTGCAGGCGCAGGATGCCGTGCAGCAGCGCCTCCGGCCGGGGCGGGCAGCCGGGCACGTACACGTCGACCGGGATGAGCTGGTCGACGCCCTTGGTCACCGAGTACGAATCCCAGTAGGGGCCGCCACAGTTGGAGCAGGCGCCGAACGAGATGACGTACTTCGGCTCGGGCATCTGGTCGTACAGCCGCTTGATCGCCGGGGCCATCTTGTCGGTCACCGTGCCGGAGACCACCATCAGGTCGGCCTGGCGGGGGCCGTGGGCGAACGGGATCACGCCGAGTCGGATGAAGTCGTGCCGACCCATGCTGGTGGCGATGAACTCGATGGCGCAGCAGGCCAGACCGAAGTTGAACACCCAGAGCGAGTAGCGACGGCCCCAGTTCAGCACGAACCGGATCGGCTCGCCGAGCACTGCCGGTAGCTGCACGACCGCCCCCTCTCCTCACCGACAGTGAATCACAGACGGCGTCCGCGCGGTCCGGCGGTGATCGGCCCGAGGGGCCCACCAACTGTCCCGGAGCCGACAAGGATCGGCAGCGATCGACGCGCAACCTACTGGCGCGCTCGCTTGTGTGACCGGTGCTGGCGAACACACCGCCCGCAGCCGCCACGGGGAGGACGAGTGCTTGTGACACGAGATGTGCGGGTGGGCGGACGCCCGCCGGACCTGCCGGGAGGCGCAACCTCCAAACCGGCGGAGCTGGTCTTCGACGACTTCTACCACGCCCACTTCCGGGGGTTGGTGGTGCAGTTGACCGCGTACACGGGTGACCGTGGGCAGGCGCAGGAACTGGTTCAGGAGGCGTTCTGTCGGGCGTACGCCCGCTGGGACCAGCTCGTCGGTTACGAGGACCCTCTGGCCTGGGTCCGTAGGGTCGCCTGGAACCTGGGCCACAACCGCTGGCGACGGCTGCGTACCGCCCAGCTGTGGCTGCTGCGGCAACGGGAGACACACGTCGCCGAGCCGAACCCGGACCGGGTCGCTGTCGACGCCGCCCTGGCGAAGCTGCCGCCGAAGCAGCGGCGGGCCGTCGTGCTGCATTACCTCGCCGACCTGACGGTCGCCGAGATCGCCGCCCAGGAACAGGTCGCCGAAGGGACTGTCAAGTCCTGGCTGCACCGGGGCCGGGCCGCTCTCGCCACACTTCTACGCGACACCAACGAGGAGGTGCGGGATGTCTGAGCAGGAGATTCTTGACCTCGCCGAAGAGTTCGCCCGCTACCGTCGCACCGCGCTGCCGGAGGTCGAGGCACCGGGACCTGCCGCTGTTCGGCGGACGGTACGAGGCCGCAGCCGACGACGGCTGGCTGCCACTGCCACGACGGCGCTCGCCCTGTTCGGCGGGTCGGCCGTCGGATACGCGGCGATGAGCGGCACTGAGCACCGGCCGGGTCCGGTCGAGCCGACGCCGAGCGTGTCGGTGTCGCCGACGCCACCGTCGACTCCAACCCCCAGCCCCGCCGGGACCAGTGCCAGCCCGACCATCCCCGTGCCGGACGGCCGGTTCAGCCGGGCACAGTTGCTGGGGGTGCCGGTGACCCTGCCGGCATGGCGGGCCGGACGAGGCTGCCCGACGTCGCAAACCCGGCTCACCGCCGACGCCCGGGAGGGCGCGAACTGGCTCCTGGCGCTCGACCACGGCGACATCGACGGGGACGGCGCGGTGGAGACGGTGGCCCTCGTGCAGTGCGTACTCGGCACCCGCGGGCCGATGCAGGTGGTCGCCTTCGACCGCGACAAGGAAGGAAAGGTGACGACAGTCGGCCGGGTGGTCGCGACCACCATCGACAAGCCGCAGTGGCTGTTCGCGCTGGATGTCGTGGGCGACGGCACGGTCCGCGTGCAGGTCGGTGACATCGCTCCCGGGGGCGGTTGGCCCGCCGAGTGGTCACAGCGGCAGTGGCGGGGCTACCGCTGGAAGGGCGACGCCTTCGCGCAGGTCTCCGGTCCGACGACCTTCGGCACCAACAAGCACGATGTCAACCTGGTCGTCACCTCAACTGATCTGACGCTGACCACGGCAACGGACGGCTCCCGGACCGGCACGATGACCGTACGCATCCGCAACGGAGCCACGGGTCCGGCCGCCCATGTGGCGCTGCGGCTCGGCCTGCCGGCGGCGATCCGCCCGGACGGCGGCGGCTGGGCGGCCTGCCGCAACGACCCGGGAACGACCAGAGAGCCGGTCACCTGTGACCTGAACCGGCTCGAAGGGGGCAAGGAACTCCGGCTCACGCTGGGCTTCCGGGTGGCGGCGGGTGCCACAGTCGGATCCGGAAAGGCCGAGGTGGACGCCCGGCCGATGGACTCAGCCTTCGACTTCGTCGAGGAGGTCTACGGCACCGACAACACTGTCGTGATCACGTACCGCTGACCGGTCGGGTCCCCGTCGCCCGACGGGGACCCGACCCGCGGTCGGATCCCGCCTCGCCACTCAGTCCCCCACACGACAGTCGAACCACGGCGTCGGGCTGCAACCCCGAGGCCCGTTCGAGACTTCTAACGGGGTACGGCACGCCGAGCAGGAGCGCCGACAACGGGGAGCACGGGAACGACCCCGATCAGCGAGTGGTACGACCGCCTCGGGTACGGGCCCGACGGTGAACGGGGAGGGGCAGTGACAGTGATGACGGGAGCCCGTGCCAACGAGCCACCGGGGGCGATTGCCGCGATGGCCGGGGAGCGCACCACGACGGTGAGCTTCGACGACTTCTACCACGCGCACTTTCGCAACGTGACCAGCCAACTGGGCGCCTACGTGGGCGACCTCTCACAGGCTCAGGACCTCGCGCAGGAGGCGTTCTGCCGGGCCCTGGCCCGGTGGGACCGGCTGGCCCGGTACGACGACCCGGTCGCCTGGGTCCGGCAGGTCGCCTGGAACCTCGCCCGGAGCCGTTGGCGGCGGCTCCGAACCGCGCGCAACCACCTGCTCCGGCAGCGGCGGGCCGAGGCCACGATGGCCGGGCCGACGCCCGATCGGGTGGCGATCGACGCCGCGCTGGCCCGACTGCCCGCCAACCACCGGCGGGCCGTCATCCTGCACTACCTCGCCGACCTGCCGGTCAGTGAGATAGCGAGTCAGGAGGGGGTGGCCGAGGGCACTGTCAAGTCCTGGTTGCACCGCGGCCGGACAGCGCTGGCGGGGCTGCTCGACGAGAGCATCGAGGGGATGGGCAATGTCTGACATCGACCCGCGGCTACGGGAGCGGTTCGCTGCGTACCGTGCCGAGACGATCTCCCAGATCGCCGGTCCGGGACCCGACCAGGCCCGGCGTACCCTTCGTCGGCGTCGGCAGGCGAGGGCTGCGGCGGTGGCCGTGACGGCGATTGTCCTGGCGGTCGCACCGATCGTCGCCAACGCCGCCCTGCGGAACGACGGATCGGTTCCGACGCCGGCGCAGACCGGCGAGCCGACCACACCACCGCCGAGCGCTCCCGCACCGACGCCGTCGACCCCGTTGACGCCCAGCACCACCACGACCACGAGTCCGGCCGCGCCGGACGGCCGGATCAGCCGGGCCCAGTTGCTGGCCGCCCGCGTCGACCTGCCGGCCTGGCCCTCGTACGCGTCGCACTGCGCCACCTCGGACGTTCGGCTGCGGCCTTCGGGACGCGACACAGGTGTGTCGACACTGGCGGACCTGGACCTGGGCTACACCGACCTGGACGGCGATGGCGCGACCGAGACGGTCGCCCTGGTCACCTGCCGGCTCGGCGAGGCCTCGGCGAAACAACTCGTCGCGTTCGACCGCGACCGGCACGGTCGCATCGTGACCATGGCTCGGGTCGTCGGCACCATGGAGGGGCTCGACGACATCACGGACGCCGCCGTCACCGAGGACGGGAAGGTGCGGGCTCAGGTGGCCGACATCCAGCCCTGCTGCTCGACGCCGAGTTACTGGGCGCAGAACCAGTGGCGGACGTACCGCTGGCACGACGGCCGGTTCACCCAGAGCGACGGGCCGAGGTCCTTCGGCAAGGACCCTCGGCTGACCGACCTGGTGCTGACCGGCGGCAACCTCGTACTCGGGCCGGCCGGTGCCGACGGGAAACGTCCGGGCACCCTGAGCCTGAGCCTGACCAACACGGGGCCGGTGGACGTGGCACACGTCGGCTTCGCCGAAATTGGCCAGATCGGGGCGATGAGCACTGCCGACTCGTCGATCTGCGTGCCGTGGCGGGGAGGCGACGACTCGGGGACGACCTGCCGCACAGCCGGCCTGCGGGCCGGGGAGCGCCGGGCGTACACGTTCCATCTGCTGGTCGATCCCACGGCGTTGAGACAGCCCAGCGTCCGGGTGGTGCACTACGACGACCAGGACCGGCGCTGGCAGGACCTGACCTTCAAGAACAACTTCGTGGAGGTGCGGGTGGCTCCCTGATCCGGCCGATCGGGCCCGGCTGGCACCGACGGCCGGGCCCGTTGCCGCGCGGTCAGCTGGGCGCCCAGCTGGGGCGTTGCAGCAGGCTGACGAATTCCACGAGCAACCGCTCGCGCAGCGCCGATGGCGCGGCGTCGAGCAGGGTGTTCACCAGCGCCATCCGCTCCGGCAGTGGTCCCGCGTCCGAACCCACTTCGCCGCCCAGGCCCAGCCCGGCGGCCAGGCCGACGATCAGGTCCGGGGTCAGCGCCTCGGGGGTCAGCGCGCCGACCAGGGCTGCCAACTCGGCGGGCAGCCGCACCGGGCCGGCGGCCCTGGCTGCGGCCACCGCGTCGGTCAGGTCCGGCCCGAACTCGGCGACCCGGGGCGCGACCGCGGCGGTCACCGTGAGGTGCACGCTGGCGGGCAGACCGGCGTACGAGAGCTGGGGTTGGGTGTGCCAGCCCCGCGCGGTCAGCTCGTCGACCAGGACGAACAGGTCGGGCCCGCCCTCGGTGGCGGTGAAGCAGACGACTGTCGACTCCGGCTCGGCCATCAGCCGCAAGCCGTCGACGGCGCGGACCGCATCGGCCAGCCCGGTTACCGCGTCCCGGGTGATGGCGGCCAGCCGCAGGTAACCCTCGTCGCCGAGGTGCCGCACTGTGGCGTAAGCGGCGGCGATCGGACCGCCCGAGCGGGTGGACGCGATCACCGGATTGATCATGGTGTAGCCGGGCCAGTCCGCGTACGCGAAGTACTGCGGGGCGCGCAGCGTGGCGTCGCGGTGCAGCAGCACGGACACCCCCTTCGGGGCGTACGCGTACTTGTGCAGGTCGACCGAGATGGAGGTGACCCCGGGCACCGCGAAGTCGAACGGCGGCACCGGCTCCCCGAGCCGGCGCAGGTACGGCAGGGTCCAGCCGCCGAAGCAGGCGTCGACGTGGCAGCGCACCCCGGCCTCGGCCGCGGCGGCCGCGATCTGCGTGACCGGGTCCACCACCCCGTGCGCGTAGGACGGCGCGGAGCAGGCGACCAGGACCGTCTCCGGACGGATCGCGGCGGCCATCGCGGCCGGGTCGGGACGCAGCGTCTCCGGGGAGACTGGCACGACGTCCAGCGCCACCCGCAGGTAGTGCGCCGCCTTGGCGAATGCCGCGTGCGCGCTCGACGGCACCACGATCCGAGGCGCGGTGATCTCCGGGTGGGCGTCCCGAGCGGTCTTGACGGCGAGGATCAGTGACTCGGTGCCGCCGCTGGTGACGCTGCCGACGACGTCCGGGGCGGTGGTCCCGGGGCCGGCGCCCAGCACCCGGCCGGCGGCGCCGACCAGCGCGTTCTCCATGGCCAGCAGGGACGGGAACGCGGTCGGGTCCAACCCGTTGACGTGCGCGCTCTCCCGGTGGGCGGCGGCGGCCAGCTCGTCCAGCCCGGGCACCGCCGGGTCGTAGACGTACGCGAACAGCCGTCCCCCGTGGGTGGGCGCGTCACTGGCCCGCAGCTTCCGCACCTCCTCCAGAACCCGTTCCGCCGGAACCCCGGTGGCGGAAAGCGCCCCAGCCTCAACCCTGTTCTCGTCGATCATGGAGTTACGGTGCCCTTCTCGTGACGGTCAACGGCTTTCGTCCCCCACCACAACTCCATGATCGACCAGGTCGCTGTGGGCGGTGAGGGTGTACTGGCGGAGCAGGAGGATCGGAGCGGCGATCAGCAGGGCCGGGATCAGCGTGAAACCGAGGAGGACACCCAGTCTCGCCGTGTCGGACTGGGCGGCCGCCGAGCCGGTGTCGGAGGACACGTAGCCGGAGAGCTGGAGCACCAGCCCGTAGATACCGGGGCCGAGCGCCAGGCCGAAGGTCTCCCCGGCCGTCCACAGCCCGGTGAAGACGCCCGCCTGCCGTCGACCGGTGCGCGCCGTCTCGTGCGCGATGCAGTCCGGCAACATGGCCAGCGCGAAGACCTGCTGCCCGGCATACCCCACGCCGATCAGCGCGACCACGAGATAGACGGCCACCGCCGGCAACGCCGGTGCGGCGACCAGGGCGAACGCACCGACGGCGAGGATCAGCGAGGCGACGACCAGCGCGGTGCGCTTGCCCAGCCGGGCACCGATCCGGCTCCAGATGGGCATCACCAGCAGCGCCGGCCCGACGAAGCAGACGAAGAGCAGGGTCGGCCCGCTCTCCTCGTCGCGCAGGATCTGCCCGGCGAAGTAGTTGACCCCGGCCAGGATCGTCGCCACCCCGGCGGACTGCACCACGAAGCAGATCAGCAGTGCCCGGAACGGACGGTTGGCGCCGGCCACGGCGAGCTGGGCGCGCAGCGTCGGCTCGCTCTCGCCCACCGTGCCGGTCGGCGCGGACCGGGTGCCCAGGAACGCGCCGAGGGCGCCGAGGGCGATCAGCACCGCCACGAACAGGCCCATCCAGCGGTGCCCGGCCACGCCGTCACCACCGGCGCTCACCACCAGCGGCGCGACCGCGCCGGAGACCAGGATGGCCAGCGCCAGCACCGCGATCCGCCAGGTCATCAACCGGGTGCGCTCGGCGTAGTCGCCGGTCAGCTCCGCCGGCATCGCCACGTACGGCACCTGGAAGAAGGCGAACGCGGTGGCGGTGGCGAGGAACGCGAACGCCACGTACGCCACGGCCGCCGGACCGTTACCGAAGGGCGCGGCGAAGATCGACGCGAACAGCACGGCGAGCGCGAGACCGGCCACGAGCAGGTACGGCCGGCGGGCGCCCCACCGCGACCGGGTGCGGTCGGAGATCCGCCCGGCGACCGGGTTGACCAGCACGTCCCAGGCCTTGGGCAGCAACACCAGCAGGGCGGCCAGTCCGGCGGCCACGCCCAGGGTGTCGGTCAGGTACGGCAGCAGCAGCAGGCCGGGCACGGTGCCGAACGCTCCGGTCGCCAGGGAACCGAGCGCGTAGCCGGCGTGCACCGATCGGGGCAGCGAGCCGGTGGCTGACGAGCCGGCGCCCGGCGGCGTTTTCATGGGCCCGAATGTTACTCACGTTAGGGCGGCGGTCACATCCCCTCATCAGGCGACCAGCCTGCCGCCGCGATGTCCACACCCTCGCCGCGCAGCGGCACACCCTCGGCCCGCAGTCGGGCCCGCGCCTCCCGTTCGTGCCCCGGCGGCAGTCGACCACTCGCGGTCACCACCCGATGCCAGGGCACCGAGCCTCCGTGCCGGGCCATGATGTTGCCGACCAACCGGGCCGAGGCACGGCCCGAGCGCTCGGACAGCGCGTCGGCCACCCCGCCGTACGACATGACCCGGCCCTCCGGAATCCGCTCGACCAGGTCGAGCACCGCCTCGACGTACTCGTCTGGAGTCACAATCCGCCACCATATGGGAACGCCGCCGGGCGGTGCGGCCGTGACCACGCAGAATGGTCGGGTGCGCGACGCAGTCACGACGGCCCGGCGGGTCGTCGTCAAGATCGGATCCTCCTCGTTGACCACCGCCACCGGCGGGTTGGCCGACGAGCGCGTCGACACGCTGGTCGACACCCTCGGTCGGCTCACCGCCGAAGGGCGCGAGGTGGTGCTGGTCTCCTCCGGCGCCATCGCCGCCGGGCTCGCCCCGCTCGGGCTGTCCCGACGCCCGCGCGACCTGGCCACCCAGCAGGCCGCCGCCAGCGTCGGGCAGGGGCTGCTGATCGGCCGGTACGCGGCCAGCTTCGCCCGGCACGGCCGCACCGTCGGGCAGGTGCTGCTCACCGTCGACGACGTGACCCGGCGAGCGCACTACCGCAACGCGTACCGGACGCTGCGCAAGCTGCTCGACCTGCGGGCGGTGCCGATCGTCAACGAGAACGACACGGTGGCCACCCAGGAGATCCGGTTCGGCGACAACGATCGGCTGGCCGCCCTGGTGGCCGCGCTGGTGCACGCCGACCTGCTGGTGCTCCTCTCCGACGTGGACGCGCTCTGGACCGGTGACCCCACCAACCCGCGCTCGACCAGGATCGCCGAGGTGCGCGACGACGCGGACCTCTCCGGCATCACCATCGGCGGGGCCGGCCGGTCCGGCGTCGGCACCGGTGGCATGGTGACCAAGGTCGAGGCCGCGCGGATCGCCACCGGCTTCGGCATCCCGGTGGTGCTCACCGCCGCCGACCTGGCCACGCCGGCACTGGCCGGCGAACCGGTCGGCACGCTCTTCCACCCGCAGCGGCGACGGCCGACGGCCCGGCTGTTCTGGCTGGCCCACGCCACCTCACCCCGGGGGCGGCTGCACCTCGACCCGGGCGCGGTCGCCGCCGTCGTCGGGCGGCGCAAGTCGCTGCTCCCGGCCGGCATCACCGCCGTGGACGGCACGTTCACGGCGGGCGACCCGGTGGACCTGGTGGACACCGCCGGCGCATCGGTCGCCCGCGGGCTGGTCAACTACGACGCGGTGGAGCTACCGGGGCTGCTCGGCCGCTCCACGTCCGAACTCGCCGCGGCGCTCGGCCCGGCGTACGAACGAGAGGTCGTCCACCGCGACGACCTGGTGCTGCTGTGACCCGAGGACCTTCCCACCCCATCTGAGGAGCGTTGGCATGAGCGAGCGTCAGCGAGCGAATCATCGATTCAGGGCTGTGGTGCCTCAGGTCGACACGGAGCGAAGCGGAGTGCTGGCATGAGCGTGGTTGAGCAGGCGCGACGGGCGAGGGACGCCGCCGCTGAGTTGGCAGTGGCCACGCGTACGGTCAAGGACGTCGCGCTGGTGGCGATGGCCGACGCGCTGGTGGCGCGTACCCCGGAGATCCTGACCGCGAACGAGACGGACCTGGCGGCTGGCCGTGAGGCCGGGCTGAGCGCGGCCGTGCTGGACCGGCTCGCGCTCGACGGGGGTCGGGTGGCCGGCATCGCCGACGCGCTGCGTGAGATGGCCGCGTTGCCCGACCCGGTCGGCGAGGTGGTCCGCGGGTCCACCCTGCCCAACGGCTTGGAGCTGCGCCAGATCCGGGTGCCGTTCGGGGTGGTCGGCATCATCTACGAGGCGCGGCCCAACGTGACGGTGGACGCCGCCGGGATCTGCCTCAAGTCCGGCAACGCGGCGCTGCTGCGCGGGTCGTCGTCGGCCGCACACTCGAACGCCGCGCTGGTCGCGGTGCTGCGCGACGCGGTCGCCGGGGCCGGTCTGCCCGCCGACGCGGTGCAGTTGCTCGACGCCAGCTCCCGTGACTCGGTCAAGGAGCTGATGCGCGCCCGAGGTCTCGTCGACGTGCTCATTCCGCGCGGTGGCGCATCGCTGATCCGCACCGTGGTCGAGGAGTCGACAGTGCCGGTGATCGAGACCGGGGTGGGCAACTGCCACGTCTACGTCGACGCCGCCGCCGACCTGGCGAAGGCCGTCGCGGTGACGCTGAACGCCAAGACGCAACGCCTGTCCACCTGCAACACCGCCGAGTCGCTGCTGGTGCACGCGGGCATCGCCGACGCGTTCCTGCCGCCGGTGCTGGCCGCGTTCGCCGAGGCGGGGGTGACAGTGCACGGCTCACCCGAGGTGGCCGCCCACTCCGCCGCCGTGGTCCCGGCGACCGAGGAGGACTACGCGACCGAGTACCTGTCCGCCGACATCTCGGTGGCGGTGGTGGACTCACTGGACGCGGCGGTCGCGCACATCCGCCGCTTCGGCACCGGGCACACCGAGGCGATCATCACCGACTCGGCCAGCGCGGCCCGCGACTTCGTGGCGAGGGTGGACGCGGCGGCGGTGATGGTGAACGCTTCGACCCGGTTCACCGACGGGGGCGAGTTCGGCTTCGGTGCGGAGATCGGCATTTCCACCCAGAAGCTGCACGCTCGCGGTCCGATGGGCCTGCCCGAGCTGACCAGCACCAAGTACGTCGTCACCGGCGACGGACACGTGCGCTAGCGACGGGGCGGCTCAGCCGGGCGGGGTGGGCCGGGCCGCCCGGATCGCGGCCAGCGTGGCGTGCACGTCGAACTGGTGGCCGTCGTCGCTCTCCCAGCCGCCGTCGCTGCGCTGGGTCTCGGTCAGCCGGCGCAGCGCCCGCACCATGATCCAGTCCTGGGGGTCGACGCCGGCGCGGCGCAACGTGGCCGCAAGCCACGCCACGTCCCCGGGGGTCATCTTCGGCATCCGCTCGGCGAGCGCCACCTGGATCCGGGCGGACTCCTGGAACATCTCCTGCCGGTGCAGCACGGCCGCGCTCAGCCAGCCGGCGGCGAGGTACGACGGCCAGCTACCGTCCGGACGCAGCCGCGCGGCGAGCGAGTGGGCCGCCGCCTGCACCACCCCGGCGTACGCCCCACCGACCCGATGGTCGAGCGGACCCGAGGCCCGGGCGTCCAGGCCAGCGACGGTGAGCCAGAAACCGGCGTTGGCCGACACGAGGAACCCGGCCTCCGGGTCGCCGGGACGGGCCCACTCCGGTGCCGAGTCGGCCAGCGACGCGTCCTCTTCCCAACCGCCGTCGGCCTGTTGCCGGGACGCCAGCCAGTCCAGGGCGCGGCGGGCGGCGGGACGGCCGAGCGCGCCCAGGTCGTCCAGCTCGACGAGCCGGAAGCAGGTGGCGTCGATCGAGGCGACCTCGCCGGCCCAGGTGGCCGGCCAGCCGCCGTCCGGTGACTGGCCGACCTCGGCCGTCTCCAGCAACTCGGCGGGCACGGCCGTGCCGTTGCGGAGCCAGGAGAGGCGGGCGCGTTCCACCGCATCCCCATGCGCCACGACGAACCCGATCGCGGCTTCCAAGTCGACCACGGCGGAGACGCTACCTGCGCAGACGCGATGCCGCCTCGGAGAATCGGCCAGCTCGGAATGGCTGCGTCGCTCTGGCCGGACGGCCGCTCGGCGTCATCTGCGTCGATTTGCCGGGGCAGCCGCGTGGGCCACCCCGGCGCGGCGGCGTGGCCGCGCCAGGGCCGCCCCGGCTCGACCGGTCAGTACGCGGGCAGCGACGGGTCGATCTGCTTGATCCAGGAGAGCACGCCGCCCTGCACGTGCACGGCATCCTTGAATCCGGCCGCCTTGAGCGCGGCGAGCGCCTCCGCCGAGCGGACGCCGGACTTGCAGTGCAGCACGATCTGCCGGTCCTGTGGCAGCTTCGCGAGGGCCTCACCGGAGATGATGTCGCCCTTGGGGATCAGGGTGGCACCGGGGATCTGGACGATCTCGTACTCGGCCGGCTCGCGTACGTCGACGAGGAAGATGTCCTTGCCGGCGTCCTGCCACTCCTTGAGCTCCAGGGCGGTGATGGTCGAGTCGAGCGTCGCCTCCTGGGCCTCCTCGGAGACCGCGCCGCAGAAGTCCTCGTAGTCTTCCAGCAGGTCGGTGACCGTCGGGTTGTCGCCGCAGAGCGCGCAGTTCGGGTCCTTACGGACCTTGATCTTGCGGTATTCCATCTCCAGGGCGTCGTAGACCATCAGACGGCCGACCAGCGGCTCACCGATGCCGGTGAGCAGCTTGATCGCCTCGTTCACCTGGATCGAACCGATCGACGCGCAGAGCACGCCGAGCACGCCACCCTCGGCGCAGGAGGGGACCATGCCGGGCGGCGGCGGCTCCGGGTAGAGGCACCGGTAGCAGGGGCCGTGCTCGGCCCAGAACACCGACGCCTGACCGTCGAAGCGGTAGATCGACCCCCAGACGTACGGCTTACCCAGCAGCACCGCCGCGTCGTTGACCATGTAGCGGGTGGCGAAGTTGTCGGTGCCGTCGACGATCAGGTCGTACTGGGCGAAGATCTCGCGGACGTTCTCCCGGTCCAGCGCGGTGTTGTGGATCTCCACGTTGACCAGGGGGTTGATCTCGCGGATCGACGCGGCGGCGGACTCGGCCTTGGACCGGCCGATGTCGGACACGCCGTGGATGATCTGGCGCTGGAGGTTCGACTCGTCGACGGTGTCGAAGTCGATGATGCCGAGCGTGCCGACCCCGGCCGCGGCGAGGTACATCAGGGCGGGCGACCCGAGGCCACCGGCGCCGACACAGAGCACCCGGGCGTTCTTCAGCCGCTTCTGGCCGGTCACCCCGACGTCCGGAATGATCAGGTGACGTGAGTAGCGGCGGATCTCGTCTACGGTCAGCTCGGCGGCGGGCTCGACGAGCGGGGGCAACGACACGGTGGACTCCCCGGGATCGGCGGTGTGAACCGCGCCATTGTTGCTCGCGGGAAGCCCTCTCGGCCATGAGGGACGACACGTGGTCCGGTATGCGGGAGCGGGAATAACCGACGACCCGGCAGATCAGGGGACGATGTCCCCCGCGTAACGACGACCGTCGAGGTACGGCCAGGCGTTGGCGACGCAGCCGTGCAGCCCGTACGTCTGCTGCTGCATCACCGGGGCGGGCTCCCCCGGGCCGGGGCACGCCTCGTGCTCCTCGCCGAACTCATGGCCCACCTCGTGGTTGATGACGTAGGTCCGGTAGGTGTCCAGCGAGGCGCCGTAGTCGGGGACCGCCTCCATCCAGCGGGCCAGGTTGATGATGACCTGGCCGGGCAGGCGACAGGAGGTGTAGCGCTCGGTGGTCAGCCCGCCCTCGGCGCACATCCGCTCGGACGTGACAGGGGTGGCCAGGTAGATGGTGAAGTCGGCGGCCCCGGCGTCGGCCACCCGTTGCACCCGCAGCTCATCGGACGCGATCCAACTGCGCGGGTCGGCCAGCACCTCGTCCACACTGGCGGCGAACACGTCCGCGTCCTGGCCGGCGCCTCGTTCGACGACGACCCGGTATCGGTGCAGCGGCCCGTCCGTGCCGTGCACGGGTGTCTCGCCGTCGGCCGCCGTGAAGCGCCCCGCTCCGACCGACGGATAGCCGGTGGACGCCGGGTGCGCGGCCACCCCACCTCCGTGGCCCATTCCGCCCTGCGTGGTGGCCGGAGGCTCGACCGACGACTCGCCGCCCCGGCTCACCGTCACCCCGATGGCGGCCGCGAGCACGAGCAGGCCGAGGAGCATGCTGCGACGACGACGCCGGTGCATCCGGACGAACGCGGGACGCACACCCCGCAACGCCGACCGGTGCTCGGGCGGCCGGGGCGGGCCGTAAGGGGACGACGGCGTCATACGATCGAGCCTGCCAGATTATTCGGGCATTTCTCCGATTTTATCGCTATTGCCGCAAGACGCCTGATGGAGGGGCCAACAGTCGGCGTGTCGGGCCGAGCAACTCACAGGGCGGGACCGGCGTATCGACGCCCGTTCAGATACGGCCACGGGTTGACCCGACAGCCGTTGAGGAAGAGCGTCTGCTGCATCATCACCGGCGCCGGCCGGCCCGCGCCGGGGCAGCGCTCGTGCCGATGCCCGAGCTGGTGACCCACCTCGTGGTTGACCACGTACGTCCGGTAGACCGTCAACGGCACGCCGGCCGAGACGAAGTGCGGCACTGACAACCGCCACCGATCCAGGTTGATGATCACCTGGCCGGGCGCCCGACAGGACGTGTACGGGCGACCGCCGATCCGGATGTCCACCCCACCCGTCGCGCACATCCGACCCGCGGTGCGGGCGGTGGCCAGGTAGACGGTGAAGTCCCGAGGCGCGGCCCCCGGCACCTGCTGTAGCCGCAACCTGCCGCTGTCGACCCAACTGCCCGGCCCGGCGAGCGCCGCCTCAACCGCCAGGGCGAACTCGGCGACGTCCTCGGCACTGCCCGACTCCACAGCGACCCGGTAACGCCGCAGCTCACCCGCCCGACCCAGCACCGGGCCGGAGCGGGCGTCATAGCCGAACCCGCCCGTGCCGGCGCTCGGAACCACGCCGGGCACCCGCAACACCGGGGGCGGGCTGGACGGAACCGCGTCAGAGGGCGACGGGTCGGGCGGCAGCGGCCCGGCCACCAGCGGCGGCGGGCCGATCTCCTCGGCGGCCAACCGGTCAGCGCCGGGATGCCCACCCGGCCCCTCGGCGATCACTGTCACCGCCGCGCCGACGGCCACCACCACCGCCACCAGTTGGGCGAACAGCGCGAAACGTCGCCGACGGCGAGCAGGATGGCGGGCTGAGCTGGGCATCCAGGTCAGCCTGCCAGATCAGACCGCCCCGCGGTGTCCTCCGTTTCGGCGAGCAGACCGACCACCGCGCGGGCAACCAGCCGGGGAACCTCCAACTGCGCCACATGGCCGACGCCGCCGAGCATCATCAATCGGCTGTCCGCAATGACCCGGGCGGTCTGCGGCGCGACCCGCACGTCGACCAGACGGTCCTGAAGACCGCCCACCACCAGGGTCGGTGCGCGTACCGCCTCGGCGAGGCGCCACAGCGACCCCGGCCCCGGCAGGTACGCCCGCAGGAAGCTGGAGACCAGCCCACGGAACGTCCGGACGTACGCGGCGGCGTAGTGCTCGGCCTCGTACCGCACCCGGATCTCCTCCAACGCCTCGGCCCGGCGCTGATCGCAGATCCGGCTGAGGTCGGCGACGCACGCCTCCAGCACCTGCTGGGCCATCACCTCGGGAGCCATCTGGGTGAGGTGCCGGGCGACCAGCCGCTCACCTCGGGGGATGGCGAGCACCGGCAGCATCCGCCCCTGCAACGAGCGCCGGAAATCCAGGAACGGCAGCGCCGGGGAGATCAGGGTGAGGGTGCGGACCAGCTCCGGCCGGAGCCCGGCGACCTGGACCGCGACCGCGCCACCCAGCGAGTTGCCGAACAGGTGCACAGGCCCTCGACCGGTTTGCTCGATCCAGCGGACGACCAGATCCGCGAAGGCCGGAATCGTGTAGCTCGGGCCCGGCTCGCTACGGCCGAAGCCGGGCAGGTCGATGGCCTGACCGTCCAGCCGGTCGGCGAGCAGCCCGGCCAGGTCGGTCCAGTTCTGCGACGACCCGCCCAACCCGTGCACGTACAGCGCCGGCTCCGCGCCGGCGGCGGTGGCCGGAGTGTCCCGGACGTACGTGACCCGTCCGTCGAGGCGGACTTCCCGGCCCGGCCACGGCGGCGGAACGCGGTCGTCGGGGAGTAGGTGGTCCGGCCAGAGGGTGGCGCGTCTCATTGCTCCAGTCTGCCTCGGACCACTCAGGACAGCAGCGCCTCCAGCCGACGGTTGACCGCCGCCAGCGTCGCCCGGACCACCGCCTGACGGGGATCACCCGCGACCAGGGCCGACCCGGCGAGCTGCTCGACCCAGCCCTCACAGACCAGCAGCGCCACCACGGTGGCCACCTCGCAATTGCCGAACGGCACCACCGCAGCGTGTTCGACGAAACAGCGCCCCCGCTCGGCGTTCTCGGCACCGCGCAGCAACTCGTCCACCGCGGCAGCCGCCGCCACCGCGCAGAGCCGCAACACGTAGCCGTCCACCGCCGGCCCGGTGGCGTACCCGGAGGCGCTGTCGCCCCCGGCCAGCAGCCGGACCTCCACGTTCGCGTCCAGACCGAAGGTGCTGACCTGCACGTGGTCGATCACCACTCGGGGCCCCGGCGTACCGCCGGTCTCCAGCGGCCGGGACGGCGCCGACTCCGTCGTGGTCACCTGACCACCGGAGTACGACGTGCCCAGCGTCGCCGGGCTACCGGTCGCGGCGCCGGTCGGCGCGGACGAGACCGACCCGGGTTCCTCCACGGTGGCGCGCCCCCGGTGCGGAGCGTTCGACCGGCGGCGGCGGGTCGAGTCGGTGCCGGTCCGCTGCTCCGGGCCGGCCGGCGGGGACTCGACCCGACCGCCGGACGGGCGGGCGACCGTCGGCGACTCGGCCGACCGAATCTCGCCGGGATCGCGCGAAGCCGCGTTTCGAGTCTCCGGGGTACGCCGCTCGGCGGGTTCGGCCGCGCGACGGCGGACCGGTGGCGGTGGCGTGCTGGGCAGGCCGGGCACGTTCTGCGGGGCCGCGGCCAACCCCATCCGCTCCTGGAGCAGCCGGGCCACCTGCCGGCTCACCTCGGCCGGGTCGGCGCCGTCGGCCAGGTCCAGTCGCAGACTGTGCGCCCCCGCCGGCGTGCGGCGCAGGGCCGCGTCGCGGACACCGGCCACCTCCCGGACGGCGTCCAGGATGGCGTTGACGTCGAACCCCTCGGGGCGCTCACGCAGTGGGGCTGGCTCGTCGTCCCGGCGCAGGTGGGTGGCGATGCGGGCGAGTTCCGGGGTTTCGGCGGGTGGCTCCACGGCTGGCGGCTCCGGCACGACGGGCACGTCCGGTTCTGCGGGGACGCGCTGCGGCAGCACCACCGCGCTCGCAGCCGACTGCCGGCCGTCGTCGGCCGGCGACGTCGGGTCCGGAGCGGATCGGCGCGCCGCGTAGGCGGAGGCGGACGCCGGTGCGGGCTGATCGCGGCGGCCGGAACCCTTGGCGGCGGTGGGCGGGACCGCTGCGGTGGCGGACGGGGTGGCGTCAGTCGATGGCGAGCCGTTTACCGGCGCGGCCGATGGGGGCGGCTCGACGGGTGACGGACCGGGCTCGGGTGTCGCCGGCCGGAGCCGGAACGGTGCGGTCGGTCGGACGTCGGGCCGGGACCGGCCGGGCGTCTCGCCTCCGTCGCCCCCACCGGCGCCGGCCGATCGGCTGGCCGGCCACGACGGGCGCTCGACCGGGGTGGCCGGGAGCCGACCCTCGGACCAGTCCGGCCGCTCGGCCCGGGAACTGCTCGCCGTCGGCGAACCGCCGGTCCAGGACGACCGCTCCGCGACCAGCGACGGGCCTGCCGGAGCCGGTGGCGCGTCGGTCAGCGTGGGAGGCGGCCCGGCCGGCGCCGGAGGCGGTCCGACGGGTGCCGGGGGTATCGCCTCGGCCGGTGCGGACGGGTCGGTCGATGCCGGGCTGGAGGCCCAGGAGGGTCGCGTCGGCGGGGAGCTGGCCGGTGCCGGATCGGCACCGCCGGCCCAGGACGGCCGCGTCGACGCCGCGCCGGTCGCGGGCGGTTCGGATCCGCCGGCCCAGGACGGTCGTACCGGTGGCACGCTGGTCGCCGCCTCGGACCCGCCGGCCCAGGACGGCCGCGCCGGCGGCACGCTGGTCGGCGTCGGATCGGACCCCCCAGCCCAGGAGGGCCGCGCCGGCGACGCGCTGGTGGGGTCGGGGTCGGCCCCGCCCGCCCAGGACGGGCGGTCGGCGCGAGGTCCGCCGGTCGCCCCGGGCCCCGCCCAGGACGGACGATCGGCAGGCGGACCACTGGTCGGCGACGCACCCCCCGCCCAGGACGGACCGTCAGCCGGTGGCGCGCTGGTCGGTTCGGCGGGGCGTTCCGGGGTGGGCTCGGATTCGACCCGGACGGGTTCGTACGCCCGAGGCGGATCGGCGCGCACCGGCTCGTACGGACGGGGCACCTCGGCGCGCACCGGCTCGTACGGCTGGTGGGGTTCGCCGACCCAGTCCGGCGCCGACTCGTCCCGTGCTGCCGGGCCAGCCGGCTCGTCGTCCTGGCGGGACCAGGGCGGGGCCCACCCGCCACCCCAGCTCGGGCGGTTCCAGCTCGGCCCCGACCAGTCGGGCTCGATGGCCGACGACTCCCCGGCCCGGTGCGTTTC
>NZ_JAGPXY010000091.1 GCF_018070325.1 Micromonospora sp. H61
GGCCAGCTCGACGGCGCGCTCGGCGAGCCGGTGGGCCGCGCCGTCAACGGCCACCAGCAGTCCCGCCGCCGCGGCACAGCTCAGCGCGGTGGGGGTCAACGCCCAACCGGTCAGCCGGCCGCCCAGCACCACGGCGCGCCGCAGCGCCGGCCCGGCTCGCTCATGGTCGCCCCGCAGGGTCGCCGCCACCCCGGCGATCAGACAGCCCATGACCTCCAGGGCCGGCGGGTCGTCTGGGCGCCGCAACGGCAGTGCCCGCCGGCCGACCTCGGCGTACCGGTACTGGTCGCCGGTGAAGCAGACCGCCTCGCCGGCCCGCACCAGCCCGGTCAACGCCAGGGCGCGGTCAGTATCGTCCACCGCCGCGGCGGAGGCCAACAGCGTGGCCGACGCACTCGACGCGGTGCCGCAGCGCAGCTCCAGCTCACCGCGGAGCAGGTCGGCGCGGCCTCGAACGACCGGGTCGACGCAGACCGCGCGGAGGCGGTCGAGCAGCAGCCGTGCCTCGTCGGGTTGCCCCCCGGCCCAGGCGTACCGGGCGGCGGTCAGCAGGCGGGCAGCGGTGAGCGTCGGCTGGTCGCTCAGTTCGGCGGCCCACCGCAGGGCCACCGAGGCGGCGGCCCAGCCGTCGGATCCGCCGGCCGCCGCCTGTTCCAGCTCGCCGGCGAGGACCGGATCGGCACCCGCCGTCGCGGCGGCGAGGTGCATCGCCCGGCGCAGCCGCTGCCCGTCCGCGACCAGCACCTCGGCGAGCAGTCGGTGCGCCGCGCGGCGCTCCGCGAGCGGCGCGCTGGCCGCGATCATCGTGCGCACCAGCGGCTGCGGAAAGGTGACGCCGCGTTGCTCGACGCGGACCAGGCCGGCGACCTCCGCCGGGGCGAGCGCCTCGACCTCGGCGCCGGCGGCCGCCACGGCCCGGATCAGGGTGCCCGGCTCGCCGTCCTCGTCGAGCGCGGCGAGCAACAGCACCCGTCGGGTCTCCGGGGGCAGCCGGTCCAGCCGGGCTCGGTACGCGCGACCCAGCGCTCCGTCCGCCGGTGGCGCGGCGGGCAGCGACTCCTCGCCCCGCCACTGCCCCGCGGTGAGCACCTCGGCGAGGTCCACCAGGGCCTGCGGGTTGCCGCCGCCGATCGTGGCCAACGCGGTCAGGGCCGACGCGGCTGGCCCGTCGGGGAGCCGGTCGACGCCCTCGCGCCCGGTCAGCCGATCGAATCGATCGGTGAGGACGGCGCGGCTCTCGTGCTCGGTCAGCACGCGCAGTCGGTGTGCCGGTATCCCGTCGAGGTTGGCGGTGACGTCCGCGGTGAGCAGGACGGCGAGCGGCAGGTGCCGCAGTCGGCGGGCCACGAACGCCAGCACCTGCGCGGTCTGCGGGTCGCCTCGGTCGATGTCGTCCATGGTGACGAGCAACGGCCGGTCCCGGGCGGCGGCGGCGAGCAGCCCGAGCACCGCCATCGACAGGGTCAACTGCCGGTCGGCCGGGCAGCTCTCCCCGGCCAGTGCGCGCCGTAGCAGTTGACGCTGCTCGCCGGGGAGCGCGGCGGCCCGGTCGAGCACCGGGTCGACCAGACGTTGCAGGCCGGCGTACGGCAGGGCGGCTTCCTCGGCGAGCCCGCTGCCGGCGAGCACTGTGCAGCCACCCTCGGCGTGGCGATGGGCGTAGCCGAGAAGCGCCGTCCGGCCCGATCCGGGCTCTCCGCGCAACAGCAGGGCACCGCCGGCGTTGGTCATGCCGTCGAGCAGGCTCCGGACAGCCCGGCACTCGTCGTCCCGGCCACGCAGCACGGTTAGTTGCACTCTTGATGCAGTAACCATGCCTGCCAGTGTTACCCATCGGAAACCGAATGGAAAGAGGGGGCAATATCGGGCCGGGCCGGAATCAGTCGGGCGCGACCTCGGCCAGCAGGGCGCCCACGGTCCGGGCCATCACCGCGCGGGCCTGGTCCACGCCCAACTCGAGCCCGTAGCGCAGCATCGACCAGGCCTGCCAGGTGCTCGCCGCCACGAGGGCGTTGAGCAACTGCTCCCGCCCCGCCCCGGCCTCGGCCAGCTCGACGGCGAAGAGGTCCTCGACCTCGTCGCGGACCCGTTCGATGTGCTTGAGACGGTTGCGGTGCAGTTGTTCGGAGACCGGCTCACGCATCTGGGCGGCCCGCGCCGACGGTGCGATGAGCTGGAGCAGTCGAGCCCGCTGCCGGCAGTACGCGTCGACCCGCTTCGCCAACGGCAGCCCCGGTGAGATCGGCCGGTGGGCGGCGTCCTGCTGGCGGAGCACCTCCGCGCCGCTGGCCTCGAAGAGCGTCTCCATGTCCTTGAAGTTGGTCCAGAGGGTGCGCAGCGAGATGCCGGCCCGCTCGGCGATGCGTTCCCCGGTGGGGCGGAGGTCACCCTCGGAGATGAGCGCGAGGTGCGCCTCGACGATGGCCGCGCGGGTCCGCTCGGCGCGGGCGGTACGCCCGTCCACCCGGCCCGCCACATCGACCCCGTCCATCCGCCCTCGCCCCCTCACCGCCACGGCGTCCCCCGACGCACCGCCGAGTCTAGACAGCCGTTGATCAGCGGCTTCGGACGCTCCGCCGACGCCGTCATCCGGCCCGGCCGGTCAGCGAGACGCCGCCGTCGCAGATGATGGTCTGCCCGGTGATCCAACTGGCGTCGCCCGAGGCCAGGAAGGCGACAGCGCCCGCCACGTCCGACGGCAGACCGAGGCGCCCGAGCGGGTACCGCGCGGCGACCTCGGCCTCCCGCCCGTCGTAGAGGGCGGCGGCGAAGCGGGTCTTCACCACGCCGGGGGCGACCGCGTTGACCCGGACCGTCGGCCCCAACTCCACGGCGAGGCTGGCGGTGAGATGGTTGAGCGCGGCCTTGCTGACCCCGTAGCAGGCGATGCCGGGCGACGGGCCGAGCCCGGCGATCGACGAGACGTTGACGACGCAGCCGCCGCGCTCGCTCATGCCGGCGGCCCAGACCTCCTGCACCCAGCCGAGCGCGGCGACCACGTTCACGTCGAGGATCTTGCGGGCCGCGGCCAGGTCCAGCTCGACCAGCGGGCCGCGCACCGGATTGATGCCGGTGTTGTTGACCAGCAGGTCCACCGGCCCGAACGCCGCGCTCACCTGGCTCACCGCGGCGGCCCGGTGCGCGGGGTCGTCGGCCCGGCCCGGCACCGCGAGGGCGTGTGCCGGGCCGCCCAGGTTGGCGACCGCCTCGGCCAGCCCCTCGGGGCGGCGGGCGGTCAGACCTACCCGCGCGCCTTCGGCGACGAGGCGTTGGGCGATGGCCAGACCGATCCCGCGACTGGCGCCGGTGACGATGGCGACCCGGCCCGCGAGTCGGCCCGAATATGCATTCACGGTGCAGATAGTAGGAGCATCGATCGGTATCGGTCAACGCCTCCGACGATCGGCCGGCAGGCCGCGCCGGCTGCGGGCGCGCAGCCGTCCGACCGGGCGTGGTCAGGCGGGACCACGCCCGGTCGGACGGCGGATGTTCGGTGTCTCAGGAGACGGTCGGCACCCCGTTCGCCGGGGGCGCGGCCGGGGTGGCGGTGTACTCGTTGACCGCCCCGTCCGCCTCGTCCGTCTCGTACGCCGGCCCGAAGTAGGTCTGCACTCCCCCGCTCACCCGGCTCAACCGCTGGCCGCCGTACCCGGAGTGGTCAGTGGCGGAGAAGCGCAGCGGCACCAGACCGGGGCCCTGGTAGCCGCCCTTCTGCACGGCGTCCAGCACCTTCTCGCGGGTGAGGTCCTTGCCGGCGGCGAGCAGCACCTGCACGAAGAGGTAGCCGACCGACATACCGTAGACGGTGTTGCCGTCGAACGGCGCGTCCCCGTTGTGCTCCTTGTTGACCTTGGTGAAGAGCTGGATCCACGGGTTCGCGGTGTCGTTCTGCATCGGCAGGTAGTTGGTGCCGACCATGCCCTCCAGCAGCGGCGCGGCGGCGCCGAGCTGCTTGGCCAGGGTCGGGTGGTCGGCGCCGACGTTGGAGACCAGCCACTGCGGCTTGAAGCCCAGCCGTGCCGCCGTGCCGACGGAGAGCGCGGTGAAGCCGGGCACGGTGGCCAGCACGACGACCTGGCAACCGGCCGCCTTGAACGCGCCGATCTGCGGCGCCACGTTGGTGTTGCTGGTGACGTACGTCTGTTTGACCGCCACGGCACCGGCGCCGAGCACCTTCTCCACGCCGGCCAGGCTGTCCCGGCCGAAGTCGTCGTCCTGACCGAGGAAGCAGACCTTCTGCCCGGCCAGGTTCGCCTTCGCGTAGTTGGCGAGGATCTTGCCCTCGACCGTGTAGTCGGGGTTGAACCCGAACGTGCCCGGATACTTGTCCGGCTGGTCCCAGCTGCGGCTGCCGGAGGCGACGAAGAGGTCTGGCACCCGGTTGCTCTTGAGGAAGTCGAGCACCCCGGTGTGCGTCGGCGTACCCAGACCATTGAGGACGGCGAAGACCTTGTCCTGGAGGACGAGCTGACGTACCACCTGCTGGGTGTTCGCCGGGTTGTAGCCGTCGTCCACGATCTTGTAGGTGATCTTCCGGCCGTGCACTCCGCCGTTGGCGTTGACGTAGTCGAAGTACGCCTTCGTCGCCGGGGCGATCTTCGAGTAGCCGGCCGAGGCCGGACCGGTCAGCGGCATGTGGGTGCCGACGACGATCTCGGTGTCGGTGACGCCCGGCACCGACGCCCCGCCGGAGCCGGGGCCGTCGTCGCCGCTACAGCCGGCAGCGGTGATGAGCAGGGCAAGGGTGCTGGCGATCGCGAGGCCGCGATGCGCGTTACGGTGCATGGGAAACACCGACCTTTCTCGGTCCGGTTGTCTGTGGGAACGGTGTGGTGGTGGGGCGCCCGGCCGAGGCCGGACCGAGGACAGCTCAGGAACGCCGGGTCGGACGCCTGGCCAGCAACGCCCGGCCGAGACGCGACAGCAGACCCTGCACACCGCCGGGGGCGGCGATCATGACGACGATCAGGGTGAGTCCGAAGATCGCCAGGGGGAGGTTGCCCTCCAGCCGCTGCGCCACAGCGGGCGAGAGCGTGAGCATCTCGGTCACCGAGTGGGTCAGATCGGGCAGGGCGACCAGCAGGACGGCCCCCCACAGCGCGCCGGTCAGTCGACCCAGGCCACCGATCACCACGGCCATCAGCAGGAACAGCGACAGGGTCAGCGAGAACGCGCCGGGTGAGACGCTCTGCGCGAGCACCGCCAGCAGCGCACCGCCGAGCCCGGCGGTGGCCGCGCTGACCACGAACGCGAGGACCTGGGTGCGGGCCACGTGGATGCCGGCGAGGCGGGCCGCCACCTCGTCGTCGCGGACCGCCCGGAAGATACGCCCGTACCGGCTGCGGATCAGGTTCGCCAACAGCAGCAACGCGAGCAGGGTGGCCGCGCCGGTGACCCAGAGCTGCCACCGCTCGTACGGGAAGTACGGGCCGAGCGACAGCGGCGGCGGCTCCACCGGCACCGACAGCCCCTGCTCGCCGTTGAACACGCCGTCGAAGGTGACCGCCAGCGCCGGCACCACCACGGCCACCGCGAGGGTGACCCCGGCCAGATAGGGGCCGCGCAGTCGGGCCGCTGCCACACCGACCACCGCGCCTACCGCGACAGTGCTGGCGATCGCCGCAGCCAACGACAGCGGCAACAGCCAGCCGCCGGTCATCCCCCGGTCGGCGAACGCGGTCTGGCACAGCGCCACCGTGTACGCCCCGGTGGCCATCAGCGCGCCGTGCCCGAGCGACAGTTGACCGTTGAGCCCGGTGAGGACGGTCAGCCCGGCGGTCGCGCAGAGGTAGGCGGCCACGGTGGCGAGCTGGAAGTTGCGGAACGGCTCGACGGAGTAGCTGATCGCCACCAGCAGCAACCCGGCGGCCAGCACCACCGCGAGGTGGCGCAGCAGTGTGGAGCCGCGTCGCCGGTCGACCGGTCGGCCGCCCGGGTCGTCGAGCTGCTCTCTCGGCGGCACTGCCGCCCTCGTGGCGCTCACACCCGCCTCGCCGCGACCGGGGCGAACAGCCCACCGGGCCGG
Source organism: Micromonospora sp. H61 (assembly GCF_018070325.1). Taxonomy (GTDB): domain Bacteria; phylum Actinomycetota; class Actinomycetes; order Mycobacteriales; family Micromonosporaceae; genus Micromonospora; species Micromonospora salmantinae. The sequence continues at coordinate 6,026 of NZ_JAGPXY010000091.1, forward strand.
ACCAGCAGCACCGCCAGCAGCAGGACCAGCACCGCGAGCGGGGTGAGGTCACTGCCGGCGTAGCCGCTCACGTAGGAGAGCAGCAACCCCACCACCAGCCCACCGACCACCGCTCCCGGTGGACTGTCCAGCCCGCCGACCACCGCCGCGGTGAACGCCGAGACGAACACCAGGTCCATCGCGTGCGGGTGCAGGCCCAACTCGGTCGGCAGGACCAGCATGGCGGCCAGCGCGCCCACCCCGGAGGCGAGCGCCCAGCCGAGGGTCAGCATCCCGCCGACGTTGACCCCGAGCAGCCGGGAGACCTCCGGAGCGAAGGCCGCCGCGCGCATCCGCAACCCCACCGGGGTACGGGCGAACATCCAGGCCAGGCCGCTGACCACCACGCCGATCGTGGCGAAGACGAACAGGTCGTACGGGGACAGCACGGCGACCCCGCCCACGGTGAGGGCGGACCGGCTGAACGGGGCCTCGGCGGGGCGGAACTCGCTGCCGTACACCATGCCGAGCACGGCCTGGATCAGCAGCACCAGCCCGAGCGCGACGATCACCGGGTTGAGCGGTGAGGCGTGATCGACGTGCCGCATCACCACCCGGTCCACCAGCGCACCGAGCAGCAGGCCGGCGACGATCGCGACCACGAAGCCCAGCCAGTAGGAACCGGTCGCGGTGCTCACTGTGTACGCGACGTACGCGGCGGCGACGGCCATCGCCCCCTGGGCGAAGTTGACGACCCGCGCCGCCCGCCAGATGAGCACCAGGGCCAGCGCGAACGCGGCGTACACCGCGCCCCGGGACAGGCCGTCGACGGTGAGGAAGACGAAGCGGTCCAACAGTCCTCCCTCCGGGGGACGAGATGGTGGTCAGAAACCGAGGTACGCGTGGCGCAGGTCGACGTCGTCGCGTAGCTGCACCGCCGGGGCGGCGATCACCACCCGACCGAGGGACATCACGACGCCCTGGTCGGCGACGGCGAGCGCGCTGCGCACGTTCTGCTCGACCAGCAGGACGGTCAGCCCGGTGCGGTCGCGCAGTTGGCGGAGCAGGGCCATGGTCCGGGCGACAACCCGCGGCGCCAGGCCGAGCGACGGCTCGTCCAGCAGCAGCAGACGGGGGCGCCCGACCAGGGCCCGACCGAGCGCGAGCATCTGCCGCTCGCCGCCGGAGAGCTGGTGACCGAGGTGCCGGCGGCGTCGGGCCAGCGGCTCGAAGAGCTGGTAGACCTCGTCGAGGGCCCGCCCGGCGTCGGCCCGGTCGCGTCGCCACAGCCCGCCCAGCCGCAGGTTCTCGTCGACGGTCAGCTCGCTGATCACGCCCCGGCCCTCCGGGACGTGCGCCATGCCGCGCCGGACGAGCTGCTCCACCGGCGTGCCGCGAAGGTCCTCCCCGGCCAGCAGGACCTGGCCGGCGGCCGGGCGGATCATGCCGGAGAGCGCGCGCAGGAGGGTGGTCTTGCCGGCGCCGTTGGCGCCGACGACAGCGGCGATGGTGCCGGCCGGGACGGTGAGGTCGACGGCCCGCAGCACGGGCGCGGCACCGTAACCGGCGACCAGCCCCCGCACGACGAGCAGGTCCGTGCCGCTCATGGGGAGACCTCTTCCTCGACTGTGGCACCGAGGTACGCGTCGGTGACCGCGGGGTCGTCGCGGATCTCGTCCGGGGTGCCGGCGGCGATGACCCGGCCGAAGTCGAGGACCACGAGTTCGTCGCAGACGGCCATCACCAGGTCCATGTGGTGCTCGACCAGGAGCACGGCGCAGGGGTCGGTGTCCCGCCGGGGCAGGTGCCGGACCAGCTCCGCCAGCTCGGCGATGTCGTCCGCCCCGAGGCCACCGGCCGGCTCGTCGAGCAGGAGCAGCCGGGGCCGGGCGGCGAGCGCGCGGGCCAGGGCGACCCGCTGGCGTACGGCGAAGGGCAGGGTGGTCGGCGCGGCCCCGGCGTGCTCGGCGATGCCCAGCTCGTCGAGGATGGCCATGGCGTCCCCGCGGAGCCGGCGCTCGTCGCGGTCGCTGGCCGGCAGCCCGAGCAGCGCCGGGACGAAGCCGGCACGGGCGGTGTGCGAGGCGCCGGTCATCACGTTCTCCAGCACGCTCAGCCCGGCGAAGAGCCCGGTGCCCTGAAGGGTCCGGGCGATGCCGAGCCGGGTCAGCCGGTGCGGCCGTGGCCGCAGCGGTCGGTCGTCGAGGGTGAGTGAGCCCGTCTCCGGTGCGACGAAGCCGCAGATCACGTTGAACAGCGTGGTCTTGCCGGCGCCGTTGGGCCCGATGACGCCCACCACCCGGTTGGGTGGCACCCGCAGGGACACGTCGTCGAGGGCGGTGAGGCCGCCGAAACGGACGCCGATGTGGTGCAGTTCGAGGCCGCGCTCCATCACCCATCCCTCTGTCGTGGCGGGTGTTTATTTACACTCGCAGTGTACGTTTCTCGGGTTTGGCGTCAAGACCTTCAATGCCGCCTTCACGCACGTGGACGGGGCGGCCGCCAGCGGCGACCGCCCCGTGACCGCCGTCAGGCGCTGGGACAGGTGTTGCGGTACTCCTCGATCTGCGAGCCGCTCGGGCCGGGGCAGAGGAACTGCTCGTAGCGGGTGTCGTCGTCGACGAACCGCTTCAACCAGGCCACCATCTGCCGCGCGGTCGGCGTGTTCGTGGTCTGCGGGAAGAAGTGGCTCGCCCCGTTCAGCTCCAGGTACGCCTTCTCGGCGGAGGCCGGGATGCTGTTGTAGAACGGGATCGAGTGCGACGAGACCGACGCGACACTGTCGTTCTCGCCACCGACGATCAGCGTCGGCACCCGCAGCTCGGACCAGCTCTTGTCCAGGTTCCACGGCGCCAGCGGCACCGCGGCCTGCAACGAGGGCCGCGACGAGGCCGCCTCCAGGCTGCCCCCGCCACCCATGGAGTGGCCGGCCACCGCGAGCCGACTGCTGTCGATCCGGGTACGCACCGAACTGCGCTGGGTCAGGTAGTCCAGCGCGGCGAGCAACTGCCGGCCCCGGCTGTCCGGCTGGTCCAGCCGACTGTTGGTCTCGATGCCGATCACCACGAAGCCGTGCGAGGCGATGCGCGGTCCGAGCCAGCTGATGCTGGACCACGCGGCGGTGTAACCGGGCGAGATGGCGATGGCGCCGAAGGTGCCCTCGCTGGTGCTGGTCGGGTAGTAGATGACGCCGCCGCCGAAGCCGGTGACGCTCAGCGAGGACACGCTCTGCGAGGACGTCGCGAACGGGCCGCGGCTGGCCTCCAGGATCGCGGTGGTCGGGGCGGGGCCCCGCTCGTACGGGCCGGCGGCCTGGGCGGCGCCGGACGATCCGGCCAGGACGCCACCGGCGGCCAGGACGGCGGCCAATGCGAGCCGGGTGGCACGGGCTGCGACGGAACGGGGACGGGTGGTGGTTGGTGAGGACACGTCGGGCACTCCCTAAAGTCGAGGGATATCGACGTGTGTCAGTTTTGGCTGCTCCGCCGATCCCGGCATCGGCGAAATCACCAGTCCCGGCGCAGGATGCCGGGATGAGTCGTGTTTCGACCCTCTGACCTGGGGTAGCAGGGCAGGCGCCGGCCCGCACACGCGCCATGGAGAGGTTCAGCCAGTGGATTCCAGCAAGCCCGCCGAGGCGGTCAAGAACGTCGTGAAGACCGCATCAGGAAAGATCGCCGACGCCCTCAGCCCGGATGTCCCCGGTGCACCGGGGAGCGCGCCACCGCCGCTCGAGGAGCCGACGACGCCGCACGACCCGCTGCCGCCGAAGCCGGAACAGGGGGCACCGCAGACGCGCACGCCGACTGGCGCGGAGACCGGCGCGCCGACGATCGCGAACGGTCAGCAGGGGGCCTACCTCACGACCGCGAACGGGGCACGGCTACGCGACACCGACCACTCGCTCAAGGCCGGCCCGCGCGGCCCGGTGCTCCTGCAGGACCACCACCTACGCGAGAAGATCACGCACTTCGACCACGAACGCATTCCGGAGCGCGTGGTGCACGCCCGGGGCGCCGGCGCGCACGGTGTGTTCACCGCGTACGGCACCGCCGAGGCGGTCACCAGGGCCGGCTTCCTCAAGAAGGGACGCGAGACCGACGTCTTCGTCAGGTTCTCCACGGTTCTCGGTTCGCGGGGTTCGGCCGACACGGTCCGCGACACCCGTGGCTTCGCCACGAAGTTCTACACCGACGAGGGCACCTTCGACCTGGTCGGCAACAACATCCCGGTCTTCTTCATCCAGGACGCGATCAAGTTCCCGGACATCATCCACGCCGGCAAGCCGCACCCGGACCGGGAGATCCCGCAGGCGCAGAGCGCCCACGACACCTTCTGGGACTTCGTGTCGCTGCACACCGAGGCGCAGCACCACACCATCTGGAACATGTCCGACCGGGGCATTCCGCGTTCGTACCGGACGATGGAGGGCTTCGGCGTGCACACCTTCCGCCTCGTCAACGAGGCCGGGGAGACGGTGCTGGCCAAGTTCCACTGGAAGCCGAAGTTGGGCGTGCACTCGCTGACCTGGGAGGAGGCGCAGCTGATCGGCGGCATCGACCCGGACTTCCACCGACGCGACCTGTACGACGCCATCGAGGCCGGCGCGTACCCCGAGTGGGAGCTGGGCATCCAGGTCTTCCCGGACACGCCCGAGGAGACCTTCGCCGGCATCGACCTGCTCGACCCGACGAAGATCGTGCCGGAGGAGCTGGCCGAGGTGCAGCCGGTCGGGCGGCTGGTGCTCAACCGGACGCCGACGAACTTCTTCGCCGAGACCGAACAGGTCGCCTTCCACCTCGGTCACCTGCCCCCGGGCATCGACGTCACAAACGACCCGCTGTTGCAGGGCCGGCTCTTCTCGTACGTCGACACGCAGCTCACCCGGCTGGGCGGGCCGAACTTCACGCAGATCCCGATCAACCGCCCGCACGCGGCCGTGAACGACATGCTGCGCGACGGCTTCCACCAGCACGCCGTGCACGCCGGCGTCGCACCGTACCGACCGAACTCGCTCGACGGCGGCAACCCGTTCCCCGCCGGGGACGCCGAGCACGCCTTCGTCGACGTGCCGGTCACTGTCGCGCAGGCGCCGAAGGTACGCGCGAACCCGGCCTCGTTCGACGACCACTACAGCCAGGTCCGCCTGTTCTGGCTGAGCATGTCGCCGGTCGAGAAGGAACACATCATCCGGGCGTACACCTTCGAGCTGGGCAAGTGCTACCACCAGGCGATCAAGGAGCGTCAGCTGCGGAGCCTCGCCAACATCGACCCGGTGCTGTGCGAGCAGGTCGCCACCGGCCTGGGTCTGCCCGCGCCGCAGCCGACAGTGCCGCTCCCCGACGTCACGCCCAGCCCGGCGCTGTCGCAGGTCGGTCGGGAGTGGCCGAGCGACGGCCGCATGGTCGGGATCGTCGTCGACCCCGACGGTGACCTGGACGGCGTCGACGAGGTTCGCCGGGCGGTGTTCAGCGCCGGCATGGTGCCGCTGCTGATCGCCCCGCACGGCGGCATGGTGGGCGACCTGCCGGTGCAGCGCACCTTCGCCACCGGCCGGTCGGTCGAGTTCGACGCGGTCCTGCTGGCCGGAGCGCCGGCACCCGCACCGGATGCCCTGCCCGCCCGCGACGCCAAGGCGGGCACGCCGGGCCCGGCCGCCGTGGACCCCCGCGTCCTGCTGCTCGTCGAGGAGTGCTGGCGGCACGCCAAGGCGATCGGCGCCTGGGGGGCCGGTGTCACAGTGCTGGAGCAGGCCGGCGTCGCCGGCACCCCGGGCGTCGTGGCGGCGGGCTCGGGCGCCGAAGCGCTGACCGCGGTGCAGCAGTTGATGGCCGCGCACCGGGTCTGGGAACGGTTCCCCGCATCGGTCGCCTGATCCAACCACCGACGAGGGCCGTCCTCCGCACCACTGGGAGGACGGCCCTCGTCGGTGTCCGGCGCTATCGCCGGGTCCACCGCAGATGGCTCGTGCCGGCGCTACAGCTGCGCTGCTCGATCATCGCGCCGTTCGCTGTGCTCTGGCCGACAGTGCCCAGGCACAGTCCGCTGTGCGCGTTGACGAGTTGCCCGGCCTCGTTCAGGGTGAACTGTTGCGCCGGGGTCGTGTTGCAGGTGGTGAGCTGGATCGCCGCTCCGGCGTCGCTGGACGCGGCGAGCACGTCCAGGCAACGCCCACCCAACTGCACGCTCCGGTCCGAGCGCATCGCCCAGAGCTGGTGGGAGGCGCGATCATCCCGGCAGTCCCAGATCCCGAGCCGGACCGGGTCGGGTGAGTCCGGCGCGCTGATGTCCAGGCACCGCTTGCTCGCCACCCCGACGAGCCGGTTGCCCGACCGCGCCGGGGGCACGCTCGGACTCGGCGACACTCGACGGTCCGGCGTGGCGGACGGCGTGGCCCCGTCCGCCGTCGACGCCGGCCGGAAGCCCGCGGTGACCTCCCGGAACGCGTCCGCCCCGGCCGCCGGCCAGGCCGACTCGGGTGTCAACCAGGCGATGCTGTAGCCGTGACGCGCAGCCGTCGTGAAGGTGCGCTGGCGTCCGCGCATCGCGGTACCCGCCTCGCTGGTGTAGACCCACTCCAGGTCGGCGGCCTTGAGCTGGTAGTTGACAGCGAGCAGCTCGACCCGGCGGTAGTCGCGGTACCGCTCGCTGACGGCCGGGCCGCCGAGTTCGGCCAACGGGTCGCCGCGCGGCGAGTCGGTCTGGCTGACGACAAGCATCCGTTCGCCGCCCGGCTCGCGCAGTTCGACGCGCTGGCCGCGCCGGAGGATCTGCCAGTCGCGCGGCGCCGGCATCGAGAAGCCACTGCTGTCCCGGTAGACCGACCACGAGATCGGCCGGAGGGCAGCGGTCGTCGGTGCGGCACCGGGCGTCGACGGCGCACCCGCCACGGCGGCGTCCACCAGCTCGGCCCCTCCCCCGGCCGGCCGCGACGCCCGGCGGGTGGCCAGCGGAACCCCGACCGCCAAGCCGAGCGCGACCACTGCCGCGAGACCACCGAGGAGCCAGGTCCGCCGTCGGCGGGCCGGTCCCGGACCGGCACGATCCGCCGCCACCGGGGCCGACGACCGGGGTACGTCGGACGCGTCGACCGGATGGACCGTGATCGCCGGTGGTGCGGGCACGGCGGGCGCCGGACGCCACGTCACCGCGATGGGTGGCCGCGGTGTGCCGTCCAGCACGGCCCGGAGCAACTGCTCGGCCGCGTCGGCGTCCATCCGCTCGGCCGGGTCCTTGCGCAGCAGACCGGCCAGCACCGGTGCGAGCGGACCCGCCCGTCGCGCCGCGGGTGGCGGCTCGGTGACCAGCGCGGTGAGGCTCATCAGACTCGACGGCCGGGCGTACGGCGACTGGCCCTCGACGGCGGCGTACAGGGTCGCGCCGAGCGACCAGAAATCCCCCTCCGGGCCCACCGTGCCCCGCATGGCCCGCTCGGGAGAGACGTACGCGGGCGAGCCGAGCACCACACCGCTGAGGGTGAGGTTCACGTCCTCGACGGCGGTGGCCAGGCCGAAGTCGGTGAGCACGATCCGGTCGTCCGCGCCGACGAGGATGTTCGCCGGTTTGACGTCGCGGTGCATGATCCCGGCGCGGTGGGCGGCGCGCAGCGCGCCGAGCACGGCCAGCCCGATCTCGGCCGCCCGCACCGGCGCGACGGGGCCGTCGGTGGTGATGGTGTCGTGCAGCGAACGGGACGGCACGTACTCCATCACGATCTGCGGGTCGCCGTCGGCGCTCAACAGCACATCGAAGACCCGGACGACGTTGACGTGGTCGAGTTGCGCGATTGCCCGGGCCTCCCGAAGTGACCGGACCCGCAATTCCTGTCGCGCCTCAATGGTCAGGCCGGGGGGTGGAACGATTTCCTTGATGGCGACGTCCCGTTGCAGCATTCGGTCGCGGGCTTTCCACACTCGACCCATTCCGCCCTGGCCGATGAGCTCGACGACGTCATACCGATCGGTAACAAGAAGCGGCAACATCTGCGACACCCGGAGAGGCTACCTGGCACGCCGTAAAACAATTTCCGGCAGTCGAAGCGAACCACCGTATGTGATCCGGCTCATCCCCCGCCGGCAACGTCGTTTGTGGAGCGAAAGACGGCGCGGGCCAACCGCGCTCGCGCCATGGTGCTTGACACTCGACGTCAAGTGCTTGACGATGGGCGTCAAGTAGCGGAGGAGGCAGCATGTCGCCAACCCACCAGGAACTGACCGAGCAGCTCATCCGGTTGATCGACATCCGCCTGCTCGACCCCCTGGAAATCCTGGTCGACGGCCACGACGCCATCGACCCGCTGCGCACCGTCATCCGGGATCGGGCCCGATCCTGGGCGACCACAATCGTCAGCGGCGACGACCGGGCCGCCGTCAGCGTGGTCATGCGCGCGATCGCCACCCTCTACCCGGGGGACGGACCGTTCGACCCACCCAACGACTGGTGGCGCAGCCCTTTCGGCCAGGCCGTCGCGCGACGGGTCGGCCACCCGACCGCCGAATCCGTGTCGTACGCGGTGGCCGGCGCCATGCTCGGCATCACCCGCCAGGGCGTCCACGACCTGGTCTCCCGCGACAAGCTCGCCCGCCACCCCGAAGGCGGCGTGCGCTCCGCCTCCGTACGCGACCGACTGCTCAAGGAAGGGAACCGACGTGTCTGAGACCATCATCGACTCCGGGACCGTGCCCATCGCGATCCGCGACTTCGGCGGACCCGGACAACCGCTGCTGCTCCTTCACGGCGCCGGCGGCAACCTCGCCCAGATGACCACCCTCGCCGAGCACCTGCGCCCGACCCACCGGGTGGTCACCGTCGACCTGCGCGGTCACGGCCGGTCCGGAGACGGCCCGTGGCGCTGGAACGCCGTACTGGCCGACCTGGCCGCCGTCGCCGACCACCTCGGCCTCACCTCCCCAGCGGTGGTCGGCGTCTCCCTCGGCGGCATGCTCGCCACTCTCTGGGCGCAGCGTCACCCGGAGTGCCCCGGTGCCGTCAGCTTCGACGGCAATCCGCCGTTGAACCGTCCGGACCAGCTCACCGGGCTGGATCCGGCGCAGACCGAGACCGAGCTGGCCAAGCTGCGGGCCGTATTCGACGCGATGGCCGCGATGCTGGCCGAGCCGCTCACCGCCGAACAGGTGGCCGCCATGCTGGCGGGGCAGCGGGCCATGGCCCAACGCTACGGCGCCGCACCCGACGACTGGGTGGCGGCCGTCGAACGCAACCTCGTGCCCGGCGACGACGGCCGCAGCCGGCTGCGGCCCGGCCCGGACCTCACCCGGCAACTCCGGGACGCCATGGACTCCCTCGAGCTGATGCCCGCCTACCGCGACGTCCGCTGTCCGCTGCTGCTCGTCCTCGCCACTGAGGACCTGCCCGAACAACAGCCGTTCCACAGCCTGTACGAGGCGTACCGCAAGGTCACCGCCGAACGGCTTGCCACCGTGGACAACCCGTCTCTGCGGGTGCGGCAGCTCGCCGGCGCCAGCCACGCGATGGTCGCCGAACGCCCACAGGAGCTCGCCACCCTCATCACCGACTTTCTCAACCCTCACAACTGAGGGCGGCCCGCAGGAGCCCGCCTCCTGGCGAAGGGGCCCTGGGTGGCACCCGCACCGGTCGCGGCGGAATCAGCCGATGTCGGCCAGCCGGGGCAGCACCTCGTCGCCGAGCCGCCGGGCGAACTCGATCGGGTCCCGATCAGGCGTCACCTGCACCTCGCTCACCCCGGCTCGGAACCGCCTACGGATCGGGTCCGGCGGCGTTCATTACCGCACCATGACAATTCGTGGATCACGTGCGGATATCCGGCTGGCAGCTTTCGGTGGGTGATCCAACAGCTGTCTCCCACCGAGCCCCGGCCCGCCGAGCTGGAGCCCGACGCGCCGCGCGTCCGGTTCCGCCACCGCCAACGGACCGGACCCGCCCCTGCCTCCGCGCCCGCACCTGCCGCCGGATCACACCGGGCGCAGTGGGCGGATGCCGCGAAGGGCGTCTGCATCATCCTCGTCGTCCTGTGGCACGTCGTCGTGAAGGACTACCTCCAGATCGACTGGCACATCGGCGTACCGGTGCCGGGCTTCTGGGGAACGCTGGGCGAGCAGTTCCTTCCGCTGCGGATGCCGCTGTTCTTCACCATCTCGGGCGTCTTCGCGGCGAACGCCGCCCAGCGGCCGTGGCGGGTCGTCGCCCGCAGCCGGATCGCCGGGTTCCTCTACCTGTACGCCGTCTGGCTGCTGATCCACACAGTGGTCCTCGCCGCCGCGCCGGAACTGCCGACCGACCGGGCCACCTCGGCGCTCGGCCTGCTGGAGCAGCTCACCATCACGCCGTCCAACCTCTGGTACCTGTACGCCCTGGCGCTGTACTTCACGATCGCCAAGTTGACCCGCCGGGCGCCCCGCGCGCTGGTCCTGGTCCCCGCCGCCGCACTGTCCGCCGTCGCCGCCGCCGGCCTGCTCGACACCCCGGGCAACCGCGCCGGCCTCTACCAGAACCTGGTCTTCTTCCTCGCCGGCCTGTACCTGCGGCCGCAGATCCAGCAGTGGGCCGCCACCGCCAGCCGCCGCCGGCTGTTGCTGACCTCGGGTGGCTACGTCCTGGCGCTCGCCGCGATGGCGGTGACCGGCGCCCAGCAGTGGCTCGGGGTATGGCCGGCGGTCTCCGTGGTGGCAGTGATCTTCGGCATAACCGCTGCTGCCCGGCTGTCGCGGTGGTCGGCGCTCAGCAAACCGCTGGCTAGGCTCGGCCGCATCACGTTGCCGATCTACGTCATTCACATGCCGGTCCTGGCCCTACTGCACCGGCTGTTGCTCGTACCGGTTTCCGGGCTGGGTGGGTCGGCTCAGGGCCTGATCGTGCTCGGTTATCCGATTCTGCTGAGCGGGCTGGTGATCGGTCTGAGCCTGGTCGTTCACCGCGGGCTGCTGGCGGTTCGCGCGGGCTGGCTGTTCGCGCTGCCCGGCACGCGCCGGTTGGAGGCGGCCGGATGAGCGCCCTCGCCGAAGCCCTGATCGACCTGGACGCGATCGCCAGCAACGTACGGTCGATCGCGTCGGTCACCGGCACCGGACTGATGGCCGTGGTGAAGGCCGACGGGTTCGGCCACGGCGCGGTGCAGGTGGCCCGGGCCGCGCTGCGCGCAGGTGCCTCCTGGCTGGGAGTGACCTCGACGGCCGAGGCGCTGACCCTGCGCGACGGGGGTGTGACAGCGCCCACGTTGAGCTGGCTGCACAGCCCGGATGACGACTTCGGTATGTTGATCAAGAGTGGCGTCGACGTCGGCGTGTCCACGACGACGCACCTGCACGCCGTCGCCGACGCGGCCCGTCTGCTCGGCGTACCGGCGATGGTGCAGCTCAAGGCGGACACCGGGTTGTCCCGCAACGGGGCCGCCGGGGACGACTGGCCCGAGTTGGTCGGTTGGGCCCGCAAGTACGAACGAGAGGGTGGGATCCGGGTGCGCGGGGTGTGGTCCCACCTCGCCGACGCCGACCTGCCGGGCGCCCCCGCGCTCACCCGTCAGGTGGCGATCTTCGAGGAGGCGCTGCGGACCGCACGGTCGGCTGGCCTGAACCCTGATCTCGTCCACCTGGCCAACTCGGCGGCCGCGCTCTCCGCACCGCGGACCCGCTTCGACCTCTGCCGGATCGGGATCGCCCTCTACGGCGTGGACCCGTTCGGCGTGAGTGGTCCGGGCGAGTTCGGGCTGCACCCCGCGATGACCCTGCGGACGAGCGTGGTCAACGTCAAGCGGGTGCCGGCCGGCACCGGCGTCTCCTACGGGCCCGAGCACGTGACCGGCGCGGCGACCACGCTGGCGCTGCTGCCGCTCGGCTACGCCGACGGGCTGCCCCGGGCCGCGGGTGGCCGCGCCTCGGTGTGGCTCGCCGGCCGACGGTGCCCGATCGTCGGGCGCATCGCCATGGACCAGTGCGTGGTCGACGCCGGGGATCTTTCGGTGACGATCGGCGACCCGGTCGTGGTGTTCGGCCCGGCCCAGGGCGACCAGCACCCTCCGACGGTGGTCGAGTGGGCGCGCTGGGCCGACACCAACCCACACGAGATCTTGACCGGCATCGGGGCCCGGGTGGCCCGCGAGCACCTCCATGGAAGGGCACGGAACTCATGACAACCCGACTGGCAGTGCTGTACGGCGGGCAGAGCGGCGAGCACGAGGTGTCCTGCCGCTCGGCGGCGAGCATCCTCGCCCACCTGGACCGTGGGCGGTACCAGGTCACCGAGGTGCTCATCGACCGCGACGGCGGGTGGCACGTCGGCGGTCGACCGACGCCCCTGCCTGCGGCGTTGCGCGTCCTGCGTGCCCAGGACGTGGTGTTCCCGGCCCTGCACGGCCCGTACGGCGAGGACGGCACCGTGTCGTCGCTGCTGGAGTGGCTCGGCGTGCCGTACGTCGGCAACGGCGTCTTCGCCAGCGCCGCCGGCATGGACAAGGGGGTCACCAAGCGGCTCCTCGCGGCGGAGGGCCTGCGGGTCAGCCCGGGGGTGACCCTACGTCCCGGCGAGGCCCTGTCGCCCGAGGACCAGCGTCGGCTGGAGCTGCCGGTCTTTGTCAAGCCGGCCCGCGCCGGGTCGAGCCTGGGCGTCTTCAGGGTGGACGACTGGGCGGGAGTTCCCGCCGCGCTGGAGCAGGCCCGCCAGGTCGACCCGAAGGTGCTCGTCGAGCAGGGAGCGCGGGGACGCGAGATCGACGTGGCCGTCCTCCAGCACCCGGACGGCCGGGTACAGGCCGGCCCGCCGCTGGAGATCCGGGTGACCGGCTCCGGATTCTTCGACTACGACGCGAAGTACGACGGCGGGGCGATCTTCCAGATTCCCGCCCCACTCGACGCGGCGACCACCGAGGTGCTTCAGGACCGTGCGATTCGCGCCTTCCAGGCCCTCGACTGCCGTGGGCTGCTGCGGGTCGACTTCTTCCTGCCCACCGAGGGGTCGCCCGAGCCCATCGTGAACGAGGTCAACACGTTCCCCGGCTTCACCGCCGCGTCCCAGTTCCCGCAGATCTGGCAGCAGGCCGGCATCGAGTTCGCCGCACTGATCGACATCCTGATCGCCGGTGCGCTGGCCGACCAGGACCACGGCCACCACAGCGGGTTGCCCCGGCCGGCCCGAGCGGTCGACCACCTGGTGTGAGCGCCGGTCGGTGCCCGGTCACCTGATCGGGCACGCCCGGGGCGCTCGGGCGCCGTCGGACCCGACGATGGTGACGGTGGTGGCGGCGTTCGCCGCGCTGACCTGCGCCGCGGCGGCGACCGTCGTGCAGATGATCTGGTCGACCGCGCGCCCTGACAACGCCTGCGCGGCGATGTTCGCCCGCACCGTGAGGTCACCGGACTTGTTGTCGCCCGCCGTCACCGTGACCGGGTCCAGGCCGGCCGGAACGTCGCTGGTGAAACCCTGGGCGCGTTCGTTCTCCTGCGGACCGGCCGCGAGCAGCGAGAGCGCGGCGGCGGGCGACGGGTCCGTGTTGACCGGGCGGAGGACCAGCACCAGTTCGTCCTGCGCGAGCAGGTAAAGCCAGCTGCCCTGGGCGGGGCCGCTGATCGGCGGACGACCGGTGATGACCGCACTGGGTCGTACCCCACAGCCCGCCGCGAGCAGCGTCAGAAGCAGTCCACCGGCGAGCAGCGCACGGCCCGTTCTTCGGCCGGTCACCGGGCACCTCCGGCGTCCGCCGTTTCGCGGGGCAGGCGGAGGGTGAACACCGCGCCGCCGTGGGTGCCGTTGCCCGCTACGAGACTCCCCCGTCGCTCGCCGTGGCGGTGCAGACGCGCGTTCTCCCAGGAGATGGCGAGGCCGAGGCCGCTGCCCTCGGAGCGGGTTCGCGCGGTGTCGGCCTTGTAGAGGCGGTCGAAGACGTGTGGCAACACCTCCGGGTCCAGTCCGGGCCCCCGGTCGGCCACCTCGATGGTGACCCAGTCCGGGTCGGCGCCGAGTCGTACCGACACCGGTTCGGCACCGTGCCGGAAGGCGTTGCCGACAAGGTTGGCGACGATGACGTCCAGTCGGCGAGGGTCGAGTCGAGCCACGATGCCGGGTGGCAACTCCGTTCGTACCCGGTCCAGCCAGCCGCGGATCCGCAGGGTCGCGGTCACCGCCGCGGCCACGTCCACGTCGTCCAGGGCGAGCCGCGCGGTGCCGGAGTCGAACCTGCTGATCTCGATGAGGTCGTTTACCAGTTGGGTGAGGTTCTGCGTCTCCTGGCTGACCAGCCGGGCGGCCCGGCCCGCGTCCCCGGGCAGGTGTTCGGCCTCCTCGTCGAGCACGTCGGTGACCGCCGTCATCGCGGCCAGCGGCGTCCGGAGTTCGTGCGAGACGTCGGCCACGAAGCGGCGGGCGTCGGATTCCAACCGCCGCAGCTCGCCGACCTGCCGCTCCAGCGTCCCGGCGGTGTCGTTGAAGGTCCGTGCCACATCCGCCAGCTCGTCGGCGCCCCGGACGGTCAACCGGGTACTCAGGTCGCCCTCACCGAGGCGGCGCGCCGCCCGACTGAGGTCGCGGACGGGTCGCAGGACTCCGCGGGCGGACAGCAGGGCCAGCAGGACGGCGAGGACCAGGGACAATCCGCCGGTCAACCATGCCCTGCTGGCGAGCCGGTCGATGCTCTGCTGCTCGGGCACGAGATTGCGCACCGAGTAGACCTCCACCCCGGACGGGCGGGACGTGCCGTCCGGGCGGTCCAGCGCCAACTGGGTACCGATGAGCAGCGCGGGCTCTCCGGAGAGTGAGACCCGTTGCCAGGCGATGCGACCGTCACGGACCTTCTGCCGCAGCTCGGGGGTGAGCGGGTCGGCGAGTTCGGAGCCGCCCTGTGCCCGCATGTCCCGGTAGACGACCACCGCGAAGCTCTCCCGGTCACTGAGGCGCTGGGCCAACAGTTGGAGGTCGTCCTGGGTCGGCGGAAGCTGGGCGATCGGGTAGACCTTGGTGAGCTGGTCGGTCAGCGACATCACCGCGGCGTCCTGCGCCTGCTGGAGGATGACGTTCCGAGCCTGGAAGTAGCTGCCACCGGCCACCGCCACCGTCGTGGTCACGCCCAGCAGCGCGAATGCCAGGAGGAGCCGGACCCGTAGACCCGAGACCCATGCGCCGACCCGGCGCCACTGTGTCACAGCGGCCCGAACCGGTATCCGAAACCACGTACCGTCTGGATGAAGACCGGCGCCGACGAATCGGCCTCGATCTTGGCGCGTACCCGCTGGACGCACGCGTCCACGAGTCGCGAGTCGCCGAGATAGCCGTGCTCCCACACGGCCTCCAGCAACTGCTGGCGGCTGAGCACCTGGCCCGGCGTGTGCGAGAGTTCGAGCAGCAGCCGCAGCTCCGTCGGGGCGAGGCTGACCGGCGTTCCGTCCTTGCTGACCACCAGCGCGGCCCGGTCGATTGTCAACTCACCGTGCTGTTCCAGGCCGGTCCGCTCGCCGCCGCGCCGCGAGTCGCCACCGGTCCGTCGCAGCACCGCGCGGATGCGCGCCTCCAGCACCCGGGCCTGCACGGGCTTGACCACGTAGTCGTCGGCGCCGGCCTCCAGGCCCGCGACCACGTCCATGTCGTCGTTGCGGGCGGTGAGCATGATGATCGGCAGGTCGCCGAGCTGCCGGATCCGGCGGCAGACCTCGAACCCGTCCATCCCGGGCAGCATGAGATCGAGGACCACGACATCGGACGGGGTCGCGCGCAGCCGCTCCAACCCCTGCTCACCGGTGCCCACGGCGTGCACGGTGTGGCCCTGTCGGGTGAGCGCCAACTGCAGTCCGTCGCGCACCGTCTGGTGGTCTTCGATCAACAGCACCTGGGACATGTCGTCAAGTATCCCATCATGAGATCTTTCGGGTTTCGGTCGTTGGCGGTGGCTGCGCTCGGCTCCGCGGGGAGGGCGGCACCGCGAACTCCGTCGAACGCACCAGGAACACCACAGCGCCCACCAGGAACATCGTCGACGCGGCTGCGGCCACGATGGCGATCAACAAGCCGCGCTGCACCGACGCGGCCAGACCGGGCACGACCACCAGCAGCGCCCAGACCAGTACAACCAGCCCGACTGCGGCCTCGGCCAGCCTGCGCCAGAGGCTGCCACCGTCCGAACCTCCGGTCGTGTCGCGGCCGTCGGACCAGGCCGCCAACGCTGCCGCCGCCAGGCAGAACAGAGT
>NZ_JAGPXY010000092.1 GCF_018070325.1 Micromonospora sp. H61
GCGAGCACCCGGCCCCGCATCGCGCCGTCGGTGTCGAGCTGGGCGCGGGTGCCGACGGTGGTGTCGATGACCACCGCGGCGGCGGCGATCGGCAGGATCACCGCGGCGAAGCTCCAGGTGCCCGGTGCGAGGCCGGCGACGATCTGCAGCCCGCTGGCGAGCAGGCCCGCGACGACGAGCGTCCGGTAGCCCAGGGAACGCCGCCGGGCCGCGACGAGCGCACCCACCACCGTTCCGACAGCGAACACCGTCGACAGCAGGCCGTACCCGGAGGCGCCGGCGTCCAGCGGCCCGTCGCTCATCGCGGCCATTGTCACCTGGTAGTTGCGGCCCAGGCTGCCGAGCACGAACGACAGGGCGAGCGCGAGGAGCAGCACCGGCTGCCCACGCAGGTAGGCGAACCCGGCGCGAACACCGCCCCGTGCCCGGCCGGCGTCCGGGACCGGGAGGCCGGGCACGGCTCCCGGGCGTACGGCGAACAGCGCCACCACCACGGCGGCGAAGCTGGCCGCGTTGATGCCGAACAGCGGGGCGGGTCCGACGGCGGCCACCACCACGGCGCCGAGGCTCATGCCGAGGATGCGGCCGGCGGAGTTGGTGAGCGAGCCGAGCGCCAGCGCGTTGCCCAGCGTCTCCCGGTCGACGAGGCTGGCGGCCCAGCGCCCCATCACCGGGCCTTCGATCGCCGAGACGGCACCGGTGGCCAGCGAGATCGCGAAGATCAGCGGCAGGCCGCCGACCCCGGTCAGGGCGACCGCCGCCAGTCCGGCGGCGAGCACCGCGTGGGCGCCCTGGGCGGCGATCAGCAGCGGGCGGGCGGGCAGCCGGTCGGCCAGCACGCCACCCCAGACGCTGAGCAGCAGCGTGGGCGCCGCCTGGAGCAGCACGGCGAAGCCCATGGACGTCGCCGAGCCGGTTTCCTTCAGGACGTACCAGTTGACTCCGAGGACCTGCATCCAGGTGCCGATGACGGAGACGAAGCCGGCGAGCGCCCAGATCCGGTAGTTGCGGTGGCGCAACGCGGCGAAGGTGGCACCTCGGGCCACGACGAACCTCCAGCGATCGGCAGGATGATCATTCACACCGATCGCAGCGCGGTTCGGCAGCCGGCAAGTCTTGCCGGCTTAAACCTCTTTGCCCACAGTTGTGAGCGGCTTCACCAGCGGGAATGTCCGGTCGGTGCGGTGGCGGACCTGCCGCACCGACCGGACACCCGCACCTCAGCGAGCGGCGAGAGCCTGCGCGGCCGGGCCCACCGGGGCCGGCAGCGTACCGACACCGCCCAGATAGTCGTGGATGGCGGCGGCGACCGCCCGCCCCTCGGCGATGGCCCAGACGATCAACGAGGCGCCCCGGTGCATGTCACCGGCCACGAACACCCCGTCGGCGTCGGTCTGCCAGTCGTCGCGGGCGTCGATGGAGCCCCGAGGGTTGCGCTCCACGCCGAACTGGGCCAGCAGCGGCTGCTGCTCGGTGCCCTCGAAGCCGATCGCCAGCAGCACCAGATCGGCCGGCAACTCCCGCTCGGAGCCCGGCACCACTGTGACGACCCGCCGGCCGTCGCGCTTCTCCACTGTCACCTCGGCGACCCGCACCGCCCGCACCTGGCCGGTGCCGTCGTCCACGAACTCCTGCACCGCCACGGCGAAGACCCGCTCGCCACCCTCCTCGTGCGCCGGGTAGCTGCGCAGCACCCACGGCCAGGTCGGCCACGGATCCCGTGCCTCGTCGCGCTCCTGCGGCGGCTGCGGGTACAGGTCGAGTTGGTGCACGCCCGCGGCGCCCTGGCGGTGCGCGACGCCGAGACAGTCGGCCGCCGTGTCACCGCCACCGATGATCACCACGTGCTTGCCGGCCGCGTCGATCGGCGTGCCGTCCGGCAACACCGCCCGCGCCAGCCGACGCTCGGCGGTGGCCACCACGCCGGCCTGGTCGGTGGCCGCCGTGGCAACCGCGCGATTCGCCGCGACCAGGTGCGCCATCGCCTGGTGTACGCCCCGAAGCGCCCGCCCCGGGGTCTCCGGGGTGTCCCGGCCCTGCAACGCCCCACAGGCCAGCAGCACCGCGTCGTGCTCGGCGCGCAACTGCTCGGCGGTCACGTCCACCCCGACGTTCACGCCGGTGCGGAAGCGCACCCCCTCGGCGGTGAGCTGGGCCAGCCGGGCATCGATGTGCCGCTTCTCCAACTTGAAGTCGGGAATGCCGTACCGGAGCAGGCCACCGATCGCGTCGTCGCGTTCGTACACGGTCACCGCGTGACCGGCGCGGGCCAACTGCTGGGCGGCGGCGAGGCCGGCGGGCCCGGAGCCGACGACGGCGACCGACCGGCCCGACGGCGCCGGCACCGGACGGGGGGTGAACCCGCGCGCCGCGGCGGCGTCGGCGATCTCCACCTCGACCTGCTTGATGGTCACCGGTTGACCGCCGGAAATGCCGAGCACGCAGGCCGCCTCGCAGGGCGCCGGGCAGAGCCGGCCGGTGAACTCCGGGAAGTTGTTCGTGGCGTGCAGCGACTCCACAGCGGCGTCCCAGTTGCCGGTACGCACCAGGTCGTTCCAGTCCGGGATGCGATTGCCCAGCGGGCAGCCGTCGTGGCAGAACGGGATGCCGCAGTCCATGCATCGGGTGGCCTGCTCACGGACCAACTCCTCGCCGGCCGGCGGGTACACCTCCCGCCAGTCGCTGATCCGCACCGGCACCGGGCGGCGGGCCGGCAGCCGCCGGTCGTAGCGCAGGAAACCGTTCGGGTCAGGCACGTGCCACCTCCTGGGCAGCCACCCGCGGGGCGGGCGGCACCGGTGCGGCGGGCGCGCTGAGCGCGCCCATCACCGCGTCGTCGACGTCGCGGCCGGCTGCTTCGGCGGCCCGCATGATCTCCAGCACCCGGCGGTAGTCGCGGGGTACCACAGCGGTGAACTCGGCCACCGCCTCCGGCCACCGCTTGAGCAGATCCTCGGCGACCGCCGACCCGGTCTCGGCGACGTGCCGTTGGATCAGCTCGTGCAGGAGTGACTGCTCCTGCTCGCCCAGCGGCAACAGGTCGACCAGCTCCGTGTTGACCCGGGCCCGGTCCAGATGGTGCACGTACGCCGTGCCGCCCGACATGCCCGCCGCGAAGTTCCGGCCGGTCGCACCGAGCACCACCACAGTGCCGCCGGTCATGTACTCGCAGCCATGGTCGCCGACGCCCTCGACCACGGCGATCGCGCCGGAGTTGCGCACCGCGAACCGCTCCCCCACCCGGCCGCGGAGGAAGACCTCGCCCGCCGTGGCCCCGTACAGGATGGTGTTGCCGGCGATGATCTGATCCTCGGCCCGCCGCCCCGGCTCGGCGTCCGGGTCGAGGAACGGCGCGGCGGCGTCCGGACGGACGACGAGCCGACCCCCGGAGAGGCCCTTGCCCACGTAGTCGTTGGCGTCGCCGTGCAGGCGCAGGGTCACCCCGCGCGGCAGGAACGCGCCGAACGACTGCCCAGCCGTGCCGTGCAGCACGAACTCGATGGTGTCCTCGGGAAGGCCGGCGCCGCCGAAGCGACGGGTCACCTCACCGCCGAGCATCGCGCCGACGCTGCGGTGCTCGTTGCGCACCGCCACCTCGACCCGCACCGGCGCCCCGTCCGTCAGAGCCGGACGGGCCAGCGCGATCAGCTCGTTGTCGAGCGCCTGATCCAGGCCGTGATCCTGCGCGCGGATCCCGCGTCGGGCCGCGCCTGCGGGCAGCTCCGGCAGGTGCAGGACGGGCGCCAGGTCCAACCCGTGCGCCTTCCAGTGCGTCACCGCCGGGGCCACGTCGAGCAGCTCGGACTGCCCGATCGCCTCCTCGATCGACCGGAAACCCAGCTCGGCCAGGTACCCCCGGACCTCCTCGGCGAGGAAGAGGAAGAAGTTCTCCACGAACTCCGGCTTGCCGGTGAAGCGCTCCCGCAGCACCGGATTCTGGGTGGCGATGCCGACCGGGCAGGTGTCCAGGTGGCAGACGCGCATCATCACGCAACCCTCGACGATCAGCGGCGCGGTCGCGAAGCCGAACTCCTCCGCGCCGAGCAGCGCCGCGATCAGCACGTCCCGGCCGGTCTTGAGCTGGCCGTCGACCTGCACTGTGACCCGGTCGCGCAGCTTGTTGAGCAACAGCGTCTGCTGCGCCTCGGCCAACCCCAGCTCCCACGGGGTGCCGGCGTGCTTGAGCGAGTTCAGCGGAGAGGCGCCCGTGCCGCCGTCGTGCCCGGAGATCAGGATGACGTCCGCCTTGAGCTTCGCCACCCCGGCGGCGACGGTGCCGACGCCGACCTCGCTGACCAGCTTGACGTGCACCCGGGCCGCCGGGTTGACGCACTTCAGGTCGTGCACCAACTGGGCGAGGTCCTCGATGGAGTAGATGTCGTGGTGCGGCGGCGGGGAGATCAGACCCACGCCGGGGGTGGCGTGCCGGGTGCGGGCGATCCACGGCCAGACCTTGTTGCCGGGCAGCTGACCGCCCTCGCCCGGCTTGGCGCCCTGGGCCATCTTGATCTGGAGGTCGTCGGCGTTGACCAGGTATTCGCTGGTCACACCGAAGCGGCCGCTGGCGATCTGCTTGACCGCCGAACGCCGGGCCGGGTCGTGCAGCCGCTCGACGTCCTCGCCGCCCTCGCCGGTGTTGGACTTGCCGCCGAGCCGGTTCATGGCGATGGCCAGCGTCTCGTGCGCCTCCGCCGAGATCGACCCGTACGACATGGCGCCGGTGGCGAACCGCTTCACGATCTCGGTGGCCGGCTCGACCTGCTCGATCGGCACCGCCGGACGGACCCCGGTGCGCAGCGTGAACAGCCCGCGCAGCGAGCCGGCCTGCGCGGCGAGCGCGTCGACCTTGGCGGTGTACTGCCGGAAGACGTCGTACTGCCGGCTGCGGGTGGCGTGCTGCAGCAGGAACACCGTCTCCGGGTTGAACAGGTGCAACTCACCTTCGCGGCGCCACTGGTACTCGCCACCGACCTCCAACCGGTCGGAGCTGGCGGTGCCGGCCGGCGGCCAGGCCAGCGCGTGCCGGGCGGCCACCTCGGTGTGCACGCCCGCGAGACCCACCCCGCCGATGCGGCTCGGGGTGCCCCGGAAGTAGCGCTCGACCAGCCGGCTGTCCAGGCCGACCGCCTCGAAGACCTGCGCACCGCAGTACGAGGAGACAGTCGAGATGCCCATCTTGGACATGATCTTCAGGACGCCCTTGCCGAGCGCCTTCGCGTAGTTGCGCACCGCTGCGGCGGGCTCCACCCCGGCCAACGCGCCGGTGTGGATCAGGTCCTCCACCGACTCGAACGCCAGGTACGGGTTGACCGCCGCCGCGCCGTAGCCGATCAGCACCGCCGCGTGGTGCACCTCCCGGCAGTCGCCGGACTCCACGATCAGCGCCGCCTGCGTACGGGTCTGCTCGCGCACCAGGTGCTGGTGCACGGCGGCGGTGAGCAGCAGCGACGGGATCGGCGCCAGGTCGGCGTTGGAGTCCCGGTCGGAGAGCACCAGGATGCGCACGCCGTCCTCGATCGCCTCGGAGACGTGCCGGCAGATCTCGGTCAGCCGCGCCTTGATCCCGGCGGCGCCCTCCCGGATCCGGTACAGCC
Source organism: Micromonospora sp. H61 (assembly GCF_018070325.1). GTDB lineage: Bacteria > Actinomycetota > Actinomycetes > Mycobacteriales > Micromonosporaceae > Micromonospora > Micromonospora salmantinae. The sequence continues at coordinate 5,595 of NZ_JAGPXY010000092.1, forward strand.
CGGAGACCCGGACCGCCTTGAAGCCGGGCAGGTCTCCGTCCTCGTCGATGGAGAGGATCTTCGCCAGCTCGTCGTTGTCGATGATCGGGTGCGGGAGCACGATCTGCCGGCAGCTCGCGGCGCCCGGGTCGAGCAGGTTGCCCTCCGGCCCGATGGTCGACGCCAGGCTGGTCACCAACTCCTCGCGGATGGCGTCCAGCGGCGGGTTGGTGACCTGGGCGAAGAGCTGGTGGAAGTAGTCGTAGAGCAGCCGCGGCCGGGTGGACAGCGGCGCGATCGGGGTGTCGGTACCCATCGAACCGAGCGGCTCGGCGCCGGTGCGGGCCATCGGCCCGAGCAGGATCTTCAGCTCCTCCACCGTGTAGCCGAAGGTCTGCTGCCGGCGGCGCACCGAGTCGTGTGTGTAGACGGTGTGCTCGCGGGCCGGCAGGTCGTTCAGCTCGATCAGCCCGGCGTGCAGCCACTCGCCGTACGGCTGGGCGGCGGCCAACTCGGACTTGATCTCCTCGTCGTGCACGATCCGCCCGGCCACCGTGTCGACCAGGAACATCCGGCCCGGCTGGAGTCGCCCCTTGGCGACCACGTGGGCCGGGTCGAGGTCGAGGACACCCGCCTCGGAGCCGAGCACCACGAGCCCGTCGTCGGTCTGCCACCAGCGCCCCGGGCGCAGCCCGTTGCGGTCCAGCACCGCGCCGACGATCTCGCCGTCGGTGAAGGCCACCGACGCCGGACCGTCCCACGGCTCCATCAGGCTGGCGTGGAAGCGGTAGAAGGCGCGCTTGGCCGGGTCCATCCCCGGGTCGTTCTCCCAGGCCTCGGGGATCATCATGAGCACCGCGTGCGGCAGGCTTCGCCCGGCCAGGTGCAGCAGCTCCAGGACCTCATCGAAGTTCGCCGAGTCGGAGGCGGCGGGGGTGCAGACCGGGAAGACCCGCCGGATGTTGCCCGGCACGTTCGGCGAGCGCAGGAGCGCCTCGCGGGCCTGCATCCAGTTGCGGTTGCCCCGGATCGTGTTGATCTCGCCGTTGTGGGCGATGAACCGGTACGGGTGCGCCAGCGGCCAGGACGGGAAGGTGTTCGTGGAGAAGCGGGAGTGCACCAGCGCGATGGCGCTGTCCACCCGCTCGTCGCGCAGGTCCGGGTAGAACGCCGGCAGCTGGTCGGGCGTGAGCATGCCCTTGTAGACCATGGTGCGGCTGGACAGCGACGGGAAGTACGCCGGAACGCCGCGCTCGGCGGTCTCCCGTTCGGCCTGCTTGCGCAGACAGAACGCCACCCGGTCCAGCTCGATGCCGCGCAGCGGGGAGCCGGCCGGCCCGCCGGGCGTGTCGGTGAGGCGGTGCGCGGCCAGGAAGAGCTGCCGGACCCGGGGCATCGCCGCCAGGGCGGTCTCGCCCAGGTCACTCGGGTCGATCGGCACGTCCCGCCAACCGAGCAGGTCGGCGCCCTCGACCAACGCGTACTTCTCGACCACCCGGCGGGCACGCGCCTCGGCGGCATCGTCGTCGGGAAGGAAGACCAGCCCCGTGGCGTACTCGCCCGCCGGGGGAAGCGCGACGTCGGCCACCGCGCGCAGGAACGCGTCCGGCACCTGGATCATGATGCCGGCGCCGTCGCCGGTGTTCGGCTCCGCGCCACGGGCGCCCCGGTGGTCCAGCCGACAGAGCGCGCCGAGCCCGTTGGCGACGACCGAGTGTGAACGCCGGCCGTGCAGGTCCGCCACGAAGGCCACGCCGCAGGCATCGTGCTCCTGCGCTGGGTCGTAGAGGCCCTGGGCGGACGGACGGGGATGGGGCGTCGGGGACGCCTGCGGGCTGTGCGGGTGCGGCTGTTCTGTGTCCGCGTACGGCTGAGCCACCGGGCCTCCTGTCGTCACTCAGGTTGGATCATGGTGGGGACGACGTCGGCCCGTGGGTCTATTGAGTCTACGTTAGGGCCGGGGTCGCACGGCCACCCGAGATTGATCACACCGTCCACTGGCTGGGACGTGTAGTCTCGCGCGGTGGATCCGCGACACAAGAACGTCTTCGACCGGTTGGAACGCTTCTACGACGCGGTGCCCCGCGACGTCGCCGGTGCGGAGGATCATGGCGGACTGGTGCTGTTCGTCCGCGAAGGTGCCGGCTGGCCGTTCTACGCCCGCCCCCGGATCGACGACACCGAGCCGCCGTCGCTGGCCGACGTTACCTCGGTCCGCGAGCGCCAGCGGAAGCTGGGCCTGCCAGAAGCCTTCGAGTGGGTGCACGAGACGACCCCGGAGCTGCTGGCGGTGGCCCGCTCGGCGGGGCTCAGCGTGCTGGAGGCGCCGCTGATGGTGCTCGACCCGAGCGCGCTGCCCGACCCGGCGACGCTCTCCGACGCGGCGGTGCGGGTGCTGGCGGCGGACTCCCCCGGCTTCGCCGCCGACGTCGCCGCCCGGCGTGCGGTGGCAGCGGTGGCGTTCGCCGCCGCCGGCACCGCCCCCGGCGAGGCCGGCCCGGCCGAACGCGACGCCGCCGTCACCGAACTCGAACTGGCCGCGCTCGACGAGGAGCGCGTCCGGATCGCCGACGGGCGACGGATCTCCGCGCTGGCCGGCACGCCGACCGAGGGGGCGCTGGCCAGCGGCATGGCTATGCGGGTGGACGACGTCGCGGAGATCGCCGGGGTGGCCACCCTGCCGTCCGCCCGACGACGCGGGCTGGGCGCCGCGCTCACCGCCACCCTGGCCCGGGAGCTGCTGGCGGCCGGTACCGAGCTGGTCTTCCTCTCCGCGGGCAGCGAGGAGATCGCACGGGTCTACCTGCGGGTCGGCTTCCGCCGAATCGGCACCGCGTGCATCGCCGAACCCGCCGCGCTCATCCCCTGACCTGCCTCGCTCCGCTGAGCTGCCTCGCGGCCGAGGTCAGGTCGGTGGGCGCCACTGGGCGGCGGAGGCGGCGGCGCTGGAGAGCAGTCGGGAGTTGATCGTGCCCAGTGCGGCGTCCCGGGCACGCAGCGCCAACCGGCCCCGGGTCTGGAGCACCGCCGACATCCGCCGGGTCTGCCGGACCACTGTCGCGGCCCGAGGGCGGCGCACCCGGTCGTACGCCTGGACGGCGTCGGGCAGCCGGGCCTCCCGCAGCAACGACGCGAGCGTGGCGGCGTCCTCGAACGCGAGGCAGGCGCCCTGCCCGAGGTGGGGCGGCATGGCGTGCGCCGCGTCGCCGAGCAGCACCACCCCACCGGGCCCGACCGGAAAGCCGTACGCCCGGGGCAGCGGGCGCAGCTCGCGAACCTCCTGTTGGACCAGGTCGGCCGGGTCGGTGGCGTCGAGCAGCGCGCCGACCGGCGCGGGCCAGCCCGCGTACCAGCGGCGCAGCAGGGCGAGCTGGGTCTCCGGTGGTTCCGGGCGGGGCGCGCCGGCGGCGGTGGCCACCCAGTAGATGCCGCCCCGGGTGGACCCGCCCGAGGAACCGCGCTCGCCCAGCGACGCGGCCACGAACCGGTAACCCGCGCCGAGGATCTCGCCGGCCAGCGGCTGATCGTCGGGAAGTCGAGGTGCCTGGTACCAGGGGATGACGGCCCGCCAGGCTGCGCACCCGGAGCTGACCACCCGGGACTCGGGCGCGAGTTGGCGGCGGATGCCGCTGTCCGTGCCGTCGGCGGCCACCACCAGATCGGCCTCGATGGTGTGCCGCCCGTCGCTGACTCCCGGTCGCTCGCCCGGCTCGACGCGGACGTGGCGCACTGTCACCCCGGTCCGCAACTCGACCCGCTCGCCGAGGCCGGCGATCAGCGCGTCATGCAGATCCTCCCGGTGCACCACCACCGGCATCCGGTCGGCCGGGATGGGCCGGGGCTGCACGAGCCAGTGCCCGTCCGGGCGACGGACCCCGCCGTCGGGCAACGGGGTGGCGATGGCGGCCAGGCCGGCGCCGAGGCCGAGGGCCTGGAGCGCGCGGACGCCGTTGGGCCAGAGCACCACCGCGGTCGGCTCGGGGCGGACCCGTTCGGCGCGTTCCAAGACTGTGACCTGCCAGCCGGAACGGGCCAGCGCGCCGGCCACCGCGAGGCCACCGACCCCTGCGCCGACCACCACCGCGCTTCGCATCGGTGCCGCTCAGCTGTCCCGGTCGGCGGGACGCGCGCCCGTGGCGTCGGCCCGGTCGGTGCGAGCGGCGGACGGATCGTCCACCGGCTCGTCGTCGCTCGGCGTGAGGTCGGCGGCTGCCGTGTCGTCGGACGGCCGGCCATCATCCGGCCGGGAGTCGTCGTCGTTCGCCGGCGGTACGACACCGGTGTCCTGCCAGGCGGCGTACTGCTCCTCGCTCACCACCCGGTAGCCCTCCGGCGCGGCGGCCCGCGTCGGGGTCTCCCGCTCGGAGAGGTCGACCTGGGACAGGTCGGACGTGGGGAGCGGGGTCGTCGTCGCTGCCGGGCCGAGCGGGATCAGGTAGTCCCGAGGGCCACGCACCCGTACGAAGTAGATGAGGGCGCCGAGGAAGACCAGGGCGGCGGTCCAGACGTTGAGCCGGACGCCGAGGATCTGGTTGGCCTCGTCGGTGCGCATCAGCTCGATCCAGAACCGCCCGACGGTGTAACCCATCACGTAGAGCGCGAAGGCCCGGCCCCGGCCCAGCTTAAGCCGGCGGTCGAGGAGGAGGACCAGAGCTACGACGCCGAGGTTCCACAGCGCCTCGTAGAGGAAGGTCGGCTGGTAGAGGCCCGGTTCGAGGATCGGCTGCCCGGCGTCGTCGCGGAGGGCGTGCCCGGGGTTGTCCGGGTCCATCCGGTGGATCTCCAGACCCCACGGCAGGGTCGTCCGGCCACCGAAGAGCTCGTTGTTGAACCAGTTGCCGATCCGGCCGACGGCCTGGGCCAGCGGCAGCCCGGGGGCCAGCGCGTCGGCCACCACGCCGAACGGAATGCCGAGCTGTCGGGCCGCGATCCAGGCGCCGAGCGCGCCACCGGCGACCGCGCCCCAGATGCCGAGACCGCCCTCCCAGATGGCGAACGCCTTCATCGGGTCGCCACCGGCCCCGAAGTACTTCTCGGGTGAGGTGACCACGTGGTAGATCCGGGCACCGATGATGCCGGCGGGCACCGCCCAGACGGCAATGTCGAGCACCGCGCCGGGCGCGACGCCGCGCTGCCGCAGCCGGCGCTCCGTCAGCCAGCAGGCCAGCACGATGCCGGCGATGATGCAGAGCGCGTAGGCCCGGATCGGCACCGGCCCGAGCTGCCAGACCGCGGTGCTGGGGCTGGGCAGGGCCGCCTGGGGGGAGAGCGAGGCGAGGGTCACGGGTGCACACGCTACCGCTGGACACCCCCGCAGCGGCACCCCGGGCCGCCGGAGGGCGCATCCCGGTGACTTCTGGTTTGCGCCGCCGTAGGCTCTTTGTCCATGAGCGCGCTCACCTGGGCGGTCGCCGCGGTCGTCACCGACGACACCGGTCGGGTGCTGCTCTGCCGGCAGGGTCGGGGAGAACGCCGCTACGCGTTGCCCGGCGGGCGGCTGCGCCCGGCCGAGGGCCCGGTGCGGGCGGCGCTACGGGACATTCGCGCGGAGACCGGCTGGGACATCGAGCTGACCGACCTGGTCGGCATCTACCAGGTGAGCGGCCCTTCGGGGGAGGGCGCGGCCGGACGCGCCGGCCCGCTGCCGGACGTCCTCGTGCACGTGTTCCGGGCCCGCGCGGCCGGGCTCCGACCCGCCACCGATCCACCGCCGGGCTGCCGACTGTCCTGGCACTCCCCCGACGGGCTGCCCGAGGCGGTCACCCCGCTCACCCGGGCCGCCGTCACCGACGCGACCGCCGGTCGCTCCGGCGTGCTCCGCGACGTGGGCTGGGTGCCCGGCACCGTCGCCTCCGCTCCGCTGCCGGCGGCCCGCCCAGCCGAAAAGAGCCGGCCGGCCGGGTCCGTGCACCCCTGACAAGCCGCAACCCGTCCCGAGGTCGGCCGCGGGGTCGCGGAAGCCCCACCTGCCGGACACATCCGATGAGGCGAGGCCGGGCTCAGCGGGTGGGGTTACGGACGCCCTCGGCGAGTTCGGCGCTGAGCGTGCGCAGGGCGGCCAGCCCGTCGGCCTCGGTGGGCGCGTCGAGCACACACCGGACCAGCGCGCTGCCCACGATCACCCCGTCGGCGTAACCGGCGCGCAGGCCGACACCGATCGGCAGGTCGGTGACCGCGCGGGCCCGGGAGACCAGCGTCGGGGCGGCGTCGGAGGTACGCGCCCGGGCGCCGGTCACCCCCATCACGGCGGTCGCGTAGACGAAGCCACGGCAGTGCTGCACCGTCATCGCCAGCCGGGCGTCGGTGGACGACGGCGAGACCAGGAACGTGCGGTCCAGCCCGTGTGCGTCCGAGGCGGCCAGCCACTCGTCGGCCTCGTCAGGGATGAGGTCCGGGGTGATCAGACCGGTGCCGCCGGCGGAGGCCAGGTCACGGGCGAAGACGTCCACGCCGTACCGCTCGACCGGGTTCCAGTAGGTCATGGTGACCACCGGAGCGCCGGTGGCCGCCACCGCCTCGATGATGCGCATCGTGTCCGCGGTGCGTACGCCCCCGGCCAGCGCGATGTCGCTGGCCCGCTGGATCACCGGCCCGTCCATCACCGGGTCGGAGTAGGGGATCTCCACCTCGATCACGTCGACGCCGGCCTCGATCATGGCGGTCATCGCGGCGATGCTGCCCTCGACGGTGGGGAACCCGGCCGGCATGCAGCCGACCAGCAGTGCCCGTCCGTCGGCGCGGGCCTTGTCGAAGGCCACCCCGATCCGGCTCATCTCACCGCTCCTTGTCGAGGATGCCGAAGTAGTCGCCGGCGGTGTGCACGTCCTTGTCGCCCCGCCCGGAGAGGTTGACCACGATGGTGGGCTCCCGGCCCAGCTCCGCGGCGAGCTTCGGAGCCAGCGCGACGGTGCCGGCGAGCGCGTGTGCGCTCTCGATCGCCGGGATGATGCCCTCGGTACGGCAGAGCAGCTCGAACGCGGCCATCGCCTCGTCGTCGGTGACCGGCAGGTAGTTCGCCCGGCCGGTGTCGTGCAGCCACGCGTGCTCGGGCCCGACGCCCGGGTAGTCCAGGCCGGCGGAGATCGAGTGCGACTCCAGGGTCTGCCCGTCGGCGTCCTGGAGCACGAAGGTGCGGGTGCCGTGCAGCACCCCGGCGGACCCGCCGGTGATGCTCGCCGCGTGCCGCCCGGTGGCCACCCCGTCGCCACCGGCTTCGAAGCCGTACAGCCGCACGGCCTCGTCGCCAACGAACGCGTGGAAGATGCCCAGCGCGTTGGAGCCGCCGCCGACGCAGGCGGTGACGGCGTCCGGCAGCCCGCCGGTGAGGTCTAGGCACTGCTGGCGGGCCTCGTCACCGATGCCCCGGACGAAGTCGCGCACCATCGCCGGGAACGGGTGCGGGCCCGCGGCGGTGCCGATCAGGTAGTGCGTCTCGTCGACGTTGGCCACCCAGTCGCGCATCGCCTCGTTCATCGCGTCCTTGAGGGTGCGCGAGCCGTTGGTGACCGGGACGACGGTCGCGCCGAGCATCCGCATCCGGGCCACGTTGAGCGCCTGCCGCTCGGTGTCGACCTGGCCCATGTAGACCACGCACTCCAGGTCGAACAGGGCCGCGGCGGTCGCGGTGGCGACACCGTGCTGGCCGGCGCCGGTCTCGGCGATCACCCGGGTCTTGCCCATCCGCTTGGTGAGCAGCGCCTGGCCGAGCACGTTGCGCACCTTGTGCGCACCCGTGTGGTTGAGGTCCTCGCGCTTGAGCAGCACCCGCGCGCCGACCTTCGCGGAGAACCGCCGGGCCTCGTAGAGCAGCGAAGGCGTGCCCGCGTAGTCGCGCAACAGCGCGCCGAACTCCGCCCGGAAGGACTCGTCCGCCACCGCTGTACGCCACGCCCCGTCGAGCTCGTCCAGCGCGGCCACCAGGGCCTCGGGAACGAACCGACCGCCGAAGCGGCCGAAGTGGCCGGCGGAGTCGGGCTGCGGGCCGGCCACCGGGGCCAGCGCGTCGGCGCTCATCGGGAATCCTCTCGGTGGGACGTCGGACCGGCGCGGGGTCAGCGCACCGGCCGGGGCGTTGCCGGGTGGTTGCCGGCGTTGACCAACTCGGCGACCGCCTCGCGGGGGCTCTTCTGGGTGACCAGGCCCTCGCCCACGAGGACCGCGTCGGCGCCCGCGGAGGCGTACCGGATCAGGTCGTGCGGGCCTCGAACGCCGGATTCGGCGATCTTGACGACGCTGCTGGGCAGGCCGGGCGCGATCCGCTCGAACACCGACCGGTCGACCTCCAGGGTACGCAGGTCACGGGCGTTGACGCCGATCACCTGCGCGCCGGCCTCCAGCGCACGGTCGGCCTCTTCCTCGTCGTGCACCTCGACCAGGGCGGTCATGCCCAGCGACTCGATCCGCTCCAGCAGGCCCATCAGGACGTTCTGCTCGAGGGCGGCGACGATCAGCAGAACCAGGTCGGCGCCGTGCGCGCGGGCCTCGTGGATCTGATAGCTGGAGACCACGAAGTCCTTACGCAGCACCGGCACGGTGACCGCGGCACGCACGGCCGCGAGGTCGTCCAGCGAACCGCCGAACCAGCGGCCCTCGGTCAGCACGCTGATCGCCCGCGCCCCACCGGCCGCGTAGTCGACAGCGAGGTCGGCCGGATCGGCGATCTCGGCCAACCGACCCTTGGACGGTGACGAACGCTTCACCTCGGCGATCACGGCCACGCCGGGCTTGCGCAGCGCCGCGTACGCGTCCATGGGCGGCGGCGCCGCCGCTGCCAGTTCACGGATCCGCTCCAGCGGAACCTGCTCCTGGCGTCGGGCGACGTCTTCACGCACGCCGGCCAGAATCTCGTCGAGCACGCTAACGGACGCTGCCTGGCCGGCCTCGTCCCCCTCCGCGTGCGCATGCTCAGCAGTCACGAACGGACTCCCCTCTCCGGGCGTCATGGGCCGATGCTAGGGGCAGCCGACCGACGCCGAATGCCGGGGGGTATGGCGCTGCTCACGAAAAGGGCTGCGGCATAATGGCCGACTTGTCGTGAAGGGGTTGTCACGCAGCGCCACCTCCGGTATCGACCACCGTCACGCGGTATGGAGCCTGGCGGCCGCAGTCAGACCGGGCCGATCCATCGATCATGCCACCAGTTTCCGCTCGCCGCCTGACTGCAGCGATGCCAATCGATGCTGTGAGCAAGCTCAAGGCCGAACGGACGGTGCCTGGTCATGGCCGAGGCGAGACAGTTGACCGGGCGGTCACCGCGGCGAAACGTCGACGGGCGAGCATCGTCCTCGGGCAGACTCGATGGCGCGCCTGCCCCGACCGCAGCAACTCCTCGTGCGAGGTGACCATGAGCATTTCCGAGTCGACCCCGACCATCGGACTGACCACCATCTCGCGGACGGTGGCATCGCTCGCCGTCGGGGTGGTACACAGCGTGGAACGGGCCGTGGTGGGCGAGGGACGGATGCGGACGGCACGGGGCAACGCCTGGGAGGCGGTCTGCGCCGACCGGGCCCGCGCCGACCAACGGGCCGAGCTGAACCGCCTGGTCGCCGAACTGACCGCCGCCCGCGCCGCCAGTAGCCGCGCCCAGTGGGAGCGCCAGCCGGTCGGCTGACCGCCCGCCGGCCTCCGCGTCGGCCGGCCGCCGCGTCAGTCGGCCACACGTCAGCCGGCCGCCGCGTCAGCCGGCCGCCGCGTCAGTCGGCCGTCGGGTCCTCGCCCCGGTCCAGCGCGTCCCACGCCTCGGTGGTCCGCCGCCCCGCCAACGGCGTCGGCGACACGGCCGGGTCGCTCTGCGCCGGCGTGGCCTGCGGCGCGGTCCGCGCCGGACGTTCGTACCGGGCGCCCATCGCCGGCCAGTCACCGCCACGCATCGCCGTCCAGCAGCCGCCCCCGGCGGCCAGCAGGCCGCCGAGCAGGCAGAGCGCCGGCCACTGCCGGCTCACGGCGCCGCCCACGTCGGCTACCAGCCCATACCCGCCGCCGGCCGCCACGGCCAGACCGAGCACGCCGAGAAGTGCCCCGAGCACCCGACGCAGGCGGCCCCGGGTGGCCAGCACCGCGCCACCCCCGGCCAAGGTGACCAGGGCCAACGCCGGCAGCCAGGGCAGCAGGCTCGCACCGCTGCGGGTGTCACGCACCGGCGGCAGCGGCGCCGGACGTACCGTCAGCTCGACCGACCAGCTGCGCGTCGCGGCCCACAGCGCCAGGCCCGCGCCGGCCAGGCAGAGCAGCACGGCGTACGTCAACGCGCGCCGGCCCAGGACGGCCCGCTCCCCGCCGCTCACGAACTCATCCCGTCGTTCGCGACTGCGGGACTCCGCTTCGCCGCACCCCTCGCGCTCACCGTGTCGGCCGGAGGGTTTCGGCGGCCGCGATCGCGGCCAGCACGGCCGCTGCCTTGTTCCGCGTCTCCTGGTCCTCGGCGGCCGGGTCCGAGTCGGCGACCACCCCCGCCCCGGCCTGGACGTAGGCGCGGCCGTCGCGGATGAGCGCCGTCCGGATGGCGATCGCCATGTCCAGGTCGCCGCCGAAGCCGAAGTAGCCGACGGTGCCGCCGTAGAGGCCACGACGGACCGGTTCCAACTCCTCGATGATCTCCATGGCGCGCACCTTGGGCGCCCCGGAGAGCGTGCCGGCCGGGAAGGTCGCGGCCAGCGCGTCGAAGGCGCTCTGGTCGTCACGCAGCGTTCCGGTGACTGTGGAGACGATGTGCATGACGTGGCTGTACCGCTCGATGGTCGCGAACTCGGGCACCTCCACGCTGCCGGGCTGACAGACCCGTCCCAGGTCGTTGCGGCCGAGGTCGACCAGCATCACGTGCTCGGCTCGTTCCTTCGGGTCGGCGAGCAGCTCGGCGGCGAGCGCGGCGTCGCCGGCGGGGGTGCCGCCCCGGGGCCGGGTGCCGGCGATCGGGTGCAACAACGCCCGGCGCCGCCCGTTCGCGGCCCCGGTGACCTTCAGGTGCGCCTCGGGGGACGAGCCGACGATGTCGAACCCGTCGAAGCGCAGCAGGTACATGTACGGGCTCGGGTTGCTGGTGCGCAGCACCCGGTAGACGTCCAGCGGGTCGGCGTGGGTCGTCCGCTCGAAGCGCTGGGAGAGCACGATCTGGAAGCACTCACCGGCCCTGATCGCTTCCTTGGCCGCCTCCACCGCCTTCGGGTAACCGCCGTCGGGCGTACGGCAGAGCACCTCGCCGGCCGGCGGACGCTCGACCGTGGAGATCATCGGCGGGATGGGCCGGGACAGCGCCGTGGTCATCGCGTCCAACCTGCCCACCGCGTGGTGGTAGGCGGCGGCGACCTGCGGGGCGCGGTCCGGGGCGTCCAACGGCGGCAGCACCGCGTTGGCGACCAGAATCGCGGAGCCGTCGTAGTGGTCGAGCACCACCAGGTCGGTGGCGAGCATCATGCCCAGCTCCGGGACGCCCAGGTCGTCCTCGGTCAGCTCGGGCAACCGCTCGAAGCGCCGGATCAGGTCGTAGCCGAGGTAGCCGACCATGCCCCCGGTCAGCGGCGGCAGACCGTCGGACGGGTCCCCGACCGGGCCGGCCAGCGCCGCCACCGTCTCCCGCAGCATCCGCACCGGGTCACCCTCGGTGCTCAGCCCGGCCGGCGGCTGGCCGAGCCAGGTCGCCACGCCGTCGCGCTCGATCAGTGTCGCGCTGCTGCGTACGCCGATGAACGAGTACCGCGACCAGGCCATGCCGGCTGAGCCGACGCCCTGCTCGGCCGATTCCAACAGGAACGTGCCCGGTCCACCGGCCAGCTTCCGGTAGACCCCGACCGGGGTCTCCGCGTCGGCCAGCAGCCGCCGGGTGACCGGCACCACCCGCCAGTCGGCGGCCAGCGCGGTGAAGGTGGCCTGGTCGGGGCTGAGGGTGCCGTCGGTCATCAGCCGACCCGCCTTTCGGTAGCGACTGCGGTGCCTCGCCGCGCTGCACTCCGCGTGCTCACGGTGCCTCCGTCCCGGTGACGGGCAGCTCGGTGAAGAAGCAGGTCCGGTGCCCGGTGTGGCAGGCCGCGCCGACCTGGTCCACGCTCACCAGCAGCGCGTCGCCGTCGCAGTCCAGGGCGACCGACCGCACGTACTGGTGGTGCCCGGAGGTGGCGCCCTTGACCCAGTATTCGCGGCGGCTGCGCGACCAGTAGGTGGCCCGGCCGGTGGTGAGGGTGCGGTGCAACGCCTCGTCGTCCATCCAGGCGACCATCAGCACCTCACCGGAGTCGTGCGCGCGCACCACGGCGGCGACCAGACCGTCGGCGGTACGGCGCAGCTGGGCCGCGATGGCCGGGTCGAGCCGGGACGTGCGCGCCGGCGCGGGCGCGGCCAGCTCGTTCGGATCGCTGGGGACGCCGGTCACCGGCGAGTCAGGTACGGGCACAGTCGCCAATTCTCCCGCACGCGGCGCGGGCACCGCCGACCGCTCCCGCCAGGGCTGCGACGGAAGCCCCGAGAGCCACGGCTGCGACGAGAGCCGAGGCTGCGACGCGGGCCCGGACTGCGGCGAGAGCCAGGGCTGCGACGCGGGCCGGGCCGGCCGGGCCAGCTGGGCGACGTAACGGTCCAGCCGGCCGTCGACCAGGGCGGCGGCCAGGTCCGCGCCGGCCGTGTCGGCGATCTCCTCGGCGTACGGCCGGATCAACGGCAGTGTGCCGGCGACCAGCCGTACGGCGGCGGCCCAGAGCTGCCCGGTGGCGCCCGGGCGCAGCCCGAGGCAGAGCAGCATGTCCGTCCGGTAGCCGGGTGGTGCCACCGGCAGTTCCAGGGCCGCCGCGAAGGCCGCCCGGCGGGAGTGGACCCGTACGGACGGGTTGGCCGGCCGCAGCACCGAGGGGCACAGCCGCGCCAGGTCGGCGACGGCGAGCCGGACCCCGAGGCGGTCGCTGGCCGCGCGGGCGGCGGCGGCCTTACCCAGAGTGGCGATCATCTCTTCCAGCCGGGGTGGCTCGGCGGGTTGGCAGAGCACCGGCAGATCGATCCGGGGCCGCCAGTGCGGGTCGGCCCAGAGCAGCCGCGCCGGCGCGGTGACCGGCAGCCCGAACGCCCAGTCGGCCGGGTCGCCCAGTCGGTCCACCCAGGACCGGATGTCCCGGGCGGCCACCGAGACGTGAGTCACCTGGCCTGCGGACTCGTCCAGGTAGGCCCGGCGGGCCGCGTACGGGGCGCCGCCGACCAACACGTCGAGGTCGACGTCGCTGTGCGCGGTGGCGGCACGGCGGGCGTGGCTGCCGCGCAACAGGATGCCGACCACCGGCCGCTCGGCGGCCTGCCGCAACCGCGCGGCCCAATCCTCAAGAAAACCGCTATCCGGTAACGGAGCGTGACCCACCGCGCCATCGTGCCGTACGTCCGATCGGCGCGCAATGCCCGTTGGCGGACTTCGTGTCCGGTCCGGAGCCTACTGCCCGTTCTCGCGCTTCGCGCGACGGTCGGCCAGTCGGACACCGGTGCGGGCGTTGCGCCCGGCGCGGTATTTCATCTAGCGTTGAGTTCAACAGGTGATGAGTTTCTGTGGAGGTGTGTGATGGACGATGCGATAGCCGTCCGAGACCTGGTCGTGGACCGGGGTGGGCGGCGGGTGCTGGACGGCATCAGCTGCCGGGTCCCGCGCGGCGCGGTCACCGGGCTGCTCGGCCCCAGCGGCAGTGGCAAGACCACGTTCATGCGCGCGGTGGTCGGGGTGCAGGTGGTCAGTGGCGGGACGGTCACCGTGCTCGGTCAACCGGCGGGCACCCCCGCGCTGCGGCACCGGGTGGGCTACCTGACCCAGGCGCCGAGCGTCTACGCCGACCTGACCGTCCGGGAGAACGCCCGCTACTTCGCGGCCCTGTACGGGCGTGGGCGCGTCGAGGCCGACCGGGCGATCAGCGACGTCGGGCTCGCCGAGGCCGCCGGTCAGCTGGTCGGCACCCTCTCCGGCGGTCAACGCAGCCGAGCCTCACTGGCGTGCGCCCTGGTCGGGGAGCCGGAGCTGGTCATCCTCGACGAGCCGACAGTCGGTCAGGACCCGGTGCTGCGGGCCGACCTGTGGGCCCGGTTCCACGCGATGGCCGCCGCCGGCACCACGCTGTTGGTGTCCAGCCACGTGATGGACGAGGCGGCGCGCTGCGACCAACTGCTGCTGATCCGCCAGGGGCGGTTGATCGCCGACGACAGCCCCGCCGCGATCCGCGCCGCCGCCGGTGTGGACGACCTCGACGAGGCGTTCCTGCGGCTCATCCGGGCTGGCGAGGCCGCTTCCACCAGCACCGACGCGACAGCCGCACGGGAGACAGCATGAACGCGCGAATTCTCGCCGCCACCACCGGGCGCATCCTGCGTCAGCTCCGGCACGACCGGCGGACCATCGCGCTGCTCGTGGTGGTGCCGGCCGTCCTGCTCACCCTTGTCTACTTCATGTACTCCGACCAACCGACCCCGCCCGGCCAGCCGACAACCTTCGACCGGATCGCGCTGGTGATGCTCGGCATCTTCCCCTTCGTGATCATGTTTCTGGTGACCAGCATCGCCATGCTGCGGGAACGCACCTCGGGCACGCTGGAGCGGCTGCTCACCACCCCGCTGGGCAAGCTCGATCTGCTCTTCGGGTACGGCATCGCGTTCGGGCTGGCCGCCGCCGTGCAGGCAGCCGTCGCCGCCGTGGTGGCGTACTGGATCTTCGATCTGGACACCGCCGGCAGCATCGGGCTGGTGCTCGGGATCGCCGTGCTCGACGCCGTGCTCGGCGTCGCCCTCGGGCTGCTGTGCAGTGCCTTCGCGCGCACCGAGTTCCAGGCAGTACAGTTTCTGCCAGTCGTGGTGATCCCCCAACTGCTGCTCTGTGGGCTGTTCGTGGCCCGCGACCAGATGGCCGGCTGGCTCCAGGTGCTCAGTGACGCCTTCCCCCTGTCGTACGCCATCGAGGCGTTGCAGGAGGTCGGCGCTCACGCCGAACCGACCGGCCGGATGTGGCGCGACGTAGCGGTGGTGTTCGGCGCGGTGGTGCTGGCGCTGGTGCTCGCGGCGGCCACCCTGCGCCGACGCAGCGGCTGACCGCCGGCGCCGGGGGCGGCGGCCAGCGCGGCAGCCGACCCCGGCGTGAGCCGGGCCGGCCCACGACGGGCCGAGGCGGACGAACGAAGGGCGGCGATGACGCGGCGGACCGGCCGGCGACCCGGCAACCCGGGCACCCGGGAGGCGATTCTCGACGCGGCGCGGACGGCGTTCGCCGAACGTGGTTACGACGCCGCCTCGATCCGGGGCATCGCCGGTACGGCGCAGGTCGACCCGGCGCTCGTGCACCACTACTTCGGCAGCAAGGACCAGCTCTTCCTGGCCGCGATGAACTTTCCGGTCGACCCCGGTCAACTGGTGCCGAAGGTGCTCGCCGGCGACCGGGACGGCGTCGGTGAGCGGATGGTGCGCATCTTCCTCACTGTGTGGGACTCCCCGACCGGCAGCGCCGCACAGGCACTGCTGCGCTCGGCGGTGAGCAACGAGTGGACCGCGCGGCTGCTGCGTGAGTTCGTCACCACCCAGGTGCTGCGCCGGGTGCTGGAAAACCTCGACGTCGACCCGGTCGAGCTACCGCTGCGGGGCTCCCTGGTGGCCACCCAGATGATCGGCCTGGCCATGATGCGGCACGTGGTCCGCCTTGAGCCGGTCGCCTCGGCGGACCCGGAAACCCTGGTGGCCGCGATCGGCCCCACGATCCAGCGTTACCTGACCGGCCCGCTGCCAAACTGACCCGACAGCGCCCGCCCGACCTCGCCGTCCCGGACACCCCCGCGATCTTGCACTTTCTGCCCCGACTAAAGGGGTAGACCACGCGTATCGACGACAGAAAGTGCAAGATCGGCAGGATGGGGCGGGGG
>NZ_JAGPXY010000093.1 GCF_018070325.1 Micromonospora sp. H61
GGCGATGGCCCGCTTCTCCGCCTGCTGGCGGATCGACTTCGCGGCGAAGCCGGGTTCCTCGGCCGAGCCGGGCCCGGCGAGGGTCGCGCCGCCGTGCACCTTGTCGACCAGGCCGCGCTCGGCCAACACCTCCAGGTCGCGCCTAATCGTCATGTCGGACACGCCGAATCGACTGACCAGCTGACTCACCCGCACCCCGCCGCGTTGGCGGATCAGATCGAGGATGGCGGTCTGCCGCTGCTGGGCGAGCATGTGGGGAACCTCCTTCGCGCCGTGACCGTCGTCAGAATCAGGTCCGATCCTCACGGACCACCGCCACCTCACCGGCCGGCAGTGCCAGCTCACCGGCGTAGTGTCCTCCGGTCAACAGCTCGACGCCGTGCGCCGGCAGGCGTACCTCGGTGTCGGTGTGGTTGATCGCGAACAGCCAGGTCCGGTCGCCGTCGCGGCGGCGGACCACCTCCACCCCCGACGGCGCCGACACCGTCGGGCGGACGTCGGCCTCGGCGAGCAGCCGGGTCACCAGTCGGTCGGTGGCCGGCTCGTCCAGCCGGGTGCCGACATACCAGGCGGCGCCGTCGCCCACCCGGTGGCGGGTCAGCGCCGGCACGCCCGGCAAGGGCCCATCGGTGTACGAGGCGAGCACCTCGGCGCCGTCGGGGTGCACCCACTCGGTCCACACGTCGGCGGTGCTGCCGTCGTCGAGGCGGACCTGCTCGCCCTCGCGCAGCGGGAAGAACTCCTCGGTCCGGACGCCGAGCAACTCCCGGAACGCGCCCGGGTAGCCGCCCAGCCGGATGTGGTCGTTGGCGTCGACGATGCCGCTGAAGTAGGTGACCGCCGCCGTGCCCCCGGCCTCGACGTACCGGTGCAGTGCGGCGACGTCGGCGTCCCGGACCAGGTAGAGGGTCGGCACCAGGACCAGCCGGTAGCCGCTGAGGTCGGTCGACGGGTGGACGATGTCGGCGGTCACGCCGGCCCGCCAGAGCGAGCCGTACAGGGCGTTCAGCCGGTCGGCGTAGGTGACGTCGACGCTGGGGTGCGAATCCAACTCGACACCCCACCACGCCTCCCAGTCGAACAGGATCGCCACGTCGGCGTCCACCCGACTGCCGCGTACCTCCGCCAGGGCCTTGAGGTTCGCGCCGAGCTGGCAGACCTCGCGGAACACCTTGGTGTCCGGCCCGGCGTGCGGCACCAGGGCGGAGTGGAACTTCTCCGCGCCGGCCCGGGAGGCACGCCACTGGAAGAAGAGCACCCCGTCGGCGCCGCGGGCGACGTGCGCGAGGCTGTTGCGGCGCAGTTGCCCGGGCAGCTTGGCCACGTTGCGCGGCTGCCACTGGACGGCGCTGGTGGAGTGCTCCATCAGCAGCCACGGGTCGCCGCCGGCGACGCCCCGGGTGTGATCGGCGGCGAGCGCCAGCCCGAGGTGCGCCTGCGGGTCGGCCGCGGTCAGGTAGTGGTCGTTGGAGACCAGGTCCACATCGGTCGCCCAGGACTGGTAGTCCATGTGCTTGACGCCCATGCCGATCATGAAATTGGTGGTGATCGGCTGGTGGACAAGCGCCTTCAGTACCTCGCGCTCGGCGCGCAGTTGGGCGCGCAGCTCGTCGGAGGAGAAGCGCAGGAAGTCCAACTGCTGCGTCGGGTTGGCGAAGGTCAGCGCGGTGCGCGGCGGGTTGATCTCGGCCCAGTCGCCGTAGCGCTGACTCCAGAACGCGGTGCCCCAGGCGTCGTTGAGCCGGTCCAGGTCGCCGTAGCGCTCGCGTAGCCAGCCGCGGAACGCCTCGGCGCTGACGTCGCAGTAGCAGTGCGCGTTGTGGCAGCCCAGCTCGTTGGAGACGTGCCACATGACCACGGCGGGATGCTCGGCGTACCGGCCGGCGACCGCGCGTACCAACTCCAGCGACCGCTGGCGGAATACCGGTGAGCTGGGGCAGTACGCCTGTCGTCCCCCCGGCCAGAGGATCGCGCCGTCGGCCCGGCGGGGCAGCGTCTCCGGGTGCTCGTGGGCCAACCACGGCGGTGGGCTGGCCGTGGCGGTGGCCAGGTCGACCTGGATGCCACCGTCGTGCAGCAGGTCCAGCACCCGATCCAGCCAGCCGAACTCGAACCGCCCCGGGGCGGGCTCCAGCAACGCCCAGGAGAAGATGCCGACGGAGACCAGGTTGACCCCGGCCTGGCGCATCAGGTCGACGTCCTCGGACCAGGTTTCCTCGGGCCACTGCTCGGGGTTGTAGTCGCCGCCGAAATAGATGCTGTCACCCTGCCATCGCCGCATGACAGCTGAGGGTGCACCCGCTGGTCCACCGAAGTCAACAGGTTCCAACATCGAGCTTCTTTCCAACGTTTACCAGGTAACGGCCGTGTCACGACTGGGTTATCAGAGGCGAACTGCCCTCTTGACAGCGCACGACCGCAGGGTAGCTTGAGGCCCCAATGGCCGTTCGTGTTCGCCAATGTGGATTCTCGGTGGATCTCAATGTGTGATCACGGCGCTGGACCTGCCTTCACCACCCCCTGAGGCCCTTGGGCGTAGCTCCTTCTCATCCGCAGGAGGCACAGATGTCCCGTCCCCAATCCCAAGCCGAGTACCTGGCTCGGCTCGTACCGCCCTCAGTCGCCGGCATCAACCGACGATCGTTGCTGGCCGGCGCGGCCGGCACGGGCGCGCTGCTCGGCACCGGCCTGCTCGCCGGCTGCGGCGACGACTCCGGCTCCGGGGGGTCCAGCAAGGACGTGTCGCTCGGCTCGAACCAGTCCGACCCGAAGCCCAAGGACGTCCTGGTCAAGGTCACCGACGGCTTCAAGACCTCGTCCGGCGTGCAGGTCGCGGTCAATACGGTCGACCACAACACGTTCCAGGAGAACATCAACAATTACCTACAGGGCAAGCCGGACGACGTGTTCACCTGGTTCGCCGGCTACCGGATGCGCTTCTTCGCGCAGAAGGGCCTGGCCAGCGACATCAGTGACGTGTGGGGCAAGCTCTCCGGCTACTCCGACGCCTTCAAGAAGGCATCGACCGGCGACGACGGCAAACAGTACTTCGTACCGGCGTCCTACTACCCCTGGGCGATGTTCTACCGCAAGTCGGTGTGGCAGCAGTACGGCTACCAGGTGCCCACCACCCTGGACCAGCTCACCGCGCTCACCGCGCAGATGAAGAGGGACGGCCTCACCCCCATCGCCTTCGCCGACAAGGACGGCTGGCCGGCGATGGGCACCTTCGACATCCTCAACCTGCGCATCAACGGCTACCAGTTCCACATCGACCTGATGGCCGGCAAGGAGGCCTGGACCTCCGACAAGGTCAAGAAGGTCTTCGACACCTGGGCCGGCCTGCTCCCCGCGCACCAGCCGGACAGCCTCGGCCGCACCTGGCAGGAGGCCGCGCAGTCGTTGCAGCAGAAGAAGAGCGGCATGTACCTGCTCGGCCTCTTCGTCGGTCAGCAGTTCAGCAACGAGGAGCAGAGCGACCTCGACTTCTTCACCTTCCCCGAGATCGACCCGGCCATCGGCGCCAAGGCGCTCGACGCGCCGATCGACGGCTACATGATGGCCCGCAAGCCCAAGAACGAGGACAACGCCCGCAAGCTGCTGGAGTACTTCGGTGGCAAGGAAGCCGGCGACATCACTGTCAAGAACGACCCGGCCACCCTGGTCGCCAACGGCAGCGCCGACGTCAGCGGCTACACCGCATTGCAGAAGAAGGCCGCCGAACTGGTCGGGTCGGCCACCGAGATCGCCCAGTTCCTCGACCGGGACACCCGGCCGGACTTCGCCTCGACGGTGATCATCCCGGCGCTCCAGCAGTTCATCAAGGACCCCAAGGACATCGGCGGGCTCACGTCGTCCATCGAAAACCAGAAAAAGTCGATCTTCACTGACTGACGGCGGAAGGGGGAGGACATCGTGTCCGACCTGCCCCTGATCCAAGCGGATCGCGCCGTGCCGCCGCCGGCCACGACCACCTCCACTGGTGGTCGTCGTCGGCGGCTACGGCTCCTGTCCCGCACCGACCGCGTGGTCATCACGCTGATGGTGCTCGTCCCGCTGCTGCTCGTCACCGGGTTCGTCTGGATGCCGGCGGCGGCCACCGTGCTGCTCTCCGGCACCAACTGGGACGGCATCGGCCCCCTCAACGAGATCGAGTTCGTCGGCGCGCGCAACTACAGCGACGTGGTGAACATCTACCCGCCGTTCGTGCCGGCGGTCCAGCACAACCTGCTCTGGCTGGCGGCGCTGTTCGTGGTCGCCACCCCGTTCGGCATGTTCCTGGCCGTGCTGTTGGACAAGGAGTTGCGGGGCAGCCGCTTCTACCAGACCGCGCTCTACCTGCCGGTGGTGCTCTCGCTGGCGCTCATCGGCTTCGTCTGGCAACTGCTCTACTCCCGGGACCAGGGGCTGATCAACGCCGTCTTCGGCAGCAGCATCGACTGGTACGGCGACTCGAACGTCAACATCTGGGCGGTGATGGTCGCCTCCGGGTGGCGGCACGTCGGGTACATCATGTTGCTCTACCTGGCCGGCCTGAAGGGCGTCGATCCACCGCTGCGCGAGGCCGCGGCGGTCGACGGCGCCTCGGAGAGCCGGACCTTCTTCCGGGTCGTGTTCCCGGTCATGCGGCCCATCAACATCATCGTGCTGGTGGTGACCGTGATCGAGTCGCTGCGCGCGTTCGACCTGGTCTGGGTGGTCAACAAGGGCCGCAACGGGTTGGAGCTGATCTCCGCGCTGGTCACCCAGAACGTGGTGGGTGAGGCGAGCCGGATCGGCTTCGGCTCCGCACTGGCAACGATCATGCTGGTCGTCTCGCTGGTCTTCATCACCATCTACCTGGCGACCGTGATGAGGGAGAACCGGGAATGAGCACCGCGACCGTCACCCGGCGTACCGAGGGCGAGGCCGACGCGCCGCCGCGCCGCCGCAAGCTGACCCCGTTACGGATCCTGCTGCACGGCTTCCTCATCGTCGTCTCGCTGGCCTGGCTCTTCCCGATCGCCTGGGCGGTGCTGACCTCGCTGCGCTCGTACGACTACACCGCCGCGAACGGCTACGTCTCCTTCGGCGGCTGGACCTTCGACAACTACGTCACCGCCTGGCGGACGGCGGAGTTCGGGCAGCACTTCATCAACTCGGTGTACATCACCGTGCCGGCGGTGCTGCTGACCCTCTTCCTCGCCTCCTGCGTGGCGTTCGTCATCGCCCGGTTCAGTTGGAAGCTCAACCTCGTCCTGCTCGGGATCTTCACCGCGGCCAACCTGCTGCCCCAGCAGGCGCTGCTCATCCCACTGTTCCGGCTGTTCACCGAGGTGCCACTGCCGGAGTTCATGAGTGACTCGGAACTGCTCTACGACAGCTACTGGGGCCTGATCCTGATCAACGTGGCCTTCCAGTGCGGCTTCTGTGTCTTCGTGCTCAGCAACTACATGAAGGCGCTGCCCCGTGACCTGTACGAGGCGGCGATGGTCGACGGGGCGAGCATCTGGCGACAGTACTGGCAGGTCACCATGCCGCTGTGCCGGCCGGCCCTGGCCGCGCTGGCGACGCTGGAGGTGACCTGGATCTACAACGAGTTCTTCTGGGCCACCGTCCTCATGCGCACCGGCGACAAGTTCCCGGTGACCAGCTCGCTCAACAACCTGCGCGGTGAGTTCTTCACCGACAACAACCTGGTCTCGGCGGGCAGCGTGCTCGTCGCGATCCCCACCCTGGTGATCTTCTTTATGCTCCAGCGGCACTTCGTTCGGGGCCTGACCTTGGGAGCCTCCAAAGGATGACGATCCTGCACCTGCGCCGCGCGCGGACCAGCCTGGTGCTCGACGCGCGCGGCCCGGGGCTGCCCCGGGTCGTGCACTGGGGCGGCGACGTCGGCGGCCTCGACGACGACGGCCTGCGCCAACTCACCGACGCGACAGTACCGCCGGTGGTGCCGAGCAGCTTCGACGAGCCGACAGTGCTGTCGGTGCTGCCGGAGGCGAGCGCCGGCTGGAGTGGACGGCCGGGCCTGGCCGGGCACCGCGACGGGGCCGACTGGTCCACGGCGTTCCGGCTGGACGGTCTCGACGTCGACCAGCCCGCCGACGGACCGGCGCGGGTGACCGTCCGGGCGTCGGACCCGGCCGCCGGGCTGACGGTGGCCATCGAGATCACGCTCGACCCGTACGGCCTGCTGACCGTTCGGCACCGGCTGCGCAACGACGGCGACGGCGCGTACGAGCTGCGGGAGCTGACGCCGGTGCTGCCGGTGCCGGCGGTCGCCACCGAGCTGCTCGACCTGACCGGCCGGTGGTGTCGGGAACGGTCCCCGCAGCGGCACCCGTGGCAGCACGGCGCCTGGGTCCGCGAGGGCCGGCACGGCCGCACCGGGCACGACGCCACTCTGCTGTTGGTGGCCGGCACCACCGGGTTCGGTTTCGGCCACGGCGAGGTCTGGGCGGTGCACACCGCCTGGAGCGGCGACCACGTCACGTTCGCCGAACGTCGGCCCACCGGCGAGTCCACCCTCGGTGGCGGCGAGCTGCTGGCCCCCGGCGAGGTCCGGCTCGACCCCGGTGAGTCGTACGAGACTCCCCTGCTCTACGCGGTCTGGTCCGACGCCGGGCTGGACGGGCTCAGCGACGTGCTGCACACCCACCTCCGGGCCCGCCCCGGGCACCCGCGCTCCCCCCGCCCGGTGACCCTCAACGTCTGGGAGGCGGTCTACTTCGACCACGACCTGGATCGGCTGCGGGCGCTCGCCGACCGGGCCGCGCAGATCGGCGTGGAGCGGTTCGTGCTCGACGACGGCTGGTTCCGCGGCCGGCGCGACGACACCGCCGGCCTCGGCGACTGGTACGTCGACGACGCCGTCTGGCCGGACGGCCTGCAACCGCTGATCGACCACGTCACCGGCCGGGGCCTCCAGTTCGGCCTCTGGGTCGAGCCGGAGATGGTCAACCCCGACTCGGACCTGTTCCGCGCGCACCCCGACTGGGTGCTCGCCGTGCCGGGGCGGCTACCGCCGGCCTGGCGTCACCAGCAGGTGCTCGACCTGGGCCGCCCCGAGGCGTACGACCATGTGCTGGAACGTCTCGACACGCTGCTCACCGACCACCCCGGCATCCGGTACCTCAAGTGGGACCAGAACCGGGACCTCACCGAGGCCGGGCATCACGGCCGCCCGGGGGTGCACGGGCAGACGCTGGCGGTCTACCGGCTCTTCGACGAGTTGCGCGGTCGGCACCCGGGTGTGGAGATCGAGAGCTGCTCGTCCGGCGGTGCCCGGGTGGATCTGGCCATCCTGGCGCGCACCGACCGGGTCTGGGCCAGCGACTGCAACGACGCCCTGGAGCGACTCAGCGTCCAACGCTGGACGGGGCTGCTGCTGCCACCGGAGCTGATCGGCACCCACGTCGGCCCGGAACGCTCGCACACCACCAACCGCGTACACGACCTGGGTTTCCGGGCGGCGACGGCGCTCTTCGGCCACCACGGCATCGAGTGGGACATCGCCTCGATCAGCGCCGCCGAACAGACCGAGCTGGCCGCCTGGGTGGCGCTGCACAAGCGGCTGCGCCCGCTGCTGCACGCTGGTCGGGTGGTCCGGGTCGATCACCCGGATCCGGCCGTCTGGGCGCACGGCGTGGTCGATCACGACAACACCCGAGCGGTGTACGCGGTGGCCCGGCTGACCACCTCGGTGACGCAGGCGCCCGGCGCGGTGCGGCTGCCCGGCCTCGACCCGGGCCGGCGGTACCGGGTGCGACAGGTGTCGGGCGTACCGGCTCCGGCGAGCATCGACCTGTCCCCGCCCACCTGGCTGGCGGGTGGTCTCACCCTCAGCGGGGCGGCGCTGGCCCGGGTGGGTGTGCAGCTGCCCGCCCTGCACCCGGAGCAGAGCCTGGTGCTGGAGGTCGACGCCGTCGACTGAAAAGATTCTGGAGAATCTTCGGCCGGGGTGTCGAGAACGGCGGGGCCTGCCTCTACCTCACTGTGAGAGCACCGACGACGGTGCGCAGGCGTGAGGAGCCAACCATGAAGTACATGCTGCTGATGCAGTTCAGCGCCGCCGGGACCGACTTCCCGAGCATCGACACCTGGACCCAGGACGAGGTCCGGGCGCACATCGCGTTCATGGGCGAGGTAAACGCCAAGCTCACCGCCGCCGGCGAGTGGGTCGACGGGCAGGGCCTCGGCGGCCCGCAGCAGGCCCGGATCGTCCGCGCCGGCGAGGGTGGGGCGCCGGTGGTCACCGAGGGACCGTTCGCCGAGACGAAGGAGTTCCTGGCGGGCTTCTGGATCGTCGACTGCGAGAGCCCGCAGCGGGCCGTGGAGCTGGCCGCGCACATCTCCACAGCGCCCGGACCCGGCGGCCGGCCGCTGAACATGCCGATCGAGGTGCACCCGGTGATGTCCGCCCCGGCACAGGAGCTGTGAGGGCTGAACACCGATCCCCGCATCGAGGACCTGCTGCGCGAGTTGGCGCCGCAGGTCCTCGGCGTGCTGAGCCGCCGCTTCGGTGACTTCGCTACCGCGGAGGACGCGGTGCAGGAGGCACTGCTGGCCGCCGCCACCCAGTGGCCGACCGAGGGGCTACCGGCGAACCCCCGTGGCTGGCTGATCCAGGTCGGCTACCGGCGGATGATCGAGCTGGTCCGCGGTGAGCAGGCCAGACGCCGCCGGGAGGACCTGGTCGCCCGCCAGGATCCGGACGACCAGCGGTACGCGCCAGCCCCGGACGAGGAGTTGACCGCCGAGCGGGACGACACGCTGGTCCTGCTCTTCCTCTGCTGCCACCCGGCGCTCGCGCCGACGTCGGCGGTGGCGCTGACCCTGCGCGCCGTCGGTGGGTTGAGCACCGCCGAGATCGCCCGCGCGTTCCTGGTGCCCGAGGCGACGATGGCGCAGCGGATCAGCCGGGCCAAGCAGCGCATCAGGGCATCCGGGCTGCCGTTCCGGATGCCCGAGCCGGCGGAGCGGGCGGACCGGTTGGTCGCCGTACGACAGGTGCTCTACCTGGTCTTCACCGAGGGACACACCAGCACCACCGGCCCGGACCTGCGCCGCGTCGACCTCGCGGCGGAGGCGATCCGGCTGACCCGCGCACTGCACACGCTGCTGCCGAACGACAGCGAATCGGCCGGGCTGCTGGCGTTGATGCTGCTCACCGAGGCACGCGGCCCGGCGCGGACCGGGTCCTCCGGCGAGCTGATCTCGCTGGCCGATCAGGACCGTAGCCGCTGGGACGCGACGGCGATCGCCGAGGGCGTGGCACTGGTCACCCGGGCCCTGCCGCGCGGGCCGGTCGGTCCGTACCAGGTACAGGCCGCCATCGCCGCCCTGCACGCCGAGGCGTCGAGCACCGAGCAGACCGACTGGCCGCAGATCCTGGCGCTGTACGAGGTGCTGGAACGCTTGGCCGGCAGCCCGGTGGTGGCCCTCAACCGGGCCGTGGCGACGGCCATGGTGCACGGACCGGCCGCCGGCCTGGCCGCCATCGACGCGTTGGCCCACGACTCGCAGTTGGCCGGACACCACCGGCTGGCCGCCGCCCGCGCCCATCTGCACGAGATGGCCGGTGACCAGGCCCAGGCGATCGTCGACTACCGCATCGCCGCCGCCCGCACGAGCAGCCGTCCCGAACAGCTCTACCTGACCATGCGAGCTGCCCGGCTGGCCGCCGAGCCCGCAGATCTCCCGTGAAGACAGGGACCAACTGGTCCCGCGCGGCGCGACCCCGGCAGCTTCACCCCCCTGCGGACCTCTTCCGGGCCACTACCGGGGGCGGCAGCACGGGGAACAGCGGCGCGACCCGCCGCGGCGGCGTGGGTGGGTGGTGTGCTGGGCCGGCTTTGGAGCTGATGCCGTAAACGATTCATCCACTGGTCCGGGCGCCGGGCGCACGGCCAGTCCGATGGCGAAGTCTGGTTCGTCAACGGGGGCTGATTCGTGGCGAAGTCCGCTTCGTCGCCACAACCGATTCGTTTGTGACATCAGCTCCAAAGGCGTTCTGTGATAGCTGCCGAGGTCGTACGGACGCCACTTCACGGGCCGTACGGACGCCACGCGACGGGTCGGCTCGACGTCGATCGGACGTGGGCGGGCCGGCCGGGCGGGGGCGTCGCCGGCACTAGCTCGGAGCGGTGTTCCTGGGTGAGTCGGTGGGGCTCGCCAAGCTCACCGGCATCGCACTGATCATCGCCGGGGTGGTCATCGTGAACCTGGCCGGGGAGCACTGACCACTACGGTGTCCGGTGGCCGGGTCCGGCGCGGACCCGACCACCGGTCCGACGGTCAGCTCGCCGTGCAGCTCACCACCGGCAGGCTGTTGGTGCCGGTCCAACTGCCGAGGAAGCCGAAGCTGGCGCTGGCACCGGCGGCCAGCCGTCCGTTGTAGTCGGTGTTGCGGGCGGTCACCGTGGTTCCGCTGCTGGTGAGGGCCACATTCCAGGACTGGGTGACGCGCTGGCCGTTGGCGAAGATCCACCCGGCGGTCCAGCCGGTGATCGCCCTCGCGCCGGCGGTCACCCGTACCTCACCCTGGAAGCCGCCCTGCCACTGGTTGGTCACCGTGAACGTCGCCGTGCAGCCACCGTTCGGCGGGGGCGTCGTCGGTGGCGGCGTCGTCGGGGGTGGGGTGGTCGGCGGAGGCGTCGTCGGCGGTGGGGTGCCGCCGAAGACGCTGGCCTCGCGGGAGGTCTGCCGGATGCCGTTGACTCCGTTGAAGAGGCGCTGGCCCCAGTCGGTCAGGCTCGCCGGATTGAAGTTGGTGGCCAGGTCGAGATACTCGACGCCGCCGCCGTTGCCGCTCCACGACCAGCCCAGCCAGCCGATCCCGTTGGCCTGGCTGTAGGCGAGGATGGCGTCCTCGTCCGGGTTGCCGTCGGAGTGGTTGAAGCCGAACTCACCGACCACGATGGGCAGCCCGGCGGTACGGAACCGGCCCAGGTAGTCGCTGATCTCCGCGGCGGTGTCGAACACCCCGTACATGTGGATGGAGAACACGGTGTTGCGGGCCGGGTCGGCGGCGAAGACCGACGCGGCGTTGTCGCGCATGGTGAACGACCAGTCCTGCCCCCAGTTCGGCGCGTCCACCATGATCGTGTGGGTCAACCCGCCGGCCCGCAGGCGCTTGATGGCATTGGCGCTGTCGGTGGCCCACGAGGCGTAGTTCTGGTTGCCGTACGGCTCGTTGCCGATGTTGACGATGACGTACCTCTCCTGGCCGGCGAGGACGTCGGCGAGGCTGAGCCAGTAGTCGACGGCGCGGTCGAGGGTGATCGCGCCGCTCTGCTCGCCGTACCCGGTGGTGTCGTGCACCTCCAGCACGCAGATCAGCCGGTTGGCCTTGCAGAGCGAGATGACGTTGGCGACGTCGGCGTTGGTGTTGCGGGTCCACCGGTCGCCGCTGGAGAGCACCACCCGCACGGTGTTCGCGCCGAGGGCCTTGACGTCGGCGAAGGAGCTGGTCTGCTGCGGGTACCAGGTGTGCGCGTGGTTGACGCCGCGCATGATGAATTCGGCGCCGTTGGCGTCGTACAACTTGCCGCCAGCGACGGAGAAACCAGCCGCGGCGTGCGCCGGCTGGCCGAACGCCAGCACTGTGACGAGCAACGCGAGAAGTGTCGCGCCGGCGGCGGAGAGTCGAGTCTTCATGGCCTTCCTCAGGGAGGACCCCCGGTGCCCGACAGGGGTGGGACGTGACAGGGGAAGGCGGCTGCAGCCCGGCAGCCGCGCCCGGCTCCGGCGCAGGCATCAGCGTAGGACGATGGATTGGTCCCCGCAACCGGTTCAGTAGACGGGCCCGCAGCCCGGACAGCCGCAACGGCCCACGCGGACGCAGGCCGTCACGGGGCGGTCATCCCCACCACAGGATGTGCGCCACACCGGCTCTTAACCGGTTAAGAGCGACGGTAGGCAGGCGGCCGGGATCCGTCAAGCACTACGGCAGCCGAACCGGACGGGAGGGTTGACCGCCGTGCACCGGGGTATCCCGGGAACGATCCGTCAGCGAGAGGGGATACCAGGATGGTCAGCGTCGGCTACACCCTGATGAGCGAGCAGGCCGGGCCCAAGCAGCTGGTGGACCATGCCGTACGGGCCGAGGCGGCTGGTTTCGACCAACTGGTGATGTCCGACCACTACTACCCCTGGCTGGACTCCCAGGGCCACTCCCCGTACGCCTGGTCGGTGCTCGGCGCGGTCGCCCATGCCACCTCCCGCGCGGAGCTGATGTCGTTCGTGACCTGCCCGATCCGCCGCTACCACCCGGCCGTGGTCGCGCAGAAGGCCAGCACCATCGGGGCGCTCTCGGACGGCCGTTTCACCCTCGGCCTGGGCGCCGGGGAGAACCTGAACGAGCACGTGGTCGGCGGCTGGCCACACGTCCAGCAGCGGCACGAGATGTTCGAGGAGGCGTTGCAGATCATCCGCCCGTTGCTCAACGGGGAGACGCTGACCTTCTCCGGCAACCACTTCGACGTGCCCGACGCGTACGTCTGGGACCGCCCGGAACGGCCGGTGCCGATGGCCATCGCCGCGTCCGGTCGACAGTCCGCGACGCTGGCCGCCGAGTACGGCAACGGCCTCATCTCCACCGAACCCGACCGGCACATCATCGAGATGTACGACGACGCCGGGGGCGCCGGCCAGCCGCGCTACGGCCAGGTGGCCATCTGCTACGGCCCCGACGAGGCGGAGTGCCGCAAGATCGTGCACGACCAGTTCCGCTGGTTCGGAATGGGTTGGAAGGTCAACGCCGACCTGCCCGGCCCGGAGTCCTTCGCCGCCGCCACCCAGTTCGTCCGCGAGGAGGACGTCGCCGAGGGCATCTCCTGCGGTCCGGAGGTGGACGCGCACGTCGAGGCGTTCCGCAAGTTCGTCGACGCCGGCTTCACGCACGTGGCGATCATCCAGGTCGGTGGGGAGACGCAGCCGATGTTCCTGGACTGGGCGCAGGAGCAACTGCTGCCCCGGCTGCGCGAGCTGTGAACCGAGGTGCGGCACCTCGGCCGCCCGGATCGACCCGCAGCAGCGCCGTCGGCCGGTTCGGGCCGGCCGAGCTGCGGCTCGCCATGGCCGCGCCCCGGCCGGCCGGCGGGCTGACCAGCGAGTGGCGGGTCGTCGACGGACTACACACCCACACCCGCCGCAGCGCCGACCCGGGGACCGGGGCGCCACCAGTGGTGCTCGTACACGGCCTGGCGGTCTCGCACCGGTATCTCACCCCGCTGGCCGGCGCGCTCGCCGCCACCCATCAGGTGTACGTGCCGGACCTGCCCGGCTTCGGGCTCACCGAACACCCCCGGGGCGCGTACGACGTCCGCCGGCACGCCGACCACCTGGCCGCCTGGCTGGCCGCGTACCGGTTGCCGCCGGTCTGCCTGCTCGGGCACTCGTTCGGCGCGGAGGTGGCCGCCGCGGTCGCCGCGACCCGCCCCGACGCGGTACGCGCGCTGGTGTTGGCCGGGCCGACCAGCGACCCGGCGGCCCGGTCCCGACGGGACCAGTTCGGTCGTTGGCTGGTGGACAGCCTGCGCGAGGCGCCGCTACAGGCCCCGATCCTGGTACGGGACGTCTGGAACGCCCGGCCCTGGCGGGTCCTCGCCACGCTGTCGCACTCGGTCCGCAACGCCATCGAGGTGGACCTCGTCCGGGTCAGCGCGCCGACCGTCGTCGTGACCGGCGGCCGCGACCCGGTCGTGCCGCGACGGTGGCGGGACCAGGCGACACGGCTGGTGCCGCAGGCGGCCCTGGTGGTCGTTCCCGGTGCCGCGCACAACGTGGTCACGACCGCCCCGACTGCCGTCGCGGACGCGATCCGGCACCTGCTCGCCCCTCATCCCGCACTCACGGACAGGTGAACGTCATGCGCTTCGGCAACACGGAGATCCGCCCGCTCGGCGGGGGCCTCGGCTGCCTCCTGATGATCCTCTTCTCGATCGTGGCCTCGGTGGTGCTGACCGTCCTGCTGAATCTGGTGCTCTGAGCCCCGCGCGTCTCAGCCGGGAGACAGCTCCAGCGTGGCGAGCAGCGGATAGTGGTCGGAGGCGGTGGCCGCCGCGCCGTCGCGGATCACCCGACAGTCGTGCGTGCGTCGCGCCACCGCCGGGCTGCCGAGCAGATAATCCAACCGCATCCCGGCGAACTCGGCCCCGCCGAGCCGGGTGGGCACGGTGTGACCGGCGACCTCCGGTGCGTCGACATTGCCCGACGGCCACAGGTCGACAAGGCCGGCGGCGAGCAGCCGGCCGATCGCGCGGGTGTCCACGGCGCCACCGGAGCGACGCAGGTGCCGCCGCCGGTACAGGGTGGGCATGCCGGCCAGGCGGGCGGTGTGGTCGACGGTCGGGTCGAGCGAGTTGAGGTCACCGGTGACCAGCGTCAGCGGCCCCTGGTCACGGCGCATCGCGGCGACCAACCAGTCGACCTCCATCCGCCGCCGACCCCCGGAGTACGGGTAGAGGTGGGTGCCCAGCACTGTGAACGGGCCGGCGGACGTGTCCACCACGACGCGGGCGGCGGCGTGGTGGAACGGACGACGCACCGATCCCGCGTCGACGACCCGGTACGGCGGCCGGACCAGCACCGCCACCGGCTGCCCGAAGCAGGACCGGGCCAGGTGGGGAATCATTCCCACCCGGCCCGCCACGCTGGCCATCAGCCCGTCCCGGTCGAAGCCGCGCAACTCCTGCAGGGCCAACACGTCCGGCGCCTGCTCGTCGACGACCTGGACCACCTGATCCAACCGGTCGAGTCCGCCGCGATCCCGCCCGCCGGTGCGGATGTTCCAGGTCATCACCCGCAGCACGACGGCGGCGCCTAGTCGGCTCGGCCGGCCCGCGCCAGCTCGTCGTCGAGGGTGTCCACGTCCTCCGACTCGATGGCCGGCCGGTTGCCTTCCTTCAGGTCCTCGTTGGGGCGGATCACCAGGTAGAGCAAGCCGATCCAGAGCGCGGAGAGCAGGATCGCGCCCATGAAGTCGGTCGGGTGGTGCATCCCCCGGTACATCCGGGACGTGGCCACCCCGACCGGCATGAGCACTGCCAGCGCCACGAAGATCCAACGCCACCACCGGTCGGTACGCGGGAAGACGATGAGGGTGATCGCCAGCCAGACGCAGATCGTGGCCGCGATGTGCCCGGACGGGAACGACGAGGTGGGCATCTGCCCGTCCAGGTTCTCCAC
Organism: Micromonospora sp. H61; assembly: GCF_018070325.1. Classification (GTDB taxonomy): domain Bacteria; phylum Actinomycetota; class Actinomycetes; order Mycobacteriales; family Micromonosporaceae; genus Micromonospora; species Micromonospora salmantinae. The sequence goes on from NZ_JAGPXY010000093.1 coordinate 15,172, forward strand.
CGGCGGACGTGGCCGGTCGATCGCGCGGGCAGACGCCAGGAAGAGGGTCAACTCCCCCACCATCGCCAGCGCCACGAAGAGCACCGGGCGCCAGCGCCGCCACACCGCCAGCACCAGCGGGCAGAACACCAGCGAGATCAGCAGGATGGCATGGGTGTCACCGAACTTGCTCCACCACCAGCTGACGTCGGTCAGCACCTCGGTGTGCCGCTCGGCGAACCACTGCGGCACCTTCGTGTCGAGGGTGTCGAAGAAGGTGCCCTTGGCGTGGTAGCTGACGTACGTGCCGAAGCCGTACAGCGCCCCGAACACGATCACCCAGCCGACCAGCAGCTCGGCCACCGCCGAGCGGGGATGGGCCAGCACGTGTTCCTCGGCCGGGGCGGGGGCGATGTCGTGCCCCGCCTCCGGCTCCAGGCCCTCGGTCAGCGGCGGCACCGGCCGCCCCCGCTCCCGCCGCCACAGTCGGAAGGCGTACGCGGTGACGCCCAGCCAGGCGGCCCCGAGCAGCCAGGCGGCCAGCACGTCGGAGACGAAGTGCACGCCCAGCGCGATCCGGGTCAGCCCGACCAGTGCCACCAGCACACCGACGCCGACGATGGCCGGCTTGCGCCAGCGGGGCGCCATCGCCGGCAGGAACACCAGCAGCAGCGCTCCGTACGCGACGAACGAGCCGAGCGCGTGCCCGCTCGGGAAGCTGTTGCCGGGCGCGCTGGCGATCGGCACGTCCACTACCGGGCGGAGCCGGCCGACAAGCGTCTTCAGTGACGGGTCCAGGATCAGGCCACCGACCCCCGTGATGATCAGATAGACGGCGAGTCGGGGCTGCCGCCGGATCAGCAACCCGACCACGGCGATGGTGACCAGCCAGATGAGGATCGGTCGGCCGCCCAGGTCCGTCACCGCCTGAAGGACGGTGACCAGCGCGTGGTGCGGGGCGACGAGCCCGTTGAACCACTCGGCGAGCCCGTGGTCGACATCCTGCAACGGGCTCCACTGCACCCGGACGAGCAACAACAGCAGCCCGAAGGCCACCCCGGCACCGGTGACGGCCACCAGACCGGCAATGCTCCGTTCGGCGAAATGACCGATCGGACGGTGCGCCACCTCTTTGACCGCGGTCACCCCGCACCTCCCTTGTGTGTCTGGCGAGGCGCTTTACCCGATCCGCGTCCGTCGTACACGCCGGTGCTGCTAGAGCGCCGACATGTCCCCGGTGTCGTACAGCTCGGCGCGGTCCGGGTCGGGCTCCCACAGATCCGGTTGGGCGGGCTCGCGCGCACCGATGCGCAGCGCCTCCAGTTGGGCGGCGAAGGACAGCCCGCCGAAGAGCGCCATCCCGGTCAGGTTGGCCCAGAGCAGCAGCGCCATCATGCCGGTCAGGGCGCCGTAGGTCTGCCCGAAACCGTCACTGAACCGCACGTACGCGGCGAGCAGCAGGCTGGCCAGCCACCACAGCGCCGTGGCGATGCCGGCACCGAACAACAGCCAGGACAGGCCGGGCTGGTTGCGGCGCGGCGCGTGTCGGAACAGCACGGCCACGGCGACCACGGTCAGCCCGAGACTCAGCGGGAAGCGGATCACGTCCCAGATGCCGTGGGCGAGTTCGCCCCACTCGTAGTGTTCGCGGACCGAGTCGCCCATCGCGCCGCCGCCGACCAGGATCAGGAAGCCGGCGAGCGCGGGCAGGCCGGCGGTGACGGCCAGCACGGCGGCTCGCAGGTACTTGCGCAGCGCCGGGCGGTCCCGCTCGACGCCGTAGATGCGGTTGGCGCCCCGCTCGATCTGGGCCATCGTGGTGGTGAGCGCGAACAGGCCGGTGAGCAGACCGAGGGTGAGCGCCAGCTCCCCGGCGTCCTCGACACGCTCGCCCTCGCCGAGCAGCTCGCCGACCATCTGCGAACTCTGGCCCGGGGTGAGCGCCAGGACGGTGTCGGCGACCACCTGGCCGCCCTCCTCGACGCCCAGCTCGCTGATCAGGCCGGTGAGGGCGATCAGGAACGGCACCACGGCGAGGCAGAGTTGCAGCGCGAAGGCCCGGGAGTGGCTGAACCCGTCGCCGTAGCGGAACCGGATGAACGCGTCCCGCAGCAGGTGCCAACCGCCCTGTCCGCGCAGTGTGTGCCAGGCGTCGTCGGCGGACAGCTCCTCGTCGGCCATCAGCCGGGTCTCCGGCACGATCCGGGTACTACTCACTGCGGGCTTCCTCGATCAGCTGCTCGCCCCGCTCCCCGGCACCTTGCGCGTCGACGGCCAGGTCGGGGGCGTCCTCGGGCTGGGGGACGCAGAGCCAGAGCGCCTGCGGCCGAACCTCCGCCCGCAACTGCCGGCCCGGGGAGATCAGGTCGCCGTCCAACTCCCGAGGTTGCGCCCGGTTGCTGGTGACCACCACCCGCCGGCCCCGGAAGATCTCGAGCTGCGGCACCTGGCCGCTGCGGCGGACCACCGCCCAGCCGAGCGCGAGCCAGTGCCGCAGGTTGCGCGGGGTGAGCACGGCGACATCGAGCCAGCCGTCGTCCGGCTCGGCCTCGGTCAACAGGGTCACGCCGCCCTGCAGCCGGCCGACGTTGGCGATCAGGACCGAACGGGCCCGGCGGCGTAGCGGAGGCCGGTCGTCGATGCGGATCTGCACCCGCATCGGCCGGTCCCGTAGGTGGCGGGCGGCACCCATCACGTACGCCGGCCAGCCGATGCGGGCCTTGGTGGTCTCGTTTGTGGCTTCGAGCATCTGGGCGTCGAAGCCCATGCCGGCCATCACTGTGAAGTACCTGTCCTCGACGGCGCCGACGTCGAGCAGCCGTCGGCCGCGTTCGACGGCGACCTGCAACCCGGCGGCGAGGTCGGTGGAGAGCCCCAGGTTGGCGGCGAGCAGGTTGCCGGTGCCCTGCGGCAGCACGGCGAGGGCCACGTCGGTGCCGACCAACCCGCTGACGCAGGACATCACTGTGCCGTCGCCCCCGCAGGCGAAGACCAGGTCGACGCCGGCCTTGACGGCCTGCTCGGTCTGGCCACGCCCCGGGTCGTCGACTGTCGTCTCGTACCACTGAGGCGCGGGCCAGCCGGCCGCGGTCAGGGCGTCGTCGACGGTACGGCGCAACTCGTCGAGATGGTCGACCTTGACCGGGTTGACCACCACAGCGGAGCGCAACCCGCCGTCGCCGCCCGAGGGCCGCCTGTCCTGTCCAGCATCCACGGCGCCAGTGTGCAGCACCCGGACGGCTTCAGCGACCCGGCGACCGGCGCACGTCGGAAGTGCCACAGACAGGTTTCAACCCGGCCCCACCCGTCAGGCCGCCGCCCGCAGTGCGAGCTCCACCCGCCGGCGCAGATCGTCGAGGTCGACACCGGACTCGGTGAGCACCAACGCGCCCAGCCCGTTGCCCTCCCGGAGCACCCCGAGCAGGATGTGCTCGGTGCCGATGTGCCGGTGGCGCAGCCGCAGGGCCTCCCGCAGGGACAGCTCCAGCACCTTCTTCGAGCGGGGCGAGAACGGGCCGCCGAGGTACCGCCTACGCCCCCAGCGGCGGCGTGGCGCCGGCACCGCCTCCCGTAGCGCGTCCGGGCCGAAGGACTGCTCGATGCGGGCCACGATCGCGGCCAGGTCGATGCCGATCTCCCGCAGCGCTGCGGCGTCCGCGTCGCCGAGGCCCGCGCCGCCGCTGGCGGTGTGCCGGCGGACGCGTTCGCGCAGGTCGTCGGCGCGTACCCCGGCGTCGGCGAGCACCCGGCTGGCCAGCCCGGCCTCGTCGGCGAGCAGGGCGAGCAGCAGGTGCTCGGTGCCCACCGGCCGCTGGCCCTCGACCCGTGCCTCCTCCAGCGCCCGCCGCACCACGTCGCGCGCCCGGTCGGTGAACCGTTCGAACATCACGCCTCCCAGGATGAGTTGACCGCCGGTCGCCCGGCGTGCTTCTTGTGCACTGCCTGCCGGCTGACCTCGAGCGTGTCGGCGATCTCCTGCCAGGACCAACCCTGTCGTCGGGCGTTGTCCACCTGGACCACCTCGAGCCGCTCGAGCAGCCGGCGTAGCGCGCGGACGGCGCGCAGCCCGACCCGGGGGTCGGTGCTGCCGGCTGCCGCCGCGAGTTCTGTCGCCTGACTCATGCCGTCAACATACGTTGACAGCGCGTCTCGTGTCAACCCTGGTTGACGAACGCTTGCCTGTTCCGTCCGCCGCACCCCACCCACCGACTTGACAGCGCTATAGCTAGCCGTTATCCATTAACGATCTAGACGAAGGATGTGCTCCGTGCAGGACGTGGTGCTGGCCATGCTGGCCAAGGAGCCGGCGCACGGATACCAGCTGCGCAGCCGGCTGCGTGCCGCGCTGGGCCCGCTGGGCGAGGCGATGAACGCCGGGCAGATCTACGTGACGCTGACCCGCCTCGGCAAGGCAGGGCTGGTGACCTCGCAGCGGGCCGAGGGCCTACCGGACCGGCCCGAACGCCGGGTGTACGCGCTGACCCCGGAGGGGCAGCAGCGAGTCGCCACCTGGCTGGCCGAAGTGAACTGGCCGAAGCCGGACCTCGCGGAGTTTCACCTCAAGCTGGTCGCTGCCGCGACAGCCCGGCTGGCCGATCCGGTGGCCCTGGTTGACGCCCAGCGGCGTGAGGTGCTGCGCCGGCTGCGCGACGCCCAACGGGCCGCGTTGGAGCGATCGGTGGATCCGGTTGCCGGGCTGCTGCTGGAGGGTGTCGTGCTGCGGCTGCGGGCCGACCTGGAATGGCTGGAGGCGTGCGAACGCCTATGGGCTGAACTTGATCCGACCGGACGGAAGGCGGGGGCGTGACCGGGTCGACGGTATTGCAGGCGCATGGCCTGAGCATGCTTTACGGCGACGAGCACGCGCTGGTCCGCGCGGTCGACGAGGTCGACCTGAACGTGCCGGCCGGGCAGTCGCTGGCGGTGATGGGGCCCAGCGGCTGCGGCAAGTCCACCCTGCTGTACCTGCTCGGCGGGCTGCAACGCCCGACCGGCGGTGAGGTGTGGCTGGCCGACCGTCGGATCGACACGATGAGCGAACGGGCCCTGGCCCGGCTGCGGCGTGACAGCCTCGGGTTCGTCTTCCAGTCGTTCCACCTCATGGACGAGCTCACCGCGGTCGAGAATGTGGAGCTGGCCGCGCTGCTGGCCGGCCATTCACCAGGCAGGGCCCGCAAGCGGGCGATGTATCTGCTGGACCGGGTGGGGCTGGCCGACCGCGCCACGCACCTGCCCTCGGCACTGTCCGGTGGGCAGCGCCAGCGGGTCGCCATCGCCCGCGCGTTGAGCAACGAGCCGCTGGTCGTGCTGGCCGACGAACCCACCGGCAACCTGGACAGCGCCGCCACCCTGGACGTGCTGCGGCTGTTCGAGGAGCTACGCACCGCAGGACAGACCCTCGTGGTGGTCACCCACGACCCCCGCATCGCCGCGGTCGCCGACCGGGTGATCGCCATGCGTGACGGCGCGTTCGTCGACGACAACCGACTTGCCAGCACCGCCACCGGCACCCTCTACGGCGGGCGGAGCTGACATGGCCGGCCGCCTCCTGCTCGTCTGCCGGCTACTGATGCGCGACCTGCGCCGTCGCCGAACCGAAACCGTCCTGCTTCTGACCGCGATCACCGCCGCCACCGCCACACTGACCGTCGGCCTCACCCTCAACGAACTCGCGGACCGGCCGTACCAACAGACCCGGACGGCCACCGCCGGCCCGGACGTGATCGTGACACCCCGGGCCACCGGCCAGGCCGCACTGGACGAACTCGCATCGCTTAGCACCGGGGCCGGCGTCACCGATCACAGCGGCCCCTTCCCGATCGCCTACCTGACGATGACGGCCCACGGCAAGTCCGCGCACACCGTCGTGGCGGGCCGGGACACCGCACCCGCATCGATCGACCGGCCCGCCGTGACCGACGGCACCTGGGTACGCCCCTGCGGCGGGGTAGTCGAGAGCGCCTTCGCCGACGCCCTCTGCATCCGCATCGGCGACACGGTCATCATCTGCGGCCATCCGCTGCGCGTGATCGGGACCGCGGTCACCGC
>NZ_JAGPXY010000094.1 GCF_018070325.1 Micromonospora sp. H61
ACGTACCCGTACGCCGGGTGGCACTATCCCGGCAGCGTCCTGGTCGAGCGCGGCGGCCTGGTCTGGGTCGACCACAGCAACATCGCCACGCTCGCCGGCAGCCAGCCCCTGTCGTACACCCTCAACCTCAAACTCGCCGACCCGGCGGCCAGCAGCACATACCCCATCGGCGACCAGCTCACCACCTGGCAGGCGATCAGCTACCTCAACGGTCGGCTGTACAGCGACGCGCAGATCGCCCTGCTCGTCGGCAGCTGGCTGCTCAACGGCCTTGCGCTGGCCGGCGTCGCCGGCATCGTCGCGGGCCGGATCATCGGCCAACGTCGCCGGGTGGGGCTGCTCAAGGCCGTCGGCGCCGGCCCGGCCATGATCGCCGCCGTCCACCTCGCCGAGTACCTCGTGATCGGGCTTGCGGCCGCCGCCGCGGGCTTGGCCGCGGGCTGGTTCGCCGCACCCGCGCTGATCCGCCCCAGCGCCGGGCTCATCGGCTCCGTCAACGCCCAGCCACCTGCGCTACGCATGGTGGTCGCCGTCGTGGTCCTTGCCCTCGCGATCGCTGTGGCGGCGACTCTGGTGCCGGTGTTGCGCGCCGCCACCACCAGCACCGTTCACGCGCTCGCCGACGCCGCAACACCACCGCGGCGTCGGCGGTGGCGCATCTGGCTGTCACGGCGGCTGCCCACCCCCCCTGCTGATCGGGGTACGCATCAACGCGCGCCGGCCGCGCCGCGCCCGGCTGGTCACCGTGAACGCCCTGATCACCACAACCACGCTCGTCGGCGTTTTCATGGTCAACAGCCAGGCGGTGCACTTCGACCTCGGCTACACCGAACTCGCCAACCCCCGGGTGGAACGGGGCGAGCAGGCCACGCTCGTGCTCACCGTCGTGCTGTGCATTCTCGCGCTCATCAACGCCGTCGTGAGCGCCTTGGGCGCGGTCCTCGACGCCCGGCAGCCACTGGCCGTCGCGCGGACGCTCGGTGCGACGCCCGCGCAGGCAGGCCTGGGGCTGGCGGTAGCGCAACTGCTTCCAGCCATACCCGGCGTCGCAGTGGGGATCCCGGCCGGCGTCGGGCTCGTTACGTTGGTCAGCACCGGCGAAGTCCAGTACCCACCCGGTTCCTCCCTGCTCGCCACCGCGCTCGGAGTCCTGCTCGCCATCGCCGCGCTCACCGCCATCCCCGCGATGGTTGCCGCACGGCGTCCGGTTGTGGACACACTCAGGTCCGCACCGACCTGACCGGCCGAGCCATCCGATCCCGCCCGCCGCCACGCTCATCCGACTACCCTCGGTCAGGGACAGCTTGGTCGTGCCGGGCGCGACGCCCGGGAGGTGATATCGGATGGCCGCACCCGCCGACGCAGCGGTGCTGGTCGGCCTCGGGTCGGAACTCGACCTCCCGGTCGTCGAACAGGCCGCGCAGGAGGCCGCCGGACACGGCCGGCCGCTGCATCTGCTGCACACCTTCGACTGGCGCGCGGCCTTCGCCGCGGACACCGTCGCCGCACCCCGCGACCAGGCCGAAGAGCTGATCACCCGCGCCGCCCAGCTCGCCCACCAGACCGAGCCGGGGCTGACCGTACGCGGGGAGATCGTCGAGAGCGCCATGCTGCCCACCCTCATCCGCCGCTCGGAGGGCACCTTCCTGCTGGCCGTCGGCGACAGCGGCATGGCGGGCAGCGGCCAGTGCGTTCCGGCCGAGACGACCGCCGTGCAGTTGGCCGCACGCGCCGGCTGCCCCCTGTTGGTGGTCCGACGTGAGCCACCGCCGCAGGGCCCGGTGCTGGTGGGCGTCGACGGCTCGCCCAGCTCCCACCTCGCCCTCCAGTGGGCCGTGCAGTGTGCGGCCCGCCGGGGCGCTCGACTGCTGGCGCTGCGGGTGGTCGAGTACGACGAGGACACCGACGCGGTCGCCGAGCAGCTCACCGAGGCACTGGCCCGGCACACCGGCCGCGACAGCACAGTGCCGACCGAGTGTCGCGTGGTACGCGGCGACCCCGCCGAGGTGCTGATCGACACCTCCCGCAACACGCAGGTGGCGCTGGTCGCCGCCCGCGGCGACGAACCGGGGCGGGCCATGCTGGGCGCGGTCGCCCAGTCCCTGCTCTACCACTCCCCGGCCCCGGTGGTAGTGGTCCGCGGCCTGGCCGAGGCGCCGCTGACCGGGCCCGACGCCCACCCGGCGCGAGACCAACGGCCCTGACCCGGGGCGTCCGCAGCGGCCAGGCTGGACACCGGACGCCCACTCCTACCCGCGAGAGGCAGCATGATGGAGACCGCTCTCGACGTGCACCGCGCCCTCACCGACGACGAGCTGCGCCGGCTGGACGCCTACTGGCGCGCCGCGAACTACCTCACCGTCGGGCAGATCTACCTGCTGGACAATCCGCTGCTGCGCGAGCCGCTGACCCCCGACGACATCAAACCCCGACTGCTCGGGCACTGGGGCACCAGCCCCGGCCTCAACCTGATCTACGCCCACCTCAACCGGGTGATCGTGGCGCGCGACCTCAACGCCATGCTGGTCACCGGCCCCGGTCACGGCGGGCCGGCCATCGTGGCCAACACCTGGCTGGAGGGCACCTGGTCGGAGCGCTACCACGACGTGGCCCGCGACGAGGCCGGGATGTCCCGACTCTTCCGCCAGTTCTCCTTCCCGGGCGGCATCCCCAGCCATGTCGCGGCGGACGTGCCGGGTTCGATCCACGAGGGCGGCGAGCTCGGGTACGCGTTGAGCCACGCCTACGGCGCCGCGTTCGACCACCCGGACCTGCTGGTGGCCTGCGTGATCGGCGACGGCGAGGCGGAGACCGGGCCGCTGGCCGGCAGTTGGCTCTCCGACGTGTTCCTCAACCCGGCGCGCGACGGCGCGGTGCTGCCCATCCTGCACCTCAACGGCTACAAGATCGCCAACCCGACAGTGCTGTCCCGGATCCCCGAGAGCGACCTGCTCGACCTCATGCGCGGATCCGGCTACCAGCCGTACGTGGTGGCCGGTGACGAGCCCGCCCGGGTGCACCGGACCCTCGCCGCGACGCTGGACCGTGTGCTGAGCGAGATCGCCGAGATCCAACGGCGGGCCCGCTCCGGAGGCGTCGTCGAACGCCCCCGCTGGCCGATGATCATTCTGCGCACGCCGAAGGGCTGGACCGGCCCGCGTGAGGTCGACGGCACCCAGGTGGAGGGCACCTACCGCGCCCACCAGGTGCCGCTGTCGAGCGTACGCGACAAGCCGGCGCACCGGGCCGAGCTGGAGCGCTGGCTGCGCAGCTACCGGCCGGAGGAGCTGTTCGACGCGACCGGCGCGCCGGTGGAGGAACTGCTGACGCTGCCGCCGCGCGGTGACCGACGGATGAGCGCCAACCCGGTCACCAACGGCGGCGTGGTGCTGCGCGACCTGACCCTGCCGGACTTCCGCGACTACGGCGTGGAGGTACCCGAACCGGGTACGCCGATCGCCGGCGCGACAGGGGTGCTCGGCCCCTGGATCCGCGATGTCATCAGCGCCAACCCGGAGACGTTCCGGCTGTTCGGCCCGGACGAGGTCGCGTCCAACCGACTGGGTGCGGCGTTCGAGGTGACCGACCGGGCCTGGGTGGCCGCCACAGTGCCCGGCGACGACCACCTCTCCCCGGACGGGCGGGTCATGGAGGTGCTCTCCGAGCACCTGTGCCAGGGCTGGCTGGAGGGCTACCTGCTGACCGGCCGGCACGGCGTGTTCACCAGCTACGAGGCGTTCATCCACATCGTCGACTCGATGCTCAACCAGCACGCCAAGTGGCTGAAGGTGACCCGGGCCATCCCCTGGCGGCAGCCGATCGCCTCGCTGAACTACCTGCTGTCCAGCCACGTCTGGCGGCAGGACCACAACGGCTTCTCCCACCAGGACCCGGGCTTCATCGACCACGTCGTCAACAAGAAGGCCGAGGTGGTGCGGGTCTATCTGCCGCCGGACGCCAACACCCTGCTCGCCACGATGGACCACTGCCTGCGCAGCCGGCACTACATCAACGTGGTGGTGGCCGGTAAGCAGGCCGCCCCGAACTGGCTGACGATGACCGAGGCGATCCAGCACACCCGGCGTGGCCTGGGCATCTGGGAGTGGGCCAGCAACGACGGCGACACCGAACCAGACGTGGTGCTCGCCTGCTGCGGAGACGTGCCCACCCTGGAGACGTTGGCCGCCGTCGAGCTGCTGCGCCAGAACCTGCCGACGTTGAAGGTGCGCCTGGTCAACGTGGTCGACCTGATGCGACTCCAGCCGGACACCGAGCATCCACACGGCCTGACCGACAACGAGTTCGACACCATCTTCACCCAGGACCGGCCGGTCATCTTCGCGTACCACGGCTATCCGTGGCTGATCCACCGACTCACCTACCGCCGCACCAACCACGAGAACCTGCACGTGCGCGGTTACAAGGAGGAGGGCACCACCACCACTCCGTTCGACATGGTGATGCTCAACGACCTGGACCGCTTCCACCTGGTCATCGACGTCATCGACCGGGTGCCCGGGCTGGCCGCCAGCGCCGCGCACCTGCGCCAACGGATGGTCGACGCCCGACAGGCGGCCCGCGACTACACCCGCCAGTACGGCGAGGACGACCCCCAGGTCGCCGAATGGCGCTGGGTCCGCGAAACCGACCCGACCACCCCCTGAAGGAGGACGACGTGCGCGACGCGGAGATCCTGGTCGGCTACGACGGCTCCACCGACGCCTCGGTAGCCCTGAACTGGGCAGTGGAGGAGGCGCGGCACAGCGGCCAGCCGGTGCGGCTGGCGTACGTCTTCGAATGGCTGACCGTGGCCAGTTGGGTCGGCCCGGGCGTGGCCCCCGGCGTGTGGCCGGACGACACCGCCCGCCGGCAGGTCGAGGACCTGGTCCGCAGGGCCGCGGCGGACGCCACCGCGGCAAACCCTGGGCTGACCATCACCGGCGAGGTGTACGACGGGCCGCCCGCGCTGGTGTTGCAGGAACGCTCGGCGGAGGCCGGGATGCTGGTGCTGGGCAGCCGGGGTCACGGCGGCTTCGGCGGCCTGCTGGCCGGGTCGACGGCGGTCTCGGTCGCGGCACACGCCCACTGCCCGGTCGTGGTGGTCCGGGACGGGGCCGACAGCGCCGCTACCGACACGTCGGGCCGCCCGGTGGCGGTCGGGGTGGACGGTTCGCAGCCTTCGCTGGTGGCGCTCGGCTTCGCGGCCGAACGGGCGGCGCAGCGGCAGCTGCCGCTGCGCGTCCTGCACGCCTGGACACCGGGCCCCGGCGGGGCGGCCGGGGTGCCCGCCGAGCGGGCCGCCGTGGAACAGGCGCTGGAGCCGTGGCGGCGAACATTCCCCGAGCTGGCGGTGACCGTCGACCTGGAGTCGACAAGCCCGGCCGCGATGCTGATCGAGGCGAGCCGGGACGCGCGGCTGGTGGTGGTCGGCAGCCGCGGCCGGGGCGGCCTCGCGGGGATGCTGCTCGGCTCGGTCAGCCAACAGGTGATCCAGCACTCCCACTGCCCGGTCGCGGTCGTCCGAGAACGCTGACCGGAGCCTCAGGCCATGAGCGTGCGGCGCCTGGTGCTGGCGCGAACTCGGGCCGAAATCCTCATCGCTCAAGATAGCCAATCCCGAGATCGGCCTCGCGGTCAGGCTTCTGCGGCTATTCGCCGAGCCAAGCGTTCATACACGGGAGCGGCAAACGCCTATTCGACATCTGCCGCTCCCACTGTCATCGGGCCGACAAACGCTCCCGAACAACCTTATTAACAAGATCAATTTCGACTAGATTAACGGTCCGTCAAGAACATCGTATTCACAGTAGAGACCGACCAGGTATTGCTTCGAGTATTCCCCTCCCTGCGCGATGTTCTGCGGCAACCATTCGTCCGGTCCGGGATCGAGGTCAACCACGCATCGCCCGGAAGAACAGTCAAGATTCAACCCATCCGACAAAACTGTGTACGAGTACTTGGCGCTCGAAACGAACTGGTACTCACTGACTCCCTTGACGATCAAGCGGACGAGTCGCCATTCGTTAGCGCTTGCGTCCATCGCCTGAATTTCAACGGAAGCGGTGCGATCACCGATCGGAACACGAGGTAGGTGCAGGCGAACTCCAGTGATAACGCCATCCTCGAAGCGAATAAACCGCTCCAGGAATGACTGGACATCGCGTTGTTCGAGCCGCGCAGACACCTAAATACCCTCCTGTGAGCTCATGGCCTCAGATTCCACCCGGGCGGAAGGTCCGGACCTGGAATATGCGGAGCACCCGCACCATGCCCACCACCGGGAGTGCCGGGCGGGTCAATGATGTGGCCATGCGGACCGCCTGTTCCATGGTCCTTGAAATCATAGTGCCCAAATGCATCGCCATCCCCATTGTAGATCGTGTTCTGCACTGGGGTTCCATCTCCGCCCGTACGGGTGTAAACGGAATTCGGCTCCCCGCCGGTCCACGGGGGCCGACCCGTTCCGGACATATGACCACCTATTGGAAGCCCATCGTCGCCGAGTGGGATCCTGGCATCGACCGGGCCATATGGTCGATCCGCCATCGACGGTGCGGGCGTGAAGCCGTCACCGCAGTTGTGAACCAGGACCGGCGTTTTGCCCGCCACCACATAGTACGTGTGGATGTCCGCGACCGTGAGGTCGTGCATCGACTTCAGGCCGGCATACGACCGGACGGCCTGGACGGTTACCGCCTTGCCATCCAGGGCCCGCAGCGACTCGCCGACCTGCACATCCGCGGCATCGATCCAGTCCTTCCGGTCCTCGCTCCAGAACGGGTGGTGCTGCGTGGTCTTGATGACGGAAGGCTCGGCGCCGGCCGCCACGACCGTCAGGTCCGTCAGGTCCGCATCCTCGTTGCGGTGGGTGCGGGTGACCTCACGAGCCGCGGTCTCGCCGGTCTCCGGGTCGGTGGCCAGGACCAGGTCGCCTTCTTGCAACTTCTCGATGGCTTCGTAACCACCGCTGGCCAGCACCACCTTCGTTCCCGGCGCGAAGCTGTGTCGTTTGACCAGGCAACTCTCGGCTGCCTTCAGGACGTTGTCGGCCCATTTCGTGTCCTCGGACCATTTCAACAGGGCCTTGCCGGCCCTGGCGATCGTGTTGGCCATCGGCTTGGCCTTGCGGAGGAACTGGAGGGCCTTGGTCGCCGGCAGCATTCCGGCGAGTGAGAAGGCGCAGGCCATCAGATCGCCGTGGATGCAGTCCAGGATGTCGTTGATGCCGAAGAAGTCGAGCAGAAGCTTTCCGCCGGCCTGGATGATGATCGAGATGGCGTTCTGCTTCTTGACTTCCTTGGCCCGCTTGATCTCCTCGTTGGTCGGGCCGCCGTTCTTGCCGCCGCCCCTGCCGCCCTTGTCGCCACCGCCGCCGTTGCCGCCACCAGCATCATGCGCGGCGTGCGCCTCTGCCCAGTCGTCGTCGCCGCAACTGCCGCCGCAACCGTCGTTGTCGCCCGCGACCTCGACGTAATTGCCGTACATGTCCTCGTAGTCGGCGCCCGGGCCGCAGGCGTCGTCCGAGCAGGACCGGAGGCCGCTCGGGTCGGAGAACGTGATCGGGCTGTTGTTGCTGTAGGCATAGGCGTTCCACTGCTGCGGATCGGCCAGGTCCTGCACCGGGTCGACCGAGATGAACCGCCCCAGACCGGTGTCGTACTGCCTGGCTCCGATGTTGGTCAGGCCGGTCGGGTCCTTGTCGCCTCCGACGAAGCCCTTGTTGTTGGTCCACTGCGGCTGGCTGCCGCGAGGATCGCCGTACGGGGTCTGGCGGCGTACGGTGACCGCCTGCGACGCCGCGTTGATGCCGGTCTGCTGGGTGCCCTGGTGGTCGGAGTAGAGCCAGGTCAGCGCGCTCGGCGTACGGTTGGCGACCATCTTGCCGGCGAAGCTGTAGTAGCGGGTGCCGGTGATGACGGAGTTGTTGTCCCGCCGGATCTCCTGGCCCGGCAGGTAGAGCGTGCTGCCGGTGGCGTCACGCCGGATCAGGCGCGCGCCGTCGGCGTCGTAGATGTTGGTCTCGACGGTCTGACCGCCGACCTTCACCGTGGCGAGCTTGCCCTCGGCGTTCCACGTGAGGGTCTGCGAGTTCGCCGCCGTCGCGCAGTTGTTCGCTGTGGTGGCCGCCGGTCGGCAGGTCATGTTGCCGACGTTGTCGTAGGCGTACTGGGTCGTGACGGCGGGTTGGCCGGGCGCCTCCGTGGCGACCGAGGTGACGGCGTGCGGCCGTACGACGTCCTTGCCGCTGGTCGGCGTCGTGTAGTCGCGCTTGGTGTCGCCCGCCGCGGTGTGCACCTTCTCCGTGCTGCGGTTGCCGACCGCGTCGAGGGTCCACTCGTGCCAGTACGGTGCCGGCCCGCCCAGGTTGGGCACGCTCGGATCCGCCGCGCAGTCGACACCCGTCTTGGGCGTCCAGGCGTTGGTCATCCGACGCAGGTCGTCGTAGCGGAAGCACTGGGTGTCCGCCGTACCGACCTGCGGGGTGTCCTTGATCCAGAGGATGTTTCCGATGGCGTCACGCTTGTAGTTGGCGTCCACCACCGTGCCGGCGCCGGTCTCCGGCTTGACCGTCATCCGGTCGACGCGCCGGGTGGTCAGGTCGTAGTAGGTGTTGTCCTCGACGTACACGCCGCCGTCGGTCTTGCGGGTGGTGAGGGTCGGCTCGCCGTACTGGGTGTACTGCTGGCCGATCACGTAACGGCCCACGTTGATCAGGTTGGTTGCCAGCTCCGTGGGCAGACCCGTCGTCGAGTCGTACTTCGTCTCCACCTTCTCGGTGGTCAGACCGCCGCCACCGGGATAGGTGATCGACGTCGGGCTGCCGTTGTACGGGGAGTATCCGTAGGCGTAGGACCAGGTGCCCGCGAGGTTCTGAGCCTCGTTGGTGGGGATGACGTAGTTCGCGCCGTCCGGCTGGTAGCGGTCGGTGAAGTCGCTCACCTGCCACTTGTAGGCGTTGGCCGATCCTGCGGACTCGTACCGGATGCTCTCGGTCAGTTGACCGCGGACCGTCTTGCCGCTGTAGAGCTTGTCGTACTTCCACTCGGCCAGCTTGTTGCCGGCCGCGACGCTGCCGGCGTAGAGGCCCTTGCGCCGCCCCATGGCGTCGTAATCGTTCACCAGGACGTTGTTGGCGGCGTCGGTGGTCCTCTCCACCTGGTCGTACTGGGTGTACGACATGGTGGTGGTGCCCTTGTCCGGGTCCTTCGCGCTGATCTGGCGACCCTTGATGTCGTACGCGTTCACCCACTCGTTTCCGCCGGTGTCCCGGACGAGGGTGAGCTGGTTCTTGCGGTTGTAGGTGTAGGTCGTGACGATGTCCGGCTTGACCTGGGTCTTGTCGGCCCGCTGCCGCAGTTCGATCGTCCGGCCCTGCACGTCGGTCTTGGTGGTGGTGACGGTGCCGCCCTCCGGCGGGGTCACCACTGTGGAATCGCCGAGGTACTCGGTCCTGGTGCGCCACTTCTCGACGAGGTTGGTGATCCCGTCGGTTCCGAAGAACACCTGGTCGGTCGTGCGGGAGGCGTTGTCGTAGACGGCCTTCGACACGGCCGGCACCGACCACTCCGGCTCCCACCAGAGCGCGCCGGCGGGCGCGCCCGGCTCGGCATGCGCCTGGTAGGTGGTCACGGCCCGACCGGTCGCGTCGTAGAGCGTGTCGGTGACCACCCGGTCGCCGCCGACCCCGGCAATCTGTGTCTGGCGGGGCCGCAGGAAGGCGTCCTTGATGTCGTACGAGGTCAGGTAGCCGCCGCCGGCGTTGAGCACCCGACTTCTGGTGTACGGGTAGGCGTCCCGGTTGGGCGCGTACGAGTAGGTGTAGTCGACCGACGGGCTGGTCGGGTGGGCGGTGCGCGGCCAGCCGACCGCCCAGCCCTTGGCGAGGCGACCCATCGGGTCGTACTCCATGTCGGTGAGCCGACCGTTGTAGTCCTTGGTCTGGATCGGCTGACCCCAGTAGGGCCGCGTCTCGATGGTGTTGACCCAGTCGACGCTGCCGCCGTTCGGATCCGGGGTCTTGGTGGTCACCGTCATGACCGGCCCACCGGTCGCAGGGGTGTACGCCGTCGTCACCGTACGGCCACGCGCGTCGGTGGCGGTCTTCGGCCGCCCGTACACGTCGAAGGTGGCCTGGCTCAGGGTCTGCCAGACGGTGCCACCGCCGACCGACCAGTCCTGGAGCCGGTCGATCCGGGTGACCTCACCCCGGCTCGGTGGGGTGTCGACGCTCGTCGCGCCGTCGTAGAACTTGCGCTCGTCGGCGACGATGTCGTCCTGGCTGGCCGGCGCGGTGGCGCAGGGCACCGCCTTGACGGTGATCTGCTTGACCGTCTGGATCAGGTTGGCACCGGTGTTGCGGTTGTAGAGATAGGTGGTGCACGTCTCGTCGCCGGTCTTGGCCACGTCACCGTCGGACTGGATCGTCTTCGTGCTGCCGTAGGTGCCGTCGAAATTCGACACGCTGCGTGACGTCCGCCAGCCGGAGGCGCCGTTGACTCCGAGCGCCACGGCGTTGTAGGTGATCGCCGTGTTGACGTACCGGGCGGTGACCGTGTCCTTGTTGATGGTGCGGGTCGCTGTCGCATCCGAACGCCACGGCACATTGACCGTCTTGCTGACCGGCTTGGTCTTGGTGCCGTTGTAGACGACCTGCTCGCGGACCATGCCGGCGAACTGGTCCTCGTCGTACACCGTCTCACCGCCGAGCGAGGCGCCCACCGTGACGGTGCGGGTGTCACCGTTCGCGTTCAGCCGGTCACCGTGCATGCCCCGCAGGAAGGTCGTCTCGGTCAGGGTCTGCGCCGGAGCGTCGCCCTTGCGTACCTGCACCTGGCCGTAGCCGCGGAACTGGTTCCACGTCTTGCGTTTCGGCTTGACCAGGCCGTTGTCGTCGGCGTAGTGCCAGGCCGGGTTGCCGATGTAGTCGTAGTACGTGTTCTGCACCGGCTGGCCGTGGTCGGTGCCGCCGACCTTGACCATGATGTCGGACTCGGAGACCTGTGTGACGACGTACTTGTGCCAGTACTCGGTGAGTTCCTTACCCGGTTCGTACGGGTCCGGTCCGACCACCGGGTAGCAGAGGCGGGTGTTGTTCTCCGGGGAGGACGGCAGGCTGCTGCTCTTGCAGTCCTCCTGGCTGTACGTGACCTGGATCTTCCCACCGGTCTCGGTGATGATGTTGCCGATCCGCATCCGGTTGTTGCTGGTGTTGTTCTTGCTCAACACCCGGTTCCGCTTCGAGATCGGCTCGAAGGTCACCGGCGGCATGACCTCCGTGCCCCCGACCAGGCCCTTGTGCACCAACGAGTCCAGCCACATCCCGGCGTGGTCGCTGCCGTCACCGACCGAAGGGTAGGTGTGGCCCAACGTCCAGGAGTCGACCGGCTGCCAGTCGTCGGGCGTCTTGGTGGTGTCCCAGACCTTCGTGGTGACCGCCGACAGCCGCTTGGTGGTCCAGAACGTCGGGCCGTAGTTCTCCTTGCAGTCCGCCGCCGCCGCCGTGCACTCCTGGTCCCAGGGAACGTCCTTCCAGTTGCCCCGGTTCGTGCAGTCGACGGTGCAGCGGTTCGCGATGTCGAGGACGACCTGGGCCAGCGGCTGGACCGAGCGATCGGTGCTGCCACGGTCCCAGGTGCCGTAGTCGATCCGCCGCAGCGAACCGCCCCGGGTGTAGAGCGCCTTGTTGGTGGACGTGGCGTTCTTGGCGTAGTAGTTGTCCTCTTTCTCGTACCAGTACGACAGCGTGTTGCCACGGGGGTCGACGACGTAGTCGAGGTTCCACCGCCAGGTCTGGTTGCAGAACGACGAGGCGAACGTGCCCGCGTTGCACGGCTCGTTGGTGTGGTTGCCGGCGACGGGGACGTTCCACGCGGAGTTCGTCGTGGTGCTCTGCCCCGGCAGGCTGTTGAGGCCGAAGAAGTACTGCATGCCGTCGGGCGTCGTCACCTTCCAGTGTTCGCCGTCGTCATCGCCGTTGGCGGCACTGAGCTTCTTCTCGATCTTCGAGCCGTCCTCGTTGCGGCTGTGCCAGCCCTTGCCGGTTTCGAAGATCAGCTCCCCGCCCCGGCCGTTCAGCGACATGGTGGCGTTGTCCGACCGCCAGCACTGGTCGCCGGTACGGTTGGTGCTGTTGTTTCCGCCGCTCATGTCGTCGGCGCACGGCACGTAGCTGCGCTCGATGTAGCCGGACCAGAGGCTGAAGCCCTCGCCGGCCCAGGACGGCTGACTGTTTGACGCGTCGGACTGTCCGTCGACGGCGTCGGAGGTGTAGGAGAGGCCGAGGCTGGGTGCCGGGCCGCCGATCGCCGGCGGCATCCGCATCGGGTACGACCAGGAGAAACCACCGGTCGACGTGCCCGCCGACCAGGTGGCGCTGGCCGCCATCGGCGTGGCGGAGAAGTCACCCTCCGGACCCGAACTGCCCGCGGCGAGCGCGACCAGTGTGGACGCCGCCCCGGTGGAACGCGCCGTCGAGGCGCCGGCGGTGACCGGCACCTCGGCGCTGACCGAGCCACCGTCGTTGTGGGACACCAACGGCGTGGCGGCACAGTCGGCCCGCTCCGGGGTGCGCAGTCCACACTCCGGCACCTGGAACAGCCGCAACCGGGATGCCCAGTCGCCGCCGAAGGCGTCCCGGAAGCTCCGGTAGTCCACCGAGACGGTGGCCGCACCCGGCTGACCGAGGGCTGCGGACGAGGTGGTCGCCGAGCCCTGACCGGCCTCGTCGACCCGCAGCATCAACCCGTCGCGCCACCGCGCCGGCACCGTCGCCCGGTTGAGCAGCTCGACCGAGACCGCAGAGGTCCGGGCACCCGCCGCACCGGCCGCCCGGGTGACCGACAGCGGCAGCGCACCGACCCGTACCGCCGCCGGCGCAGACCGGCGCTGCCCAGTCGGGGCCTCCGCCGGGAGCGTCACCGTGGCCTTGCCCGGCTTCGGCCACACCGGCGCGGCCGGCTTCGCGCTCGGCACCTGCCGGGTGGGCCATGCCTGACCGTCGGCCGTGGCGCCGTCCTTGTCGAGCTTCTCCCGTTGACCGGTCTGGGGCTTGGGGCTGGTCGGCGCGGCCTGCGCCGGGACCGACAGCCCGGTGACGACGAGCGCCCCACTGAGGATCCCTGCCACGATCGCGTGCATCCGATTATGCGGCTTATATGTCACTTTGGCCAGTTTTTTGGGGTAGCGAGTCACCATGCCTCCACTCACGAGGTGTCGTGCTGCGGGTAGCTGAGGGGTACGAGAGCGTCAGTCCTCGGGTGCTTCCACCGACTCCGGTGACTCCGCGTCGAAGAGCGTCTTGACCGCCACGTCGGTCAGCGCCCCCTGATAGAGGCCGAGCTTGTCGATGTCGCCCTGCCAGAGGTCGCCCCACCGCGGCGTCCCGCCCACCGGGGTGAAGCGGGCCGCACCGACGACGAGCGGACCGGTCGCGTTGAAGGCACCGGTGAAGGCGCCGCTGCCGTAGCCCTTGATGCCCTCCTGCTTTCCGTTGACGTAGAGCCGGACCTCGCGCCGGGACGCGTCGTAGACGGCGACCAGATGCGTCCACCTGGCCCGGTCGTCCTCCGTTATGACCCGCGACGACATCGGGACCTCGACGGTCTGGCCCGAGATGACGTCGTCGTCGACACCGAAGACGCTGAGACACCACCGGTATTCGGTCGTGCTGCCCACCGTGAAGGCCCGCTGGCCGAGGTAGAAGGCCGACTGTTGACTGCCGGCCTGGCTGACGGCGGTCATCGTGCCCAACGCCTCCGCGTCGGGTCGCACCCAGACCGACACGCTGAAGGACTGATCGGTCCGCAGCACGCGGCCGTCCTGCCAGACCGGGTTCTGCGGCTCGGCGAGATTGTCCTGTGAGCGCCCGTACTCCACGGTCTGCTGGGCGGGATCCTCGATGCCCTGCCGGTCCAGCGCCAGGAACTTGTCATCGGACAGCGAGCCGAAGTCGACGCCCTGGGTCAGCGCCAGTCGGCGGCCGAACTGGCCGTCCTCCGGCGCGCTGCACAGCGTGGGGTCGGACGACTCCTCGTAGCAGGCCATGCCGTTGGCGAAGCTCCAGTCACCCACCTTGATCGCCGCGAGCATCCCGGGCTCGTCGAAGCCACCGGAATCCGGGTCCTCGGCGAGCTGACCGATGAAGTCGTGCGCGACCAGCACCCGGTCATAGACCTGCACGTCGGCCAGGTTGCCCTTGAACCAGTTGATCGGAGAGCCCGCCCACCCGCGGCCGACGGTGAAGATGCCGCCCGCGCTCCAGGCCGTCGCGGTCCGGTCCACCTCGCCGGTGAGCGTGCCGTTGACGTACAGCCGGACCTTTCCGGCGGTCTTGTCATAGACGCCGGCGAGGTGCGTCCACCGACCGACGTCCGCGGCGGTCAGGGCGGTACTGACAGCGGGTCGGCTGGTGCTGGTGGTCAGGTCGGTGTCCTTCATCATGAACGACCAGCGGGGCGTCGCCGGGGAGCCCTCCAGTCGGGTCCCCAACTGGAACCCCGTGGTGCTGGTGCCCGCCTGCGCGGCGACGACCATGTCGCTCGTGGTCGGCAGCGCCCCCAGTCGCACCCAACCCGCCACGCTGAACGACCTGGTGGTGTCCAGCACCGGTCCGGCCGTCGCCAGGGCCGACGAGGTGCCGTTGAACGAGGCGGTCTCGCCACGGATCATCCGTAGGTCCCCCGTCCACGAGACGCTCCCCGAGGACAACGGGGTGCGGCCCGACGGCGGGGACTGCTGCATGTCGTCGAGCGCGTTCGCCGCCGTGACGCCGGGGTACGTCTCCAGACCCCAGCGGGCGACAGCCGGCGCCGCACGCGCGGCGGTGAACTCCAGCGAGCCATGCCCGACGTTGCCGGCACCGTCGGTGGCCGAGACGTAGAGGGTGTTCAAACCGTACTTCGGCACCACGAGCGAGACGACCGCCTGCATCACGCGGATCGGGGCGTTCGGTGGCACGTTCACAAGGCCGCTGGTCGCCGCGAGCTGCGTGGTGGCCGGGCTGGCCCAGCCGTACGCGACCTTCGTCACCGTGAGGTCGGTGGACCGGATCGTGAAGTTGGCCGTGCTGCCCGGCACCGTCGATCCGCCGCTCAGCACGGCGGTCACCGGTGGGACCTTGGTGTCCGCCAGGAAGGTGCACCAGTCGGACCAGACGCTGGTCTGGCTGTACGGCGCGGGGTCGGTGGCCTTGGCACGGAACGCGTACTTGACGCCCTCCCCGGCCGTCACCGCGGCCGTGGTCGAGCGCCCTCCGGCGGGGACCGACGCCCCGGCGGGAGCGGCCCGGCGGGGCGTCGAGGCGTCGATCAGACCGTTGGCGGGCACCTGGACCCACTCGTACCCCGTCGTCAGCGCCTGCGTGCCGTCGGCGTCCGGGAAGATCGCGGAGAAGGTCGGCTTCAGCGTGCCGATGACGAGCGTCGTGTTGGCCGGGCAGGCCACACCCGCGATCTGCAGGTTGTTCGGCTTGCCGGGGATCGAGTCGAAGTCGACCACCAGCTTGGCGTTGCCAGGAAAGAACTTCTTGTACCGGTCGGTGGTGCTCTCACCCGAGCCGTCGGTGGCGCTACAGGCGCAGAAACCGAAGGTGATGTTTGTGGCGCTGCTCGTCGCGGACGACTGGATCACGCTGGTCACCGCGGACCCGGTGAAGTTGACGGTCATGTCGGGTTGCGGGGAGTCGGAACACCCGGAGCCCTCGTTGGCGTGCGAACTGGCCGAGGACTTCAGGCCGATCAACTTCGGTGCCCACTTCGTGCGCGGCGTCGAGGCGATGACCCCCGAGTGGTAGAGGTAGGTCGGGGTGTTGCCGCAGGACCAGGAGTGGTCCAGCTTCATCTGCACGTACGCCGACTCGATGTGCTTACCCCGGACAGTGGTCAACGGGAAGTCGAAGTAGGACCGGTACAGTTTTCCCGAATCCGGGTCTCTGCCCACCCGGGCGACCGAGGTGTCGGTGTTGTTGCTGTTGTTGTTCGTCGAGTACGCCCAGCGTGACTTGCCGGTGGACCAGGCGGGGTCGATGTAGACCGGGAAGGTGGCGTTCCCCGGTGCGAGCAACGTGGTGTCCGGACGCAGCAGCAGGTCCCCGTCGGCGACCTCGACAGCGACGGCGGCGGTCCGTGCCGCGTCACCGGGCGCCGCCGCTGACGACGGCCCACCACCGGAGCCCGAATCCGCCGCCGAGGTCTGCGCCGAGCGGCTGCCCGCCGGCCCGGTAGCGGAACGGGAGTCCCACATGACGGCGTTCTCCGCGGCGGCGAGGACCTCGCCGTCCGCCATGGCGGACAGGTTGCCGTCGCGCCCTCGTACCACCCGCGCGTCTCCACCCAGGTCGAAGCGGAGTTCGCGCAGGCGCGGATCCGCTGCCGCCTCGGGGGTCTTGACCACGAAGACGTGCGTGAAGCCCGTCCGGGTGGCGCGCAGCACGAGGTCCGTGCCCGGCAGCACCTCCACGTAGGTCGCGGCGTCGCCGGACACCGACGGGCGCGGAAGGCCGCCGGGCCACGACAGGGAGAACGACCTGCCCTGCCGGGACAGGATCACCGCCGGGGCGGCTCCTCCGGCGGAGAAGCGCACGTCCGCGACCGACGCGGCGGGCCGCCAGCCACCCGAATCCTCGATGAGCGTGAGGTCCACGTCAGCCCAGGAGCCGTTGGGTCGGTGCACACGCTGCGGCTGTACCGCCATTTCGGCGGTGAAGTCACCCGACGGATTCGCGAAGACCTGGGTCAGCTCGGTTCGGGCCGACGCCACCTCCACCCGCTGGCCCGAGCGGCGCGCCGCAACCGCGGCGGACCCCGCGTCGGCCGCCTCGGAGACCCGGGTGGGCGGCTGTGCCGCGGCGGGCGGTGCCGCCTGCGCTGGCACCGCGAGGCTCGACGCGCCGAGCAGCGCGACCACGGCACCAACAACCGGTCGAGATTGTCTGGAAAGGAACGCAGGCAGCAGCCAGCGGCTAGCAGTCATCAAAAATCCCCCGTGGCAATGAGAACTAGTCGGCCGAACTGTAGGGATGCCGCACATGTTTGTCTATGCCGTTGACCATGCGTTATGGCAAATGGGACGAGAGCCCTTAATGATCACTCAATCTGCACCCGGCGTCACCGATTCCTGGGCGGCGAGCACCGCCGCCTCCCGGGTCGGGTCCAGCCCGATGGAGCTGCGCTGCGGTCGTCCGGCGCGCGGCGGAACCGCACCGACCTCGCGCAGCCAGCGCCAGGTGTCGCCGACGGTCTCGGCCACCGGCCGACAGGTCAACCCGGCGGCCAGGGCGCGGGTCACGTCCTGCTCCAGCAGGCCCCGGTACGGGTGGCCGCGCGGCAGCCAGATCGGCAGGTCGCTCCACGGCTGCACCCCGGCGGCGAGAATCGACGCCGGATCGGTCCAGCGGAGCCGGGCGTCGGACCCGGTGGCGGCCACGCACGCGTGCAGCAGCTCGCCCATCGTGGTCTGCGCCGGAGGACCGACCGCGTTGAACGTGCCGCCCACCTTCCGGGCGCCCGCGTCGAGCATCCACCCTGCCAGGTCGCGGACGTCGACGTACTGCACCGGCAGGTCGGCCGGCGCGGGGGCGAGCACGTCCCCGCCCCGCTCGATGCGCCGCAGCCACCAGGGCAGCCGACCGATGTCCTCGCCCGGGCCCAGGATCAGGCCGGCCCGGGCGACCAGCGCACGCTGATCGAACACCTCCCGCACGGCACGCTCGGCACCGGCCTTGAGCTGCGGGTAGTCGCCGTCGACGGCGCCCGGGTCGGCGTCCACCACCGGGGAGTCCTCATGCAACCCCGCCGCGGCATGGTCGGTGTAGACCGAGCCGCTGGACACGTACACGTAGTGGCCGACCGAGTCGACCAGGGCGCGGGCGGCGTCGCCGGCGGCCCGCGGCGCACCGTCCCAGGTGTCCACCGCGACGTCCCACTCACCGCCGGCCAGCGCGGCCAGGCCGTCCGGCGCGGTGCGGTCACCCCGCAACCGGTGTACGCCGGACGGCACCGTGCCGTGCAGCCCTCGGTTGAACACCGTCACCGACCAGCCGCGGCGCACCGCCTCGGTGACCGTCGCCCCGCCCACGAAGCCCGTACCGCCCAGCACCAGCAGTCTCATGCGCGCCACCCTGCCGGCACCGGCCGGCGAAGGGCACCCCTGTTCACCGGCAGCGGATCTGCCAGTGGCAGAACCGGACGCTGGGCGGGAGGGTGCGGGCGTTCACGCTCACGCGGACCCCGTCCAGAATGCAGGAAAGCCACCCCGGGCATGGTCAACGGAGGCGCCGATTGCGAAACTGCTTCAATCTGCGTCAGCACAACCCCGGACGGAGCAGGGAATGTCCAGCACACCGCTGTCCCTGCCGCAGCCATCCGCGCGGGCACCCGAGTTCGGCCGGGACGCTCTCATCGTCTGCGAGAACCTGGTGCGGATCTACCAGACCGGTTCGATCGAGGTGCAGGCACTGCAGGGCCTGGACCTGGCCGTGCAGAGCGGTGAGCTGGTCGCCGTCGTCGGTGCCTCCGGGTCGGGCAAGTCGACACTGCTCTCCATCCTGGCCGGCATCGACGCCCCCACCGCCGGGCGGGTCCGGGTCGACCGGTGGAACCTGCTGGCGATGTCCCGCGCGGACCGGGTGGACTACCGGCGGCACACCGTCGGGTTCGTACGGCAGCAGACGGCGAGCAACCTGATCCCTTACCTGACCGCACGGGAGATGGTGGACCTGCCGATGACGGCTGCCCGTACCGGCAAGCAGGAACGCCGGGAGCGCGCGGCCGAGCTGCTGGACAGCCTCGGTGTCGCCGACTGCGCCGACCGCCGCCCCGGGCAACTCTCCGGAGGGCAGCAGATGCGGGTCGCGATCGCTGTGGCGCTGGCCAACCAGCCGCGGGTCCTGCTCGCCGACGAGCCGACCGGCGAGCTGGACGCCGCCACGTCCGCGGAGGTCTTCGGTGTGCTGCGGGACGTCAACCGGCGCTACGGCGTCACAGTCGTCGTGGTGACCCACGATCCGGAGGTCAGCGGCCAGGTCGAACGGACCGTCGCGATCCGGGACGGGCGCACCAGCAGCGAGGTGCTGCGCCGCACCACCACCGACGCGGAGGGCGACACCCACCTGATCGCCGAGGAGTACGCCGTGATGGACCGGGCCGGGCGGGTCCAGGTGCCCCGCGAGTTCCGCCAGGCGCTCGCGCTGACCCGACGGGTCCGGCTGGCCCTGGAACCCGACCACATCACGATCCACCCCGACTCGGAAAGCGGCGAATGAGCAGCGAGCCACTGCTGAGTGTGCGCGGCGTACACCGGCGCTTCCGCACCGGGCCGACCGTCGTGCACGCCCTGAACGGCGTGTCGTTCGACGTGGCCGCCGGTTCGATGGTGGCGCTCGTCGGCCGGTCCGGCTCGGGCAAGACCACCCTGCTCAACGTCATCGGCGGCCTGGACCGCCCGGACGCCGGCACCGTGCACGTCGACGGCACCGACGTCACATCGCTCGACGAGGATGGCCTGTCCCGGCTGCGGCGCGAGAAGGTGTCGTACGTCTTCCAGAGCTTCGGGTTGATCCCGGTGCTGTCGGCCGCGGAGAACGTCGCGGCCCCGCTGCGGATGGCCCGCGTCGCCCCCACCGAGCGCGAGCGGCGGGTCGAGTTGCTGCTGGAGCTGATCGGCCTGGCCGACCACGCCCGGCAGCGGCCGGCCGAGCTGTCCGGCGGCCAGCAGCAGCGGGTGGCGATCGCCCGCGCGCTGGCCGCCTCACCCCAGCTTCTGCTCGCCGACGAGCCCACCGGGCAACTGGACGCCGAGACAGGCCTGTCGGTGATGGCCCTGCTACGCGGGATAGTGGAGTCCGAGGGCGTCACCGTACTGGTGTCGACGCACGACGCGGTGATGATGGC
>NZ_JAGPXY010000095.1 GCF_018070325.1 Micromonospora sp. H61
CTGGTGGACCTCTACAACACGGGTGCGCTCAGTCCTCGGCAGGAAGGGCAGGAGCGAGGCCGCCGGCCGAACGTCCCGCTGGTCGCCGTCCATCCCAAGGAGGGCACGTTCAACCTGGACCACCCGTTCGTGGTGCTGCCCTCCGCCGATGAGCGGCAACGCGCGGCGGCGGCCGACTTCCAGAAGTTCCTGACCGAGAGTGACCAGCAGGCGAGCTTCGCCCGCCTCGGCTTCCGCGACCATGAGCGCCGCGCCTCGGCGGAGTTGCTCGCCAGCGTCGGCGCCGAGCCCACCGGCGGGCTGAACTACTTCGAGCCACCAGACCCGCAGGTGGTCAGCGCGATGCTGGACGGCTGGCGCACCCTGCGCAAGAAGGCCAACATCCTGATCGCCCTGGACACCTCGGGGTCGATGGAGGCGATGGTCGGCACCCGTACCCGTTTCCAGGTGGCCGCGGCGGCGGCGGGCAAGGGCCTCGCCCTGCTCAACACCGAAGACCGGGTGGGTCTCTGGTCGTTCTCCTCGGAGACGCAGCAGCGGCCGAAGAGCCCCTGGCGGGAGGAGGTCCCGCTCGGCGGGTTCGACCAGAAGCGGATCAACAGCAAGATCGCCGGCCTGCAGGTCGCTGGCGATACCGCGCTCTACGCGACGGTCCGGGCCGCACACCGGGAACTGCTCGACCGGTACGACCCGCAGCGGATCAACGCGATCGTCGTGCTGACCGACGGCAAGAACGAGTACAGCAAGGACAACGACCTGGCCCGGTTGCTCGCCGAGGTCGCCCTGGACCCGCAGCGTCCGGTGAAGGTATTCTGCATCGCCCTCGACCGGGAGTCGGACTTCGCCACCCTGGACCGGATCGCCAAGGCATCGTCGGGCAAGGCCTTCGACGCCACCGACCCCACCAAGATCGACGAGGCGTTCGTGAAGCTGGTCAGCAGCTTCTGACCCTCCCCCGAGCCCGCTGGCCGGTAGCTACGGGCCGACAGGCAGGTGGGGCCAGGCGCTCCGCCTGCCCCCACCGGCTCTGCTGTCAGACGAGTCGGCGGCGAACCCACCAGAGACAGAACAGGGACAGCACGACGGTCAACGCGATCAGCACGCCGAACTCCCGCCATTGCAGGCCCCAGAACTTCGAGCCGGGCACGTAGCTCACCTTCAGGCTGAGGTTCTGCTCGCCCAGCCATCTCTGGCACGCCTCGCGCCCGCCGAGCGCCCTCGGTCCGCACCGGGTCAAATCGGCCGGACCAGTGAACTCCGCTCCGGTCGAGGTGATCGTGGTGCTCGACACCACCCAGTCACCCCTGCGGTCGGGCTCGACGTGGACCGTCATCCGCCCGGTGTCGGGGCTCATCGAGATCCCGAAGTCGCCGTCGAACGTCAGAGGGGTGACAGTGGTGATCGGCTGGGCCAGCCAGGGGCGTACCACGAACGGCGCGGCGATCTGGAGGCTGACCACCACCAGCAGGGTCACCGCCATCGCGCCCAGGGTCCGCCGCAGCAGCAGCCCGGTGGCGACACCCACAACGAAGGCCAGCGTCGCGTAGCCAACCGGGACGACCCCTCGGGCCGCGAACACCAGCGGGTTCATCCGGTCCGCCGAGGCCCCGTCGATCGGCTGCGCCCATTCGGTCAGCACCAGGCTGAGCAGGCCGGCACCGAGCGCGGCGGCGCCGCCCCCGACCGCCAGCTTGACCACCAGCCAGCGGCCGCGGCTGACGGACTGGCTGAAGACCATGCGGTACGTGCCGGACTCCAGCTCCCGGGCCACCAGCGGCGCGCCCCAGAAGATGCCCACCAGGGCAGGCAGCAGGTAGAGCGCCCCGATGGCGGCGATGTGGAACTCACTCGCCCATCCCGGTTGCAGCGCCTGGAGGAACGTCTCGGCGGCGGCACGACAGGCATCGCCCTGGCAGCCGGTGTATCCGGTCTGCGTGGCCAACTCGGTCACCTCCGACCAGGTCAGCGCCAGACCGCCCAGCAGCGCCAGCAACAGGGTGCCGGTGGCCAGGGCCGGGGTGCGGAACTGCCGCCAGGTCATCCAGATCATCGCTGCCCCTCCAGAACCCGGCCCGTACCGTCGCCGGTGGCACCGCTCATGTACGCCAGCACGATGTCCTCCAGGTCCAGCCGGTCGACCTGCCAGGACGGGTCGACGATCGGCGCGGTGCTGCGCACCACAAGGGTCGACTGCACCTCGGTGTGACTCTGCTCGACCAAGGCTCGCCCGACGCCCAGCTCTGTGGTGTCGCGCCGCCGGCCGACCAGGCGGTGGTGGGTGGCGAGCAGGTCGTCCACGTCGCCGGCCACCCGCACCCGGGAGGCGACAAGCACGATCAGGTGGTCGCAGACCCGTTCCAGGTCGGCGACCAGGTGCGAGGACATCACGATGCTCATGCCCTGCTCTGCGGTCAGCTCCATCAGCCCCTGCAGGAAGTTGCGCCGGGCGAGCGGGTCGAGTGCCGCCACCGGCTCGTCGAGCAGCAGCAGATTGGGCCGCTTCGCCGCGGCGACGGTCAGGGCCAGTTGGGCGCGCTGGCCGCCGGAGAGCTTGCCCGCCTTCTGTTTCGGGTCCAGGCCGACCTGGGCGATGCGCCGCTCGGCGAGCGCAGCGTCCCAGGACGGGTTGAGGTGCGCGCCCATCCGCAGGTGGTCGGCGACGGTCAGGCCGGCATAGACCGGGGTGTCCTGCGCGACGAACCCGACCTGCGGCGACCCGCTGACCGGCCGCGCGCCGAGCACCTCGATCCGCCCCGCGGTCGGATCGAGCAGCCCACAGGCCAGTTGCAGCAGCGTGGACTTACCGGCGCCGTTCGGCCCGACCAGACCCACGACATGGCCGGCCGGAATGTCCAGAGTGCAGTCATTCAGTGCGGAGCGCCGCCCGTACCGCTTGGTCAGACCGTCCGCAATCAGGGCGCTAGTCATCCTCGGGCCTCCGAAAATGTCCGAAAGCTGCTGAGGAAGAGCGCCTCGATGCTCTCGTCGTCCAGGCCCGCCTCCCGTGCCTCGGTCAGCCAGCGGGCCAGGCCCTGCCGCAGTGGCTCGTGCTTGCTCAGCGAGTCGCCGACCAGCGTGCGGGTGACGAACGTGCCCAGCCCGGGCCGGGCGGTGACCAGGCCCTCGTACTCCAACTCGCGGTACGCCTTGGACACCGTGTTCGGGTTGATAGCGACCCGGGCCACCACCTCCTTCACTGTGGGCAGCTTGTCGCCCTCGTTCAGAACGCCGAGCCGGAGCGCGTGCCGTACCTGTCGGATGAGCTGCATGTACGGCGCTACCCCGGACCGTGCGTCCAGGTGAAACTCGATCACCTCGCCACCCCATTCCACTAGTTGCCTAGCACAATAGGGCCATGGAGGGTCTGTCCGCTAGCTCGTTGCGATGGGTCCCACCGGCGTGACTACAGGCCGAGGCTCCGCAGGGTCGGTACGGTCTGGCCCACCCAGGCGAGATCGGCGTCCTCGCGAGCACCCTGGGTGCGTTGCGTGCCGGCCAGGAACCACAGGAAATAGGTGGTGTAGCCGGGTGCGCTGACCACTGTGTGGTACCCCTCGGGCATCATCTGCATCACGTGGTCACGGATGGTGACGTTCTCCTCGTACCCGTCGTCGGTGTAGACCCGGCTGATGCCGAACCCGTTCGCCGGGTTAACGCGGTAGTAGTACATCTCCTCGTGTGCGGCCTCGGCGGGCAGGTCGTCGACCTTGTGCCGGTGCGGCGGGTAGGTGCTCCAGTTGCCCGACGGCGTGTAGGTCTCGCCGACGATGAGCCGGCGGGCCGGCAGGTCCGGCTGGGAGACTTCGGTGAGGATCTGGTGGTAGGTGCGGCCAAAGTTTGCCGCTCCCCAGCGGCCGCCCACGACCTGCTCCGGTGCGATGACATAGGGGTCTGTGGCCAACTCGCTGGGTGCGCTGGGTAGGGCAATCTCCACGGCGGTGACGGCCTCGACGGTCACCGAGGAGCCGGCCGGGATGTAGACGGAGTGCGGCTTGCCGGAGAAGACGTCCGGACGCTGGCCGACCTGCGGGAAGTGGCGGCCGGCAACGGTGAAGCTGGCCGTACCACCGAGGATGACGGCCAGGATCTCCCGGTCACCGGACTCGCCGGTCCAGGATTCGCCGGCCGACAGCCGCAGCAGGGTGAAGTCCAGCAGCCGGCAGGGATTGAAGGGCAGCGTGTTGCGGCCGTCGACGGCGGGAACAGAGCAGTGGTAGCGGTAGTCCATGGTCACCTTTCGGGATGCGGGGCGGAGCGGGTCGGTGCGTGGCGGTCACCAGGGGCTGGTCCAGCCCGCAATGGTGGCGCGGGTGAGGGCTTCCAGGTAGAAGTAGTCGCCCCACAGGGTTCCCTCGTCGACGCCGACGCTCTTGGGTTTGTCGTAGACGCCGTGCAGGATCAGCGCGTTCGAGACCGGATGGCCGCCGGTGGAGTAGTGGCCGATGAGCGAGCGCAGGATCTCGGCGGCGGCTTTCCGGTACCGGTCGGCGCTGACCGTGTCGTCGGTAAGGCCGTCTGCCAGTTCCACCAGGCCGCAGGCGGCGATGGCCGCCGCCGAGCTGTCCCGCTCCTGGCCGCTGCCGTCGCCGAACTCCAGATCCCAGTACGCGACGTGGTCGTCGGGCAGGTGGGCGAGGAAGCGGTCGGCGCAGGTCCTCGCGGCGGCGAGCAACGCCGGGTCGCCGAGGTGCCGGTGGTTGAGGCTGAACCCGTAGATGCCCCACGCCTGCCCGCGCGCCCAGCAGGAGTGGTCGGAGTGGCCCTGTTCGGTTTCGCCGCGTAGCGGCGCGCCGCTGGCCGGGTCCCAGTAGAAGGTGTGGAAAGTGGTGCCGTCGGGACGCAGGATGTGCTGGCGCAGCTGAGCGGTGTGCCGGCGGGCCGCGGCGGCGTAGCGGTCGTCGCCGGTGCTCTGGCTGGCCCAGAAGAGCAGCGGCGTGTTCATGAGGCTGTCGATGATCGTGCGCCCGCGTTGGCGGGGGTCGTTCAGGTCGCCCCAGGCCTGGATGATTCCGGCGGGTTCGAGGACGCGCGTCATCAGGTGGTCGGCGGCGGCGAGAGCCGCGTCTCGGGCCTTTGGGTCGCCGGTACGGCGGGCCGGGGTGACGCAGGCGAGGGTGTAGAGGAACCCGAGGTCGTGGGTGTCCAGGTCGATGCCCTGGGTCATCCGGGCCGCGAAGCTGTCCACGTGGGAGAGCGCTGCCCGCAGGTGGCGCTCGTCGCCGGTCAGGTCATGTGCCAACCAGAGCATGCCGGGCCAGAAGCTGGTGGTCCAGCCGACGTTGGCGCCCTCCGGCTGGTCTCCGCTCGGTGGCCGGAGCGGGTAGCGGTTGGCGTCGGTGGTGTCCGCGGGGTACCGGTCGCCGAAGGTGGCGATGTTCGCGTCGACGGTACGTATCGCGGCTGCCACCGCGGCCGCCGTGGCTTCTGCGTCGGAGTTGGGACGGACGTCGGTCGCCGTCATGGATGCTGTTCTCCCTCGTGGGTCCGGTCCGGTGCCGGGCAGGTGTGTCGTCGGCGTCCCGGCTCGGTGGCCGGAACGTGGCGCTCAGGTGGTCTGGGGTGCTGTCGTCGGTGGGTCGAGGGCGGCGCGCAGGGTGAAGCGGCTGTTGGCCCATACGACGTAGAGCAGTGGCGCGGCGGCGAGGCCGAGCGCTATCGCGGGGCGGGCCGCCAGGATCTGGGCGAGCAGCACGAGGACGAGCAGAGACACGGCGGTGAGGTACCAGCGGCGCACCGCCAGATACACGCAGGCACGGGCCACCTCACGCAACCGCGCGGTGGGTCGGTCGGCGAGGGTCACCAGCCCGAGCAGCGTGGTGGCGACGGTGAGGACGATCAGGGTCGCCAGCACCGGCAGGGCGAGTGCCCCGACGCGGTGGCCCCAGGCGGCGCGGGCGTCGACGGCGAGCACCACCAGGGCGGCCATGGCCGCCGCCGTCCAGAGCGTCGCCGGCCGGGCGGTGGCTCGCCAGGCGCGGCAGTAGGTGCGCAGCACGCCGCCGGAGTCGCCGGCCGAGTAGGCGGACATGACCGCGAAGACCGCACAGAGCCCTGGCGCGCAGAGCGGAGCGGTCAGCGCGTACAGCGGCCACGAGCGGGCCGCCTCGGTGGTGAACGCGAGCGTCACCAGAGGCAGGCAGCCGAGCACCAGCAGCAGGTTGGTGACGAGCGCGACGTAGAACCCGTCGAAGACGGCGGTGATGGTGTTGTGGCGCGAACGCATGGGCCTCAACCCTTCAGTCCGGTCGAGGCGATGCCCTCGATGAAGTAGCGCTGGCCGAGCAGGAAGATGACGGCGACCGGCAGCACTGACAGCACCGAGCCCGTCATGATCAGCGCGTACTCGGCGTTGTACTGGGAGACGAAGGTGTTCAGCCCCAACTGGATGGTGCGCAGCTCCGGACTCCGCAGGTAGACAAGCGGGCCGAGGTAGTCGTTCCAGGTGGTCACGAACGTCAGCAGGGCCAGGCTGGCCAGCGCCGGCCGGGACAGCGGCAGCATGATCCGTCGGTAGATGCCGAACTCGCTGAGCCCGTCCACCCGAGCTGCCTCGCTGAGCTCCTCGGGAATCGTCTCGTAGAACTGCTTCATCAGGAACACGCCGAACGCGCCGAACGCCTGCAGCGCGACGATCGACCACAGCGTGTTCGACAACTGCAGCTTCGACATGAGGATGAACTGCGGAATCATGTACGACTGCCACGGCACCGCGATCGTCCCGACGTACGCCAGGAAGAGCGCGTTGCGGCCGGGAAAGCGGACCCGGGCGAAGCCGTAGGCGGCGAAGCTGCCGGTCACCACCTGGAGGAGGCTGACGACCACCGACAGCAGCAGTGTGTTCCCCAACCACGTCGTCATGTCCGAGCGCTGCCAGATGTCGAGGTAGTTTCGCCACACCACGGGATCGGGGAGCCAGGTGATCGGGATGGTGAAGACGTCGCTGTTGGTCTTCAACGACGCCACCACCATCCAGTAGAACGGCAGCAGCAGCCCCGCCGCCGCGAGCACGAGGGCGGCGTACCCGACAAGTCGCCAACCCCGGGACCGGACCGGTCGGCCGGGCGCGCTGCGGTTGCCGGGCGCGGCGACGGCCGGGGCGGGCAGGGAGAGGTCGGTAGCGGTCATCAGCTGTTCCTCCGCTTGTTGACCATGAACTGGATGACCGTGATGCTGAAGCAGATGGCGAACAGGACGACGGAGACCGCCGAGGCATAGCCGAACTGGTTCTCCTCGAAGCCCTTCTGGTAGATGTACTGCGAGAGCACCAGTGTCGACTGGCCCGGTCCGCCGCCGGTCATCACGAGGATGAGGTCGAAGACCTTGAAGCTTTCGATGGTGAGCAGCACTGTGACGAAGAAGGTGGTGTGCCGTAACCCGGGGAGGGTCACGTGCACGAACCGCTGCCACGGTGTGGCGCCGTCGGTCTCGGCCGCCTCGTAGAGCTGGGCCGGGATGGTCTGCAGGCCGGCCAGGAACAGCAGCATGTAGTAACCCATGTACCGCCAGGTGCCGACGATGATGACGGCCGGCATCGACCAGGTCGACGATGTGGTCCAGCCCGGCGCGTCGGCCACCCCGACGGCGCCGAGGAGAGCGTTGATCGGGCCGTACTCCGGGCTGAACAGCTGGTTCCAGACGATCGCGATCGCCACGATCGAGGTGATGTAGGGGAAGAACGCGACGGTGCGGAAGAACCGCACTCCGCGCAGTTTGCGGTTGAGCAGCAGCGCCAGCCCGAGTGAGGCCGCGAGGGTCAGCGGGATGTGGAAGACGGTGTAGTAGACGGTGTTGCGCAGTGCGGTCCAGAAGCTCGCGTCGCCCCACATTCGCCGGAAGTTGGCGGTGCCGGTCCACTCGGCCACCCCGAAGACGTTCCAGTTTGTGAAGGCCACGTAGAACAGCACGACCACGGGTAGCAGGGTGAGCACGGCGAAGCCGACGAAGTTGGGCAGGATGAACGACCAGCCGGCGACCGTGTTGCGCGACACCAGCCGCCGGTTCCTGGGTCTCGTGCGCGGCAATGTTGCCATAGGGAGTCTCCGGGAGCGTTCGGCATGGTGGCGGGACCGGCGTGCGGTTCAGGCGCGCCGGACCCGCCATCAGCTCACTGGTTGAGGACCTCGTTCTTGGCGCGGGCCTGCGCCTTGCTCAGCTCCGCGTCGACGCCCTTGCTGTCGGAGAGGATCGCCGAGTGCGTCTCGTTGAGGAGGTTCTGCAGGCCGGCGGTGTGCTTCGACACCGGATTCTCCGGCTTGATGGTGTGCTTGGCGTAGGCGAACTTCGACAGGTCGTCCTGCGGTACGCCGTCCAGCCCGAACAGCGTCGCGGTGACCGCGTCGGTGACCTGGGCCGGGGTGATGCCGATCCCGGAAAGCGCCTTGCCGGCATCCGGGCCGGCCGCGTACTGGAGGAATGCCTTCGCCGCGGCGGTCTTGGACTTGCTGATCTTCGGATTGATTCCCAAGCCGGTCGGGTCACCGAAGGTGACAGGTGTGGCGGAGGTGCCGGTGGTGGACTTGTCGAACTGCGGCGCCGGGGCGATCCCCCACTGGAACTTGTCGGCGTCACCGCTCTGTCGCTGGTTGAGCAGCGTGGCCACGTACCAGGTGCCCATCAGCAGCATCGCCGACTGCTGCTTGCCGAACTGCGCCTGGTAGGTGAGTTTGTTGGTCTTCGCGGTGCCGAAGGTCGGCTGCGCGCCGGCCGCCTGCAGGTCCAGTGACCGCTCGTAGTACGGCTTCAGGTAGCCGAAGTCCCCGGAGAGCAGGTCCGCGTTGGGGGTCTGGGCGAGCGCGAATCCCTGGACTGTCGACTGGAAGGTGTGCTGGTACGCCCCGGTCGCGTTCGAACCGGCCCCCTTCAGCCCGGTGTGCAGTCGCTTCGTCGCGTCGGTGTAGTCGTCCCAGGTCCAACTGCCGTCCGGCGGTGCCACCTTCGCCTTCGCGAACAGGTCCTTGTTGTAGAACAACACCCACGAGTCCTGCCGGTACGGCACCGCGTACGCCTTGCCGTCCACCTGGTACGACGCGAGCGCCGGGCTCGAGCCGAGACCGGAGGTGGCGTCGGAGACGTCGAGCAGCTGACCACCGCTCTGGTACGTGTAGAAGTTCTTGAGGTTCTTCATGACGTAGACGTCCGGGGCGGTGCCGGCGGCCAGGTCCGTGATCATCTGGGTGTCGTAGTCGTTGCCCGGGGCGTACTCCTTGAGCTCCACCGTCACGTTCGGGTGGGTCGCCTTGAAGCCGTCGGCGAGCGTCTTGAACTCGGGCGTGGACGACAGGCTCCAGCCGGCCAGGGTGAGGGTCACCGGGGCATTGGGGTCGACCGGCTCGTCTCCGCCGCCGCAACCGGCGAGAACAAGCGTCAGGGCCGTCGCAGCGCTGATGACGGCCGGTATCGCACGCTTCATCCCTTTCTCCTTCAGGTCAAGGGGCCCGGACGGGCCCGCACTGCTACCAGGACGCCTGGGTGGGCCTGGCATGCTCCGTGTCCAGGCGGGTCGACGTACTGATCCCGTCGGGCCAGTCGACAGCCAGGTGGAGGCCCCGGCCGTCCTCGTCGACCACGGCCTGGCATGCCTGCCCGGCCGTGGCCACCGGCACCCTGGACAGGTCGGTTAAGGTGGCAGCCCATGCGCCCAGCCGGACGGGGTGGTCCAGCCAAGGCACGACCAGCCCGCCCGCCAGGGGCCCGCCGTGCGGAACGGCGGTGACGCCGGCCGTGCCGCCACCCTGAAGGCTTTCGAGCCGGCTGGTCAGGTCGGCCGCGGTCACGACCGCCACACCGCCGCCGGCGGTGGCCGTCGCATCCCCGGCAATGGCCCAGCCGCCGATCCGTAGCCTCAGCGCAGCCGCCTCCATGCCGTCGGCGAGGTCGTCGACGCGGGTCAGACGTAGCTCCCAGGGGCCGCGGACCAGCGAATACACAGTCAGGTGCCCGGCCGGTCGAAACCGGCCCACCCGGCCGCCGCCGTGATCGCGCCAACCCGGATCCGGGTCGACCCAGTGGGCGAGGGCACGTGACCCGGCCACGCCCACGCCGTCGGCGTCGACGTCGACGTCGACGTCGACGTGAACGGTCAGCAGGCGCATGCCGGCGCGGTGGGTGACCCGGCCCGCGTCGTCGACGAGAGTGACGGACTGGTCGAGCGGACTGGCCCAGCCGCTGTCGTCGAGGACCGGAGTGGTGGCGGTGGAGTAGCCCAGCCGGGCGTAGAGCGGGGAATCTGAGACGGTGGCACCCTCGACGGCGTGGTCGGTGCCGTGGTTGACGACGCGGACGATGCCGTCGGCACGGGTGCTGGAGACCAGCCAGCCTGGCGCGTGTATCGCCCGCACCGCATCGCGCTCGTCCACCGGCAACGACTCCTCGGGAGTCGTCCAGATCGGATGGTCGGCGGGTAGCGCGATGCCGAGCAGGCCCTTGCTGGCCCAGTACGGCGAGCCCGGCCCGGAGTACGACTGCGCCAGTCGCGGCCACGGCCCGTGCCAGCCGAGGCTGAGCAGGCCGCGTTCGTCCAGGGCGCCGTTGGCGACGAAGTGACGCACGATGCGGGTGGCCGCGCCGCGCAACCGGCCGAGGCTGACCGAGGGCACGCCGGCGATGGCGCCAACCCAGAAGGGTGCCGCGGCGGCGAAGCGGTAGGTCAGGCTTCGCCCTTGGATCAACGGTGATCCGTCGGCGCCCACGAGCGCGACCGCGTCGCTCAGGAAGCGGTCCAGGCCGGCCAGGTCCCGATCGCGGCGCTGCTCGGCCAGGTCCGCCGCGCCGGCCATCCGGGCCCACAGAGTCGGGTAGAGGTGCAGGGCCCAGCCCACGTAGTGGTCGTAGGCACGGTGCGGCCCGTCGGACATCCAGCCGTCCTCGCGGACGAAGCCGTCGTGCGTGGTCAGGTCCTCGTTCATCTCGTCGAGCGAGTGCGGCCCGCCCACCGAACGCAGGAACGTCTGTACGACCAGCCGGAACCAGACCCAGTTGATCCGTGGGTACGTGTCGTCGCCGACCGCCGGGCGCAGGTAGTCCACCACCCGCTCACGCACCACTGACGGCAGTCGGTCCCAGATCCACGGGCGGGTCATGTCCAGGACCAGCGCGATGGAGGCGGCCTCCACCTTCGCCTGGGGGTGCTCGTCCAAGCGCACCCAACGGTCTGGAGAGCTCGGGTCGGTGCCAGCGGTGATGCCTGCCGTGTACCAGTCCACGAGTTCGTCCAAGCCCACTCCTCTGGCACCCGCGACGCGGAAACCAGCCAGCAGGAAGGTGCGGGCGAAACCCTCCAGTCCGTCGACGGCCCGCCCGTAACCGCCCTCCGGCCCGGGGAAGGTGACGAGGGCGTGTCCGGGCGACGCGAACGGCCGGGCGGCGGTGAGCATCCGGTCGGCGAGGGCCAACCAGTCATCCCGGCTCCAGGTCGCGGCGGTAGCGACATCCGAGTCGGTCGCCGGCGCCACCTGGCCCGTCGTCCCGGACGTCATCCGTGGTCCTGTCGCATCGATCCGTCTCCGTCGACTGTGGCGAGCGGGGCGTTGCCCATGAATGTGACGAGCAGGCATCCGCAGGGTTTCCGAAGTAAAACGCTCACAAAGGAGCGAGTCAATGCCGTTCCCAAACCGATGTGGACACAGCCGATCAAGAGCGTGCACAACACCGCCTTGACGCGCCAAGCGCTCTGATACGATCACAATCGTTCACAACCGCTCTACCGTCAGAGAAGTCATGACCGACCCGGCGGAGCACGACTCCTATGCTCTTCGTCGGATGGGGAGATCAGCCGATCCGGCTCGCGATCGACGTCACCGCGTTCGGCCCGGCCGGCGAGGTCGTCCGCACCACGCAAGAGCTTTCACCGCACGAAGCGTTCCTCGGAGGTCCCCATGACCAAGGACAGCCCCGTCGTCGTCACGGCGGAGGCCCCCCGAGGGCCGCTTCAGGTCGCCCGCCGCCAGCAACTGTTGGCAGCCCTGCAACGCGACGGCTCGATGCGCATCTCTGACCTGTCCCACGTGCTTGGCGCCGCGCCGGTCACCATCCGGCGCGACATTGCGGAGCTCGCCGCCGAAGGCTTGGTTCGCCGGGTTCACGGTGGGGTCGCCCTGATCCTGCCGGACGACGTCCCGGCAGCCGACGAGCCGCCCGCCGCTGGTCGGGACCCGCTGGTCGGGCGCACCCTCGGCATGCTCGTGCCCTCCTTGGACTACTACTGGCCGGACGTGGCTCGCGGCGTCGAGGGGGCCGCCCGCGAGCTGGACATGCGAGTGGTTTTGCGCGGCTCGTCCTACGACAGTGAGGACGACCAGCCCCAACTGGCCCGCATGGTGGGGCGGATGGGCGTCGACGCGCTGATCATCGCGCCGAGCATGGACACACCGACCGCCGAGCGCACCATCGAGTGGCTCGACGACGTCGGCGTCCCGGTCGTCCTGCTGGAACGCACCGCCACGGTAGGCAGCCACCACGCCGTCATGGAATCGGTGGTCACCGACCACGCGCTCGGTGCGGCCATGGCGGTGCGCCACCTCACCTCGCTGGGACACCGCAAGGTCGGCTTGGTGCTCGACGCCAACAGCCCCACCAGCCAGCACGTACGGCGCGGCTGGCTCGACGCCACGTCCGAGTGCGGCCTCGACTCGGACGCGACGGTGGTGGCTGTGGTACCCGACGCACGGTCACCCGAGCGAGACACCGTGCTCAACGGCATCCTCGACCAGTGCCAGGCGACCGGGACGACGGCGCTGCTGGTGCACGCCGACGCCGAAGCGATCGCGCTGGTGCAGCACTGCGAGGAGCGGCACCTGACCGTACCCGGCGATCTCTCCATAGTGGCGTACGACGACGAGGTAGCCGGGCTCTTCAGCCCGCCGCTGACAGCGGTCCGACCGCCGCGACGCTCGATCGGACGAGCCGCCGTGCGTCTTGTCGCCGACCGGCTCGCCGACCCCGACCGCCCCACCCACCGGATCGTCATCAGCCCGTCGCTGCGGATCCGGGGGTCGACCGCGCCGCCACCCGCGTAGGCGGTCTTCCCGCATCCTGCCGACGAGCGCGCGCCCACCGGGATGCGATTACGTGAGCACATCGCTACCATGGGTCAGCAACCCAGAGGGAAGGGGTCGTGCCCGCGTGCGAAGTCCCGTCAGCGGAACCGCGTCGGCGTCTGCGCCGGACCGGTCCGCGCCGCTTGCGGCCGGACGGCTGCGCAGGCTCACCCGGCGGATGGCGCTGATCGCGGTCGCCGTCGGGGCCGGTTTCGTCGTGGCCGCCCTGTTTCAGGGGCCGGCCGCCGCCGACGGGATGCGCAGCGGGTCCGGCGACGAGCCTCATCGGAGGATCGGCGTTCTGGTCGAGTCGGTCGTACGGCTCTCGGTCGCCGAGCGCCCCGACCAGGACCGTCAACGAGCGGCGGCTGCCGACGACCGCCGCCACGACATGCCCCGTGCCCCGCTGGTAGCGCCCACCGGCGCGGTGGCCGCCCCCCGCGAGGATTCCCCTTCGACGGAGCCTCGACGGTCGGCGGGTGCGTCGAGGCTCGGCGCATCCGTCTCAGCCGGCACGGCGGAGCACGAAAGGCTCCGACCGGCCTCCGTGGCCCGCGCGGCTCACCGGGTGGACCTGTCGCTGCCGGCCGCCGATCCACCGCGACAGCCGACCACCGCCGCCCCCGACCGGTCGGCGGTGCGTACGCCGGCCGGTCCGCCCGTGGTCGGCCTGGTCACCGCTCCCCTGCCGTACGTCGTCGACATCGTGAGCACGGTGCCGATCAGGCCCGTCGTCGTGGCGCTCCTCCGGGTCACCGATGCCGTTCTACCGCCCGTTCTCGGCCCGGTGGTCGTTCCGGCGGCGACACCCGCACTGCCCGTTCCCCCAGCGCTCGGGCCAGCCGCCGTGTCGGTGACCGAGCCGGCTGCCGTACCGACAGTGCCGACGCCACCGGCGGGGCCGGCGCCGGCCCCCGTACGCGTCGCCGCGCCGCCGGCCCCAGCCGCGCCACCGCCAATGTCCGTCGTCGGCCCCACGCGTGCCGCGGCCCCGACGGCGCACCTCGCCGCACGCCCGGTACCGGTGAGCGCGCGGGCTGTCCTTCCTGGCCAGCCCGTCGCGCCCGCCGACCAGGACGCCGGCTGCGTCGACAATGGATCGACGCCCGGGCCGGGGCTGGTCCGGCCACTCGACCGGCAGTCCCACCTCGGTGCCGGGCAACGCTGCGATCTCGTGCGGCTTCTGGTCGCGAGCCGAACTCCTGCTGGGATCGCCCGCCCAGGCTGAGGCGGGTCGACCGACCCCGGCGGCTGGCCCGAGCGGCCGGCCTGTTCCACCCGGCTGGTCGGTCGATCAGTGCCCGTGCCCGTCCACCGTGACGGTGTCGCGGGCCGATGCCCACCCGTCTGTAGCGCACGACCGCCCTGACCAACCCGTGGATGTTCCGGGATCGGTGGCCGTCGTGACGAGTATCGGAGATCGGAGAAAACGTGGTGATCCACGTTGTCGTCGCCGAGGACATGGGTTTGCTCCGCGGAGCGCTCTGCGCCGCGCTGTCACGCGAGGAGGACATGGAGGTGGTCGCCGACGTCGAGGGTGTCGGTGAACTGTTGACTGTGGTCCGGCGGTGCCGACCGCAGGTGGTGGTGCTGGCACTGACGCCGGAGCTGCCTGACCCGGTGGAGGTGGTCGCCCGGATCGACGTCGAGGCGCCGCACGCCGCCGTGCTGGCGATGAGCCCTCGCTGGAGCCCGGCGCTGGTGGAGGCGGCGCTGGCAGCCGGCGCGCGCGGCCTGGTCGGCAAGGACAGTTCGCTGGCCGAGTTGGTGCGGGCGATCCGCGCGCTCGCGGCCGGGGAACGGGCGATCGACCCGGCTGCGGCGATCGCGGTGCTGAGTCCCCCGGAGATGCCGTTGACGCCTCGGGAGATGGACGTGCTGCGGATGGCGGCCGAGGGCCTGCCCCTGAAGGAGATCGCCGTACGCCTCTACCTGGCACACGGGACGGTGCGCAATCACCTGTCGGTGATTCTGCGCAAGACCG
This sequence comes from Micromonospora sp. H61, assembly GCF_018070325.1. Classification (GTDB taxonomy): domain Bacteria; phylum Actinomycetota; class Actinomycetes; order Mycobacteriales; family Micromonosporaceae; genus Micromonospora; species Micromonospora salmantinae. Next base: position 15,019 of record NZ_JAGPXY010000095.1, read on the forward strand.
GGGCCCGCAACCGGTTGGAGGCGGTGTCGCGCGCGCGGCGTAACGGCTGGCTGTGACCGTTGGGGGCGGGCCCGGTGGAGTTTCCGGACCCGCCCCGTCGCCGTGCGGTCCCATCGGATGCGTGTTTGAATGTTGACGTTGTGTGATCACCATCGGAGTGCGGGAAGGTTCATCGTGATCCGTACCTTGCTCGCCTTGGACGGTGCCCTGGTTCTGGGCGCGCTGTCGTTGGTCCTCGCCGCTGAGGAGGACATCCGTGTCGTGGCGGAGGTGGATCGCGGTGACGCGGTCTCCGCGGCCGTTCGGGCCCAACGCCCCGACGTGGTGGTGGCCGACCTCGACTTCGTCGAGGGAGTCGATCCCGACCGTCTCGGCCGGTGTCCCGTCCTGGTGCTGGCCCACCCGCATCGGGCCCGGCGACTGCGGGGCATGTTGTGCCCGACCAGGGCGGTCGGCATCCTGCGCAGTGACGCCGCGCCCCAGCGGGTCATCGACGGGATCCGGCGGCTCGCCCGCCGGGAGCCCGTGCTCGACGCGGATCTCGTCGTCGCGGCGCTGCGCTCGGACGGCCCACTGACCAGCCGTGAGACGGAGGTGTTGAGGCTGACGGCCGCGGGTGCGCCGGTCGCCGAGGTGGCGGTGTCGCTCGGGCTCACCCGTGGCACCGTGCGCAACCATCTCGGGCGGATCGCGCGCAAGGTGGGTGCGCGTACCCGGGTGGAGGCCGTGCGGATGGCCGGCGAGGCGGGCTGGATCTGACCGGCGCCGTCGGCGTGCATGTGCGAGGTTCAGCGTTGACGCGTCGACACCGCCGGGGACGGCACCACCGGGTCGTCCCAGCAGCCGACGAGCACCCGGTAGGTGGCCGAGCGGGCCATCAACTGTTCGTGCGTCCCGACCACGGGCTCGTCGCCGTCGAGGACCAGCACCCGTGCGGCCCGAAGCGCGGAACTGATCCGGTGCGCGATCACCACGAGGGTGCCGGGCCGCCGGGCGAAGGCGGCCTCGACCGTCGCTTCCAGCACCGGGTCCAGGTGGCAGGTCGCCTCGTCGAGGACCACCAGCGGGGCGGGTGCCAGCCAGGCCCGGACAGCCGCGATGAGCTGCCGCTCGCCGGCGGAGAGCAGGGCCGGCGCGACCGGCGCGCCCAGGCCGCCCAGGCGGGTCGCCAGGGGACGCGCGCCGAGCGTGTCGAGGGCGACCTCCAGCGTGTGATCGTCGGCGTCCGGCCGGAGGTAGCGGAGGTTGTCGGCGAGGCTGCCGGTGAAGACGTACGCCTCCTGGGGCACCAGCACTCGCATCCGGGCGAGAGCGGCGGGCTCGACCTCGGCGACCCTCGTGCCGGCCAGGTGGACGGTGCCTGCCTGCGGCGGCACCAGACCGGCCATCAGGGCGGCCAGGGTGGACTTGCCCGCACCGCTCGGGCCCACCACGGCGAGATGGTCCCGGTCGACGAGTGTCAGCGAGAAGTTCTGCAGGACGGGCCGGGCGTGCGGGCCGTAGCCGAAGGTCAGTCCCCGGACCTCGAGGGCTGGCGGGCGACCGGCCGGACCGGCGGGTGGTCGGCGGCGGGGCATCCGGGCGGCGAGGGCCGGCGGGCGCTGGTCGTCGGAGACCGGACAGGTGCGCAGAATGTTCTCCAGCGTGACCGCGTAGCGGAGCCCGCCGCCGCCGAGACCCTGCACCAGTGTGTGCAGGGCGGGTTGCAGCCCGGTGGAGACGTAGATCAGCGCGCCCAGCACCGCGCCGGCGGTGAGACCACGCTCGACCAGCCACGGGGCGGCCACCATCAGCACCAGCAGTGGCAGCCAGCCGCCGATGCCGAGGCTGAGGCTGCGGATCGCCGCCATCCGGGCGAGCACGCGTTCGGCGGCGGCCTGCGCCGACACCCAGCGGGCCACCTCCGCCGCCACGCGTGTCTGTGCGCCGCAGGCCAGCACGTCGCGGTGACCGGCCAGCGCGGTCGCCGCCGACTGGCCGAGTTGTTCACCGGCCCGGACGTAGGCGCGCTGGTGCGTGACCATCGCCGGCAGCGCGGCGAGAAACACGACCAGACCGGCGACCAGCGGCGCGACCGCCAGCGCCGCCACCACCGGCGCCAGGGCGAGCAGGCCGAGCAGGGCCGCGCCAGCGGAGAAGAGGAAACCGCGGGTCACCATCAGCAGACCGGCGAAGGTGTCGCGGACGATCTCCATCTGGTGGGTCAGCCGGGTCACGGCGGCGCTGTCCGGGCGGCCACCCGTCCTGGTGGCGTCGCGTAGCGCGCCGCGGATCACCTGGGCGGCCACCTCGTCGCGGAACGGCTCGACCACGGCGCCGAGGCTCCGGTACGTCCGACCGGTGGCCGCCGCGCCGACCAGTACGGCCACGGCGAGGACCCCCAACCAGGCCAGGCCGTTGAGCAGACGTCCGGCCAGAAAACCCTCGTCGACGGCGCGGGCGACCAGGTAGCCGGCGAGCAGCGCGGGCAGCGACTCGACAAGCGACCAGCCGCCGAGCCCGGCGAGCTCCCGCCGACTGGCGCGCAGCGCCCGCCAGGTCACCCGACGTACGCCGGGACGGCTCACGATCCACCGTCGGCAGGCTGGAAGACGGCACGGTAGTCCGGGTCGGCCCACAGTTGCCGGTGCGGTGCCAGGCCACGCAGCCGACCGCCGTCCAGCCAGGCGACGAGGTCGGCCGCCGCGGCCGCCGCGGTCCGGTGGGTGACCACCAGTCGGGTACGCCCCCCGGCGCTCCCGAGAACCGCCTCGGTGATCCGGTGTTCGGTAGCGGTGTCGAGGCTGGACGTCGCGTCGTCAAGGATGAGCAGGCGTTCGGCGGCGAACGCGCGGGCCAGGCCGAGGCGTTGGTTCTCACCCCCGGACAGCGGTGTGTCCACCAGCGGGGTGCGGTAACCGCTGGGCAGACGTTCGATCACGTCGGCGACGGCCGCCATCCGGGCCGCTCGCAGAACCTCCGGGGTGGCCGGGCTCCGATCGGCCGGCGGTGCCGCCGCGTCGACCGGCAGCGCCAAGCCGATCGCGTCGTGGACTGTCGCGCCGATCAGCACGGGCCGGTCGAAGGCGTAGCCGACGGCCCGGCGCAGCGCCGCCGCGTCGAGGTCCCGCAGCGGCACCCCGTCCAGTCGCACCTCACCGCCGTCGGGGTCGTACAGCCGTCCCGCCACGGCCGCCAGGGTCGACTTGCCGGCACCGGACGCTCCGACGACTGCCACTGTCGCGCCGGCCGGCACGTCCAGGTCGACGCCGTCCAGGATGGGCCGGCCGTCGTCGGCGTGCACGCACACCCCGCGCAGTCGCAGGGCGCCGCCGCCGGGTGGAAGAGGCCGATCGCCTGCCGGCGTGGCGGGCTGCGTCAGCAGCTCGGCGACCCGGTGTGCTCCCGCGCGGCTGCGGACCAGGTGGTTCAGGGTGGCGAGCACTGCACCGAGCCCGGCGCCCATGGCCGCGTACCGGACGGCGGCGACCAGTTCACCCGGCGTGAGCCAGCCTGCGGTCAGGGCGTACCCGCCGACCGCGATGACGCTCAGGTTCAGCAGCGGCGCCACGGCCGAGGTGCGCGCACTCGCCCGGGCCAGCAGTCCCCAGGTGTGCCGGCCGTGCCGGTCCAGCTCCGGTAGGGCCGCCAGCACCCGGTCCTCCTCGCGACGGGTGGTGCCGGCGGCGGCGATGGTCCGGGCACCGGTCAGCGACTCCAACAGCCGGCCGGCGATGTTGCCGAGCACCCGCTGGTACCCGGCGGTTGCCGCCGAGGCGTCGGCCACGAAGGCGCGCATGAGGACGGCGAGCAGGCCGAGACCGACGAGCAGGGTGAGACCGAGGACCGGTTCCATGATGGCGAGCGCGACGACGCTGCCCAGCGGCGGAAGCACCGCCACGATGGCCAGGACCACGGCGTTGCCGGCCTGTCCGGCGTCGGCGGCCTGGCCGACCAACCGGCCGACGAGATCACCCACCGGGTGCCGGCAGGTGACGCGGACGTCCACGGCGAACAGGTGACGCAGTAGGCGTCGGCGCAGCCCGGCGGTGGCGCGCGCCGCACCGAAGCCGCTGGCCAGGTCCGTCAGGGTGTCGACGCAGATGAGGACGACGACCAGGGCGCAGGCGGACACCGCCCACCAGGCGGAGCCGCCGTCGAGGGCGGCGTCGACGGCGCGGCCGAGGGCCGCGGGTAGCAACAGTTCGGCGGCCGCGCCGAGCAGCGCGACCGCCGCGAGTCCAGCGGTCCAGCCGCCGCCCGCCAGGACCGTCTGCCGCAGCAGCCTGTCCCCCACGGCGAACGTCGGCATCGGTCCTCCCGTTGGTACGAGGTTGCCCTGGGTGGGCACGTCTACCCACCCAGGGCCCCACGTGTGCGTGGATCAGTTGCAGGTCGTGACGGAGAGCGAGCTGTCGCCGCAGAGCAGCAGGCTCGCCCGGCTACCGCCACCGGTGCGGTCGGCCGGAGCCATCTCCAGGCCCTGGAGGTCCAGAAGTGCCATGTCGTTCACC
>NZ_JAGPXY010000096.1 GCF_018070325.1 Micromonospora sp. H61
CTGGCTTGCGGCGGTCGACCGGGCTCGGACCGGTTTTGGGCCGCCCTTGAGGGCCCGGACATGGGTTCCGTCGATCACCGCCCGGGACATGTCGAGCTGGTCGGCGGCTCTCAGCTTGCCGTGCAGGACTTCGTGCAGGCGTTGCCACACGTCGGCGTCGTTCCAGTCTCGCAACCGGCGCCAGCAGGTCATCCCGACCCGAACCCGAGTTCTTGGGGTAGGTACTCCCACGGGATCGCGGTGTAGAGCACGAACAGGATCCCGCACAGCACCTTGCGGTCGTCGAGGGGCTTGCGGCCCGGGAACCGGTGCCGGCGAGGCGGTCGAGGTCGCAGCAGCGGTTCGACCTCGGCCCAGAGGTCGTCCGAGACGATCCACGGCGGTGGCTCAGCCCTCCTCACGTTCAGACAAAACGACCCTCACGTCCCAGGGATACGCCCAACATCATTTCGTTAGGAGTCTTTAAAGGACAGCTGAGTACGCACACGGATGCGCGGCAACAAACTCGATGATTCTCTGGCCTCATGCCACGACACATCGTCACCCCTCGCCGGCCGTTCGCCTCGGCTTGCCACGGGGCGACAAGCATCAGTGGACTACTGGCCTGCCTTGTTGTGCTGTCATCCGCAGGATGCGGCAACTCCCACAACGTTGCCGAGGACCAGGTGATGGAGCGGGCTGAGCAGGTCGCCCACGAGACCGGGCAACGGGCGACCGACTCGCACAACCTAGAGGGCTGGGCGAGCAACCAGACGGTGCTCAACCGGCTCGTCTCCCAGACTGAGGGCGAGCGGCTCGCCTCCGTGGTCCACAACCCTGACGAGGATGGGGTGGGTCTGCTGGCAACGGTCGAGGTCGTGATGGTGGGCCAGGCATCTGAGCACTGGTTGGGTGGGGAGGAGGTGAACTACAACATCTGCGTGCGCTTCGAGGTCCATAGGGAAACCACCGGACCTCGCGAGATCACGCCGGAGGCCTTCAACTGCCCGCGCGATGTCCCAGCCACCCGGCCACCGGGGTGACGTCGACGGCGACCGGTGTCCGCGTACGGCCGCGACCGCTTCTCGTCCCAGCACAGGTGGCAACGACCTCAGGCCCCGTCCGTCACACACAAGCCAAGCAGCGCCTGGACCCTGCCGAGCAGACCATCGACCTGCGGCACTCGTTCCGACGTCCAGGCATCCGCTGGGAAATCCGCGACGACATCCGCGAACCGTTCCTCACCCTCGCCTGCGCCTGCGCCTGCGCCTGCGCCTGCGCCTGCGCCATCATCTGCTAGCGCCGACTCCAACACTCAAAGAGTTAGGAGTTCTTAAAGCGTAGCGGTCGGCTGAGGCCGTCGGATGAACTGTCTGTCGCGGGCGGTCACCGAAGCCGTTGGGCTGGCCGCTCGGAGGACGACATCGAGGACCAGGTCTGGATCCGCCACGTAGGCGCCGCTGGCCCATGCGGCATTCGCCTCGATCACGGCCCAGTGGCCGTCGACCAGTCCTACGTCTACGACGATGGCGGAGGGCAACGTGTGCCCATATCCGGCGATGAGATCGGTGCCGAAGGCTAGCGCGTCGGTCGACGCAGGGCCGAGGTGCAACCGGCCATGCGCGGCGTATTGGCTGCCTGTGTAGACAACACCGTCGAGCACGTGTAGCCGGTACTCGGCGGTGAAGTCGACGATGTCGCTGACGAGCACTGGAGTCCGCCGGTCGACAGCATCCGGGCCGGGCAGGCGGGAACCATCGGTGTAGATCATCGCCGGGATGTTCTTGTCGTTGGGCGACTTGATGAACGCCGGTCGACGGAGTTCGTAGGCCTCGCGGATGGCGACCAAGGTGATCTCGCGGCCGGTGAGCTCACGAGGAAGGCTAGTCAGCCAGCCAGGTTCAGCCTCCAGGGGCGCGATCCCGAGCAGCGGTGCGGCGACGTCGGCGAAGCTCGGTCCCGCGTGAAGGTGATCAGCACGCAACCCGGCGGGTACTTCGAAAGAGCCGAGCTGGACGGTGCGCAGTCCGCGTCGATGAGCGGCGTCGCGCAAGCTCTGAGCCGAGGCTGTCAGGCGCGGCGGCAGGACGAGTGTCACGGCCGATGATCCTGCCTGAATACACCGTCGCAGTTACAGCGGTTTGCTGCTCGTCGGCGACCTCGACGATGAAGACGCAGAGATATCCTCTTGAGCACCTGTTGGAGGAGGCGTGAATGGGATTGTCTGGCAGGGATTGCCCTGACTGTGGTCGGCGCGTGAGCAAGCCGTTCGAGAAGACCATCACCGGCCGGCAAGTCTGCCCGGACTGCGCGAACGCCCTGTTTATGGGCTCGGCCACTGGCACGATCACCGGCAACGTCGGTTCCGGATACGGAGTGTGGGCGATGCTCATGCGAAAGATCCGACACTCCGACTGACCCCGATTGCTGCGAGCATCGCATCATGGGCATCGCCGGATTCCGCTCGAACATGCGTAGCGTGATCTGGCTGGCGGCCGTCTGCCTGGCCGTCGCGGCGGTCATCAGCATCGCCCCGAACCCTGCTGTACCTGAGCGCGACTGGCGACCACCAGCTGGCTATGTCCTGGCCGACACGGTCTCGCTCGACGACGAGCACACGTTACGGCTCTGGACCGGGCCGTCCGGCTGGTATGTCGAGAGCATGCTGTCCGGTCGGCACCAGGCAGCCGTCGGAGCAGGCAGTGGCGGCGACCAGTCCAGCGTGAGCGAGGTCCTCAATGGGCTAGTGGGCCAGTTGTCCCTTGCTGGCGCGACGGCCGTCGCGGTCGGGTCGCCTACACCTGTGCGCGCCCGGGTTCACTCCGGAGTGTTCCTCGTCTCTACGTCGGTGATCCGATCGACCGATCGGGCAGTTCCGGTGACGCCACTCGACGTCAACGGAAAACCCCTCGCTCCGGAGACTCTCGTAGAGGTCGCCGGCCGCGGCTGATCCCTACGATCCAAAAGTTCAGCACTCGTAGCCCAACGGATGGTGATCATGGGCTGGGCTGAGGCACTCAGTTGGTGGGTTCGTGGGGCACGTACCAGCCGCCGAGTGCCTGTCGTAGTCCGCACAGGAGGATGCTCGCCGCGATCGATGTCGCGATCGCGATGAGCAGACCCACGTACCACCGGTCCCGCGGGTCGCGGCCGATCGAGTCCGCCGGGGGCGGAACTGCGGGCTGCCGGCCAGTGTTTGGTTGGCGCCAGCACTGGATACACGCTGGGGAGCTCGCGGCACGCTATCCCCGTGTCCGCGTCGACCCCAAGGTGCTCTACGTTCACGACCGGGTGTGGACCTCTGCCGGCAGCGCAGCCGGTCTGGACATGTGCCTGGAGATCGTGCGCCACGACCACGACCACGACCACGGCGCCGCCGTCGCCAACGAGGTCGCCCGCCGCCTCGTGACACCACCACACCGACACGGCGGGCAAGCCCAGACCACCAGCCGCAGACCCCCATGAAACCAGCGCCACCCGACAGCGTCCTAGCACGCTACGGTCACCCGGTTCAGACTGGGTAGAAGTGGTTCACTGGTGTCGAGTTCCCAGCCGAGCCCTGGACCTTGGCGAAGGGACGGCGCCCACCAGAGACCTCACCCTGCGGGCACCATTCCCGCACCACGTCATCACCGACGCGGGCGGATTCCCCTCGCCACAGTGCTGACCGGCGGCTGGCGGCTGGTACCTGCCCTTCCCTGGTCATCGCTGCCCGTGCTCGTTCCGGGTCCCGGTTGATCTCCAGGGCCAGACGGCCCGTGCTACCGGCCTGAGCCTGCGGCATCGCGGTGAACCGTTGGCGGATGGCGAGAGCCCCCGAGACCCCCGCCGAACCAGCCCGCCGCCACGGCGTGCCGGCCTCGGCAGTCACCCGTGCTCTGCGGGCAGGCGGGCAGGCACATGCCCGCGGCATGGCCGGACCCCGCCGGCCCGACCGGAGAGCCCGACGACGAGCAGGCGTACCAGGACGAGCTCTCCGCAGCGCTGTAGTAGTCGAGGACGATCTCCTCAAGGTTCGGTTCGCGGCCTGCCAAACGCGGTGACCTCGGCTGCGGCGAGCGCCCGCAACGCCGATGCCGGCGACCCGATGAGCGGGAACCGTAGCCGCCCGGGACTGACCTGCTCGACCGCGTCGACGCCAGGGACCAGATCAAGACCTGGCGAGGGTACGCCGGTGTACGACACGGTCACCTCGGCGCGATGCAGACCCCGTAGTTGTTCGATGATGGCGATCTCGACGAGCCGGCCGGCCCGCAGGATCGCGACACGGTCGCAGACCGCCTCGATCTCGGTCAGTTGGTGCGAGCTGAGAACACGGTCTGCCCCCGGTCCCGGGCCTCGGCGACAGCGAGCCGGAACTCGCGTTCCATCAGCGAATGGTGTTTCTCAACAGGGATATCGGGTAACTCAGGCCGCCCGCTTTGAAGGTGCTTCTACCTCGGGCAAGGCTTCTGTGCGCTTCAGAAGGGCAGTCCCTTTCGATCGCTCACCCAGAAATGGAGACGTCCCGTGTCGACGACAGGCCGCAGAGCGACACCAGCCGACCCGATGCCTCAGGACATGCCTGACCGTCGCATCCAGGACGAAGTGTTGCGGGAGCTACCGCCCGAGCTGGGTCCCAACACGGTGGCGATCCTCGAGGGCAACGCGTTCATGTATTCCGAGGCGACCGGGGACGTGCCTCGCGGTTCGATCGGCGGGTTGGTGTTCGCGGACACCCGGTTCCTCGACTGTTGGCGGCTCACCTTGAACGGGTCCCCGTTGCTGGTGCTGGAGTCGGCTCCGGTGAAGCCGTACGCCGCCGCGTTCTTCCTCACGAACCCCGATCTGCCGGACCTGCGGGCGAACAGTGTCGGCGTGCGCCGAGAGCGTCTCGTCGGCCGGGGAATGCAGGAGAGCGTCTTTGTGCAGTGCTTCTCGAACAAGCCGGTGTCGTTTCAGCTTCGGTTAGAGGTTGGGGCAGACTTCGCGGACATCCTCGAGATCAAGGAGACCGTCACGGACCGGTCGGACAAGATCGTCCGGCAGCACGCGCCGGATGGCTCACGGCTTGTCTTCGACTACCGGAACGGCCCGTTCGCGGCCAGCGTAGAGGTGCAGATCGCGCCGCCGGCCGACCGGGTGGAAGGCGACGAACTCGTCTGGGACCTGAGCCTGCAGCCCGGCGAGAAGTGGAGCTGCGAGCTGATCATTCCGTGTTTCCACGGGCCTGCTCCCGATACGTATCTGACCGCCCGCGAGTTCCAGGAGGTCTTCGACGGCGACAGGAACGACCCAGCACATCGCTGGCGCGCTGCCGCACCGACCGTGCAGGCGGATTACCAGGTGCTCAAGGACGCCTTCGACAAGTCCGTCGACGACCTGGTGGCGCTACGCATCCAGACCGACCTTGACGGCCAGGTCATGGATTTCCCGGCCGCCGGCCTGCCCTGGTTCCTCAGTATGTTCGGCCGCGATTCTCTGATCACCGCCTACCAGACGGTCTGCTTCGGCCCGCGCCTGACCCGCGGCGCCCTACGTACCCTCGCCAAGTATCAGGGCGACGAGGTCGACGAATTCCGGGACGAGGAACCCGGGAAGATCATCCATGAGGTCCGGACCGGCGAGCTGACCCAGCTGGGCATCAAGCCCCACGACCCCTACTACGGCACCGCCGACGCCACCCAACTGTGGCTCATCATGCTGTCCGAGTACTGGCGGTGGACGCTGGACGACGACCTCGTCCGGGATCTGCGTGACAACGTCCACGCCGCCCTACGGTGGATTGACGAGTACGGGGACCGCGACGGCGACGGCTACGTGGAGTATGGGACGCGGTCGCCGCAGGGCCTCGGTAACCAGTGCTGGCGCGACTCCTGGGACGGCGTGCAGTTCGGCGATGGCACGATCCCTGTGCTGCCCATCGCCACCTGCGAGATTCAGGGCTACACCTACGACGCGAAGCTACGGATCGCCGAACTCGCCGACGGCGGCCCGCTCGATGATCCCGCACTGGCGCGGCGACTCCGCGCCGAGGCCGAGGACCTGCGCGCACGGTTCAACCGTGACTTCTGGATCGAGGATCGGGGCGGCTACTACGCAATCGGACTGGACGGTGACAAGCGCAAGATCGACTCGATGACGTCGAACATGGGACACCTACTCTGGAGCGGCATCGTCCCGGAGGACCGGGCTGCCATCCTGGCCGGGCACTTGATGTCCGACGAGATGTTCTCGGGCTGGGGCGTGCGCACCGTGTCTACCGCCGAACGCGGCTACAACCCGATCGGCTACCACATGGGCACCGTCTGGCCGCACGACAACTCCCTGATCGCCCACGGCTTGGCCCGCTACGGATACCGCGACGAGGCCAACCGCATAATCACGGCGATGCTCGACGCCTCCCGATGTTCCGAATTCCGGCTACCCGAGGCCTTCTCCGGCTACGAGCGAGAGTTCAGCCGGATCCCCGTGCGCTACCCGACCGCCTGCAACCCGCAGGCCTGGGCCAGCGGAGCCCCGCTGCTGTTTCTACGCACGGTGCTGGGCCTCGACGCCCGCGACGGGCAACTCGTGCTGGATCCCGCGGTGCCGGAAGGCTTCGGTCGGATCCTGCTAGCCGGCACAAACGCCTTCGGCAAGCGGTGGGACATCGAAGTAACCGACTCAGGTAGCGAAATTCGTCCCGCTCGCTGACGTTCCGCCAGTTCACCATTGACAGGCAGGGGCCTGGCCTATGCGCTACAGCGCCTGCGGTGCGTATCCGAGATCGTAATTGCGAGCGTCACCATGACCGGGCGATCGGAGATCGACTGGCTCTGCCGAGGCGTCGGCCGGTTCTTCCCCGAACAGTGGGAACGCTTTGAAGGAGCCCTTGCACGCCAGGTGACGGCGACATCGTCGCCGCCTACGCCCGCCTCATGGAGCATCCGGACACCGCCGTACGGGAGAAGACCACGGCCGACTGGTGTGCGTGGGAGGACGCGGTCCTATCCAGAGAAACCCGCGGCGTCTCTAATCCGTACGGCGATAGTCCGGACCAGCACCCGCTGCCCGGCGACGAACAGCACGTGCCCGTGCGGCGAGTTGCGGAACGGATCTCATCGTTGAGCCAGCCGAACACCCAGGCGGCGATGCATGCATCGCCGTACTGCGGGCATCGCCGTCAGCGATGACGTGGCCGGACCTGCCGCTGTTGGTGAGGCTCCGCTCAGCGGCAGGTCCGGTCGAGAGCCGGGTTACGGGGGGTGTGATTTCCAGATACCAGAAGTCCTGCGGACAGGATTGACACCCATTCGTACAGGTGTTCAGGCTCGTGTCACCCGGGCGGACCTGCGAGGCTCGCTGCTGTTACTGCCCTGCTACAGCGTTGGCTGCGACGCCGCGACGTGTGCGGCATAGACCTCGGGCGGGCTCGCGATGTACACCATTTCGGTGTCCTCTTCAGCAACTGCGGTGTGCCTTGACCCGGCGGGCAGATAGATGACCTGGCCGGATCGTGCCACGTGGGTGGCCGACGTGGACCGGACTGTGTAGGTGCCGCGGGTGATGACCAGGACCTCGTCGTACGGGAAGGAGATATCCATCGACGCGCCCTTGGCCAAGCGGGCGTACCCGACGGTCATCGTTGCTGCCGGAAACCTTGGCAGATCAACCAGATCGGCTACGAAGATTCCCTGGTCGCCGACAGGACTCCAGGCCTCGACGTCTTCACTGGACAGCCGTATCGAAGTGTGCATTGGGGTGGTCACTGTTGACTCTTTCCTCGGCCGGGGTGCGCAAAGGCACCCAGCCTTTCGTTTCCTCGTTACCGTTCCGATCCGCCTAAACATCCGCTGGCCACATCGCTGCGCTGTTCCACGCGTGCCCAGCCCGGGTGCTGGCACTGATCGGTGCGGTGGTGCTGGTGCGAGGCGGCGGCATCAGCGTATGGAAAAGCGGATCCGGTATGGCGGTCGGCCGCGATTGTCATCTGTGGTTGGACGCGGGCGCTCTGGGGGGGTGGCGAGCCTGCCAGCGGAGTGGTGTCCACGTACAGGACCTCGTCGACGCGTTCGGTGAACTTCCAGCCGTCCGGAGTGCGTTGGTAGCGGTCGTGATACACGGAGTAGTTCAGATGTGAGCCGCCGTCGCGCATGCGCCCGAAACTCAGGACATAGGCGCGGCCGGATGCCCTGTCGCCGTCGAGCTGGATAGTGCCCGGGTGCGTGGTTTGTACCAGGTACTCCCACAGCTGCGTCTTGAGTCGCTCGATCCCGGCGCGGATCTGCTCGCGGCCGGCGAACTCGACATTGACGGCGGGGATGCGCCACACCGAGTCCTGGGTGAACAGTGACGCGAGGCGATCGTAGTCGTCCATCATCCCGGCGTCCGTGAACTCGCCGCGCAGCGCCTCGATCTCGACGCGGTCAGCGATGGCTTGGAGGTTGCTCATCGATTTTCGTCCCTTCGTCGTTGCCACCTACCCGCCAGCGGCGGGGCGGGAAGCGTCCGTCTCGAGCCATTCGGCGAACGTCGGGCCGGCGATGACGGCGTCGGGGCCGGGCAGCACCTGGCCCGACTCGTACAGCACGCTGTCCGGGTCGCCGGGGTCGCTGAGGGGCTCGACCTTGGCTGGGTCACCATTTCGGGCCGCGAGCATGGCCCCCAGGTCAGCCACGGTCTCTACCCGCGGCCCGGCAACCTCGACCATGGACCGCGTCTCGTCGGTGGTGGCCAGGTCGGCGAGCGTCTCGGCGACGGCCCGCGCGGCGACCGGCTGCCTGCGCGCCGCGGGTAGGTAGATCACGTCATCCTGCCGGCTCCATTGCATCATCGGCTCGACGAACTCGTGGAACAGGTCCGAGCGCAGGATCCGGACCGGGATCGGGCCGGCCAGCCATGCCTGCTCCTGGTCGCGTTTGGCCGCGCCGTAGCTGGTGGTCAGCTTGTCCACCCCGACGATCGACACCACCACGGCCAGCCGCACGCCGGCCTGCTCGCCGGCCCGCAGCATGTTGCTCACCGCAGCGGTGAAGAACGCGGCGGCCTGCTGCTTGTCCGGCGATGGCCCGGTGGCCGCGTCAATGATGCACTCCACACCGGTCAGGGCCGGCGCGAGACCCTCGCCGGTGACCACGTCCACCCCGGTGGCGCGTGACATCGGGACCGCCTCGTGCCCCATTTTGTTCAGCACGTCAACGACGTGCCGGCCCAGCCGACCGGTACCCCCTGCAACCGCAATCCTCATGTCATGTTCCTCCTGTCGGATCGACTCCGGCCAGCGCTTCAAGCCCTCGCCGGATTTCCGCCGTAGCGTCGCGCGCCTCGCTCAGTGACCCGGCCGACTGCCACAGCTGCACATTTTCCTGACCCTGTCCAGAGCATAACCGGCAGACCTTGTGAGCTAAACCGGTGGAATGTCCGGACGCCTACCACGCTCGCCGGGCGGCGAGGAGCCGCTGGTCAGCCGCGTAACCTCAACCTCCCTCCTCAGTCGCGCGGCCCGCGACGGATCGACGCCTGGAGCTCGTCGATCCAGTCGCCCTCGGGGTAGATGCCTTCCACGAGCCACGTCACCCCCGCCTGGGCGTACTGGTGGGCAGGGATGCCGGCCGGGTGCGAGCCGGTCGCTCAGCTCACCATCGAGCAGGACCCCGGAGCCCAGGACGTCGCGACGTCGACGCCGGCATGTTGCCCCGTACGAGCCGGCGATGCCCGGTAATCCAGCCGCGCACCTCGGCCGCTCTTGCGTCGGATGGGGGCACGGCATTGCCTGCATTTCGGATAGGAGCCGCGCGGCCCTTCCGTCCTTCAAGAGACGTACGTCAAAAGATAGACTCAGGCGGATGTGTTGGTTGCTACACCGGAGGAGGTTTCGTGCGTGCGAGAACACTTTTCACCGCCGTGGTCGTCGTCGCGGCGCTGGCCGTCACACCGGCTTCGGCCAGCTCGGCGGCTCCCGCCGACCCGCTGACACCGATCGGCTGCGTGCCTACCGATGCGACCGGTCGACCGATCCAGCTCGGGCAGGCCGACAACGGGCGCACCATCTGCCTGCGACGGTGGCAACGGCTGTACGTCACGCTCGCCGTAGACCCGGTGCGATACCCCAACCCGTACAACTGGTGGACCCCAGTCCAAGCCAGCGGCGACGTCATGGTCGCCCTGCCGCTGCCGGCGCCTCCGCCGCCCGGCACGACCGCTGCCGCATACCGGGCTGTCCAGCCCGGCCGCGGCGGCCTGGCCTCCTACCGGGACGTCTGCCCCCCCGAGATACCCTGCGGCGCACCGGTGCTGCCATGGCGGGTGACTGTAGACGTGAACTGATCCCGGGACGGCCGGCCTGCGGGCCATCACTGGGATGATGTCGGAGAGGACCGGCCCGCCGTGGAGGCTGCACGTCGTGGAGTTAGCCGGGCTCGGGCCGATCCCTGTTCGCCACCGTGCTACTGGCCGCCCTCGGCGCTGAGGTCGTCTGAATGGACCGACCCGGCGTCGCCTCCCCAGCGCCCGGCGACCCCCGTGACGACCAGCTCAACCGTGGCGAACACCCCATCGCGGCGATCTCAGGCAGCCGGCCGAGTCGGGCCGTCACATCACACGTACCGCTCGATGTCGGCCCGATTGGCCGTGAGCGGGTCGAGTTCGTGGTCGGTGCACCAGCTCAGGAGGATGCGCAGGTCTGACTCGGGGTGCGGGCGGGTTTCGCCGCGGTAGCGGCCGAGGTAGGCAGAGAGCGCTGTTTGGAGTGCCGCAACCTCGCGGCGGCTGAACGGTTCCATGTGCAAGGATTCTCGGATTGCAGGTGCTCTATCGAGCGGCCGCCGAGTCCGCCGACGAGCACGACCTGGCGATGGTGGGTTGGCCGCATGCCTCATGGCATCTGGAACTGGTCGGCGGGCCGGGCCTGCACGTTGCACCCTCATCCACGACTGAGGATCTTCTCGTACTGTATCTATCTGCGCCGGTAGACGGGTCCTTGGTCGCCAAACTTGAGACGAACGGCGGCCGGAGAGTCGCCCCAAGGCAAAAACTGGGATCGATGGGGCGTGACCGTGGAAGACCCTGACGGATATCACCTGGTCTTGTCCAGCCGCAGTTGGACCAACGCCGGGTAACCCCGCATACGCGCCTGCTCCAGCATGATCGGACGCACTCAACTCGGCAGTTCCGAATGGCGAGCGGCAGCTCCAGCCGTCACGCTGCGTGCCGCGCGGATCGCGGCAGAAGAGTGTGCCGACGGCTCCACACTCTCGCGGCCGCTTGTGATCAGTGTGCAACGACGACGGTGCGTACGACGCCACCAGCAGGTCTCGGATGCTCGGTCGAAAGCCTCACCAGATCACACCCGGTAGTACTGCACGACGCAGAACTCGTTGCCCTCCGGGTCGGTCATGACGAGGACTGCGCCCTCTTGGTAGTCATGCCGTTCACCTGTCCACCGCCCGCCCAACATCCCGATCCGATCGACCGCTTCGTCAACGTCGGTAACGGCGATGTCGAGGTGTAGGCGCGTCTTGCCGGCCTTGGGCTCCGGGACCGGCTGGAATGTCAGCACCGGGCCGCCCCCGGCGACAGTGACGCGCCGCCAGCCGGGAAGAGACTCCGTCACGCGTCCTCCAAGCACCACGGACCAGAAGTCAGCCAGTCGCTGCGGATCCCGGCAGTCGACCGTGACTCCGGCAAGTCGGCCCAGTGTCTCCACGACACCGACCATAGCGACGATGTGCAGCCCGCTCCTACTGAGGCGCACTCATCTCGGCAGTTCCGAATGGCGAGCGGCAGCTCCAGCCGTCACGCTGCGTGCCGCGCGGATCGCGGCAGATCCGGATACTCGATCAGCGTGAGCGCCGGGCGCCGGGATGGCCGGATGCGCTGCTCCCCTGCACGGCGGGTCAGGCCCGGATCCGCAGGTAGAGAAGCAACATTGCCCGACGAGAGGAACGGATGGCTTGCCGGCAGGGATGATTGGGTTGTCGAGACTCAAATCATCTGTTGTCGGGAAGCACCCGTTCGGTGAAGAGGATAC
The DNA here is from genome assembly GCF_018070325.1 of Micromonospora sp. H61. GTDB lineage: Bacteria > Actinomycetota > Actinomycetes > Mycobacteriales > Micromonosporaceae > Micromonospora > Micromonospora salmantinae. Next base: position 11,969 of record NZ_JAGPXY010000096.1, read on the forward strand.
GTGGTTTGGCAGGCCGGGTGAGGACGCTCAATGAACATTCGCGTCACTACAACGGTCGGCGCCCCATCGGGCGCTGCAGTTGCAGCCCAACGATCCGATCGTCCCGTCGTTGACCTGACCCACCAGCGGATCAAACGCCGGCCCCACCTTGTAGAGGGGCGACGCCATCGTAGGCACCGGTGACGGTCCTGAGGAGCTCGACATTGCTCGGGTAGGTCGCCGAGAGGAGTTCGCGTATTTCGGGTTCACGGTCATAGTCGTCGGCCAGACGTAAGCCGAGGATGACGTTGGCCATCATGCCGGCGGCGAGGGTCTGACTGGCTTGTTCGGGTGTGAGCTGGCCGCGGTTGACGAGCACTCGGTAGACGCGGAGGAGGCCGTCTCTGGCGAGTGGCCCGATCTCCGGATCGGTGCCGGCGGTGAAGGCGTGCGCGAGGCAGAGTTGCAATCCCTGCTCCTTGAACAGTTGAAGGTAGGCGACACCGAGACGCGGTGCGAGGTCGCCAGGTGCGTCGTCGTCGATCGTCTGTTCGAACACCTCGACCACTCTGTCGAGCGCGTGCTCGATCGCGGCTCGGATGAGCGCGTCTTTGCTGCCGAACAGGGACACCACGTAGGGCTGGCTCACGGCGGCCCCGCGGGCGATGTCTGCCGTGGTGGTTGCGGCGAAGCCCTTGCTGCCGAAGATCCGGATCGCCGCAGTGAGCACGGAAGCGCGTCGCTGGGACGAGGAGATTCGTTTCTGGCCCATAGTTGACATGTTATCAATCAATCAATAATCTTTGCGATGCGCTGCCGATCGGCCACCTCGGCGGGAGCACCGGCGATCGCGGCGATCGGCTCCAGCCGTGCCTTCTCATGCGCGGTGTCACGTCGCGGATGGTGCGGTACAGCTCGCCGATGGGGCGTGACACTGTGCAGTCCAGCACGATGAGAGGACCGGGTATGGACGTGCTGATGTTCGCCACCGTCGCGGTGCTGGGGTTCACGGCGTGCGCCGAGTTCGGCTCCTATGCTTTTGTGCATCCGGTGGTCAAGCGTCTGGCGCCGCGTGACCACATCCTGGTCGAACAGGGTCTGCTGCGTACCTTCGGGATTGTGATGCCGGTGCTGATGACGGCTTCGCTCGTGCTGGCTATCAGCTACGCGGCCCGCCCTGATGGGGCGGGGTTGCCCGAGGTGTTGCGTTGGGTCGCGGCCGCGACCTGGGCCACGGGCATCGTCACGACCGTGGTCGTGAACGTGCCGATCAACCTGTCCACACTGCGCTGGGACAAGGATTTCCCTCCGGAGCGCTGGCAAGAGCGCCGTAACCGCTGGGAGTGGTTTCAGGGATACCGTTCGTGGGCCTATCTCGCGGCCTTTCTGCTCGTCGCCCTCTCGGTCGCCACGGTCGGCTGAGAGAGCGTTGGATTACCCGTTGACCACGTGAAGTGAGTTGACGGGATCCGTTGTGGTCGAGGGGATTACAGAAGCGGATACCGGATCAAGCGCGACCGGCTTGCCGACGGTCAGTCGCGGCCAGTACCCACCTGACTTTGGATGCGGTGCCCGTGGGACCAGGTGGCGTGGTCTTCGTGGTCGTCGTCTACCTCGTAATCTTCCGTACCAGGACGGCCTGTCATGAGGCGCCTCATGACACGTCAGGTCAGGAGTTCGCGGGCCAGGGCCTCGGTCCACCAGCGTTCGACTTGATCGGGCTGCCAGCCGCGTTCGCCAGTCAGTGTGGTGTAGACGTCGATGTTGCAGATCGCCGCATAGATATCGACGGCCGACCGTATGTCCAATCCTTCCCGGAGAACGCCGCCCGGCCACGACGAGAACACCTGGATCCTGGTCTCGTCCCCCCGCTGACGGCCGTCGCGGTAGGCGGTCGCCAGTGCGGGCTCGGTGCGGCCCGCCTCGCGCACGAGCGCGATGATGTCACCGGCGCGCTCGAAGAGGCGCCGGTCGTAGCCGGCCATCGCCGCGAGTTGCCGCACCGGATCGTTCTCGGCCCCTTCCAGTTCGGCGAGCGACTGCGATGGATTCGCGGCGATGTCGGCTGCGTCGGCCAGCGCTTGGATCAGCCCGGTCTTGTTCCCGTACACCGCGTAGACGGTCGGCACCGAGACCCCGGCCTCCCGTGCCACGTCACGTACCGTGGTCGCCGCCCAGCCGCGGGAGAGGAACAGTCGACGGGCGGCGCTGGCGATCTCACCCCTGGTCTCTGCCGCTTGCGCCGCCCGGCGCAGTGACTCGTACCTGCGCCTGCCTGTCTCGGCGGTCATCACTTGCCCCCTTCGGTTTCCGGACCTTATATTGAATATATGTCGCGTAAACTCAGCGTCGGAATCACCTGGACGTTCTCGCGGATCGCCGGACTCGCCGGACTCGGCTTCGCCATCCTGATCGCCTCCACCAACGCCTTCCTGGTGCCAGCCGGCCTGCCCCATACCGGCGCAGAGACCAACGACGTTGTCCAGTTCTTCACCACCCAACAGGACACCGTCGGTCTCGCCTCAGCACTCGCACCGATCGCCTGGGCGCTGGCCACCCTGTTCGGCGCCGGCGCGGTCTCCGTGCTGTGGCGAACCGACCGCGAGCACGGCACAGCCTGGTCCCTGGTCGGGTTCGCCGGGGTGATCATGCAGAACGTCACCTTCACCGGCGTGATGGCCACCCGGCTCGCGCTCGCGTCAACGACCGCGCAGGACAGCAGCACGATCGCCGGACTCTGGGCACTGCACAACGCGCTGTTCGTCTTCAACGGCACCTTCCTGGCACTGGCAATGACCGGCCTGTCCATCAGCGGCCGACGCGCCGGCCTGATCCGCCGCTGGCACGGCGGGATCGGCCTGCTGGCCGCCGCACTCCAGTTCGGCTCGGCCGTACTGAGCCCTCTGGTCATCGACGACCCCGGTACGGTCGGTCTCCTCGGCCTTGTCGGCTGGCTGATCTGGGTCGTGTGGATCGTCGCCTACAGCATCACCCTGATCCGCCTGACATCCGTTTCCATCCAGGCGATACCGAATAACCGACGCACCGGTCCCGTTGAGTCATTTCGATCAGACCATCGGCAGGCCGATCTACCCGACGGCCAGCGTCGCCATCCAGCACAGCAGCGCGTCGAACCGCCGGAGAGCGCGCAGGCATAGACATCCGCTCATCGGCATGAGCGGACACCGCCCCCGCCTCTGCAAAGAATGCCAACGCTGACTCCTTCGGGTCCATCGAAGAGGTCACCACAGAGAATGCGCTGGTCACCGGCTCCCGCATCGGATCGGCGTCTCAGCTAACGGGACCGACGATGGGTCCGACGCCGGCGGTACCGCGCGAGCGGCGTCGACCATGTGCAGACCTGTCGCCGCGACGGCCACGACCTGTCACCCGGGGACACAAGCCATGCTGCGAGCATCAGCCCTGACCACTTCGGTATCCACTGGGAGGTCACGCCGCACCGCTCGACCTCCATCACCGCAGGTCATAGCCCCTCGTCTCCGCCCGGCATCGGTGAGCACCTCGGTCGCGGAGACCTCTTCGCCAACCTGCACCCAATCTGCTCCCAGATGCAAGGCCAGGTCAACCAACGACTCCTTACCGCCTTGACCTGCGCACACTCCCCCAGCAGGCGACATAGAGCACTGTCGACCGCTGCGCAGAACCGCAGAGCACTCCGCGGGAAACAGGACGCCACACCGACTCTGACCTGCGACAACGTGAAGCCGCAGGCAGGGGTGGGTGCAGTTGAGCGCCGTTCGACGCCGTTGGACGCAGTTCACGGCCGTTCAGGGCAGCCCGCTGCTCCCAACCGGCTCCCCCCAAACTGGGCCCGCATCGGACCGCCGACCCGCCGACCCGCCGACCGATCGTGAGCTGCCGGCCCAGTGCTTCGGTTGGCGCCAGCGCTGGCTCTCGCAGCCGCATCCGCCGATCCGGTAGCACGCTCACGATCACCGCGCCTGTCAGCGGCAGAGGAGTGCGCAGGCCCGCCCCGGTCTGGCGTCTCGAGCGATGATTGCGTTATGGCACACCTACCCGAGGACGTTCGGGCATCGTTTCGCTTCTTCGCCTTCTACCTGGCGAATGACACTCTCGTCATGGACTTGCTCGAGGACTTCGACTACCGACCAGTCGTCATGGCGCACGGATCGGGGCTAGAGCAGGTATTCGCCATCTTTGCCAACGTTCTGGACGTCAACGAGTCCGGCGAGGTGACTAACTACGGCGATGCCGAGTATCGAGCCGCCCAGTGGATCCGTCGCTGCTGCGACGACAGCTACAAGGTGGATCCTCCATTCGCCGGTTGGGAGCTCGATCTGCCGCTCTAGACATCGCGCGCTCTGAGGGGATTCGTCCCCTGCGTACCCAATGCGTCTCGTACGCGGATCATTCGGACGAAGATGAGCGTCACGCCGGGCAGCGCGCTACTCGCGGCAGAAGCGGATGCCTGCGGGGTTCAGCCGCGGCTGGCGTACAGGTACACGGTGACTGCATCGGGTGCGTCCAGGTTGACCAGGAGCGCTCGACGTGTGCCCTCTGCCGTGGGTTGCTCCTCGTCGAGGCCGGAGATGGTCTTGGCGGTTTCGGGGTCCCACAGGTTGCCACCACCGACGTTGTGCTTGGCGTCGACTGCCCGAAGCCCCGGCGCGAGAGCCGTTGTGAAATTCGCCGCGGCGACGAAGGCGTCGAGTTCGGTGCGCGGCATGCGGACCTTCGCCGAGAGCTGGGTTTCCAAGCCGTTGCTGTACCCGGCGGTGAGCAGCACGCTGCCGGGCGGCAGGGTCACGTGAGCGACGGCTTCCACCTGGGCCGCGCTGGCGACCTCTGGCTTGGACTGTACCGGGAGCAGGTCTATGTCATTGCTGTCGACAGACAGCCCCGCCACACCGCACGCGATCAGCGACAGGAGCAGGCTGATGCACCCAAGCACGAGTGCGGCCGTGCCACTCCGGTTGCGCGTCCTCGGCGCAGCGGTCTCGATCATGTCCAGCACGATACGGCGCGCGCCTCATCGGCATGTGCGGACACCGATCTGCTGCCGCCGCGAGGCGCCAACGCTGACGCCTTCGGGCGCGCCGAAGAGGTCTCCAGCTTGAAGGTCCTGGTCAGGGCACTGCCTGTGGGATCGGTGTCTCGAATGACGGAACTACGGCGGACTCCAGCAAGCTCACCCGCAACGCCAAGCTCCAGCAAGCTGTTTGAGGCGCCCGCCGCAGGTTCACCCACCACGACGGTCACCGCCAACCCCGATGGCCTGGTCGAATTGACCCAGAGCGCCGTGCCGACTCGCAAACGTATCGACGGCCAGTGGAAGGACCTTGGTCAGCCCTTAACGGAGGGCCGAGGCGCTAACGGATGGTGAAGGTCAGCGGGTTCGAGATGCCGAGGCCGCCGTGGGAATCGTGGACCCGCACGGTGAAGGTGGACGACGTGCCGGCCGACAGGGCCGTCTGGAACTGGTAGCGCTGTCCGCTGTTGGTCGGCGTCACGGCCAGCCGGGTTGCGCCGAGGTAAAGCTCCACCCGGCTGACGAGGTCCCCGGGATCGGTGTCGGCGACGTCGGCGACCAGCGTGACGGTCGTCGGTTCGAGGAAGTAGGTCTGCCCGCCGGGGGTGCTCAGCGCCGCCGCCGGCGGGTGGTTGGTGCCGGTGGACGCCGGCGTCACCACCGTGACCAGCAGCGGCGGCGCAGCGCCGGACAGCGACTGGTCGGTGCCGGCCGAGACGGACAGCACGAAGGTGGTGCTGGTGCCGGGCTCCCCGATCGGTGGTGTCCACAGCGCCTCGTACCGGTCACCGGTCGTCCTCACCCCCCGGGCCGCCGTGACGCCGTCCACCCGGAACGACACCGAGGTGATGCTGTGTCCGCCTCCCACGGTCGCGGTCGCCGCCAGCGGGACGGTTCCCGGCGTGGTGTACACCGCGCCGGCGGTCGGGCTGAGCCAGGTGACGATCGCCGGGTAGTCAGCGACCGGCGGTGTGGTCGTCCGGGTCGGCGTCACGCTGGGCAGGACGCCGCCGGTGCACGTGACGCCGTTGAGCGTGAACGACGCCGGTATGGGGTTGCTGCCCGACCAGGCGCCAACGAAACCGATGTTCGCGGAGCCATTGGTGCCCAGGGTCGCGTTCCAGCCCAGATTGGTCGCGCTGACCTGCTGGCCCGCCTGGGCCCAGGTGGCGCTCCAGGTTTGCGTGAGCCGCTGGTCGACTGCAGGGAACGCGAACCGCAGCGTCCATTCGTTGACTAGGTCACCCAAGTTGGTGACCGCGATGTCGGCGTGGAAGCCACCGGTCCACTGGCTGGTGACGACGTAGTTCACCCGACACCCGGCCGCCGCGTTCGCCGCACTGGCGTGTGAGATCGCGGCCATCATCGCGACCATGGCAACAGCGATGGCGGCCACAGCAGTCAGCGACTTCCGCATGGCACACCTCGCCGCAGATTGCTGGACGTCTATGAATATGTCGACTGTCCTGCTGCTCCGCCTTCCTGTCAAGGCACGCACGGCAGTCCTGCCGCCGGCAGGACAACGGACAGCCCGCCCATGGCTGATCGGTAGCGGCCACAGCGCCGAGCAGGCAGAAGAGTGGATAGCGCAGCTTCCCGCCTGGACCGCGACTGACCGTCAGGTCCTGGACGACTTCGCGTCAAAGAACGCAACGAAGTGGGCGGCCAAGTCCCGGCAGAAAACCGAGTGCCGGGTACGCGACCTCGCAATGTGGACCAGCGAGTGGGCAGATCACCAGACCGACGGCCATCAGTCAGCCCCGAGCCACAGCGCGGGGCGCCCTCGGTGATGTGGGCGCCGGTGCCGCTCTCCCGCCACAGTGGAAGCCGGCCGACACCGGCTACCTCATGACGACGACCTACCGGGCCGACTCCGACACAACTCCTCCATCGCCGTACACCGCACG
>NZ_JAGPXY010000097.1 GCF_018070325.1 Micromonospora sp. H61
GGCACCCCCGCCCCCCACGGCCGCTGGTCAGAAGCCGACGAAGACTCGGCGCAGGTCGTCGACTGTGACCGAGCTGGTCACCTGCACCCCGGCGGGAGTGTGCTGGGGGCCCAGCCGTCCGGTGGCCAGCCGCAGCCACGCCTCGGCCGGGGCCACCAGCTCCCCGTCGGGGCGCTCCGGCGCGTCGACGATCTCGACCTTCTCGCCCAGCCGCAGCCCGAACGTCCGCTCGGGCGCGTGCAGCCGGACCAGCAGCGTGGCTTCCCGGCCCGCCAGCTCCTGGGGTCGGCTGGTCCAGGCCAGCATGCCGCCGATCTGGTCGAGCAGCAGCGCCACCGCCCCCGGCGTCACCGCCGCGAACGTGTTGAACGCGACCTCGGCGTCCCACTGGTGCAGGGCGAACTCGCTGAGCCGGAACCGGGCCGCAGTGGCCACGTCGACCGGCTCCGGCAGGAAGCCGAGGTCGATCCGCATCGAGGCCCGGGTCTCGGTGTCCAGCGCCTCGTACGCCTCGACCAGCCGTTCGTTGGTGGCGAGGAACCCGGCGGCGTGCTCGGCCGGGGACATCGCGTCCCAGCGTGCCCAGACGCCACGGTTGAAGTCCCCGTCCGGGCCGGGCGCGCCGGAACGGGCGGCGTCCAGCGTCGCCAGGTTGATCTCGGCGCCGCTGCCCAGGTGGCTCAGCACCTGGGAGACCTGCCACTCGCTGGCCCCCGACGGCCGGAGCAGGTCGTCCTCCTTGAGGTCCCGTACGAGCGCGGCGAGCTCCTCGTGGCCCGCGCGCAGAGCTGTGATGATCTGGTCAGCAGGGGTCGACATGGATCTCCTCAAACGGATTCTCGGCTATGGTCCGGACGCTACCGGACGTGGCCGCCGGCGGGCCGGCCCCGGGGTCGGGCCGCTCCGGCCGTCGGCCACGTCGGTCAGGCTCAGCCCATGTGCACTGTGTTGCCGGTCGGGATGTCCTCCTTGCGGACCTTCACCAGGACCAGGGTGGCCAGTCCGGCGAGCACGATCAGCGCCGCGCCCCAGGCGAAGGCCACCCGGTAGCCGTGCACGAGCGCCTCGACCTGGTTGACCGGGTTCGGCGCCCGTCCGACCAGATAGGCGGCGACCGCGCTGGTGTAGAAGGTGTTCAGCAGCGCGGTGCCGAGCGAGCCACCGATCTGCTGGGTGGCGTTGAGCGTCGCGCTGGCCGCGCCGGCGTCGTGCTCCGGCACCCCCACCAGGGCGAGGCTGGACAGCGGGACGAAGGTGAAGCCCAGCCCCAGGCCCAGGACGACCTGCGCGGGCAGCAGGTGGGTGAGGAACGAGGTGTCCACGTCGATCTGGGTCAGCACCAGCATGCCCAGGGCGGCGAGCGCCGAACCGGCGACCATCAGCGGCTTGGCACCCAACCGGGGCATGAGCTGGCTGGCGCCACCCGCGGCGATCAGCACGCCGACGGTGACCGGCAGGGACGCGAGACCGGCTTCGAGGGGCTTGTACTGCAGCACAACCTGGAAGTAGAAGGTCAGGAAGAGGAACGCCCCGAACAGGCCGGCGCCGATCAGCGTCGAGGTGAGGAACGCACCGCCCCGGTTGCGGTCCAGCAGGATCCGCAGCGGCAGCAGCGGGTGGCTGGAGCGCAGCTCGATCACCACGAAGACGGCGAGCAGCACCACGCCCGCGGCGATGAAACCGAGCGTCGCGGTGGCGTCCCAACCGTCCTCGGCGGCCTTGGTGAAGCCGTAGACCAGGGAGACCAGGCCGGCGGTCACCACGATCGCACCGGGCACGTCGTAGCGGGTGTTGCCGTGGGCCCGGCTCTCCGGCACCAGCGGCAGCGCGAAGGCGATGGCGATGGCGGCGACCGGGATGTTGACCAGCAGGCACCAGCGCCAGTCGGCGTACTCGGTGAGCACCCCGCCGAGCAGCAGGCCGACCGCGGACCCACCGCCGGCGATCGCGCCGTACACCGCGAAGGCCTTGGCCCGCTCGGTGGCCTCGGTGAACAGAACGGTGAGCAGCGCCAGCGCGGCCGGGGCGAGCAGCGCGCCGAAGGCGCCCTGCAACGCGCGGGCGGCAAAGAGCATCTCACCGGTGGTGGCCAGACCGCCCAGGGCGGAGGCGAGCGCGAAACCGGTCATGCCGACCAGGAAGGTGCGCTTGCGCCCCCAGTAGTCGGCGATGCGACCGCCGAGCAGCAGCAGACCACCGAAGGCCAGCGTGTACGCGGTGATCACCCACTGCCGGTTCGCGTCGGTGATCCCCAGGTCGGCCTGGGCCTGCGGCAGCGCGATGTTCACGATCGTGGCGTCCAGGACGACCATCAGCTGTGAGACCGCGATGACCGCCAGCGCGATCCAGCGCCGCGGGTGCGGTGCGCCTGTCGACGCCCCGGCGTTGGGCGCGCCGGGCGCGGTCGAGGTGGTTCCGGGCATGGTGAAGCCTTCCGTGTTGCGAATATCGGTGAATCAGGCCGGCGACGGACGGTCGTGCTGATAGCGGAGTACCGGGATCAGCACCTGGTCGACGACCTGGGTGAGGAACGCGTCATCGGCGGGTAGGCCGTGCGCGACGATGCGGGACATGGTGAGCGCGGGCGCCAGATCGTGGAACAGCTCCCGCTCGCCGGCCTCCGGCGGGATCTCCCCGCGGGCGGCGGCCCGGACCAGGATGGCGGTGCTTGCCACCCGCCCGGCCGGCAGCACCTGGTGACGCACCAGACGTTCCAGCTCGGGGTTGGTCCGCATGGCGAAGGTCAACGCCTGCATGAGGTCGCAGTCGGCCGTGCAGATCGCGGCCGTGGCCCGCAGCAACTCGATCAGGTCCCCGCGCAGGGAACCGGTGTCGGGCGGGTTGTGGACACCCACGTGCCGGTCGCGCAGGGCGGCGACGACCAGCTCGGCCTTGCCGTCCCAGCGTCGGTAGATGGTGGCCTTGCTGACGTGGGCGCGGGCGGCGACGGCGTCGATGGTCATCCGGTCGAAGCCGACCTCGCGCAGGGTGTCGATGACGACGGTGAACAGGTCGCCGTCCGTGCAGCGCGGGGCCCGGGCTGCCGGAACCCCGGCGCCCGCGCCCACCTGCTGACCACCCAGCATGCCGACCCCCCGCGAAACGATGTCGTACTGACCCTAGTTCGCGGCTGGCTGATCGTGCAGGGTTTCGTGAGGTGCCTCGCACCCAGCCGACGAAACGGTCACGTTTCACACGGCGTCATGCCAGGTGTCAGGTTCAGCACGGGTCGCGTGGTCAGGAACCCAGCGCCACTTCCACCTTCTTGCGGGTGCCCCAGCCGGTGCGCCAGCAGGTGGCGATGCCGTACCAGCGGATCGCTCGCAGCACGACCAGGGCGAACACCACAGCGACGGGCGTGAGGAGCCAGGTGCCCCACTGGTAGGCCGTCGACTGGTCCGATCGTCGCACCGTCATGTAGCGGAGCGCCTGCCCGTACCCGACGATCAACGGCACAGCCACCAGCCACGGAATCGCCCGCGGGTCGGGGTCGATGATCGGCGACAGGATCGCGACCGCCACGAACAGCACCGTCGCGACCACCGTGGCAGCCCAGCGCAGCAGATGCAGCCACCACGCGATCGACAGCAATGACAGGTACCGGACCCGCCACCAGGTCCTGATGAAGCTGCCGCGCATCCAGCGCAGGAACATCCGGCAGAAGTGCCCGGTGTTCTCCGGCATGAGGGAGAACGCGAACGCCGACGGCTGCTGCACGGTGCGTCCCCGGACCATCGCGAAGAGGGTGAGGAGGGAGTCGTCGGAGAAGGGCACCCGCTGGCCGAAGAACGTCTCCGTCAGATACGCGCCGAGGTTGTCGCGAACCACCTCCGCGCGGTAGGCGGCGATCGGGCCCGAGTTCACCCACACGCACCCGAACACCGACAGCGACGACCGGTCGGTGAGCTGCCCGGTCACCAGCCACAGGTCGGTGAACCGGGTGAGGAAGCTGCTGCGCACGTTCGCGGCCATCACCACCCCCGCGACGGACTGCACCGCCGGATCGGCGAAGGGCTTCAACAACTCCCTGAGGGCGTTCGGGTCCGAGATGGTGTCCGAGTCCACCGTCCAGTAGACGTCGGCTGCCGGTGTCGACCGCACCGCGGCGGCCTGGGCGTGCCGTTTCCCGGCATTGGGCTGGATGTGCCAGGCGGCGATGATCCCGTGGACGGGGGCGACGTCGAGAAACCACCGCTTGATCGGCTGGTAGCCCTCGGTCAGCTTCGACCCGTCGTCCACCACGTAGATGGTGTCCGGTTTGCGGGTTTGGAAGATCATGGATTCGAGGCAGGCCCGCAGCGCGCCCGGGTCCTCGTTGTACGCCGGCACGATGCCCACCACGTGCAGAGCGTCGAGGTGCCCCTGCATCCGGTCGGTGACCACTGCGGGCTTCTCCAGATAGGAGGTGCCGAGCTGCCAGATCAGCAGCAGGAACATGGCGGCGTACGCGAAGGTGAAGCGGTGACCGCCTCCGTTGATGGCGCCGATCACGGCGAGGACGTGATGGGCGCTCCACGCCGCCGCGGCGGCCAGGACGACCGCCGCGGCGAACAGGACACGACCTTTCGTGACGCTAGCGGTCACTGGCCGACCGACTGCTTACGACGGAACGTCATCCGGATCATGATGAAGCCGATGAGGACGGCGGTCGCTCCGGTGAGGGCGATGGTGAGCGGCAGGGGAAGTGCGTAGCTGCCGATACCGGCCGCGCCGCCGATCGTGACGACGCCCATACCGGTACGGGGAAGGCTGCCACCGGACATGATGTATCTCCGCTCTGCGAGGGATGGTGAGGCTGTCGCGGCGACCGGTACGACTCCAGTGTGGCCCGGCCGTCACGGGGCTGAACAGCGAATATGACTGTGCGCAATGACGCGCTCACGTTGGCAAACATGTCCACCCAGGTCAATCTCGAAGGTCAGGGGAACGGTCGTCCGGCCAAGCCCGACGAGCCGTCCCGCTGCCGGCGTGTCGGAGACGTTCCCACCGGCTCCACGGCACCTGGCCTGCGCTTTCACCGCGTGGCCGCGCCAGCCCGGTGAATGCCGGCGAGGATCTGCGCTGTCGGGTAGACGTCAGCGCCGCGCGTCGCTGTCGACAAACGGATGACGCACCGGGTTAACACCCTCTTTGGGCGAGGCGGTCAGTCGCGGGGTGCGAGGACCACCGGCACCGCCATCGTTTTGATCCGCGCGCCGTTCTCGGCGGACACCTCGTACACCTCGACAGTGCCCTTCTGTTCGCGGACCGGGCGCCAGCCGACCACCACGCGGTACCCGCCCCGGCAGCCGCTGCCGCAACTGGCGGTGCCGAAACCGGTGGCCACCTCCCGGCCGGCGGCGTCCAGCACCCGGACGCTCACAGTGGCCTCGAACACGGTGGCGGTGCCGGTGACGACGAGCGGGGCGGACACGCGCTCGCCGGGGATCGGGCCGGTGACCACGATCGGTGGCAGCAGGTCCGCGTAGTCTGCCCGGTCGACCGGGGCCGCGCCGTCGAGGCGGACCTGACGCACGCTGGGGAACTGGGTGAGCGTCCACACCACCTGCGCCTCGCGCAGCCGCCGGGTGGACGGGTCGCCGACGGACGGCACCCGCAGCGTCGCCACCTCGTCGGCGATGCGGGTGACCTCGACGCCGGTCGGAAGGAGGGTGATCATCCCGGCGGCCGCCTCGGGCGAGCTCGGCCCGGCGGCCAGTTCGGTCAGCGCCAGCCGGGACGTCGCGACAGTGGCCGGCCGGGTGCGCCGGGTCGGCACGAGCAGCCCGGCGCGGACGTACCACAGCTCGATGGTCACCGGATCCGGTCGGCGCGTGCCGGTGGACGCCGCCGGCGGCGGACCCGGCGGCCGGTTCGTGGGTGGTGGCGTCGGTGCCGCGGCCCGGGTCGGCGTGCGCTCCGGGCGGTCGGTGGGTGCGACGCTGGGCGGCGGCGCCGTGGGCGCCGGGCCGAGGTCGCCGGAGCGGGGAGTGCCGCAGCCGCCGAGCAGGAGCGCCGCGACCAGCGCCGACACGCCCGGCCCGACCGCGCCACGGCCGGTCATCCCGCACCGCCCGGCGGGCCGGCGGGACCGGCAGTGGGCAACTCCAGCCGGAACCGGGTGCCCTCGCCCGGGTCACTGCGCACGCTCAGCGCGCCGCCGAGCAGCTCGGCGTGCTCTTGGGCGATGGCCAGCCCGAGCCCACTGCCGGGCGCGGAGCGGGACGGATCGACCTGGTGGAACCGGTCGAACACGCGGGGCAGATGCTCGGCCGGGATGCCCGGCCCGTCGTCGATCACCTCGAAGACGACCAGTGATCCGGCGCCCGCCACGCTGGCAGTGATCTCGCCACCGCCGTGCTCGACCGCGTTGGCGACCAGGTTGGCCAGCACGCGCTCCAGCCGACGCCGGTCGGTGCGCGCCGCGACCGGATCACCGGTGACCCGCACGCGCGGCGACCAGCCGCGCGCGGCGACGATGCCGTGCAGCAGCGCCAACGCGTCGACCGGCCCGACAGCCACCTGCTCCCGCCCGGCGTCCAACCGGGAGATCTCCATCAGATCCTCGACCAACCGGCGCAGCCGGACCACGTCGCCGACCAGCAGCCGGGCCGCCGGCCGGGCGTCGTCGGGCAGTTGGTCGAGGTGCTCGCGCAGCAGCGACGCCGCGGCCACCAACGCGGTCACCGGGGTACGCAGCTCGTGCGCGACGTCGGCGGTGAACCGCCGCTCGCGGGCCTGCGCGGCCGACAGCGCCGCGATCTTCGACTCCAGTGCCTCGGCCATCTCGTTGAACGTCGCCGCCCAGACGCTGAACTCGTCGCGCCCGCGTACCGGCAGGCGGGTGGCGAGCAGGCCCTCGGTGAGCGCTCGGGCGGCCCGGCTGGCCCGGCCCACCGGCTCCAACGTGCGGCGGGCCAACGCGTGACCCACCGCAGCGGCGAGCAACACCACGAGCACCCAGCCGGCCACCAGCGCGGTGCGTAGCTGACCCAGATCGGTGGCGACGTCGTCTTCCACGGTCAGGACGTACAGCTCGGCGGTCGAGCCGGGAATGCGCCCACCGATCACCAGCAGCCGAGGACGCTCCTTCGGCGCGGAGCGCTGATAGCCGAGCCGCCCGTCCGCGACGACGGCCCGCAACCGGGTGCCCAGCTCCGGGGCGTACGCGGGGTGCGATGCGCGGGTCGGGCCGTCGACGAGCAGCACGTGCCGACCGCTGGCCTCGAAGCTGGTGAGCAGTTCGGTGCTGCGTTGCTCGGTCAGCGGCAGGAACTGCCCAGCGAGAACGAGGTGGTAGCGGGCGTCGGCGGCGGCCTCGTGCAGCGACGCGTCCAACCAGGACTGCCGCAGCAGCAGCCCGGTCCCGCCGGCGAGCAGCCCGGCCGAGACGCCGGCGACCAGGACGAACGCGATCGTCAGCCGGCGTCGCAGGCGCCCGGGGAACACCGCGCGTCCGGCCATCGCCGCCCCCGTCAGCCCGTCGAGAGTTTGTAGCCGGCACCGCGTACGGTCCGGATCAGCAGTGGCTGCGCCGGGTCGTCCTCGATCTTGGCCCGTAACCGCTGCACCGCCACGTCGACCAGTCGGGAGTCGCCGAGGAAGTCGTGGTTCCAGACCAGGTCCAGCAGCAGCTCCCGGGTGAAGACCTGACCGGGCCGGCGGGCCAGCTCCAGCAACAGGCGGAACTCGGTGGCGGTGAGCGCCACCTCCTGGCCGTGCCGGCGGACCACGAAGCCGCCCGGGTCGATCTCCAGGCTGCCGACCTCGATGACTGTCGAGGGGGCCGGCACGCTCACCCGGCGCAGTACCGAGCGGACCCGGGCCACCAGCTCGGGCAGGTCGAAGGGCTTGCGCAGATAGTCGTCCGCGCCGCACTCCAGCCCGACCACCACGTCGATGGTGTCGGTGCGCGCGGTCAGCATCAGGATCGGCACCTGGCTGGTCCGCCGGATCTCCCGGCAGACCTCCAGACCGTCCAGCCCCGGCAGCATGATGTCGAGCACGATGAGGTCGACCGGGTGGGCGCGGAACGCGGCCAGGGCCTGCCGCCCGTCGACCGCGGTGTCGACCCGGAAACCGGCGCGGCGCAGACCGAGGGCGGTGATCTCCCGGATCGAGAAGTCGTCCTCGACCACCAACACGCGGCCCTCCATCACCCGAGGGTAGACCTGGCGCCACGGTGCGTAGTCCTGGCGAAACGGCCGACATCGGTGGCCGGCTGGTCACCTCTGGGCACTGCCCAACCGCTACTTTCAGGTGCCTTCGGCACCCCTGAAACAGCTCACACGAAAGGGCACGACGTGAAACGTCATGGCTGCGTGATCCGACTCCGCCCCGAGCAGCGGGAGACCTACCTGCGGTTGCACGCCGCCGTCTGGCCGAGCGTGGAGAAGACGCTGCGCGAGGCAAACTTCCGCAACTACACCATCTTCCTCCACGACGACCTGCTCTTCGGCTACTACGAGTACGTGGGCGACGACTACGAGGCCGACCTGCGGCTGATCGCGGCGGACCCGCAGACGCAGGAGTGGTGGAAGCTGACCGACCCGTGTCAGGAGTCGATCGCCGAGCCCGGCTCGGGGGACTGGTGGGCCCCGATGCGCGAGGTCTGGCACCTGGCCGACGAGGCGGTCGGGCAGGCACCCGACCCGATCCAGCAGGGTTCTGGCAGCTAGCTGACGGGAGCTGCGACGGCGGCCCACCGACCTGCGACGGACGTGGGTCGGATGGGCGCCACCGGATGGTCGGGGCCGGCTGGTCCCGACCATCCAGGTCGACCGGCGGGAGGCGATCCCGAGGACATTCGTACGCCCCAGCGGGGTGACAACTCAGCTCCGTACATTGAAGAATAGCTTCATTCCGTCATGTCAATCTGTCGATATATTGCGGAGGAAGCGTGCTCACGAGAAGGAACCTGCTCGTCGCCGCAGGTGCGGCGGTGGTCGGTGCCGTACCGCTGGCCGGCCCGGCCACGGCCGCGTTGCCGCAGCTGGACATGGAGGCGCTGATCAAGGCGGCGCAGATCGACCCGCGTCGGGCGGACACCGCGCTGACCGAGGGGGCCAAGGACAGCGTCCTGCTGGTGGAGCGTGCACTCCAGGCGAGAGGGCTGCTCTCGTCGGCGTACGTCGACGGTCATTTCGGCACCAGCACGATCGCCGCGTACGCCGCGTACCAGCGGTCGCTGGGCTACACCGGTCTCGACGCCACAGGTCTTCCCGGCCCGTCGTCGCTGCGGTCGCTCGGGGAGGGCCGCTACACAGTCGTCAGGGCCATCTCGCCCGGCAGCGTGGTGACTCTGCGGGGCGTGCAGGTCAACACCCGCACCAGGTCGATGCTGTTCGAGGCCGAACGCCTGCTCGGCCGGCAGCTCGGCATCACGCAGGGCTCGTACAGCAGCGGTGTGGGCGCCTCCGCCGGCACGCACGACGGCGGCGGCGCGCTCGACCTCTCGGTCAGCGGTCTCTCCTCGGCGGTCCGGACGGACGTGTTGCGTCGACTGCGCACGGTGGGCTTCGCCGCGTGGCTGCGGACCCCGGCCCAGGGGGACTGGGGCTACCACATCCACGCCATCGCGCTCTCCGACACCGACCAGTCGACAGGTGCGCAGAACCAGGCCGGTGACTATTACCTCGGTCGTAACGGCCTGGCCAACCGGGGCGTCGATGATGGACCGGCGGTCAGCCCGAAGCGGACCTGGGAGGAGTACCAGCGCACGCTCTGAGGCACACCGGTTCTCGCACTTCGATGCCGGCTGCACGACAACGTCCGCAACGAGGACGTCTCGGTCGCCTCGGTCCACTGGCCGACCAACACCTGGCACGGCCCCGTGCGCCGACGAGAACATCAAGGAGGCCGACGAGGCGAGGGACCGCCTCGGCGGCGACCTGAAGATCGTCGCGGGTGATGCCAACGCCGAGCCTGAGGACGCCGGCTGGTCGAACGACGGCAAGGCCGACGGGTACCGCGACCTGACCGCCTACGCGAACTACTGACGACCCACCCAGCGGCACCGCACGCCGAGCGGCGTGCGGTGCCGCAGCCGCTTGAGCTGCGAGAATCGGTGGTCGGGCTCGTCCGCTATGTCCCGAGACTCCGTCGTCTCACGCCGACGTCAAAACTCGTCGACAAAAAAGTTTGGGCGTGCTGTCGATCGGGATCGGTTCAGTTCGTAGCCCTGGTGAGAGCCCGGCATCGCAACCTGCCGCACACCCACTGGAGGGCACGATGACCGCCACCGCGAACACGACCCGCGCCACCACGTCGAACGTCGTGGCCGCCTGACCTGTACCCATCCCACCATCGAGCTACCGGAGGATCGTCATGAAGCAGTACCTGCTGTCAGTGCACTTCGTCGAGGGCGCGCCGACGCCGTCCGACGAGGAGACGCAGACCATGTTCAGGGAGACGGGCCGGATCAACGACGACATGCAGGCAGCGGGCGCCTGGGTCTTCGGCGGGGGACTCACCTCGCCGGACAGCGCCACCGTCGTCCGGGTCGAGAACGGCACCACCGCGATGAGCGATGGGCCGTTCGCCGAGACGAAGGAGCACATCGCCGGGTTCTGGGTCATCAGGTGCGCGGACCTGGACGCGGCGCTGGCCTGGGCCGAGAGGTGCGCGGCGGCCTGCGGCCCGGTCGAGGTGCGCCCCTTCGACGACCTGTCCCAGGCCTGACCGGCAGCCGCTCTCCCGACATGGACCTGGCGAGCATCTACCGCGCGGAGTACGGCCGCTGCGTCGCCACCCTGGCCCGCCTCCTCGGTGACATCAACCTCGCCGAGGAGGCCGTCCAGGACGCCTTCACCACGGCGCTGCAGAAGTGGCAGACGCTGCCGCCGAACCCGGGCGCCTGGATCGTGACGACCGCACGCAACCGTGCCGTCGACCGGCTTCGCCGGGAGTCGACCCGCGAGGCCCGGCACGCCCAGGCCCTGCTGCTGTATCACCAGGATGAGCCCTCGGAGGTGGGACCGGTGCGGGACGACCAGCTACGACTCATCTTCACCTGCTGTCACCCGGCGCTGGCCCCGGAGGCGCGGACGGCTCTCACCCTGCGCCTGCTGGGCGGCCTCGAAGTACCGGAGATCGCCCGTGCCTACCTGGTCCAGGAGGCGACCGTCGCCCAGCGGATCGTGCGCGCCAAGAAGAAGATCCGCGACGCCGCCATCCCGTACCGGGTTCCGGCCGGACATGAGCTGCCGGACCGGCTGCCGCCCGTCCTCGCGGTGCTCTACCTGATGTTCAACGAGGGCTACGCGTCCACCGCCGGTCCGTTGATCAGAACGGACCTGTGCGCCGAGGCGATCCGGCTCGCCCGCGAACTCGCCGCGTTGATGCCCGACGAGCCCGAGGTTCTGGGCCTTCTCGCCCTGCTGCTGCTGACCGAGGCGCGCCGCCCGGCCCGGCTCGGCCCGACCGGCGACCTGGTGCTGCTGGCCGACCAGGACCGATCACTGTGGAGCCGGCCGCTCATCGCCGAGGGCCACGACATCGTCCGCCGTTGCCTGCGCCGTAACCGGCCCGGCCCGTACCAGATCCAGGCCGCGATCAGCGCGGTGCACACCGACGGCGCCGCCACCGACTGGCCGCAGGTCCTGGCACTGTACGACCAGCTCCTCGCTCTCGCGCCGACCTCGGTCGTGGCGCTCAACCGCGCGGTCGCCGTCGCCGAGGTGCACGGGCCGGCGGTGGCCCTCGCCGCGTTGGAGGGCCTCGACCTTCCGGGCTATCACCGGCTGCCCGCAACCCGGGCCGAACTGCTCGCCCGACTCGGACGGAACGACGAGGCCCGAGCCGCCTACGACCGGGCCACGGCACTGGCCACCAACGAGACCGAGCGGGCCCACCTGCAGACCCGTCGGACCGAACTCACCCGTGAACGGAGAACATCATGACCGCCACCTACACCGTCGACGTCTTTTCCAGCCTCGACGGCTTCGGCACCACCAGCGGCAACTGGGGCGGGTACTGGGGTAAGCAGGGCCCCGAACTGCTCGCGCACCGCCTGTCCGGGTACAGCGCGGAGCAGCGCATGGTCTTCGGGGCCAACACGTACCGGGTGTTCGCGCAGATGCTGGCCGTGAGCACCGAGGAGTCCGAGGTCCGCGACGCGTGGGTGACCCAGATGAGGAACCTGCCGGCGACCGTGGTGTCGAACACGCTGGAAGGCCCGCTCGACTGGCCGGACGCGACAGTCGTGCGCGGTGACGCGGTCGACGTCGTCGCCCGGCTCAAGGAGGAGTCCGCCGTGCCCCTGCGATCGCACGGCAGCCTGTCGTTGAACCGGGCGTTGATGGCCGCCGGACTGGTCGATTTCGTCCAGGTGACGCTCTTCCCGGTGATCACCGGACAGACCGGCACCGAGCCGATCTTCCAGGGCGCGGCCGACTTCGACCTGGAATTGATCGAGAGCCGGACCCTCGACGGTCGCACCCAGGAACTCGTCTATCGGCCCACCCTGCACGCCTGACTGATGCCCGGGTCAGTGCGCACCATGGCCGTCCGCCTGATGTCGGCGGACGGCCAAGCGGATCGGCCTGCTTCGATTACCACTGGTGGGCGACGTCGAGCACGACCCGGCTGTGGGTGCCGGGACCGGCGAGCACGAGCACCCGGAACGGCAACCGCGCCCGTACGCCGACGGCGAAGGTGCTGTAGCCCTCGAAGCTGCCGCCGAACACCACGTCGCGCAGCGTCGGGTAGCGCAGCAGGTTCGCGACGTGCTCGCCGACCGCGTAGGGCACGGTGCCCAGGTGGTCGTCGTCGTACGCCGGTGCCCGCAGCGAGACCCGCAGCAGCGCGCCGCCGGCGGTGTACGGCGACAGCGCCAGCCCTTCGCCCTCGGTCCACGTCTCCCCGTAGCCGATCGCGTAACCGTCGACCGGGCCGTTGAACTCGAACACCACCCGGTCGTAACAGTCGTGCCGGCCGGTTCGTACGTCGACCAGCGGGGCGTCGCTCAGCGCGCCGGCCGCCTTCTCCGCGCTGCCCCAGGTGATCCCGCAGTACGCCGCTCCGGTCGTGGTGCCCGCGGCGGTGCTGCTGCCGGCGCTGGCTACCAGCCCGGCGAGGGCGACCGCCAACGCGGTCAGTGCGCTCCTGATCCTCATGGTTCTTCTCCGTCCGGTACCGGGGTCACGTCGCGGCGGCGCTGCCGGTGACCCTCTGCCGCCACCGTCGTCCTGCCCCGGCACGGGCGCTTCGCCGCGGCGTAACCGCTGGGTAACAGCCTCCACGTCGCCGGTATGACGCTTCCGCTATGCCGAACATCGGCCGCCGTCACATTAATATCGGTGCGCATCGATGAACCGGTGGCCGACGGTCGCCGGACGACCGCAGGGGAGTACCCGATGTTCCGAGGACAACTGAGACGCGCGGCGCTGGCCATGCTGGTGGCGATCCTGGCGGCGGCCGGGATGCAGCTCGCCACCGGTACGCCCGCCGCCGCCGTCCGGACCGTCTACTACGACGCGAGCCGGACCGGCGAGTTCCGCACCAACTTCGACCAGGCGGCGCAGATCTGGAACAGCCGGGTCAGCAGCGTCCGACTCCTGGCCGGCACCCCGGCCAGCATCACCATCTACGTCGACGAAGGCTGGCCCCGCGCGCAGCCGACCGGTCTCGGCTCGGGCCGGATCTGGATGGGCCGCACGGCCGTCAACCAGGGCTACGACCGCACCCGCATCGCCACCCACGAGGTCGGCCACATCCTGGGCCTGCCGGACCGGCGCACCGGCCTCTGCTCCGACCTGATGTCCGGCAGCAGCGCACCGGTCTCCTGTCGCAACGCGAACCCCAGCGCCGCCGAGGCGAGCCGGGTGAACTCGCTGTTCGCCGGCTCCCTGGCCGCGCCGGCCAGCACGACGTACACCTGGAACGGCGACTCGGACATCAGCCCGCTGGTGGTCGGCGGCCGGCCGGCCACGGAGAACTACCCCTTCATGGTCTATGTCTCCGGCTGCACCGGCACGCTGATCAAGGGCAACTGGGCGGTCACCGCCAAGCACTGTTCGACGCCGTCCTCGGTGCGGGTGGGCAGCATCAACCGTTCCAGCGGCGGGACCGTCGTGCGGGTGACCCGGGCGGTCAACCACCCGAGCGTCGACGTCAAGCTGCTGCAACTGGCCAGCTCGGTCACGTACGCGCCGGCCCCGATCCCGAGCACCTCCGGCGCGGTCGGTACCGCCACCCGGATCATCGGCTGGGGCCAGACCTGCGCCCCGCGGGGCTGCGGTTCGGCTCCGGCCGTGGCCAACGAACTCGACACGTCCATCGTGGCCGACAGTCGGTGCTCCGGCATCAACGGCCCGTACGAGATCTGCACCAACAACACCAACGGCAACTCCGGCGCCTGCTACGGCGACTCGGGTGGGCCGCAGGTGCGCCGGGTCAACGGAGTGTGGAACCTGATCGGCGCCACGAGTCGGGCCGGCAACAACAACTCCACCTGCGCCACCGGCCCGTCCATCTACGTCGACCTGCCGTCGATCCGATCGTGGATCTCCACTCAGGTCGGTGGCCTGCCGGTCTGACCATCAGCGACATCGCGGGCGGGGGCGAGCGCCAGACGCGCCCCCGCCCCGGTGCGCCGGTGTCACCCACGCGATCCCACGATGCGGTACGGTGCGTGGCATATCCGGCACATCGGAGGTGGCGTCATGCCTACCGTCGTCGTCCTCGCGCTGACCCTCGCCCTCGCGCCCGCGCCGTCCCCGTCGGCCACCTCAAATCCGCTCGGTGACATCGTCGGCGGCGTCGGCCAGATCGTCGACGACCTGCTCGGTGGCGACACGCCGAGTGCCGCCCCGACGCCGAGCGACACCCCCACCGGAGCGGCCACGCCGAGTCGGCCACCGGTCGTCGGTCGGCCCAGTCCGGCGGAACCCATCGCGATCCCCGCGCCCGCCGGGTCGGCAGGCGGTGGTCTCCCCGCACCCGCAGCCCCCGATCGCCGCACCGATGGCGTAGGCACCGGCACCCGCGAGGCCGGCGTGCCCTGGCGCGACGGCGACACCCCCGCACCGACCCAGCCGTCGGCGCTCGCCAACCCCACCCGCGATGCCTGGCCACCCGTGTCGTACCTGCTGGTCGTGGCCGTCCTCGGGGTGCTGGCACTGCTGCTGCTGCGCCGCCGGGCCCCGGCCCTCGCCGCCGCACCCGACCCCGGTCCGGTACCGGATTCCGGGCCGGCGCCGGATCCCGGCCCGGTGCCGGAAAACGTCAGCCGGCTGCCGACCAGCCTCAACGCCATCTACGAGATGGGCCGGCAGGACGAGCGACTCGAACAGGAGCGCCGCCGCCGCACCTGAGGGCACGCCGTCCTCACGATGCCGAGTAGGCGCCCTCACGCCGGGGGATCGCGTCGTCGTACGCCCCGACCGGCCCGCTGTAGCGGGCCTTGCCCTTCGGGTACGGCCAAGCGTTCGCGGAGCAGCCGTGCAGGCCCAGCGTCTGCTGGTGCATCACCGGCGCCGGCCGGCCCCGCCCGGGACACCGCTCGTGGCCGTACCCGAGCTTGTGCCCCACCTCGTGGTTGACCATGTACTGCCGGTAGATCTCCACCGTCGCGCCGTAACCCGGCACCCCCTTGACCCAACGCGCCACGTTGAGCACCACCCGGCCACCGTTGCGGCAGGAGGTGTAGGCGTCCGGCACGTCTTGGCAGAGGGTGTCGCGGGTGCCGGGGGTCGCCAGGTAGATGGTGAAGTCGGTCGGTTCGCCGGCACCGACCCGGCGCAACCGCCACGCCCCGCCCGCCGTCCACCCGCGTGGGTCGTTCAACGTCGTGGTGATCGCCGTGGCGATGTCCTTCGCCGGCAGGCCCCGAATGTCGCGCTCGACGGCGACCCGGTAGCGCAGCAACCGGCCGGCCGTCGCGCGCCCGGGGGTCGTCTCGCCAGGCGCCACCGACCAGCGGTTACCGCCGGTGGCGGGGTAGCTGACCGGGACGACGGGCGCGGAACTGGGCCGGACCTCGGCGGCCCCGGTCGGCCGACCGGTAGATGTCGCCGGTCCGCTGGGCAGCGGCCCGGCGGCGACCGGCTCGGTGGCGGGTTGCCCGGCGGCGGGCAGACCGCACCCGGTGAGCAGCACCACCACCAGCAGCGACGCCATCGAGGTGGGACCCCAGCGGCGGGTAGCCTTCGTCGACATGTCTCTCCCCTCGCGCGTCGCTCGGCGGCGGCGCGGAGGAGAAGACGGGTGACAGTGGCGAAAAGTTGATGTGACCCAGGGCTCAACCTTTTGCCGACCTCGCCCGTCTCTAGCTCTGTGGCACGGGGAGGGTTCGCGGTGGCGCGGGGTGACGCCGATTTCGTCGAGTTCGCGCGGGCGGCGTCCGCGCGACTGGTGCACGCCGCGTACCTGATGACCGGCGACCACCACCAGGCCGAGGATGCCGCGCAGACCGCACTGGTGCGCACCTACGCGTCGTGGTCGCGGATCCACGACGACGACGCCTACGGGTACGCCCGCCGCACGCTGGTCAACCATCTGGTCGACGGGTGGCGACGGCCGATGCGGGAGTACCCGACCGACGAGGTGCCGGAGCAGCGGCGTGGCGACGTGGCCGACGACGTGGCCACCCGGCGCTGGTTGATCACCATCCTCGGTGCGCTCAGCCCCCGGGAGCGCGCCATCGTCGTCCTGCGCTACTACTTCGACCTGCCGGAGGCGCAGGTGGCCCGGGAACTCTCCGTATCCGTCGGCACGGTCAAGAGCACCAGCTCGCGAGCTCTGGAGAAGTTGCGCACCGCCGCGCCCCGCACGGCCGATGAGAGGGCGCGCCGATGAGCGAGCTGGAACGGCTCCGCCACGCGATGCGGGCGACCGAGCGTCCCGACGCCGTGTTCGATCTGGACTCCGTGATGCGCGAGGGACGTCGGTTGCGTACCCGTCGACGCGTCGCCGGAGCGGGGGCGGCGACGCTGGCGACCGGCCTGGCCGCCGTGGTCGTCGTGGTGGCGGTCGGCGTGTCCGGGCCGGGCGATCCGGCGCCGACCGAGCACCCGCCGCCGGTCGCCGTCGCTCCACCGTCGGTCGGTGTCTCGCCGTGGGCGGAGAAGTCGCTGGGCTCCACGCCACCGCCGACGGTGGGCCGCGACGAGCCGCCACCGAAGCCGCTGGGCCAGATCGTGGACAGCGGGGTGCGGCACGGCGCCGAGCGTCGGGTCTACTACTTCGTCGCGGTGTCCGTGCCCGGTGAGCCCAAGGTGTCCATCGGACTGGCCGCCGGTCGCCAGGCTCCGGACGGCTCGTTGCGCACCGACATCCTGGTCAACGACGTCTACGGCAGCGACCGCAGTGCCGGGTTCCACCAGATCGGCTACGACGAGGGCTTCGCCGTGCCGGTGCCCACCTTCGGCTACTTCGTCGGCCCCGCCAAGCGGATCATCGGCACCGTCGACGGTCGGCAGGTCGACGCCCGAGTGGCGCGATGGAGTGGCGACAAGCAGGTGCTGGTCTTCTGGTTCGACCCGACGCGGCTCACTCCGGGGGAGCGGCTGGACGGCATCATCGCCCACGACGCCAGCGGCCGCCGACTCTGACCCGTCGCCGGCACTCAGGCCAGTCGACGCTCGATGGTCACCGTCGTCCCCTCGGCGGTGGAGACCAGCCGCACGTCGCCGTAGGCGTTCATCAGCAGCGCGCCGCGCCCCCGGTCCATCGCCGGCCGGCGGTCCCGCCAGGTGCCG
The DNA here is from genome assembly GCF_018070325.1 of Micromonospora sp. H61. GTDB lineage: Bacteria > Actinomycetota > Actinomycetes > Mycobacteriales > Micromonosporaceae > Micromonospora > Micromonospora salmantinae. The sequence goes on from NZ_JAGPXY010000097.1 coordinate 17,679, forward strand.
AAGTCCCGTACCGAGATCTGGATCAGCCCGTCGCCCACCTGGACGCGCACCCGTACCTCCGGACGGCTGGGTCGCTGTGCGTGCTCGACGGCGTTGTTCATGGCCTCCGAGGCGGCGAGCAGGAGGTCTTCCAGCACGTCCGGGTCGACGTCCAGCTCGCCCAGTGCGCCCCGGACGTCGCGACGCATCGCGGCGGCGGAGGTGGGCGCGGACGGGTAGGTCCACCCGACGTCCAGGAGGTCGCCCAGACCGTCCGGCTCGGGCGGCGCCTGCACGGCCACTGCCACGTCGCGGACGGTTTCGACAGCCGGGGTCGGCGGAACGGGCCCGACCGGGGTGGGCCGAGCCGAGGGAGCTGCGGCAGTGGCAGTCGCCGGGTCGCCGACGACGGCCGCGGCAGGGGTGCGGTCGCGGGCTCGGCGGATGCTGGCCCGGATCCGGGCGATCAACTCGGCCGCGGCGAACGGTTTGACCAGGTAGTCGTCGGCGCCCAGGCTCAGGCCCTCCACGCTGGCCTCCCCGCCGGCACGGGCGGAGAGCACCAGCACCGGCAGCGTCCGGGTCGTCGGGTCGGCGCGTAGTCGGCGTACCAGGTCGAAGCCGTCCAGCACCGGCATCATCACGTCGGTCAGGACCAGGTCGGGCAGATCACTGTGGATCTCGTCGAGGGCCTGCCGGCCGTCGGTGACGGCCCGCACCCGCCAGCCCTGCCCGGCGAGCAGCCGGGTGAGGTACGCCCGCATGTCGGCGTTGTCGTCGGCGAGCAGGATCCGGGCTCCGGTCAGCTCGTCCGTGGCCGCCCCGGACGCGGGATCGGGCTCGGTCAGCGCGTCGTCCGGTTCGGTGAGCCAACCCATCGCCTCCTCGACGGCGGCGCGGGCCGCGTCACCCCGCCCGTCCACCGCCGGCCCGGTGACCGCGGTGCGGTGCGC
>NZ_JAGPXY010000098.1 GCF_018070325.1 Micromonospora sp. H61
CGTGGCCCCGCCCGCCGCCGCGCTGCCCGCCGTGTCCGGCCCGGTGGACCGGCCGGAACCGGACCCCTCCGACGGGCCGGCGCTGCGCTCGGCCGGTCAGGACGCGCCGGACGACGACGCCGCACCGGGTGCCCGTTCCGAGGAGCGCCGGCAGACCCGTGAGCGACGCCGTCTGCGCGCGGCGGTGTTGGTGCTGGTCAGCGTCGTGCTGCTCGGCGCGGTTCCGCTCTTCTTCGGCGTCCGCACGCTGAGCCGTGACCCGGTCTTCGACAACCTGGACCAGCTCGGTGTGCCCGCCTGGGCGGCCGCGAAGACGGTCGACGACGTCAGCGGCAGCCGCTGGTGCCTGCTCGACTGCCGGCTGCGTGAGCGCACAGTGACCTCGGAGAAGGCACCCAAGGAGACGGCGCAGGTCTACGAGGACGCGCTGCGCCGCGACGGGTGGCAGCCGTGGAAGGTGAGCCGCTGCCCGGAACAGCAGACGAAGGGCAGCTACACCTGCTGGCGTCGCGACGAGTTGACTCTCGACCTGTGGGTACGCGAGCCGACCTGTGTGCCGCCGCCGGTGGACGGCGAGCCGGCGGTCGTGCCGTCCGACGACCCGTCGGCCGCTGCGACCGACTGCACCGGCTCGTTGGTGTCGGTGAAGGTGCGCAACGCGATCGACGACGAGCGGACCAGACCGCAGCCGACCACCGACCCGTCACTGACCGGTGAGGATCCGTTCCCGACGGTCAGTGCGGATCCGCTGGGTGAGCAGACACCCTCACCGTCCTGAGCCGGTCTCCATCACGGACGGTAGGGTCTGGGGCTGGCGGGCACGCCCGCTACCGGTGACCGCCGGCGGCTCGGCGGCCGGTACGGGTGGCATGGTTGTGCGTTCCGGGGACGTCGGGTCCTGCGGAACTCTGCTTGAGGAGGACAGGCGTGGGCGACATTGGAGCGATCGCGGCGCTGATCGCGGCATCCGCGTTCGCGGTGCTGGTGCTCATCCTGACGCTGCCCATCCTGCGGCTGCGGCACACGGTTGACGCCACCACCCGCATGATCAACGACCTGAACGACCGGACCGCACCGCTGCTCGGTGACGTGAACACCACTGTGAGGAACGTCAACACCGCGCTGGAGCAGGTGCAGACCTCGCTCGACGGTGTGAACCTCCAGCTGGCGAAGGTCGACACCATGACCAGCCACGCGCAGAACGTCACCGCCAACGTCGCCAACCTGGCCACCGTCGTCTCCGCCGCGGCAGCTAACCCCCTGGTCAAGGTGGCCGCGTTCGGCTACGGCGTGCGTAAGGCCGCCGCCGGCCGCCGGCACGCCGAGACCGAGCGCGAGGTACGCGACACCATCAAGCAGCAGCGACGGGCCGCGCGACGCGGCAACAGCTGACCGGCCCGGCGCACCAGGAGGTAGCGGGACATGAGGCGCTTGTTCTGGCTCGGCATCGGGGTGGCCGTCGGGGTGATCGTGGTCCGCAAGGCGACCCGGACCGCGCAGGCGTACACGCCGGCGGGCATCGCCAGCTCGCTGACGGAATCCGCTGGCGGGCTCGTCGAGTCGCTGCGTAGTTTCGTGGAGGACGTCCGGGTCGGGATGGCCGAACGCGAGCAGGAGATCCACCACGCGTTCGCCCAGGGCGAGGCGTTCGACGACAAGTTCGCCGACCTGCGGGAAGACCCGCGGATCGGCGATCGAGAAATCTTTCCGGAGGAACACCAGCGATGAAGACGGCGGAGATCAAGCGGCGGTACCTCGCGCACTTCGAGGCGAATGGCCACACCGTGGTGCCGTCCGCTCCGCTGCCCGCCATCAGCGACCCGAACCTGCTGTTCGTCAACGCCGGCATGGTGCAGTTCGTCCCGTACTTCCTGGGTCAGCAGACGCCCGCGTACCAGCGGGCGGTCAGCGTGCAGAAGTGCATCCGCACCCCGGACATCGACGAGGTCGGTAAGACCAGCCGGCACGGCACGTTCTTCCAGATGAACGGCAACTTCTCCTTCGGCGACTACTTCAAGGCCGGCGCGATCCCGCTCGCCTGGGACCTGGTCACCAAGTCGCAGGCCGACGGCGGGTTCGGGTTGGACCCGGAGCGCGTCTGGCCGACGGTGTACCTCGACGACGACGAGGCGTACGAGATCTGGCGGTCGGTGGGGGTGCCCGCCGAGCGGATCGTGCGTCGGGGCAAGGCGGACAACTTCTGGTCGATGGGCATTCCCGGGCCGTGCGGTCCGTGCTCCGAGCTGTTCTACGACCGGGGCCCGGAGTACGGCCGCGAGGGCGGCCCGGCGGTCGACGAGGACCGCTACATGGAGTTCTGGAACCTCGTCTTCATGCAGTTCGAGCGGGGTCCGGGCACCACCAAGGACGACTACCCGATCCTGGGTGACCTGCCGGCGAAGAACATCGACACCGGCATGGGCCTGGAGCGGATGGCCTCGATCCTGCAGGGTGTCGACAACCTGTACGAGATCGACGAGGTTCGGCCGATCCTGGCGCGGGCGGCCGAGCTGACCGGTAAGCGCTACGGCGCGCACTCCGGGCATGTGGCCAGCGAGTCGCACCCGGACGACGTCCGGCTGCGGGTGATCGCGGATCACGTGCGTACGGCGCTGATGCTGATCGGCGACGGCGTGACCCCGAGCAACGAGGGCCGCGGGTACGTGCTGCGCCGGATCATGCGCCGGGCGATCCGGTCGATCCGGCTGCTGGGTTGGCAGGACCGGGCGCTGCCCGAACTGCTGCCGGTGGCGCGGGACTGCATGGCGCCGTCGTACCCGGAGCTGGCGACCGACTTCGACCGGATCGCGGATTACGCGTACGCGGAGGAGGAGGCGTTCCTGTCCACCCTGCGGGCCGGCACCACGATCCTGGACACCGCAATCGCGGAGACCCGTACGGCGGGCGGCTCGGCGCTGTCCGGGGCGAAGGCGTTCCAGCTGCACGACACGTACGGCTTCCCGATCGATCTGACCCTGGAGATCGCCGCGGAGCAGGGCCTCGCTGTCGACGACGAGGGGTTCCGGCGGCTGATGGCCGACCAGCGGACCCGGGCGAAGGCGGACGCGCAGGCCCGTAAGACGGGGCACGTCGACCTGTCGGCGTACCGGTCGGTGCTCGACGCGGGTGGTCCGGTGACGTTCACCGGGTACAGCGAGGTGTCCCGCGAGTCGACGGTGCGGGCGCTGCTCGGCGCCGACGGCCCGCGTCAGGCGGCGACCGAGGGCGACACCATCGAGCTGGTGCTGGACACCACCCCGTTCTACGCCGAGGGCGGTGGGCAGCAGCCCGACCAGGGCATGATCACGGTTGGTGGCGGGCAGGTCGAGGTGCTCGACGTGCAGCAGCCGGTGCCCGGTCTGATCGTGCACCGCGCCCGGGTGATCCGGGGCGAGGTACGCGCCGGTGAGGCCGGCTTCGCCGAGATCGACACGACGCGGCGTCGGGCGATCTCCCGGTCGCACACCGCCACGCACCTGGTGCACCAGACCATGCGCAACTTCCTGGGGGAGTCGGCCACGCAGGCCGGGTCACTGAACGCCCCCGGTCGGCTCCGGTTCGACTTCAACACCCCGACCGGGGTGTCGCCGAGCGTCCTGCGCGACGTGGAGCAGCAGGTCAACGAGGTGCTCCTGGCCGACCTGGAGGTGCACGCCTTCATCACCTCGTTGGAGGAGGCGCGGCGCATCGGCGCGATGGCGCTCTTCGGCGAGAAGTACGGCGAGGAGGTGCGGGTCGTCGAGGTGGGTGACTACGCCCGGGAGCTGTGCGGCGGCACGCACGTGGCCCGCTCGGCCCAGCTCGGCCTCGTGAAGATCCTCTCCGAGTCGTCGATCGGCTCCGGTGTCCGCCGGGTCGAGGCGCTGGTCGGCATGGACGCCTTCGGCTTCCTGGCCAAGGAGCACCTGCTGGTCTCCCGGCTGGCCGAGCTGTACCGGGTGCCGAACGACCAGGTCGCCGACCGGGTGGAGCAGACCGTCACCCAGCTTCGGGACGCCGAGAAGGAGCTGGAGAAGCTGCGCGCCCAGCTGGTGCTGGGTGGCGCGGCGGCGCTCGCGGCGCAGGCCAAGGACGTGCGCGGGGTCGCGTACGTGGGCACCGAGGCGCCGGAGGGCGCGGCCGGCAACGATGTGCGCACCCTGGCCCAGGAGATCCGCGGCAAGATCGACCCGGCGCGGCCGGCGGTCGTGGCGGTGGCGGCGCGGTCGAACGGCAAGGCGTCCCTGGTGGTGGCGGTCAACGCGGCGGCGCGCAGCCGGGGCCTGGCCGCGTCGGATCTGGTGAAGGCGGCGTTCTCCGGGCGCGGCGGTGGCAGCCCCGACCTGGCCCAGGGCGGCGGTCTGCCCGCGGCCGAGGCGCCGAACCTGCTGCTCACCGTCGAGAAGGCGATCACTGAGGCGTGACAGATCATCACTGTGAGTCAGGGCGGGCCGATTGGTCCGCCCTGGTTCGTACCCGGCTGGCGGTGACCGTCGGTGGCTGAGCTGAAGCGCGGTGTGCGGATCGGCGTGGATGTCGGTCAGGTGCGGGTGGGCGTCTCTCGCTCGGATCCGGACGGGATCTTGGCAACGCCGCTGGTCACCCTGGCCCGCGATCTCACGGCGGCGCCGGACGCGGTGCCGAGCGACCTGGCCGAGCTGGCCGCGTTGGTGGTCGAGCACGAGGCCGTCGGGGTTGTCGTCGGCCTTCCGGTCAATCTCGCCGGCAAGCACGGTCCTGCGGCCGTCCATGTGAAGGCGTACGCTGACCGACTGGTCGATGTGATAGCGCCGGTCCCGGTAACGCTCACTGACGAGAGGATGTCGACCGTGGTCGCTTCTCGTAGGCTTGCCGAGCGTGGCGTCAGAGGTAAACGTCAACGTGCGGTTGTCGATCAGGCGGCCGCGGTGGAGATCCTGCAGAGCTGGCTGGACGCGCAGCGGAGGCGGACGTAATGATCGACGATCTGGATCTTGGGTTCGACGAGCCGGAACGGGGGGAGAAGGGTCGGCACCGGCGCGGCTTCCGCAAGGGCAAGGGCGGGTCCGGTGGCGGCCGGGGCAAGACATTCCTGGCTCTGTTGATGGCCCTGCTCCTGTTGGGCGGCATCGGAGGCGGCGCGTTCTACGGCTTCGACCGTATCCAGAACTACTTCGTCACCCCCGACTACGACGGCAGCGGGGCCGGTGAGATCACCGTCGAGATCAAGAACGGCGCGCTGCTCGCCGACATGGCCGACGCCCTGGTGGCGGCCGACGTGGTGAAGAGCCAGAAGGCCTTCATCGAGGCGGCCGAGGCCAACTCGCGCAGCAAGAACATCCAGCCGGGCACGTACAAGCTGCGCAAGCAGATGAGCGGCGCGAACGCCGTGACCGCGATGCTCGACCTGAAGAACAAGATCGTCAACGGGCTGACCATCCCCGAGGGCCGCACGAGCTTCAACATCTACAAGCTGCTCTCCGAGAAGACCAAGATCCCGGCCAAGGACTTCCAGGCCGCCGCCAAGGACCCGGAGGCGCTCGGTGTCCCGGATTGGTGGTTCACGCGCGGCGACGGCAAGAAGAGCGTCAAGTCCATCGAGGGCTTCCTCTTCCCGGACACGTACGAGATCCCGCCGAAGTCCACGGCTGAGAGCATCCTCAAGCTGATGGTGAACCGCTTCCTGTCGGTGACCGGGGAGATGAAGTTCGCCGACCGGGTGCAGGAGGAACGCAAGGTCAGCCCGTACGAGGCGCTGATCGTGGCGTCGCTGGCCCAGGCCGAGGCGGGTAACAAGGACGACCTCGGCAAGGTCGCCAGGGTCGCCTACAACCGCGCGTACGGCGAGTTCGACTGCAACTGCCTGGAGATGGACGTCACTGTCAACTACTACCTGGAGTCGATCGGTAAGCCGACCAAGTCGTCCAAGCAGATGACGGTGGCCGAGCTCGACGACCAGAAGAACCCGTACAACCGCAAGCTGCGGGGCATGATCCCCACCCCGATCAACAACCCCGGCAAGCAGGCCCTGGAAGGGGCGATGGACACGCCGCCGGGCAAGTGGCTCTACTTCGTGGCGATCGACGACAAGGGCCACTCCGCGTTCGCCGAGACGTATGAGCAGCACCAACGCAACGAGAACAAGGCTCGGGAGGCCGGCATCATCTGACCGGCCGAGTCACGCCGTAAAGGCTCCCTTGTTCAAGGTTTGACTTTTTCGATCGGCACTTCCGTCCCGGGAATGCTTTCGCCAACGTCGATGGGGTCGAGCGATAACCCGGTCGCCCGGGGTGGCCGCGGAGCCGGTTCCCTGGTGCCCGGGCCGGGGCGCTGGGTACTGTCGATCCCGACGTGCGCGGGAGAGCGGAGAAGTGATGTCGACAGTGATCGGGCCACCGGCCGCGACCGGCGGTGATCGTGTCGACCCGTAGGGCCGCGGTGCTGGGCAAGCCGATCGCGCACTCCCTCTCTCCGGTGATCCACACCGCCGGTTACGTCGCCGCCGGGCTGACCGGGTGGTCGTACACCCGGATCGAGTGCGCGGCGGCGGAGCTGCCGGATCTGGTCGCCGGCCTGGGCCCGGAGTGGGCCGGGTTGTCGGTGACCATGCCGGGCAAGGAGGCGGCGCTCGCCGTGGCCGACGCCGCGTCGCCGGTCGCCGCCGCCGTCGGCGCGGCCAACACGTTGGTACGCCGTCCGGACGGCTCCTGGTACGCGGACAACACCGACGTCGCCGGCATGGTGCGGGTGCTCACCGACGCTGGCGTGAGCGCCGGTGCCGCCGTGACGGTGCTCGGCGCCGGCGGGACGGCCCGCGCCGCGCTCGCCGCCGCCGCGCAGCTCGCCTGCTCGTCGGTGACTGTGGTGGCCCGCCGACCCGAGGCGGTCGACGAGCTGCGCCCGGTGGCCGGCGCGGTGGGCGTCGCGCTGACGCCCGCCCGATGGGCCGATGCTCCCCGGCAACTCGCCGCCGCCGACGTGGTCGTCTCCACGGTGCCGAAGGGGGTCGCCGACCCGCTGGCCGGCGCGGTGGCCTGGCGGCCGGGCGCGGTGTTCTTCGACGCGCTCTACGACCCGTGGCCGACACCGTTGGCGACCGCCGCCGACGCCGCCGGTTGCCGGATCGTCTCCGGCCTGGACCTGCTGCTGGCCCAGGCCGTCGGGCAGTTCGAGCAGTTCACCGGCGTCACTGCGCCGAGGGCGGCGATGGCTGCCGCGCTGACTGCCGCTCGCGCCGGCTGACGGACCGGTCAGACGGTCCGGCCGCGGTCGCCGATAGTCGCCACACGTTCCGGAAGCGCTTCCAACGCCTCCCGTTGACTCCGCGCGTGCTCCCCGGGCAAGGTGTGTGGCGGGCTTCGGTAGCGCCTGCGGCCAGAGGCCCCGATCTCCCCGAGGCGGTTTCTTAGCTGACGGTTAAGACGCGCTTACGGAAAACTGTCCTACCTGCCACATGTCCTGGTCATCGATACGCTGCTCACCGTTACGGACGCAGACACAGGGAGTTTCCTTGACCAGGCACGGACTGCACCGCATCACCCGGTTCCGTTCTGGACCCCGGCGTAAGGCGATTGCCATCGGCGTGGTCGGCGGTTCGGTGGTGGCCGGCATCGTGGCGACCATGATGCCGCTGCTGGCCAGCGACGACCTGTCGATCCGGGCGGCGGCCGACACCACCGCCACCGCGGTGTCGCAGGACGGTGACAACGCGGCCAAGTCGACGCTGGCCACCTGCGCGACGCGCTGCGACGGCAACCCGCGCGGTGGCCGCCAGGCGGTCATCGAGTTCGCGGTGACCACGGTGCCGGCCACCGCGGTCAACATCCGGGCGACGCTGCGGGTGCACGCCTGGCAGCAGTTCGCCGCCACGGTGACGGCGCACGCCTCGCCGCTGAGCGCCCGCGAGTCGCGGCCGCCGCTGACGTCGGCCGGTGCCGCACTGGACAGCGTGACCAGCGTGTCCAAGGGCTTCAACGAGTGGGACGTCTCCAAGCTGGTCACCGGCAACGGCACCTGGACGGTCTCGTTGGCGCAGAGCGGCCTGGAGAGCCGGGTCTACTGGGCGTCGGTCGAGAACCGCAACCCGGACCTGCGACCCAGCCTGCTGATCAGCTACGACCTCGGGGCCCGGCCTTCGCCGGTGACGCCCACCCGGCCGGCACCGCCGCCGTCGCCGAGCGCGTCGCCGACCACCGCCGCGCCGAAGCCGTCGCCGACCATCGCTCCGACCCGGACGGCGACGCCGAGCGCCAGCGGCACCCTCCCGTCCGGCAAGTGTGGGTCCGTCTCGGACAAGCTCGTCCCGTCCTGTGGCGCGTGGTGGGGCATGTACTCGCCCGCCGGGGCGGCCGGCGGCTGGGACCACGGCAAGGCCGTCACCGACGTGGAGACGCAGGTCGGGCGCAAGTTCGACATCGTGCACCGCTACCACGACTTCTCCAACGCCGGCAGCAACGGCGCGTTCCCGGACGTGTACGAGTCGCAGCAGATGCGCGAAGGCCGGTTGATGTTCTTCGCCTGGGAGTCGCGTGACTTCTCCGCCGGCACCACCCTCAAGTGGTCGGACGTCTACGGGGGTAAGCAGGACGACACCATCGACGCGGTAGCGGGCCGGATCCGCGCCGCCGGCGTGCCGGTCTTCATCGGCTTCGACCACGAGCCGGAGGACGAGCCGAACAAGGGCAGCGACGCGGACTTCGTCCGGGCCTGGCGCTACGTGCACGAGCGGTTCGCCAACGCCGGTGCGACAAACGCGGTCTGGGTCTGGACGATGATGGGTTGGTCCGGGCACTACTCCCGGTACGCCGGCCTGTACCCCGGTGACCAGTACGTCGACTGGGTGGCCTACGACCCGTACAACTTCCACGTCTGCAACGGCAGCACCGTGTGGAAGAGCCCGAGCACGACGGTCGGTGGCTTCTACCGGTGGCTGGACGACAACGGCATCGGCGCGGGCAAGCCCCGGATGCTCGCCGAGTTCGGCACCAACTTCAACTCCGCCGACCCGGGCGCCAAGCAGCGCTGGTTCCAGGAGTTCCCGGCGGCGCTGAAGGCGCACCCGAAGATCAAGGCGGCGATCTACTTCAACTCGGCCGGTATGACCAGCCGCACGTCGACCTGCGACATGACGATGAATCACGACGCGTCGGCGGTGGCCGGCTTCAAGCAGGCCGGACAGGACCCCTACCTGCGGCAACCCACCGGAGGTAACCGCTGACGTTCGAAACGGGCTGACCGGACGGCGTTCGCCGGGGGGTCGGACATCCGATCCTCCGGCGTTCTGTCGGCTTGCGGATTCATGCACCGCCCAATCGGCGGATTTTGTTAACCAGGCTGGACGAGGCACGCTACCTCGGGTTCTCATCCAATCTGGAGGCGCAGCGTGCCCAAACTCTCGCACTTGTGGCGTTTTGCAGGACGACGTCGTACTCCGGCGGGGATGGTCGCGTTGGCGATCGTCGCCGCAGCTCTGGGCGTGCCCACTACCGCGTCGGCCGCTGTGGTGCCGGTCCCGGCCACGGCGACCCTGGTGTCGGCGAACCCCGCCGACGCGACCCCGCACGCCCGAGACGGTGAGACCCGTGCCTTCGCGCAGGTGGGCGACACGGTCTTCGTCGGCGGCAGCTTCACCCAGCTCCGCCAGACCGCCAGCTCCGCGTGGATCACGCAGCGCTACCTCTTCGCGTACGACCGGACCACCGGCACCATGTCGACCACCTTCCTGCCGGTGCTCGACGGCGCGGTCAACACGCTCCTCGCCGGCCCCGGCGGCACGCTGATCGTCGGCGGCACCTTCAAGAACGTCAACGGCGTCTCCCGGAAGAACCTGGTGGCGCTCAACCCGTCGACCGGCGCGATCATCGACAGCTGGGTCGGGCGTTCCGACGGTGGCACGGTCCGTGACCTGGCGCTGCACGGCAACTGGCTGTACGTGGCCGGCGCGTTCAACTGGCTCAACGGCACCGCGCACGCCGGTCTCGGCCGGCTCAACGCGACCACCGGCGCGATCGACCCGAGCTTCAGCATCGACGCCACGGTGGGACGGCACAGCACCACGTCGTACGTCTGGACCATCGACGTCACGCCGGACGGCGACACCCTGGTCGTCGGCGGCAACTTCACGCTCGTCAACGACCTGCCGCGTAACCAGATGGCGTTGGTGGACGTCTCCGGGACTCCCACCGTGCTCGACTGGAGCACCGACAAGTTCGTTCCGCCGTGCGCCTCGCCGACGACCTTCGTGCACTACGTGCAGGACGTGAAGTTCGGTGCCGACGGCACCTGGTTCGTGGTCGGCACCAACGGTGGCGGCGGCTGGCCGGCCGCGTACTGCGACGCCCTGGTGCGCTTCGAGACCGCCGCGCGGGGCTCTGGCCTGCTCGCCACCTGGGTCGACTACACCGGCAACGACACCATCACCTCGGTCGAGGTGGCGGACAACGTCATCTACCTGGGCGGGCACTTCCGCTGGGTCAACAACCCGAACGCCAGCGACAGGGCCGGCACGGGCGCTGTCGACCGGCTCGGCATCGCCGCCGTCACCCCGGCGACCGGTATGCCGGTGAACTGGAACCCGCGTCGGAGCGGCAGCGCCTCGATGCCGTCGGGCACCAGCAACTGGGGTTCGTCGGTGCCGGTGCTCTGGCGCGGCTCGGACGGCCTCTACTTCGGGCACAACTCCGACGGCATGGGCGAGGAGTATCACGGCCGGCTCGGTATGTTCCCGCTCGCCGGCGGACGCACCTTCACCCCGAAGAACCCGCCGTCGGACACCGCCGGCAACCTCTACGTGGGCACCGCCTCGGGCACCGTGGCGAAGGTGCCGTTCGACGGCACCACGCTGGGCACCGCGACCAGCGTCAGTCAGCCCGCGTACACGGCGGCCGGCGCGACCTGGCGGGTGGACGACCGGATCTACTGGTCGCACACGGTGGCCGGCACGCCCACCGGCAGTCGGATCGACGTCTCGCTCTTCAACGGAGGCGCGATCGGCTCGCCGTGGGAGGCGTCCGGCTACAACGACTGGTACAACCCGGCGTTGCTGACCGGCGCCTTCTTCCTCGACGGCCGGCTCTACTACACCCGTACCGGGGCGAACAACCTCTACTACCGCTACTTCGAGATCGACGGCAACTACCTGGGCGCCACCGAGTTCGCCCTGCCGACGACCGGCGTGACCTGGTCTACGGTGCGGGGCATGGCCTGGGTGGGCGGCCGGATCGTCTACGGCTCCACCGACGGCGCGCTGCGGAGCGTGCCGTTCGACCCGACGGCCGCGCCGAGCGCCGCGGTCGACGGCACCACTGCGACAGTCATCAGCAGCGCAACGCCCGAGTTGTCCTGGTCTACCCCATCGACATTCTTCTCCGTACAGTAAGGGTCAACCGTTCGTAACGGAGCATCGGTAGATTGTTCACGTTGGGCCGGTGGCGGTACCCACCGCCGCCGGCCCGCGACGGTGGGGGAGGGTCGTTGCTCGGCGCCGCTGGCATCCGAACGAGACGCGTGGTGCGTCTGGTCTTCGCGGTCAAACGCGGCTGGTATCAGCTCCGTTACCGACGGTTGACACTCGGTCGGGACGTGGAGATCCGTGGCCGGATCCGGTTACGGCGCGGTGTGCGGGTGACCATCGGTGACCGCACCCGCTTGAACAAACTCGTCCGCTTCGCCGGCCCCGGCGAGGTGCGCGTCGGCGCGGACTGTCTGCTCAACGCCACCTGGATCGGCACCTGGACGTCGGTCACAGTGGGGGACCGGTGCCTCCTTTCGGACTGCGAGTTGCTCGACAACGACTTCCACAACCTGCCCCCCGAGCAGCGCCACGCACCGCCCGGCCCGCTCACCCGTGCCCCGATCGTTCTCGAGGACAACGTCTGGGTCGGTGCGCACGCCCTGGTCCTGAAGGGCGTGCGGGTCGGTCGGGACAGCGTCGTCGGCGCGGCGACGGTGGTCCGCACGGACGTACCACCCGGCGTCGTGGTCGTCGGTAATCCTCAACAGACGGTGAAGAAGTTCCATGACTGATGCAGCGCCCGCCCCCTGGCCGACGGACGGCCCGTCCTCCGGCACCTCGCGTGCCGTGACACTGACCGACCTGCTGCGGGTGCCGATGCACCGGATGCGGTTGGTGGCGGCGGTCGCGATGGTCGGTCTGCTCGCCGCGCTCGGCTATGTGCTACTGGTGCCGGCAGCGTTGTCCGCGAGCGCCGTGGTCGCGGTCCGGCCGGTGGTGACCGACGCCTTCACCCCCAGCGGCGCGGGCGCCGACCGCGCGGTCAACATGAACGTGGAGAGCGGCATCGCCACCGGCACCGAGGTGGTGCAGCGGCTCGCCGACTCGGCCGGCGGCGACCCGCGGGACATCCGTGACGCGCTCGAGGTCGAAGTGCCCACCGGGGGGCAGATCCTGCGCTTCACCTACCAGGCGGGCGAGGCGCACCGGGCCGTGCAGAGCGCCAACATGGCCGCCGAGGCATACCTGAGCGTGCGCCGGGCCATGTACGAGCAGCAGCGCGCCGAGATGCTGCGCTCCTACGACGCCAGCATCACCAAGGTCGCCGCCCAGCAGACCGCTTTGCAGAAGCGGGCGAACACCGCCAAGGACACCGCCGCCGGTGACGCGCTGGTCGCCGAGCTGGCCGGAATCAACAACCAGCTCACCCAGCTCAACGCCGCCCGTACCGAGATCGCGGCTGTCGACGTCAACCCCGGCTGGGTCACCCAGACCGCCGAGAAGGCGCTGGTCACCTCCGCCGGGCACCGGCCGCTCTACCTGGTCGCCGGCCTGCTCGGTGGCGCGCTGATCGGCATCGTGCTGGCGTACCTCTGGGAGTCGACCGACCGGCGGGTCCGCTCGGTCGCCGACGGCCGGGAGGCCTCCGGCCTTCCACTGCTCGGCACCGTACGCCGGCCGGGGTTCCGGGGTAGCCCTCGGGCGGTCGACGCCGACGTCCGGTACGTGGCGATGGCGGTCGCCGAGCGGGTCCGGCAGCCGGCCCGGGTGGCGCTGGTCACCGCCCGGGAGGACGCCACAGTGCTCACCGCCGGGCTCGCCGTGGCGCTCGCCGTGGACGGCCGGGAGGTCTTCGTCGCCGACGACAGCGGACGGATCGAGCGGCTACGGGCCACCGTTCTCGCCGATCGGGGGCGGCTGCCCATCGACCCGTCGCGGCCGCTGGTGCCCAAGCCCCGGCCGGCCGGCAGCACACCGGCCGCCGGTGCCGCCACGGAGAGCACGCCCGCCCGTCGGCCCTCCCCGCACCCGCCCGGCGCCCGCCCGTCCACCGACCCCGATGCCACCCTGACGCTGCCGAGGGTGTCGTCCGCCCGTCCGGAGAACAGTCGCGTCGTCACCCCCGACGAGGTTGTCGTGGGTGTGGGCAGTGTCCGGTTCGGCACCTGGCGGCAGGGCGCCGACCACGGCCTGGTCCTGTTCAACGCCCCGCCGGCCGAGTCCGACGAGCGTGGCGTGGCAGTGGCCCGGCAGGGCAGCGCGGTGGTGGTCGTGGAGCGGGACCGCACCCGGCAGAGTGACCTGCGACGCCTGGTGGAGCGGCTGCGCGCCGCCGGGGTCACCCCGTTGGGCTTCGTGCTCACCCGAAACGGTCGGGCCTGAGCGTGTCGGTGACCCGCGCCCCGGCGACCGAACCACCACCCGGAGGCGCTCCGCAGGAGGCCGCGCCGGTGCCGCCGTCCGCCCCGCCGCAACTGCCGCTCTGGCCGCTGTCGATGATGTTCGGCCTGGTGCCGCTGTGGTGGCTGTTCGGTGCGTTCTACCTCGGCTGGCCGCTGCTGGGTGCGCTGCTGCTCGCGTTGCTGCTCACCCGGGGGCGCGTGCCGCTGCCACCGGCGGCCGGCATCTGGTTACTCTTCCTCGCCATCGTGGTGGTCAGCGCCACCCAGTTGTCGTCGCCGGCCTCGCTGCTCACGTTCGCCCTGCGGCTGGCCTTCTACCTGACCGCGCTGGTGGTCGGCGTCTACGTCTACGCGGCCGCCCGGGAACGCGCCAGCCTGGTGGCGGTGCTCACCCCGCTCTGCGCGTTCTGGTTCGGGCTGGTGGCGCTGGGCTGGCTCGGGGTGCTCGTGCCCCGGCTGGCCATGACGACCCCGATGGAGGTGCTGCTGCCCGGCGGGGTGGCCGGCACCCCGTTCATCCAGGACATGGTGCACCTCACCACCGCTGAGTACAGCGCCCGTTCGCTCAACCCGATCTATCGGCCGGCCGCGCCGTTCGCGTACACGAACAACTACGGCAGCGCGTACGCGATGACCCTGCCCTGCGTGGTGGCCTTCGCGATGCTGCGCCGGCAGGGGCTGCTGCGCTGGGCGCTGCTGGCGTCGCTGCCGCTGTCGCTGGCGCCGGCGTTCCTCACCCTCAACCGGGCGATGTTCCTCAGCCTCGGCGCCGGGTTGGCGGTGCTCGGGGTGCGGGCCAGCCTGCGCGGCAACATCCGGGTGGCCGCGTCCATCGTCGGGGTCGTGGTGATCGGCGGGTTGGCCACGCTGTTCATCCCGATCACCGAGCTGATCAGCAGACGGGTCGACTCCAGCGACACCAACACCGACCGGCTCTCGCTCTACACCGAGGTGATCCGCCGGGTGCAGGAGTCGCCCTGGTTGGGCTACGGCGCTCCGGTGAACGTCGACACCGTGTCGGCGGCCGCGCCGATCGGCACCCAGGGGCAGTTGTGGATGGTGCTGTTCAGCCACGGCGTACCCGCGCTCATCTGTTTCCTGGCGTGGTTCGTCGCCGCCGCGGTGATCTGCGCGCGGGCGACGTCGGCGGCCGGGCAGTGGCTGGCGGTGGTGCCGGTGGTCTGCCTCGTGCAGGTCCCGTTCTACGGCATGGCCAACCAGAACCTGGCGGTCGCGTTCTTCGCGGTGGCCTTCGCGATGGCGCTGACCGAACGCGAACGGCTGACCCGGTTGGCCGGGTCGTCGCCGACGCCCGCGCCGACCGCGCCGGTGCCCGCGTGACCGCCGCGACCCGACCGTCGGCCGGTGCCGGCGAGGGCCGGCCCACGCCCGCCCCCGCCGAGGATCAGGCCGTGCCGTCGCCGGCCGGGGACACCGGCTCGGCCGAGACCCGCCGCAGCGCGCGCAGCGGCGTGGCCGGACTGCTCGGCGCGGCCACCAGCGGCTTGTTCGGGTTCGTGCTGGCGGTCGTGATCACCCGAAGCTACGGCCCGGCCGGCGCGGGAGCGTTCTTCGCCGCGATCGGGGTCGTCACCGTGGCCACCGCGATCTGCACGCTCGGCGCGGAGACCGGTCTGATGTGGGCGCTGCCCCGCCGCAGCGCCGGCGCGCGCGGTGACGCCGCCCGGGTGCTCCCGGTGGCGCTGATCCCGCCGCTGCTGACCGGGCTGCTGGTCGCCGGCGCGGGCGTGCTGGCCGCCGACGCCCTTGCGCCCCGGCTGCTGCGCGGCTCCGGCACGAGCGGCGACGCTCTGCTCACCGTCACGTTCGCCGCGGTGCCGGTGGTGGTCGCGATGACCCTGCTGCTGGCCACGCTGCGCTGCGTGCGGCCGATCCGGGCGTACGTCGGGGTGCAGTTCCTGCTGCTGCCGGTCGCCCGCCCGGTGCTGGTCGGCGCGGCCGCGTTGGCGGGCGGTGGCCTGCTCGCTGGCATGACCGGCTGGTTGGTGCCGGCCGCGCTGGCGCTGCTGGCCTGTCTCACCCTCGTCGCCGGCCCGCTCGGTCTGGGCCGGGGCGCGACGCTGCGTCCGCACCGCGCCGACTGGTCCACGTTCTGGCGCTTCGCGTTGCCCCGGGCCGCCTCGGCGGCCATCGACGCCGGCAGCATGTGGGTGGGTGTGCTGCTCACCTCGGTGCTGGCCGGGCCGGCGGACGCCGGTGTGTTCGGCGCCGTCGGCCGGTACGTGCTGGCCGGTCAGCTGGCCATGCAGGGGCTGCGGGTGGCGGTGTCGCCGCAGCTGTCCCGGCTGCTCGGGCGGGGCGAGCGGGCCGCGGCGGCGGCCGTGCACCGGCAGTTGACCACCTGGGGGCTGGTGCTGTCCTGGCCGGTGTACCTGCTGCTGGCGGTCTTCGCGCTGGCCTTCCTTCAGCTGTTCGGGCCGGAGTTCACCGCCGGTGTGCCGGCGATGACTGTGCTCGCGCTGGCGATGCTGGTCAACACCGGAGTGGGCAACGTGCAGAGCCTGCTGCTGATGGGCGGGCGCAGCGGGCTGCACCTGGTCGCCACAGTGGCCGGGTTGACGGTGACCGTCTCGCTGGGTCTCTGGCTGATCCCCCGCTACGGCGCGACGGGCGCGGCGGTTGCCTGGGCGGCCGGCATCGCCACCGAGAACCTCACCGCCGCCGGGTTCGCCCGGTCGGTGGTTCGGGAGCCGCTGTTCGACGCCGCGATGGTGCGTGCCGCGGGGGCCACGATCGCCGGTGTGGGCCTGGCCGCCGGGGCCGGCGTGCTGGTCGGCGGTCGCGGCCTGCCCGGCCTGGCGGTGGCGTTGGCGGTGCTGCTGACCGGCTGCGTCGGCATGTTGACGTTGCCCCGGGTGCGCGCCGGCATCCGGGGGACCATGAGGCAGATCCGTGGAGGGGACAGCGCGGCCACGGCCGCCGAGCCCACCTCGGCATCGACGAGAGGTAGGTGAGGTTCGTCGTGGTGTCCATCCGTGACCGGGTCAAGCAGTTGGTTCCGACCCAGGTGACCACCCGGGTGAAGGAGTCGCTCGTCGACTACGGCGTTCGCACCAGCGACCGCCGGCCGCTGCCGGACTTCCTGATCATCGGAACCAAACGGGGTGGCACCACCTCCCTGTGGAACTACCTCATCCAGCACCCGTTGGTGCCCCGGCTCTTTCCCGCGTGGAACACCAAGTCGGCGCACTACTTCGAGGAGCACTGGGGTCGCGGCGAAGCCTGGTACCGCTCGCATTTCCCGACCGAGCGGCAGCGCGAGGCCCTGGCCAAGCGGCACGGCGGGCCGGTCCGGGTCGGTGAGGCCGCCCCGCTGTACATGTTCCACCCGCTCGCCGCGCAGCGGGTCGCCGCGCTGATGCCGTCGGTGAAGCTCATCGTGCTGCTGCGGGACCCGGTGGAGCGGGCGTACTCGCACTGGAAGGAACGCCGCACCCACGGCATCGAACCACTGGACTTCGCCGCCGCGCTGGCGGCCGAGCCGGAACGCACGGCGGGGGAGCGGGAGCGGTTGATCGCCGAGCCGGAGGCGTTCAGCGAGCCGTACGACTGGTACACGTACCGGGCCCGGGGGCGTTACCTGGAGCACCTGGAGCCGTGGCTGGAGCGTTTCGCCCGGGAGCAGATCCTCTTCCTGCCCAGCGAGGACCTGTACCGCGACTCGCGGGCGACCTACCGACGGACCCTGGACTTCCTCGGTCTGCCGGCGTACGACCTGCCCAACTTCAAGGTCTACAACGATCGGCGCTCGGCACCGCTGGAGCCGAGCGTGCGCGCTGAGCTGACCGACTACTACCGGCCGTACAACGACGCGTTGCGTCATCGGCTCGGGCTGGACCTCGACTGGGCGGACCGGGCGGCGTGACGACCCGGGTGGGCCCGGCCACCGACCCGCGTTCACGGGTGGACGGCCTGGGTTGGGTGAGCCGCGCGGTCTTCCCGGACGACCGGGTCGGTCTGACAGTGGCCGGCGCCCCGCCGGCCGGTCACCAGACGGTGGCCCGGTACGCGGTGGTGCCGTCGGTCGCCCGGGCCCGGTTCCTGGTGCCGTTGGGCGCACCCCGGGCCGGGGCGGCGTCGCTGTTGGCGTACAACGCCCTGCGGCCACCGAAGGTGCGCGCGCTGCGGGCGGTGCTCGGTGGGCTGGCCCGGTTCGGTCGGGTGGGGCTCGCGCCCTTTCCCACGTTGACCGTCTCGGTGCCGGCCGGGGTGCCAGCCGCGGAGCTGTTGCTGAGCGAGCGGCTCTCCGCCGACCTGGGTGACACGCCGCTGCTGGCCGCGTTCGGGGTCCGCCCACCCGACCCGAACGGCAAGCCCACCCTGCAACTCTTCAGTGTCGACGGGCGTCCGCGTGGCTACGCGAAGATCGGCTGGAACGACGCGACCCGTGCGTTGGTCAGCGCGGAGGCGGCGGCGCTGCGGGCGTTGCGCGAGGTGGTCGGTGTCGG
>NZ_JAGPXY010000099.1 GCF_018070325.1 Micromonospora sp. H61
GAGGTGGCCCACAGCTCGGTCTCCCGGTCGCCCGTCCGCCGGGCCACGTCCCGGATCTCGACGGTGAGCGCGGCTCGGGTCGCGGCGGTGCCCAGCCCCCAGGTCGTGTCGTGACGGGCCCAGAGGCTGAAGGTGAGCGCTTCGTCGTCCTGCCCTCGACGGGCGATCGTCTCGCTGGCGGTGATCAGGTCCGCGACCAGGGCGCCGACCGTCGCGGTGGCGTCCGGTTCGCCGATCAACCGGCGGTACGCCTCGCGCACCAACTCCGCCGCCTCGATCGACTGGGCGGTCTCCACCTGGCGGGCGCGGTTCACTGTGAGCGCGACCCGGGCCAGCAACACCGGGTCGTCCAGTGATCGGGCCAGCCTGGCGGCCTCGGCCAGCAGTCGCGTGACCTCTTCCCGGCCGGCGTGGTGATAGTGCGACTCGGCGAACTCGACCAGGATCCGCACTCGTTGTGCCCGGTCTTCGACGACCTCGAGGGCTCGGCGGAAGTGCACCGCCGCGACCCGAGCCGCGCTCACCGTCGAGATCCGGGACGTGGCCCGGCGGACGGGCGACCGGGAGACCGAGCTGTGGGCCACCTCGCTGCGCTGGGTGGCGCTGCTGGAGCTGGGTGACCCTCGCTTCGCCGAGGAGCTCACCACCTTCGTCGACGCCGAACGGCAGGGCGACTTCGCCCGGCACCGGATGGCCGCGGCCGTCGACAGCGGCATCATCGCGGCGTTCCAGGGTGACTTCGCCACTGCCGACGAGCGGTTCGCGATCCTCACCGACCAGACCGACCCGGGCCACACCGAGTTCGGGTTCATGGGCCACCACCTGCGCTGGTCCCGACTGCTGCTCCAGGGCCGGGTCGCCGAGGCCGCCGCGCTGGTGGACGGGCTGGCCCCGATCGACTACCCCTATCGGGAGCTGTTGCGGGCGATCACCGCGGCGGAGCGGGGCGACGGCGAGACGGCGGTCCGGCTGACCGCCGGCATCGAGGCCGCCGCCATCCGGTACCCGCGCCCGGTGTCACCGCTCTGGCTACGGTTACGCGCGCAGGCCGCCGCCGCGTCCGCCGACCCGAAGCGCTGCGACGCCGCGCGGGCCGCGCTGGCCCCACACCGTGGAGAGTGGACGGTAGGGCTCTTCGGCTGCGACATCAGTGGCCCCGTCGACCACTGGCTGGCACTGATCGACGCCGCCCAGGGACGCTGGGACGACGCCGTCGCCGGCTTCACCGCCGCTCGGGACTCCGCCGACCGGCTGGGCTCGCGGCCCTGGTCGCTGCTCGCCCGCACCGGCCTCGTGAACGCCCTCGCCGGCCGAGGTCACCCGGGCGACACCGCGACGTCGACCGCGTTGCGCGCCGCCGCCGTCCAGGAGGCGACCGCCCTCGGCATGACGCAGGTGCTCCACCGGCTCGCCGCGCCAACAGCCCTCGACGCCGACCTCCCGGACCAGGCCGTCGGGTCGGGCCAGGTTGCTGGGTGGGGCGAGGTTGTCGCGCCCGGCCAGGCCGCGCCGGTCGCGGCTGCGATCGAGGGGTACGAGTTTCGGCGCGACGGGCCGGTCTGGCAGCTCGCGTACGAGGGTGTCGTCGTGCACCTGCCCGACGCCAAGGGTCTGCACGACCTGCATCTGCTGCTCAGCCGCCCGGGCACCGACGTACCGGCGGTCGAATTGCTCGACCCGGCGGCCGGGCCGGAGCTGGTCGCTGCCCGCCGGATGGGTGCCGACCCGGTCCTCGACGACGAGGCGAAGGCCCGCTACCGGCGGCACCTGGCCCGCCTCGACGAGGAGATCGATCGGGCCGCCGCCCGGGACGACGACCGGAAGGTGTCCAAGCTGGACGCCGAACGGGGTGCGTTGCTCGACGAGCTGCGTGCCGCAGCAGGGCTGGCTGGCCGGAGCCGCCGCCTGGGCGACGAGGCCGAACGGGCCCGCAAAACGGTGACCGCGCGAATCCGCGACACGCTCCGCAAACTCGACGATCGACACCCGGCCCTCGCCGGCCACCTGCGCGACTCCGTCTCCACCGGCACCACCTGCCGCTACCTACCCCCCAACCCCCTGCCCTGGCGGCTCTGACCCCACCCCAGCCCTCCGCGATCTTGCACTTTCGGTCGCCGGTTCAGGTGGATCTGCCACCCTTGTCGGGACAGTAAGTGCAAGATCGCGGAGGTGGGGGCGGGGGTCAGGGTTAGCGGCGGTTGTACCTGTACATGGTCAGGGTGCCGAAGACCAGGACGAAGCCGGCGCTCCACAGCAGCAGCCACATCGTGGCCGACGGGTCCGACTCGCCGCTCATCGCTCCGCGGATCGCGGCCACCAGCTGCGTCACCGGGTTGACCTTCACGAACGCCTGGAGCCAGCCGGGCATGGTGCTCGGCTCGACGAAGACGTTGCTCAGGAACGTCAGCGGGAACAGCACCATCATGCTGACGCCCATCACCGACTTCTCGCTGCGCAGGATCAGCCCGAAGAACGTCCACACCCAGGAGAACGCGAACGAGAAGACCACCAGCAGCCCGATCCCGACGACAGCCCCGGCCACCCCGCCTTCGGGGCGGAACCCGAGCACCAGCCCGAGACCCAGGATCACCACGGCGGCGAGGATGTAGCGCAGCACGTCGCCGAAGATCATGCCGACCAGGGCGGCCGGACGCCAGACGGGCAGCGTCCGGAACCGGTCGAAGATGCCCTTCTCGATGTCGGTGTTGAGGCCGATGCCGGTGTACATGGTGATCATGACGACGCTGGTCACCATGATGCCGGGCAGGAAGAACTGCAGGTATTCGCGCGGGCTGCCGGCGAGGGCGCCACCGAACAGGTACGTGAACATCAGCACCATGATGATCGGGAACGCGGTCACGTCGAAGAGCTGCTCCGGCACGTGCTTGATCTTCAGCATGGCCCGCCAGCCGAAGGTGAGCGACGCGCTCAGCGCGCTCGGCCGGGGCGGTCGGGAACCGGGCGCGAGCACTGTCGCCAGCGCCTCGGCGGACGGGACGTAGACGGTCGGCGCCCGTTCGGTAGTGGTGGTCGTGGTGTCGCTCATCGGGCTGCCTCCAGCTCGTCGTCGCGCTCGTCGGTCGGCACGGCGGGGTGGTCGGTCAGGGCCAGGAAGACCTCGTCCAGGCTCGGCTGGCCGAGGGAGAAGTTGTCGACAACGATGCCGGCGCGGGCCAGGTCGCTGAGCACGCGAGCGGCCTGGGCGCTGGCGTCGAGGTCGGTGCCGGCGTCGCCGACGCGGGCGGTCAACGCCACCGGATCGGCGGCGAGCTGCACCGGCACGTCGAGCGCCTCCCGGAGCACCCGCTCCGCCTCGGGGCGCTGAGCGGGGTCGCGAAGTCGCAGGTGGACGGTGCCGGAGCCGATCGACGACTTCAACTCACCCGGGGTGCCCTCCGCGATCACCCGGCCGTGGTCGACGACAGCGATCCGCCCCGCGAGCTGGTCGGCCTCGTCGAGGTACTGGGTGGTCAGCAGCACCGTCGTGCCGTGCGACACCACCGCCCGGACGATCTCCCACACCTGGTTGCGGCTGCGCGGGTCGAGGCCGGTCGTCGGCTCGTCGAGGAAGAGCAGATCCGGGGTGTTCAGGATGCTGGCGGCGATGTCGATGCGTCGCCGCATTCCACCCGAATACTTCTTCACCTGGCGGTCACTCGCCTCGGTCAGACCGAACGCGGCCAGCAGCGCCGCGGCGCGCTCCCGAGCGGCCGGCTTGCGCAGGCCGAGCAGGCGGGCGAGGAGCACCAGGTTCTCCGTGCCGGTCAGGTCCTCGTCGACGGAGGCGTACTGGCCGGTGAGGCTGACCCGGGAACGAACCTTGTCGGCCTCGGTGACCACGTCGTGCCCGAAGACCCGGGCCGAGCCGCCGTCGGGTCGCAGCAACGTGGCGAGCACCCGGACCGCTGTGGTCTTGCCCGCGCCGTTCGGGCCGAGCAGACCGTAGACGGTGCCGGCGGGCACCTGGAGGTCGATGCCGGCCAGCGCCCGGGTGTCCCCGAACGAGCGGGTGAGCCCTTCGGCCTCGATGGCCAGACCGGTGGTGCGTCTACTCATGATCCTTGCCTTTCGTATTGGACGTGTTCAGGAGACGTAGGGTCGAGCCGCCCGGCCGTCGCGCAGTGCCAGCCCCCACCAGCGCAGCTGGTCGAGCAGGACGCCGACGTCGCGTTGCAGCTCGTCGGTGCACTGGGCGGTCGGCTCGCCGGCGAGCAGGTCGATCCCGACGACGTCGCGCACCGTCGTCGCGTGCAGTGCGGTGAAGACGGTACGTAGCTGGTCGACCGCGTGCAGGCCGGTGGACCGACAGCCGTACGACACGAAGCCGACCGCTTTGGCCTGCCACTCGTCGTACGCGTAGTCGATGGCTTGTTTCAAGGGTGCCGGGAAGCTGTGGTTGTACTCGGGGGTGACCACGACGAACGCGTCCGCGCGGCCCACCTCGCGGACGAACGCCCGGATGGACGCGGTCGGCTCGGCGGGGTAGCTGGCCGGGAAGTCGTACTCGGTCAGGTCAACGACAGTCACCGCCAGGTCGTCGTGCCGCGCGGCCTGCTCGACGAACCAGTGCGCCAGCCGGTCGCCGACCCGTCCCTCCCGGGTGCTGCCGACGATCACGGCGATCCGCAACGGTGCCATGGCCCACCCCCCTTCCACGATGAAGGCGCGAGGTGACGACACGCGCCCGCTAGATCCGATCTAGCGGGCGCGGTTCGGGGCGAAATGTCGGTGGGATCGGCTTGACTGGGGGTCGACGAACGGGGGCGCGATGGCACAGGTACGCATCGAGCCGTGGCACGAGGACGACCTCGACCTGCTGCGGCAGCTCAACTCACCGGACACCCGCAAGCACACCGGCGGCCCGGAGACCGACGAGCAGGTGCTCGCCCGGCACGACCGGTACGTGCACTTCTCCGGCACCGAGCAGGGCTGCATGTTCACGATGGTGCTGCCGGACGGGGTGCGGGCGGGCAGCGTCGGCTACTGGGCCCGCGAGTGGCGTGACCAGCCGGTGTACGAGCTGGGCTGGGCGGTGCTGCCCGCGTACCGGGGGCAGGGGCTGGCGACCGCGGCGGTGCGCGCGGTGGTGGACGTGGCCCGCGCCCGACGGGACCGGCACCACGCCCACGCCTACCCCTCGGTCGACAATCCCGCCTCGAACGCGGTGTGCCGTAAGGCAGGCTTCACGCTGCTCGGCGAGACCGGTTTCGAATACCCGCCGGGGCAGATGATGCGCGCCAACGACTGGCAGCTCGACCTGACCGCCCCACCGACAGTGAGCTGAGGTCGGCGGGGCGGCCGGCGACAGGTCACCAGGTGGTGTCGAGGCGGTGCCGTTGCTCGACGGTCAGCTCCAGGTCGACCGCTGCCAGGCTCTCCTCCAGTTGCGCCACCGACGAGGCGCCCACCAGCGGGATGGACGGCAGCTCACCGCCCAGCAACCAGGCGAGCACCACCTGGTTGACAGTCGCGCCGCTCTGCCCGGCCACCACCCGCAGCGCGGCCAGTCGCCGTGGCGCGCTCGGCAGGTCGTACGCCGAGCTGAGCGGCTTGTCCGCCCGGGTGAACGCCCCCTTGAGCAGCGGCGAGTACGCGACCAGGGTCAGCTCGGGCTCGGCACGCAGGTAGCTGAGCAGGTCACCGCTGACGCCGCCCGGCTCGCCGTCCGGGTCCAGTTCGCTGATCAGGTCGGTGCGGTTCGGCAGGTAACTGCGGTGGTACTGGAGCACCTCGTACCCCGGCAGGCCGGCGGCGGCGGCCAACGCGCGGGCCCGCTCCACCCGCCAGGCCCGGTGGTTGCTGGCGCCCAGCAGACCCACGGTGCCCTCGGCGACCAGCTCGGCGAAGCCCTCCACGGTCTCCTGGAGCGGCACGGTCCGGTCCTCGATGTGGGCGTAGAGCAGGTCCAGCCGCTCCACCCCGAGCCGTTCCCGGCTGCGCTCCGCGGACTCGCGGATCACCTTGGCGGAGAGGCCCTCGGCGTTGTCCAGGTAGCTGGTCCCCGGGGCCAGCGGTCGGGCGCCCAGTTTGGTGGCGATGACGATCTCGGCGCCGACGCCCCGGCTGCGCCGCCACCGGCCGAGCAGCTCCTCGCTCTGCCCGCCCTGGCCACCGTCCACCCAGAACGCGTAGTTGTCCGACGTGTCGATGAACGTGCCGCCGGCCTCGACGTACCGGTCGAGGATCGCGTACGAGGTGGCCTCGTCGGTGGCGCTGCCGAAGAGCATCGCGCCGAGGCTGAGCACGCTGACGTCGCGCCGGGTCGCCGGGTCGGTGCCGATCGTGCGGTACCGCATGGGGATCTCCTCTCGTGCGCCCTACCGGTGGGCGCACAGGTCACCCTGCCGGCTGGAGCGCACTCCAGGTCAAGCGCTCAGGTCACCAGGGCAGCACGCCGTACCCGCCGCCGGCGTCCATCTGGAAGCCCCAGAGCAGCCCGCTCGGCCCGTCGGCCGGCAGGGTCGCCAGGTGCACGCTCACCTCGGCGCCCTGCTCGGCCGTGCGGAAGCCGCTGTTGGCGTTCAGGTCGGTGGCGCAGTAGCCCGGGTTCGCGGCGTTCACAGTGATCGGGGTGTCCCGCAGCTCCTTGGCGTACATCGCGGTGAGCATGTTCAGCGCCGCCTTCGACGACGGGTAGGGCACGGAGGTCAGCTCGAACAGCGCGCCGTTCGGGTCGGTCATCACCGCGATCGAGCCGACCTCGCTCGACACGTTGACGATTCGGGCGGCCGGTGCCCGGCGTAGCAGCGGCAGCAGCGCGTTGGTCACCGCCACCACGCCGAAGACGTTCGTCTCGTACAGCCGGCGCAGCGTCGCCACTGTCGTGTCGCTGGGCAGCCCCCGCGCACCGTCGGCGAGGATGATGCCGGCGTTGTTGACCAGCACGTCCAGCCGGCCGTACTCCGCCTCCACCCGCTTCGCGGCGGCCGTCACCGACTCGGCATCGGTGACATCGAGCGACAGGAACACCGCGTCCGCGCCGCCGTCGCGCAGTTCCCGTTCGGCTGCCCGACCCCGCTCGGCGTCCCGGGCGCCCACCAGCACTGTCATCCCGAGGGCGCCGAGCTGCCGGGCGGTGGCGAAGCCGATTCCCTTGTTGGCCCCGGTGATCAGGGCGATCATGTTCGTCATGCCGTCGAGCCTCGCCGGGCTGGCCGCGCCCGGGGAGAGACGGGCCGAGGCTGGGACCGGCGGTACCACCCTCGCCGGCCCGGCCCGGGGCATGCTGGGGGCATGACGAGCAGCGGCCTGCGGCGTGACGAACTGGCGGCGTTCCTGCGTACCCGCCGCGCCCGGCTGCGCCCCGCCGAGGTCGGGCTCCCCGAGGGTGGACGCCGACGCACCCCCGGGCTGCGCCGGCAGGAGGTCGCCCAGCTCGCCGGCATGTCGATCGACTACTACATCCGGCTGGAGCAGGGCCGCGGACCGCACCCGTCCCGGCAGGTGCTCGCGTCGATGGCCCGGGCGCTGCTGTTGAGTCGGGACGAGCGCGAGTATCTGTTCCGGATCGCCGGGGAGAATCCGCTGCCGGCCGGCGGGCCGAGCCGAGAGGTGACCCCCGGGCTGCGGCACCTGATCGACGCGATGACCGAGACTCCGGCGTACCTCGTCGACGCCGCGTACCAGGTGCTGGCCTGGAACCGGCTGGCCACGTACTTCATGGGCGACCTCTCGGCCGTGCCGGACGCGGACCGCAACATGATCCGCTGGACCTTCCGGCATCCGGCGACCGACAGCCACTGGACCGACGCCGAGACCATCTGCTTCGTCCGTAGCACGGTGGCGGACCTGCGGGCCGCCTACGGCCGTTACCCGGCCGACCCGGCGATCCGCGAGCTGGTCACCGAGCTGCTCGGCACCTCGCCCCGGTTCGCGCGGCTCTGGGCGGAGCATGATGTCGAGGAGCGCCGCCCCATCGTCAAGCGGGTGCCGCATCCCGAGCTGGGGTCGTTGGAGTTCGAGTGCCGGGTGCTGCACGTTCCGGAGACCGACCAGCGGATGATCGTCTACGTCCCCGAGCCCGGCTCGCCCACTCAGGCGGTGTTCCGCCGGCTCGCCGAGCGCGTCGCGC
Organism: Micromonospora sp. H61; assembly: GCF_018070325.1. Taxonomy (GTDB): domain Bacteria; phylum Actinomycetota; class Actinomycetes; order Mycobacteriales; family Micromonosporaceae; genus Micromonospora; species Micromonospora salmantinae. Next base: position 8,072 of record NZ_JAGPXY010000099.1, read on the forward strand.
CCTGACCTGGCCGGCAGCCGACCAGCCCGTCCCCGTCGTCGGACCGCCGGTAGAGCACGCTGTGCCGCTCCCTGGTGCGCACCACCAGACCGGAGCGCAGCAGCACCCCCAGGTGGTAGGAGATGGTGGCCGGGGCCAGCCGGTGCCGCTCGCTGAGCTGCCCGGTGGACCGGGGCACGTCCAGGTCCGCCAGGATCGCCGCCCGGCTCGCACCGACCAGGTCACCGAGCCGATCCGCCCTGCGCTGGACTGTCGGCCCGGCACCGACCGGGTAGACCAGCACGGCGTTGCCCTCGTCGCACAGCTGGGTGGAGAGCTGGGGCCAGGCCAGCGCCGACGGCGCGAGCACCAGCTCCGCGCCGGTCAGCGCCGTGGTGATCCGGTACGAGCTGTCGATGGTCAGCGACCTGCCGGTCCAGCCGACCTTCGGGTGCAGGCCGTTCAGCATGCTGCCCACTCCGGCGGTGGCCATCGCGGTGGCTCGCACGGCCAGCTCGGCCTCCAGCGTGGCCCGCACCGCCGGCCACTGCTCGGCGAGCGAGGTCTGCCAGAAGTGCCGCAGCCCATCGGTGACCCGCCGGGCGAGGGTGCCGTCCTCGACCGCCGCGCGGACCCGCGCCGGGATCCCGCCCGCCGGAAACCGCTCGTTCACCTGCACCGCCACCTCGTCGGCGGGCGTTGCGGCCGTGGCCGCCAACTGCTGCTCGAAGGCCGCGTCGAGCGGACCCAGCGGCGGCTTCGGCGTGAGCAGGTCCGGCGTGTAGCCGAGCCGGCCGGGCGGCGTCACCAGCTCCGCGACCAGAGCCACGTCGGGGTGCCGCAGCGCGGCGCGGGCGGCCGGACCGGGATCGCCGTGCACCGGATGCCCGAACCGCGAGAGCGCGGCCCGCAGCCAGGACGTCACCTCCCAGGCCGGCGAGATCGCCAACCGGAGCCGGGCGAGGCTCGAACCGTCCAGGTGCGCGACCATCACAACGCGGATCGTACAAGCGGTGGCATCGATGTGCTGTCGGCATTCGAGCTGGTTCGAATCACTGGCCGACCGCGGGGCGGGCCGGTTTGCTGCGACGGCACAACCACTCGTCCGAAGGAGAACCCGATGCGTCCATCCGCCTCCGCCCGTCCCGCCGGCCGGCTCGGCCGCACGATCGCCCTGCTCGGGCTCACCGCCGGCCTGCTCGCCGCCGCTCCGGCAGCGGTGTCGGCCGCCACCCCCGGTCCGGGCGACACCACAACCGGGGACGCGGCGGCCCGCGGCTGCGAGCGCGCCTTCGACCGCGCCGTCCGGGCGTACGTGGAGACCACCGCCCGGCGCGACCTGGACGGCTTCGCCGCGCTGCTGCACCCCGAGGTCACCTCCGTCTTCGCCTCCGACGGGGAGGTGCTCGACGGCAAACGGGCCACAGTGGACTGGCTGCGCGGGTTCTTCGCCGACGATTCCTGGACCCAGTCGTTCAGTGTGGCGAAGCAGACCGTGGTGGGCTGCCGGACCGGGTTCGTGCTGTTCGACTCCGTCTACGCGGTCCCGGCCACCGGCACCAGGGTGCCGCTGCTGATCGGGGTCAGCTACACGTACCAGCACGGCCGGTGGCTGGTGCTGCAGAACCAGGACTCCGTGGGCCGCGTCTGACCACGGAGGCTGGCAAGGGTCGCCAGCCGGGGGGAGGGGCGGGCGCGCCAGCAGCGGCGACCCGCCCCGCGGCGGCGTTCAGGCGGCCTTCTCCAGGGCGGCCACCGCGAGCGGCGCGATCTTCGCGATCAGCGCCCTGCCCGCTGCCAGGTCGCCGTTGCTCGCTGCGGCGTCCACCTCCATGACGAAGTTGCCGCGCACCAGGACGAGAGTGCACTGGTGCCGGATCGCCTTCCCGCTCAGCCGCTCGCAGAAGGTGATCACGTCTGGGCTGTCAGGCAGCGGCGGGGGCGACGGCCGCAGGACCGTCGACGTGCGCCCGTCGTCGGGCACCTCGTACCGCTTGCAGGTCGCGAGGACCGACCGCAGTTCGTCGGCGAGCTTGCGCCCGGGCACCTTCAGGTAGCCGACCACGTACTGCCGGACCCAAACGGACTCGCCGTCCCAGATCCGCTCCCGGTAGGCGGTGCGTTTGATGTCCGACGGCAGACTCGCCCTGCACAGGGATATCAGCTTCCACGCCTCGGTGTTCTCGTCGGTGTACTGCGCCGTCTCCGGATGGAACCGGGCGTCCAGGTCCAACATCGCCGCCGTCACCTGGCTGCGGACCTCGCCGGTGGAGGCCGGCGCCGGGCGTGGTTTTGGCGGAGTCGGCGAGGCCGACACTGCCGGCGCGGACCAGCGGGGGGCCTCGGCGGCCTGGCTCGGCGCGCAGGCCACTGGCCCGAGTAGGAGCAACGACAGCAGGGCCGGGGTGGTGCGGCGGAACGACATTGCCGGGGACGGTCCTTTCACGGCGAAAGGGGGCCCGGCCGGACCCCCTTTCGCTGAGCGCCGTCCCCGGCTCAGGCGTTACGCGGGCAGGTAGGCGAAGGTGTCCGGGTTCGGGCCCTGCCGGCCGGCCTCGCCCTTGTCCAGCATGGTGATCCGCTCCATCGCCGCGTCGTCCAACTCGAAGTCGAAGATCCGGGTGTTCTCCTCGATCCGCTTCGGGGTGGTCGACTTCGGGAAGATGATGTCGCCGCGCTGCACGTGCCAGCGGAGCACCACCTGCGCCGGGGTCCGGTCGAGCTGCTCGGCGATGTCGACGACCGTCGGGTCGTCGAGAACCTTGCCCTGCGCGATCGGCGACCACGCCTCGGTGAGGATGTTGTGCTCACGGCCGTAGGCGCGGACCTCGTCGTTTGTGAAGTACGGGTGAGCCTCGATCTGGTTGACCGCCGGCACGACGCTCGCCTCGGCGGCCAGCCGCTGCAGGTGCGACACCTGGAAGTTGGACACGCCGATCGAGCGGGCCCGGCCGTCGCGCTGGAACTCCTCCAGCACCTTCCAGGTCGAGACGTAGTCGCCGTCGTACAGGGTCGGCAGCGGCCAGTGGATCAGGAACAGGTCGATGTAGTCCATCTTCAGCGCCGCGAGCGTCGAGTCGAACGCCCTGCGGGCGTCGTCGGGGCGGTGGAAGCCGTTGTTCAGCTTGCTGGTCACGTAGACCGAGCCCCGGTCGAGGCCGGACACGCGTACCGCCTCGCCGACCTCGGCCTCGTTGCCGTACATCTCAGCGGTGTCGATGTGCCGGTAGCCCACCTCGAACGCAGTGGTCACCGCCGCGACGGTGTCCTTCGGCTCGATCTGGAACACCCCGAAGCCGAGCTGCGGAATGGTGGTGCCGTCGTTCAGGCTGATGTCGGGAATCGTGATTGCCACTGCGGCTCCTTCGCGTCTTCGTTTCCTGTCATCCATACCCGGGTGGGTGGACGATCCACCGCCCAATCGGGGTGACGGAGGCAACGGCCGGTCGGTTCACCCGGTCGTGTCGAACAGCACCGGCCACGGCCGTGCCGCCGGCACCGACGTCGCGGCCGGCGCGGGCGCTGTGGGCTCGGCGTCGGCCAGCACCTCCGCGGCGAGTTGGCCGAACATCGCCGCCGCCGGGTGCGCCGACCGGTCCGGCCAGGCCGCCGAGGTGCGCTTGGCCAGCGGCGCGTCGCTGATCGGCCGCCAGGCCATCCGGGGTTCCCGGCGGGCCACCGCCGCCGGTTCCACGGCCACCGCGCCGCCGGCCAACACCAGCCCGCACAGGAACTCCGGGTTGCGGGCCGGACGCACCCGGGCCGGGCGCCACCCGTGCTGCCGGCACACCGCCAGCAGGTGGTCGTGCCAGCCGGGGGCGGTGGCGCGGGGAGCGGCCACCAGATCCAGACCGGCCAGCGACGCGAGCGTCACCTCACGGCCGCGGGCCAGCGGGGAGGTCCGCGGCAGCAGCACCCCCAGGGGTACGTCGACCGGGGCGCCGAAGCGCAGCCCGTCCGCCGCCACCGGGTGATGTACGAGCCCCACGTCCAGGGTCCGCTCGGTGAGCATCCGCACCTGCTCGGCAGTGGTCAGCTCGTGCAGCTCCACGTCCAGGCCGGGCGCCCGGGTGGCGAGCCCGTCCAGCAGCGAACGCAGCGTCACGGCGGGCGTCTCCGGTGGCACCCCGGCCCGGAGTACGCCCAGCTCACCGGCGCGGATCTGCCCCATCAGGCTGCGGAGTCGACCCTCGCCGGCGAGCAGCTCCTCCGCCTCGCCGAGCAGCAGCTCACCGGCGGTGGTGAGGCGTACCTGGCGGCGGGACCTGTCGAACAGCTCGACAGTCAGTTCCCGTTCCAGTCGCTGGATCGACTGGCTCAGCGGCGGCTGGGCCATCCCGAGCAGCTCCGCGGCCCGCCCGAAGTGCAGTTCGCGTGCTACCACCACGAAGTGCCGCAGGTGCCGGAGCAGATCCACGGCCGGACCCTACGCCAGCGCGACCACTGCGGCGCTGGATACCGTGCTGGCGTGGACGTGGAGGAACGGATCGAGGCCATCTTCGCCGCCGTCGGGGTGACGGCCAGCCTGCACGTCGTGGACCTGGACGCCGTCGACCTGAGCGCCGTCGAGGGCGGCGGACCGGTCGACGGCGCTCGTGAGGTCGGGGTGCGGGCCGACGAGCAGGTGGTGATCGCCTCGATCTTCAAGATCCTGCTGGTGTTGGAGTTCGCCCGGCAGGTGGAGGCCGGTCAGTTGGACCCCACCGAGCGGGTGGTGGTCACCGCCGCCGACCGGCTCGGTGGGTGGGGTCTGGCCGGCTGCGACGACGACGCCGAGGTGTCGCTGCGCGACCTCGCGTACTTCGCCATGTCGGTCACCGACAACACGGCAGCCGACCTGCTGCTGCGCCGGGTCGGCCCGGACCTGTTGCCGATGCTCGCCGTCGAGTTGGGGCTGACCCGTACCCGCGTCCTCGGCGGCCCTCGGGAACTGGTCGAGATGATGCTCGCCGACGTGGGCGCCCGGACCGAGGCGGAGTTCGCCCGGATCTTCCCCACGCTGCCGGCGGAGCGGGTCCGGGCGATGCGGGTCTTCGACCCCGCGCACACCACGTCCAGCACCGCCCGGGAGATCACCCGGCTGCTCACGTTGATCTGGCGGGACGAGGCCGGGCCGGCGGCGGCCTGCGCGATGGTCCGCACCTGGATGGCCCGGCAGATCTTCTGGACCCGGCTGGCCGCCGGCTTTCCGCCCGGCGTCCGGGTCTCCGGAAAGACCGGCACCCTGCCCGGGTTCCACCTGGAGGCCGGGGTCGCCGAATACCCCGACGGGGGCCGGTACGCGATCGCCGTCTTCGCCCGCGCGGAACGGTTGACCCCGCGCCGCATCGACGTGGACCTGGCGATGGGGGAGGCCGCCCGGACGGCCGTCGAGGCGCTGCGCGGCGACTGATTTCGCGACCCTCCGGGTGCCGCTACACCCCCGCTGAGCAGCACCGATATCCGTCGGCGTATCGAAGCCGACGGCGCTTGATCTTGGACCGTGGCCGGGTGCCGCTGGTTGGCTCGTGGTCGACACGTCACCCGACCACGGGGAGTAGATCTACATGCCCAGTCTCGACCGCCGACGCTTCCTGCGCGACGCCGCCGCCACCACCGCCCTGGTCTCCGCCGGTGGCCTCGCCGCCGGCGTCGCCACCCCGGCCCAGGCCGCACCCTCGACCGCCGCTCCCACGCCGACCGCTCGCCGCAAGGGCGCGGTCAGCTTCCGCTGGTGGGGTACGGCCGGCTGGCGCGTCGACATCGGCGACCGCACCGTTCTCGTCGACCCGTTCCTCAGCCGGATCGACACCGGGCTGTTCACCGGGGCCTTCAAGACCGACACCGCGTTGACGGTGCGCACCGACGTGATCGACCCGCGCGTCGACCGGGCCACGACGGTGCTGGTCACGCACACCCACTGGGACCACTTCATGGACGTGCCGTACATCGCCAAGCGCACCGGCGCACGGGTGTTCGGCACGCTTACCGCGTACCACCTGGGGTTGGCCTACGGGTTGCCGTCGACGCAGCTCAGCGCCGTCAAGGGTGGGGAGGTGCTGGACTTCGGGGACCACAGCGTCGAGGTGGTCGGCTCGCTGCACAGCCGCAACCCGTCGTACTCGGTGGCCTTTCCCGGGGTGCGGGTGAGCCCGCCGCCGCAGCCGGCCACCATCGCCGACCTGCCGGAGGGCGACACGCTGGGCTACCTGCTGCGGGTCGACGGCGGACCGTCGGTTTACTTCACCGGGGCCAGCGACGTGGCCGAGCGGAACCTCACCGGCCTCGCACCCGACGTGGCGATGGTGGCCATGCAGAACGCCACCACCACAGGCGACTACCTGCCCCGGCTGCTGGCCGGCCTCGACTACCCGAAGGTCGTGGTGCCGGTGCACTACGACAACTTCGAGACGGCGTTGCAGAACCCGCCGCCGGTCGCCCCGACCGACCGCACCCGCCTGAACGAGATGATCGCGGCGGTGCGCCGGATCTCGCCGCGCAGCCGCGTGCTGGTGCCCGAGTACGAGACCGCGTACCACTTCTGAGCAGCGTCGGTGGGGGTCGCCGAGCCGCGGCCCCCACCCCGGTCAGGCGGTGGTCATCTCCGCCAGGGCCCGCACCGACTTCCAGTTGCGGGAGTACCTGGTGATGGCTGCTGCTCGGGTGCGGACCGACCGGCTCAGCGTGGGCCGCCCGGCCCCACCAGGCCCGTCTCGTACGCGACGATGACCAGTTGGGCCCGGTCGCGTACCGCCAGCTTGGTCAGCAGCCGCCCCACGTGCGTCTTGACTGTGGCCTGGCTGAGGTTCAGGTGCGCGGCCAACTCCGCGTTGGACAGGCCCCGGGCGATCAGCGCGAGCACCTCTCGCTCCCGATCGGTCACCCCGTCGAGCTGCCGGGGCGGCGGCCGGGTCGGCTCCGGCTGCCGGGCGAACTCGTCGATCAGCCGGCGGGTCACCGTCGGCGCGAGCAGCCCCTCCCCGGCGGCGACCACCCGGATCCCGGTCAGCAGGTCCGCCGGTGGGGTGTCCTTGAGCAGGAACCCGCTGGCCCCGGCGCGCAGCGCCCCGTAGACGTACTCGTCGAGGTCGAACGTGGTCAGGATGATGACCCGGGTGCCGGCCGTCGCCGGGTCGGCGCAGATCCGCCGGGTCGCCTCGATGCCGTCCATCTCCGGCATCCGGACGTCCATCAGCACCACGTCCGGCCGGTGCTGCTCGGTCAACGCGACAGCCTCCACGCCGGTGCCCGCCTCACCGACAGTGGTGCAGTCCGGGCTGAGATCGACCAGCAGCCGGAAACTGCCGCGCAGCAACGCCTGGTCGTCGGCGATCAGCACGCGGATCACGCGGCCACCCGGTAGGGGAGGCTGGCCGTCACCACGAAGCCACCGTCGGAGCGGGGGCCGGCGCGGAACTCCCCGCCGTGCAACGCCACCCGTTCCCGCATGCCGATCAACCCGTGCCCCTCCCCGCCGAGCAGGACCGGCCGCTGGCCGTCGTCGGTCACCTCCACCCGCACCTCGTCGGGCAGGACGGTCACCGTGGCCCGGCAGGCGGCCGGCGCCGCGTGCTTCACCACGTTCGTCACCGCCTCCTGCACGATCCGGTACACGGCGAGGCCCACCGACTCCGGCACCGCGCCGGCCGGCTCGTCCCGCCGCACGTCGAGCCGCACGTCGACGCCGCCGATCGCCGCCTGACGGGCCAGCAGGGGCAACTCGTCCAGCCCGGGCGTCGGCGCGTACGGGCTGTCCTCGCGCAGCACGCCGAGCACCCGACGTACGTCGGTCAGCGCGGTGCGGCCGGTCTCCTCGATGACCCGGAGCGCGGCGCCCGCCTCGCGGGGGTCGGCCTCGGCGACGTGATTGGCGACGGCCGCCTTCACCACGATGAGACTGAGCGTGTGCGCGACCACGTCGTGCAGCTCGCGCGCCACCCGCAACCGCTCCTCGGTGGCGGCCTGACGGACCAGCTGATCACTCTGCCGGGCGGCGAGGGCGCGTCGCTCCCGGATCAGCCAACCGATCACCCAGGCCGGCGCGACCATGACGGTGGCGTAGGCGACCGCACCGGTCCGCGACCAGAGGTCGCCCGCGGTCAGCACCAGGCCGACACTCACCAGCGCCAGACAACCGGCGGCGCAGAGCATCGAGCGGCGGGTGGGCGTCGCCACGGCCACCGTGTAGAAGGACAGGCCGATGGCGAACGCCGGCGCGGCGGCCGCGAAGTTGGGTATCACCCCGGTGATCAGGGCGACGGTGGCGACCGAGCTGATCACGACGGCCACCGCCATCGGCCACCGTCGCCGGACGGCCAACGGCAGCCCGAGGGCCATCCCGACCAGCACCGACACCCACAGCGGTTCGCGTACGCCGCCGTGCAGCGGCGACTCCAGCGCCGCGTACGGGCAGAGCAGCCCACCGACGGCCACCGCCAGCAGGGCGTCCACGGTGTACAGGTCCACCGGCCGCATCCGTCGGGTCAGCAGGAGAGCGGTCACCCGTCGAACGCTAACGGCCGGCCGGGTCGGCCGCGTCCGCCTGCGGGTGGTCATCCCGCAGGACGACGTGCCGGCGCGTGCGGGCCGTCGACTCCACCCGGGGGAGGGGCGGAAAGTGCCAGCCCCGGCACGACGCGCCGCACCCCCGGCATTCGGCACCGTAACGGTCATGACCACAGACACGGTGACCCTGACGGGGCTGCGCGCGGTGTACGGCACCGGAACCCGGCGGGTGACGGCGCTCGACGGCGTGACCACCGCCTTCGCGAGCGGCACGTTCACGGCGGTGATGGGCCCCTCCGGCTCGGGGAAGTCCACCCTGCTGCACTGCGCGGCGGGGCTGGACCGCCCGACCGAGGGGACCGTCACGATCGACGGCACCAGCCTCAACGACCTCGGTGAGGACGAGCTGACCCGGCTGCGGCGGGACCGGATCGGCTTCGTCTTCCAGGCGTTCAACCTCGTGTCCACGCTGACCGCCGCCCAGAACGTCGAGTTGCCGTCGCGCCTGGCCCGCCGCCGCCCGCCGGCCGGGGACGTCGCCGCAGCCCTCGACGCCGTCGGCCTCGCCGACCGGGCCGGGCACCGGCCGAGTGAGCTGTCCGGCGGGGAGCAGCAGCGCGTCGCCGTGGCCCGAGCGTTGATCACCCGTCCGGCGGTGGTCTTCGCCGACGAGCCGACCGGGGCGTTGGACAGCGCCTCCTCCCGGCAGGTGCTCCGGCTGCTGCGGGCGCTCGTCAACGACCACGGGCAGACCGTCGTGATGGTGACCCACGATCCCGCCGCCGCCGCGTACGCCGCTCGGGTCCTCCTGCTG